>JAHEYT010000029.1 GCA_023251455.1 Bacteroidota bacterium
TCCCATTGGACGAAGGCCCAGTTAAAATTCGGCATAACGTAGGAAGCTACACGCAGGGGCGGACTGCGGGTGATTTCCTGTCAAGCCGAAAAGCAGCCCGAGCGGAAAGATACACACCGAAAACCACTGCTGCCGAACTTGTATTCTAAGACAAAACCAAATTTTCGAGTCGTTTTTATGCCGCAAATTTCAATAAATCCACATAAGGCGTTTGTCTTTGAACAACAGCGAAAACTCGATAAACGATTTTGTTTCGAATAATATTTAGTGTACTCATTTTATTCTTTCCAAGCTCATTTACTCGTTTGTTAAAGTACTGCAGGTATTCTCCCTGGTATTTTATCGCCGCCATTGCTGCCAAATTTAATAAAGCTTTCAACATTTTGTTCGCAAAAGGATGTACCCTTGGAGTTCCTTTCACTGTACCAGACGAATAACTGAATGGCGCTATCCCGGCAAAGCAGGCAAATGCCCTTGCATTAGCAAACGAGGTAAAATTGGCAGTATATCCAATCATGTAAAATCCAAGTATTTTTCCCACACCCCGAATGGACAGAATGAGCTTATAGTTCCTGGATATGCTTTCATCACTTTCAATAATATCCTCCATTTTTTGCTCAACTCTTGTAATTTCATCGTTCAGGTTGCTTATCAGGCGCAGCTGTACTTCTTTTATTAGTTTCGAGTCTCCATCTTCATAGCAATCATGCAAGTCAGAAATCCCGTTTTTGTAGGCGGTACGATGTTTCAGGAGTTTCTCGCGCAATGATATTAAAGACCTGATCTGGTCAATCTTCGCACCCGGAAGAATAGTCGGAACCAGGCTTTCTCGTTTCTCATAGGCATAATGGGCTATCCGTTTGGCATCTATCCGATCATTCTTGCCCCGGGTAATTCCCAACGACTTTTTAATCTGAAGGGCTGATTCCATCGTAAACAAGATGTTTTCGCTTTGCAGGAATACACTAAGCATACGGGAGTATTTTCCTGTATTTTCAAAGCAGAAGAACAGGTCTTCTGTTTTGCATTTGGTTCCCGTCATTACCTTTTCCAACAGGCAAACAAAACCCTGAAGGCTGTTTTCAACAACAAAGTACAAATTAAGCCCATGAATAAAGACATCCAGTGTGGCTTTTGATACATCAATACCAACGAAAAACTGAACCTTTTTCATAACTTTGGTTTTAATTGTTAGTAAAACGAAGTTGCCTAAACTATCACCTTTCAAAGACCTTGTGTCTATTATTCTAAATGGTTCTGGGCAACTGATCAAAAGAATGGGGACTAATACAAGTGATAGGCCTTAAAGCCTAGCGGGTAGCCAAGTTCACCCCATTCTTTTTTATTAACAAGTTAAGAACTATCAACAAGAAAAGAAAAAGTAGCAAAAAGAAAAGAATTTCAACCCCTTACATCATCATCATACTCAAAATACACTCTTCCTGTTAATAAATCCATGTAAATCTAAAGGACGGGTAGCTGAAGTTATGCTGCGTTTTCATTTCAACTGTCCAGAATTGATTGATTTATTTTCCGCATAGTTTGTAGCTCGTTCAATGATTCTTAAAGTTTTTTTATCAGAAGACAATTCAATTTTTATCCACCCATAATTATAATTTGTCACTCCGGAAGGAAAAAATCCAGATCTATAACCAATAAATTTTTCTCCTTTGCCTGCAAACTCGTCTAAACAAATGCCGTTGGCACTTTTCCAGTCACCATTTTCAGAAATTTCTTGGTTTTCATTCAAAGTCAAGACTTTTCCAGTAGAAGAGTTTGCAAGAATACTATTGAATCCATCGCATGTAATAAATACGTTGTTCAATCTAATTACCGCAGTATTGTCAGATTGATTTAATACTTGGATATTAAAAATTAAGTCTTTACATGTTCCCTCTATTGAATCAGAATGTGAAGCGGTAATTGTTTTATCAATTTCATTAAAAATTATCTTATCCGGTATAATTTCACCAGATTTATTACACGAAAAGAGCATCATCGTGATTGAGATAATAATAAGAGCATTCAATGTTTTCATAAGTAAATTTTAAAGTTCACATTTCTGGTTTTGTCTATATTCTGTGTCACACATAAAATGCGGCATAACGTTCCGCAAATACACGCAGGGCGGGCGTTTCCCGATGAACTTCCTACGAAGATTTGCTTTTAAATTTACTAATTTCCAGTCAACGAAGCAGTGAAACCCGACTTGCGGGTATTTTGCTGTTGTGGGTTCGGTTTTATTTCGTTTAATTCTTCTTTAATTTGGATGATTCTTTTTATTAATAAAGATATCAAAACAGCTTGATTCAAGGAATCTGGCGTTATTTGGGAATTACCCATTTATAAACATCAGAAGGAACACCAAAAGCTTCTTCACGTATATCTAACCATTCCGGATGTGCTGCACGGGCATATACCCGAACATATAAAGTGTCATAACCGGGTGGAACTAAATAAGAAATAAGCGGGTTTGACATCCATATCTGGCAGTTATTGCCATTTATATAGAAGATCATGACTGCCCCGAAATGATAAAAGAGATAATTATCCTTTGATACATTTATATTGTTACTGAAATATACGATTGTTTCATATTGAATTTTTGGAAGTCCTTTTGTGTTATGTAATTTTCCGTATCCATAAAGTCTGGAATTGTCACCAACTTTTGATTTTCTATTAATGCTGTCGAGGGATATTTCAAAATTAGGTATCTCAAGCATTTTATACGAATGAAAGTTTATGCTGTCATTTTCATTATGACTAAGTACCGGATTGATATATTCTGAAATAAAACCACTTTTTTCAAACTTAACATTGAAAGTTCCATAAGGAAGGTTGTTAAAAGTGCATTCACCATTTGAACCAGTTACACCCATAAAATTTTCTTGTCCGTCAGATAGAGTAATATTAATGCCTGAATTATTGGTGATCACGTATTCATTTTCATCAATCAAGTTTACATTGACAACGATATTTGTTGGAGTTTCTTGTTTTTTGCAGCTTGCAAGGAGAAAGATACCAACCGAAATTATTAATTTGACAGTCCCAAGTATTCTCATTTTAGTTGAATTAAATTTTCCAATCTGCACCATAGCGTTACGCGGCTATTCGTTTCTTAATAAACTTCCTCTGGCGAACTGCTTTTCAATTTACTAATTTCCTGTCAATGAAGCACGGAAATCCGACTTGCTGGGTAGCTTTCTGTTGTGGGTTCGGTTTTCGATTCCTTGAATCATTTGTCTATTTTTTTCTTTTTACAAAACTCTAATAAAAACTGTAAGTCAATAAATTCTGTGTCAAATTGAAAATGAACGTTTTAGATATAAATTGTCTGTCAATGAAAACGGGAACTTGTCGAACCCAGAAACTCTCTCAAACCGCTCGAAACCAAATTTTTAATTTACCTGTCAAATGGCAAAGTTCTGTCAAACCGCAAAATCCGTCAATTTAAAAACTTTGTCTAAAACCGAAACTGTTTCAATGAGCGATTAAACTGACCCACAACGGTCACTTGTAAGTTGTCGTTGCGGATTTCGGAGCTCGTTCCTGTCCGGCAGGACACGGAACTGCGAAACGAGAATCCAGCAAACGACACCGCACGAACCCCGCAATGCAATTTACAAAATGTTAGCAACTGGGCTTTGAATTAATTAACAAAAAAAATGAGGGTAATATTATCATCCTCATTCTTAGTTAGTTTTCTGAAAATTTTCATTCAAATTCAGCCTGAGTTGAAATATCAAGCCGGTCAGCAACATCATCAAATATTGAAGAATTGTTATTTCCACTGATAATAATTACTCCGTCATCATTAACTGTTGCATTGTCGAGACGCGTTACACTTATTACACTAAACCAAACCGTTGGGTCAAAAACAATTCTTGCAAAGGCTGTTTCATCACTTTCAACAACCGCACCCTCTGATTCTGCTTCGAAAACTTCACCCGAATTAAATCTAAATTCAATCGGAGAAGAAGTTCCATCAGTTCTTTGATAGATACCTTTCATTAAAATACTTGGTTGATTGTCTTCATCTCTTAACTCAACTCCAAGATTTATAAAAGTATATTCGCCAGCAGGAATTATAACATCATCCAGTGTTGGCGTTGCGGTTCCGGTTGCAAAGTCAATTTTAGAGAATCTTTCAATTGTTTTACTTACCGTTTGTCCACCTTTAATATCTCCATCAAATACTATTTCCCTAACCCAAACATATCCCTCGTTGAAGGTTAATGTTGCCGAAGTTACCTCACTAGCACTTTTCTGAATTACACCATTTTCAATTTTTGCAGAGATGGAAAGGTTGGCATTTCCACTTAAATCGTCTTTATCGCATGCTGCAAATGACATTGCAATTAGCAATATTGCTACCAAGTAATTAAATTTTCTTTTTTTCATTTTTATTTGTTTTAAACGTCCATTTACAAATAAACACATTTTTTTGATAATTATTGAATACGCACTGGTTTTAGCCTTGTTGCTAACTTGTATATATGCGAAACAAAGTTTCCCTATTGCCTGAAAATCTTACCATATAGGCGAAACATTATTTCGTTATATTTCTGTAAACTTACACAACTTTTCATAATTCAAGTTCATCAAATGGCGATTTTATTTTTTTAATGCTGCGAGTACTTACATGGGTATAAATTTCGGTTGTCTTCGAACTTTTATGCCCTAAAATTTCCTGTATATATCTCAAATCAGTTCCATTCTCCAATAAATGTGTTGCATACGAATGACGCAACCAGTGAAGGGTTGCTGGTTTTTTAATCTTTCCGGTTTTGAGTGCATTTTTTAATACCATCTGCAAGCTCCGCTCGTTGTATGGTTCCCCAGCATTTTGTCCTTCGAAAAGCCATACCTTCGGCCGATACATTTTGTAGTATTCCCGTAACAGGTCGATGGTCTTAAGCGACAAAGGAACTATTCTGTCTTTTCGCCCCTTGGCTTGCCTGATAATGAGCAAACCCCGTTTGCTGTCAACATCCGATGGCAGCAAATTCAGCAATTCACCTCGTCTTAATCCGCACGAATAAATCAGGCTTAACATGGTCCGGTGTTTCATGTTTACAAGTGCTTTGAGCAAAATGGCCACCTCTTCTTTGCTTAATACATTGGGCAGTTTATGTTCGCTACGCGGTCGTTCCAGTTGTTCGGTTATTAATACCGATCCACGAATGGTTTTGAAAAACAGCTTTGCCGCATTTACAGCCTGGTTTTGATACGAAAAACTTAGCTTTCGTGGAATCATATATTGATATACAAAACGCCGCATATCTTCATTGGTAGCTTCTGCACTTGTTTTGGGCTGCAAAAACCGAAGAAAAGTCGTTATGGCCATCAAATATGTTTTTACAGTTGAATTGCTGTACCGTTTGTGTTCCATCCAGTGTTTAAACTGCCCAATCTCGTTTAACGCCAGTAAATCCAATTCTGGTAATTTCTGATTAATTAATACATCAGTAATGTTTTTTTCAGGCTTACAAACTTCACATGGATTTGTGCCGATTTTTGCAATTCGGATGTTGAAGTAACTTTTTAATAGCTCAAGATTTTCTCCATAATTCGGAATAATCCATTTATAAAGATTAGAATCCCATCGCACAAATTTGAATTTTCGGATAAATTGAATGTCCATTTCATTCTTGGGCATCTTTATCAACAATCTTTTTTCTGTAATTTCAATCTCTATTGTCGTGTTTTGATTTGGATTCATAAGATATATAAGATTCGAGATGTTTCACCCAAACAAAAGGTGTCGTTATTTTATTTTCAACCGACCAGTCGTTTTCAATAAAAAATCCGTCCGACAATAAGATTCATATCATCGAACGGATTTATTGATTCGTATCCTGTTCAATTTAATCCGAATTCTTGCTGAGCTTCACCTCAACAACCGTTATTTCGCCAGCGTTTACATTCACAGTAACAACCTGCTCGGCATAGCCCATTTTTTTGAAACTAACCTTATAGGTTCCAGCGGCCAGCGACTTAATGTTAAAACCACCTTTGGCAGCAGTCGTTTTCTTCAGTTCAGTGTGCCCTTCATTGCTTACAACCTTCAATGGTTCGGTAGTGCCATTCAGGTTAAACGTAACGGTAACCCCTTTAATGGGTTGGCCGTCGCCGGTTTCGGTAACCAGTCCTTTAACAGCCAGCTTAGCGATTCCTTTGCGAATCACCTTTCGTGCCGATTTATATCCATCGTAAAAAACAGGCTCGGTAAGCTTCACAATCTCAACGGCAGCATCCATTTTCTCGAGCGCAATACCGGCTGTTTTAAATAAATTCGCCAACTGTTTGGTTGCCTGGCTTTTGTTGGTTATGCCCATACGTGGGGCCACAATAACAGCACTAAACGAGTTAATGTTATTTTGTAAGTTTAGTTGTGTTTGTTCATTAATACCATAAGCCGGCAATTCGGATAAATGCTCTTGTGCCTTATTAAATAAATTTTGTGCCTTGTCTTTGGCTTCAATATCCGTAAATTTTTTAAAATCAGATTCCGAATAACTGACTTCGCCCAATAAGGTGTAATTATCGGTTAATTTGGCAAACGAAGTAAATTTACGTGCCGTATCCGAACCCGAAGCATTTAAGTTTAACCGCAATTGTTTCTTGTTCGAGGTTATTCCACCTGTTCCATTTCCCTGAGATGTGGCAATATCCTGAATTTGTTGGTTAGTCACATTCACGATTTGCAGATTGCTTGAATAGGCAGGCAGTGAACTCACTGCAGTCGGATTTTCATCGCAAAAATTTGCTGTAGTCACTTGCATGTTTAGGTGACTTTCCTGATCATTATTCATAACTTAATGTTTAAGAATTTAATAAAAGATTAGTGATTTTTAGTGTCAAAGCTAATTTACAACAATCTGAAATTAAAGTCAATACTCTATTTAAAAAATAATTAATAATTATTTTAACTAATATTGTTTTAAGTTTAAACCAAACAGAGCGTCATGTTGAATTCAGTTCAGTATTTCCCAAATAAGCAGCAGATTCCAGGAGTTTGGAATGATATTCCGACATTTTCAAGATAGTTTCCAACGTCTCCGAGGTCGTTTCTGGTGTCTCCGAGATCGTTTCCAACGTCTCCTATATTGTTTCCAACGTGTCCGAGATCGTTTCTGGTGTATCTGATATCGTTTCTAATGTGTCCGATATTGTTTCTAATGTGTCTGATATCGTTTCCAGCATGTCCGATATCATTTCCAATGTGTCCGTTATCGTTTCTTATATCTCCGAGGTCGTTTCCAACATGTCCGATATCGTTTCCAATATCTCCGAGGTCGTTTCTATTGTCTCCGAGATCGTTTCCAACGTCTCCGAGATGCGTTCCAAGGTCTCCGGGATATTATTTAATCCCTATCAGATGTCGTCAAACGCTGACGAGACCTTGTTGAACGCTGATATTCCCTAAAAAACAGTAGAGACGCCCAATTTGGGCGTCTCTACAATTTGGGCGTCTCTGCAATTTGGGCGTCTCTACAATTGGGCATCTCTGCCAATTTGGATGTCTCTGCAAAGGAATGTTCATCTTTAAATTCTTGCCCTTGTAACTGATTTGGGAACGGATTAGATATCCGAGCTAACGGGGTCTTCCAGTTGGCATCAAAACAAAAGGGAACAACCCTTTCGGATTATTCCCTTTTTATGTATTAACTCCGGACTTCGAATTCCGAACTTTTTTACTTGCTGTGTTTAATATTTGCCTGTGCCGCAGCCAAACGTGCGATTGGAACACGGTATGGCGAACAACTTACGTAGTTCATGCCCAGTTTGTCGCAGAATTCAACCGAACTTGGTTCGCCGCCATGTTCGCCGCAAATACCAATTTTTAGGTTTGGTTTAGTTGTGCGGGCACGGGTTACACCAATTTCCATCAACAATCCAACACCATTCTGGTCGATCACCTGGAAAGGATCCTGTTTCAGGATACCACGGTTCAGATAATCAGGTAAGAATTTACCGGCATCGTCGCGCGAGTAACCCAAAGTCATCTGGGTTAAGTCGTTGGTTCCGAATGAGAAGAATTCAGCTTCGGCAGCAATATGGTCAGCTGTTAAAGCAGCGCGTGGAATTTCGATCATGGTACCAACCTGATAGTCGATGCGGTCGCCTTTTTCAGCAAATACCTTTTCGGCAGTTGCACGGATAATGGTGGTCTGGTTGACTAACTCGGCAACAGTACCAACCAGCGGAACCATAATTTCAGGACGGGCATCAATACCTTTAGCTTTCAGGTTCATGGCAGCTTCGATAATGGCGCGGGCCTGCATGGCAGTAATTTCAGGATATGTGATACCTAAACGGCAGCCACGGTGACCCAACATCGGGTTAAATTCGTGCAGTCCGTCAACTTTTTGTTTGATCTGCTCAACCGAAATGCCCATTTCTTTGGCCATTTCGAGCTGGTTGGCTTCTTCGTGAGGAACAAATTCGTGCAATGGCGGATCGAGCAACCGAATGGTCACACCGTAACCGGCCATGGCTTCAAAAATTCCCTCGAAGTCGCTGCGTTGCATTGGCAACAGTTTGGCCAAAGCCAGTTCGCGTCCGGCCACATCATCGGCCAGAATCATTTCGCGCATGGCTTTAATGCGTTCGCCTTCGAAGAACATGTGTTCGGTACGGGTCAACCCAATACCTTGTGCGCCAAAGTTGCGGGCAATCTGTGCATCTTTTGGAGTATCGGCGTTGGTACGCACGGCCATGCGTTTGTATTTATCTGCGATTTCCATTAATTCGCCAAAGTATCCGCTCAATTCAGGATCAATGGTGGCAATTTTGCCTTCATACACTTCGCCGGTGGTTCCGTTGAGTGAGATGAAATCACCTTCATTAAATGTTTTTCCATCGACAATCATGGTGCGCTGTTTGTAATCGATTTGCAGAGCTCCTGCTCCCGAAACGCAGCATTTGCCCATTCCGCGTGCAACAACGGCAGCGTGCGAAGTCATACCGCCACGGGCAGTCAGGATTCCCTGAGCTACGTTCATACCACGAAGGTCTTCAGGAGAAGTTTCGATACGGACCAATACAATCTTTTTGCCCTGAGCAACCCATTCTTCGGCCTCGTCGGCAAAGAAAACGATCTGGCCGGTAGCGGCGCCCGGAGAAGCAGGTAATCCTTTTGCCAGAACGCGGGCAGCTTTAATGGCTTTTTTATCGAATACAGGGTGAAGTAATTCGTCTAATTTATTGGGTTCAACCCGTAGCAAAGCTGTTTTTTCGTCAATCAAACCTTCTTTCAGCATGTCGATGGCAATTTGCACCATAGCAGCACCGGTACGTTTTCCGCCGCGGGTCTGCAACATCCACATTTTACCTTCCTGAATGGTGAATTCCATATCCTGCATGTCTTTGAAATACACTTCAAGTTTATTCTGAATGTCGAATAATTCCTGGTACATCTTCGGCATGGCTTCTTCGAGCGATGGATAGTTAGCGGCACGGTCGGCCTCAGAAACTCCGGCCAATACTGCCCAGCGTTTTGATCCTTCGAGGGTGATTTGCTGTGGAGTACGGATACCTGCAACAACATCTTCGCCCTGTGCATTAATCAGGTATTCGCCGTTGAATATATTTTCTCCGGTTCCGGCATCGCGGCTAAAGCAAACGCCTGTTCCTGAAGTAAGACCCATGTTTCCGAATACCATAGCCTGAACGTTAACAGCAGTTCCCCATTCTTCAGGAATTTGGTTCAGCTGACGGTAATAGATAGCGCGGTCGTTCATCCAGCTGTTGAAAACAGCACAAACGGCGCCCCAGAGTTGTTCGTAAGAACTTTCAGGAAAATCGTGACCGGTTTTATTCTTAACAGCTGCTTTGAATTTTTTGACTAAATCTTTCAGTGCGTCAACAGAAAGTTCATTGTCGTTAATCACATTCTGCTCGTGTTTAACTTCTTCTAATATTTCTTCGAAAGGATCAATGTCGATTTTTGAAGTTGGTTTCATGTCGAGAACCACATCGCCGTACATTTGAACAAAACGACGGTAACTATCCCAAACAAAACGTGGATTGCCTGTTTTCTTGGCCATACCTTCCACCACAGTGTCATTCAAACCCAGGTTCAGAATGGTGTCCATCATACCCGGCATCGATGCGCGCGCACCCGAACGAACTGAAACCAAAAGCGGATTGGTTGAATCACCAAAAATACCACCTGTCTGAGCTTCAACCTGAGCGATAGCTGCTTCAACTTCAGCTTTAATCAAGCCTACAACATGATCTTTGCCTAGTTTATTGTAGAGGGTACAAACATCAGTAGTGATTGTGAAACCCGGAGGAACAGGAACGCCAATAAGGTTCATTTCTGCAAGGTTTGCACCTTTACCTCCAAGCAGGTTTTTCATGTCAGCTTTTCCTTCAGCTGCACCATTTCCAAACGTGTAAACGTACTTTGTCATAGAGTGTTAGTTTATAAATTATTGATATGTTGTTAGTTATTTGCTATGGGTGTGTGAAATGTGGTCAAATATCAGGTGTTCAAATTCATGTTTATTTTTACTTCTTAAATTTCAATCCCAAATTCAAACGAACAAGTGCTGATTTTGTTTTTTGATTTCTGAGTGATGCAAATATATATATTCGTTTATCAAGCTAAAAGTACTTTATTAACTTTAATTTAATGTTGGTAACTTTTATTTGCCTGATTCGGGCGTCATCCCAATGGTCTTCTTTAAAGCAATTCAGACTTAGTTGATTTGAGTTGGTATCTGTCTTTTCCGTCAATCTATCTATGTTCTCAATTCTCTGCTAATTGTGCTTCTGTAAATCTTAACATTACTTAACGATCGTTTAAACATCTTAACTGAATCCTGAATTATATTTGTTGTGTAGTTAGAGACAAGTAAATAAGTAGTAGGTTTTTTTCATAGAAATAGGTTAGGTTAGGTTGAAAAGGATGGTTGGGGCCATCCTTTTTTTTGTCCAAAAATTTCCAAACTCCTCCCTTTGGTCGTCAAACAGGGAAAATTTTTTAACGCTCACTGCTTTGGTTTTTTTCACGCTTTTTCTCCTTAGGCGGTACAAGGAAACCGCATTGCAATGGTTTTCGGATCAAACACCCAACTAAAATGGTATTCTTTAGGTTTAGTTTTGCCTCAATCGAAGCGAGTGAGCAGGCCGTCAAAACGCCCGGCTGAGGGTTCGTTTTGACAAGATTTTTGCTTCCTTTTCATCGAATGGAAAAGGAAGAGCCAGTCAGGCTTGAGGACAGAAAAGTTTGAATACAAATAGATCATCTTTTTTCCTTCCCCCAAGAATATGAATTGATCCAGGAATACTCAAACACATCATTTCAGCCTAAATCTTTAGCTCGTTTCACTTTTAACTTTCTTTAATATCGATTGACGTGTGTTAACTTAAATCCAGCGTATTTTTGTACAGAGCAATAAAAATAGAAGTTTAGTTTTTTTTCATAGAAATAGGTTTGGTTAGTTTAGAAAAGGATGGCAGAGGTCATCCTTTTTTTTTGTGGCCTAAATTTATTTTATTCATGGTTTAACTGCTGAATTTGTCCATATCAGAACTCCGGAAACCTGAAATCGAATTTTTATGTCAAAAAGTCGTACGCTTTTGCATATTTCCTGAAACAAATTCCGTATACCTATTCATTTCCAGTCAATTTGTCAAGCGTTTGGTCAATTGTCACCTTGGCAAACCATTTGATCGCTCCGATTCCGTATCTTTATTAAGAAAACAATTAATTCAGAAAATATGAACTTCAATAATTTCACCATCAAGTCGCAGGAAGCCGTCCAACATGCTTTTGTGGTGGCTCAGGGCAAGCAGCAACAGGCTATTGAAACAGGCCATATTCTGAAAGGTCTTTTCCATGAAGCGGAAAATGTAATCGGATTTTTATTGAAAAAAGTGGGGTCAAATCCGGTTGCCATTCAGCAGGCGCTCGACCGGATTGTAGAATCGTATCCGAAAGTTACCGGAGGCGAACCTTATTTGTCGTCGGATGCGAACAAGGCTTTGCAGAAATCAATCGCCATTATGCAGCAAATGAACGATCAGTTTGTTTCGGTTGAACATGTTTTGATGGGATTGCTTGAAACAGGCGATACCATTAGCCGGATGCTGAAAGATTCGGGAGTGACCCAAAAAGAGCTTGAGATGGCGGTGAAAGAACTCCGGAAAGGTGCAAAGGTCGACAGTCAGAGTGCTGAAGACAAATTCGATTCGCTTAACCGCTTTGCCGTAAACCTGAATCAAAGGGCCCGCGACGGAAAACTTGATCCTGTTATTGGACGCGATGACGAGATTCGTCGTATCCTTCAGATATTATCCAGAAGAACGAAAAATAATCCGATTTTGATTGGCGAACCCGGAACCGGAAAAACCGCGATTGCCGAAGGTTTGGCACAACGAATTGTTCGGGGCGATGTGCCCGAAAACCTAAAATCGAAACAACTTTTTTCGCTCGATATGGGCGCCTTGATAGCCGGAGCCAAGTACAAAGGCGAATTTGAAGAACGATTGAAAGCGGTAGTGAATGAGGTGATCAATGCGGATGGCGAGATTATACTTTTCATCGACGAAATACACACGCTGGTTGGAGCTGGCAAAAGCGAAGGTGCCATGGATGCCGCAAATATTCTGAAACCTGCGTTGGCTCGAGGCGAGCTTCGCGCCATTGGTGCAACTACGCTGAATGAATATCAGAAATATTTTGAAAAAGATAAGGCTTTGGAACGCCGGTTCCAGATTGTAGGAGTTGACGAGCCGGATATCCTGAGCGCCATAGCTATTTTGCGCGGATTGAAAGAACGGTATGAAAATCACCATAAAGTCAGGATTAAAGACGAGGCGATCATTGCTTCGGTCGAACTTTCGCAGCGATACATCACCGAACGCTTTTTGCCCGATAAAGCCATCGACTTGATGGACGAGGCAGCTGCCCGCTTGCGCCTTGAAATGGATTCAGTCCCTCAGGAATTGGATGAAATCGACCGGAAAATTATGCAACTCGAAATTGAACGCGAAGCCATTAAACGCGAAAAGGATGAGAAAAAGCTTTCAGTTTTGAATGAAGATATTGCCAACCTGAAACAGGAACAATCAAAATTCAGGGCACAATGGCAGCTCGAGAAATCGCGTATTGATGGAATTCAACAAAAAAAGCAGGAAATAGAATCGCTAAAACTGGAGGCAGAGCAAGCCGAACGTGCAGGTGATTTTGGTCGGGTGGCCGAAATCAGGTATGGCAAAATTCGTGAATCGGAGGCCGAAATAGAACTTTTGAAGAAAGAATTAAGCAATAATAAAGATCAGCATCTGATTAAAGAAGAAGTTGATGCTGAAGATATTTCGGAAATCGTTTCGCGCTGGACCGGCATTCCGGTTGCCCGTATGTTGCAGAGCGAGCGTGAAAAGCTGTTGCATTTGGAAGATGAACTTCACCAGCGTGTCATTGGTCAGTACGAGGCCATTCGTGCGGTATCCGATGCGGTGAGAAGGAGTAGGGCAGGGCTTCAGGATGAAAAACGTCCGATAGGTTCTTTTATCTTTTTGGGAACTACCGGGGTTGGAAAAACTGAGTTGGCAAAGGCTTTGGCCGAATTCCTGTTCGACGACGAAAACATGTTAACCCGAATCGATATGTCGGAATATCAGGAAAAATTTTCGGTGACCCGTTTGATCGGTTCGCCTCCCGGATACGTTGGATACGATGAAGGCGGCCAGTTAACCGAAGCCGTTCGCCGAAAGCCTTATTCGGTAATCCTTTTCGACGAAATTGAAAAGGCTCATCCTGATGTTTTCAATGTGTTGCTGCAAGTACTCGACGATGGCCGGTTGACCGATAACAAGGGCCGTGTTGCCAATTTCAAGAATACAATTATCATCATGACCTCGAATCTGGGTTCGCACCTGATTCAGGATCGGTTTGAAGAAATGAACGAACACAATCATGCACAAATTGAGGAACAAACGCGAACTGATCTGTTCGATATGCTCCGGAAAACCATTTCTCCTGAATTTCTGAACCGGATTGACGAAGTGATCATGTTTACCCCGCTAACCCGGAAAGATGTCCGGAAAATTGTAAAATTACAACTGAGTATGATTATTAAACGAATTCCGGATAATCAGTTCACCATTGAAATGACGGAAGAAGCCATCGATTGGCTGGCTGCGGTAGGTTACGATCCAACTCATGGAGCACGACCTGTAAAACGGATGCTTCAGAAATACCTGATTAACGATTTGTCGAAGGAAATTCTTTCGGGAAATATGGTGGGCCGCTCAAAAGTGATTGTCGCGGTTGAGAATGATGAAATTGTGTTTAGATACGAGCATTGAGCCCGATCCGGATTTGCTTCATGACACAAAATAAAAAACCCTCGTTTTGGCTAGCGCTTAAACGAGGGTTGCTTGTTAGAATTATAGCTTTTCATATGGTTTTTCAAAAAATCGTTAGGAACTATACTTATTTGGGTTCTTCTAAAATACCTTCGGCAATTAATTCCTGAACAACTTTAGCTTCTTCCTTATCGGCAATCAATTTAGTTATTAGTTGAGCTTCTTTAACTAAGTCGGTTGTTTCATTGTTGCTTTCATCTTCAACGTAATTGCTTGTTTCCTGTGGGGCAACGAAGCCTCTTTCCATTACTTTCTGAATAGCTTTAGCTTCTTCCTGATCGGCAATCAATTTAGTTATTAATTGGGCTTCTTTACCGAAGTCGGTTGTTTCGGTACCAACTTCATTTTCGAAAGAACTGCTTGTTTCGTTTGGTGCAACGAAGCCTCTTTCCATTACTTTCTGAACTGCTTTAGCTTCTGCCTGATCAGCAATTAATTTAGTTATTAACTGAGCTTCTTTACCAAAGTCGATTGTTTCATTGCTGTTTTCAGTTACGACTTCGTTTTCAACGGAATTGGATGTTTCGTTAGGGGTAACAAATCCTCTTTCCATTACTTTCTGAACTGCTTTAGCTTCGGCCATATCGGCAATTAATCGGGTAACCATTTGAGCTTCCATTCGGTAGTCAATATTTTCGTTTAGGTCACTTTCAAACGAAGCTATCTTTTCATTCAAAACGGCTAAATTTTCGTTTCCAGGAAATAATCCTGAATTGTTTTCTCCGAAATTTTCGGTTGCGTTGGCATTCAATACTCCAATAATTGCAAGTGTAAAAACTGTAGTTGAGATTCTGAAATTTGTTTTCATGGCTTTGAGTTTTAATGTTTAAAATTTTGTTTTCTGTTTTCTAAAATTGTTTTCTGATTCTATAGACGCTTAAAATTTGATTCCGTTACAATGTGTATAGTACATTTTTTAAAATTCTACCTTTCGTTACATTGTTATTTGTACTGCAAATATATATAGAAAAACTAATACCATGCAACACATAGTACTAAAATATTTCAATTTATTTTTAAAATATTTTTTAACTAATTGAAATACAGATTTTTAAATTTTAATATTTTTTGAAGCTATTTGATTATTTTTAAATCGGAAGCTCTATTTCCTCAAAATCGAGGTAGAATGGACGAAAAATATTTTAAGGAAGGACAATAAAAATCGTAAAATGCGATTTGAAAACTCATTTTTACTGAAACGATCGAGTTAATTTGATGTTCCTTTTTTACATCTGGAATCAAAATGTCCACATTGTCACTGAATAAGGAAAGTCGGAAACCTGGAAATTAAACCTGAACTGGGCTTTTAAGTCCGTATTTAAAACACTAAACCCGTTAACCAATATTCTAGTCGTTTGACTGGAATTTGGGTTAACGGGTTCAGCAAGTATTCTGACTTCTAAATGACCTGAGTTATTGGCAATGAATATATTTAAGTACCAGTTCTCTTGTTGCTTCGGCATTACCCATTAGCTCATTGCTTAAATTTTTGTCCTGGAAAGCAGCTAACGATTCGATAGTGAAATCGATCAACGGTTTTGGGAATATCCCATTCTTTTCAAAGATTTCGCGTTTCGATTTCAGGCGATCAGCAGATTCAACACACGAAGCCGGAAGTTGCTGTAACTGTTGTGTTGGTATATTCCTGAAAATATTTCCTTCCACATAAAGCTGCTCGGCCATTTCGAGTGCATTTGGCATTTCGATACCGTGAAGCGAAGCCACGATTAATCCGGCCAAAATCAGGTGGATATTGGCACTTCCATCCGGAACCCGGAATTCAAAAGTCTGTCGGCTGTCTCCATTTTTAGCTGAAACCTTAACTTCAGGATTGGCAATGGCTGCCATATTTTGTTTACCGGTCCAGCCCAGCGGAACGCGCACCAATGCCGATCGGTTGCGGTCGCCCCAGCAGATTTTGGTAGGCGCTTCCTGGTTGGGAACCAGGCGCAAATAGGAGGTTGGAATGGTATTTCCGAAAGCTGTCAGCGCATCGGCAACATCCAGAATTCCGGCAATCATTTTTTTTGCTGTGGGTGATAGTTTCCCATCTTCCAGAACAATGTTTTGTCCATCTTTTTCGACCAACATGTGAAAATGCAAGCCGCTTCCTGCTTTTCCAACGGTAATTTTTGGTGCAAAACTGATTTCAACTTTCCGCTTTTCGGCAAGCATACGCAACACCCATTTGGCAATGAGGAGCTGATCTGCAGCAAATTCAGGATCAGTCGGTAAAAATTCAATCTCATGTTGCTCAAACGATTCATCGCCCATCGAAAAGTTTCCGACTTCAGAATGCCCGTATTTGATTTTTGCGCCACAAGAGGCAATCAGGCGAAGCGCCTCTTTTCGCATTCCTTCATATTTCGCAAATGGTTCCGATTCGTGATAGCCTTTTTGGTCGGCTGCCGGGAAAATTCCTTCACATTTACTGTTCACATAGTATTCAAGTTCTCCCATCATTTTCATGTTTAGCCCTGTGGCTATCCTGAAATGAGCGATTGCCTTTTGCAGAACATATTCCGGAGACAATTCGAGCAAATTTCCCTGATAGTCAAAGAATGAGCACAATATTTCAAGTGAAGGTACGTCGGCAAACGGATTGATGAAAGCTGTCCGGTACCGTGGTACCACATATAAATCGGAACTTCCGGTTTCCATAAACGGGAAAAGGCTCGATCCATCAACCCGTTCGCCAAAAGTGAGTATACTTTCCAGATGTTCGTGGCCGGTGATGATGAAATTGAGTGTTTTTAAGCGTCCATCGCCAGCAACATACCTGAAATTCAGCTGCTGAATCTGGTTTCCTTCAACAAATTTGATCAGGTCTTCGCGGGTAAATAATTCAGCAGGTTTTTGAAGAAACCGAACCAGCGGATTTGGATTAAACGAGAATAGGCTTTCCATAAGTTTCGTGTTTTACTGACCCAGACTTAAACTTTTATAGTCTGAATTTGATCCATCGAACTTAGACCTTTTTACAGTGTCAAATGATGAGCAAGGTCATTCGAAACTGATGATTAAAATCAATAAAAAAAGAGCCACTCGTTTGAATGGCTCCTGCATATTCGCATCTTCAGATGCTATTTTGTATTCTTGGTTTTCGGGTCTTTAGCAACCTCCTCCGGAAGATACTTCTTTACGAACGGGAACGACTACCTGTGGTTTCTTCTTTTCTCTTACAGGTGCTTTTATTTCCTGTTTGGCCTTCATGGTTGCAGTGTCGAGCAGCATGACTTCTGCGGTGGCTAAAGCCGGTTCTTTGAATTCATTGGTTGCAACGAATCCGCCTTTTAGTGTTTTCAGATTGGTGTAGCCCATTTGTTGCAGGAGCAAGCAAGGTGCTGTGGCTTGTAATTCATCACTTCCGTAAAGTACAGCAGCCATTCCGTTTTTCAGGAGCCCGTCAAACAGTTCGAGCGATTCTTCGTCGAGCAGGTTACGTACTGGAATATTAATTGCATTTTCCGGATGGCCTTGTGCAAATAAATCAGCCGGACGGATATCGATGAGTTGTTTCCCAGCCAGATCAGAAAGGGCTACCTGATTTTGCGGTTCGAGCATCATTTTTATCGCCTGATCTACCCCCGTTTGATATTCGGCGGCTTTCGGTCTGAATATAAATGCCAGTAATACGATGATTACTGCCAGTCCGAGTAAGCTTAACCAGGGTTTATTTGATTTTATAAATCGGTTCATAGTTGAATGTTTTGAAGATTCTTTTTATTGATATAGGTTTAGCATCCACCTCCGGAGGCCGCTTCTGGCGCTTTCCTGACGACTTTAACCTTTTCAGGAGCTTTTTTGGCCACAGGTTCATTTGTGGTTTGTCCGGCTCCGGTAAAATATTGGCGGGCTGCATTTCTAAAACTTATCAGGTCCAGATCAGTTGATGATGCTGCGGTGGAGATGTCGCCTGGTTTAATGATCGTGTTGTACCACTCATTCAGTCCGCCTTTCAGTATATACAATCGGTTGACAGAATAACGTGTCGCAAGCAACCATGCTTTTTCTGCCGTCAGATCCGAATTGGCGTACAATATCTTATCTTTTCCGGGCTGGTTAAGTAGTTCAAGGGTAGTAGCCGAAAGCAGCGAATCGGGCTGAATGTTGATCGATCCGGGCAATGCAAATGCTTTAAATTCGTTAGCCGGACGAAGATCGATGAGCATCAGTGTAGGATCGTTTTCGATGATTCGGTGAGTAACCAGATCGACCGAAAGAAACCTCGATTTTTCTGTAATTGCCGATAGCAGTGCCTTTGGATCGGTTTCCTTCATTTCTTTTTTCTTCGGAAGCACAACCAGTCCCAAAGCCAGCACGATCATTAAAATTGCAAGTATTGTATATTTTCTTTCCATAATTTTCAGATGCTTAGTATTCAACTTTCTTTACTTTTTTCTGAACCCATGCTGCACCGAAAAACATTCCAACGGCAGCTAAAACAAGAAAGAATGTGAACAGTTCAGGCGAAATTCCGAAGGCCTCATTAATCATTTTTGCTCCCTGCGAACCACTGTAAAACATGTTTTCGAATAAAGAAAATGATTCAGAAAACGCAAATACGCCGATAAACATTCCTCCGAAGAAAACGAGTCCGTCTATTCGGCCAACCCCTATGGCGCACAAACTGGTTCCGGGACAAAAACCACCCATTGCAAAACCAATTCCCATGATGATTCCGCCCACAATGGCCGACGTCAGGAATGTTGGTTGAATATAAAGTTGGGAGTAATCTACAAGTCCGAAATAACTAAGATAAAGCAAACCAATTGAAGCGACAATGGCAGCCGTGAAGAATACTTTTACCACCACAAAGTCGTACCCGAAAAAAGTACCTATAATTTTGCGTGAAGAGGAAAATCCTGAAGATTCAAGTGCAAACCCAAAACCCATACCGAGGATTACGGCAAATATATTGTCCCACGCCGGGGAAACTATTCCTGATGAAATGATTGGTCCGATCATAATTTTAAGCTTAAATGTTTAAATCCAGTTTTTACGGAGTACCCATGCCGCAATAAAGGCTGTTCCGAAAATGGCAATCATCGTGATGTAACCTCCAAACGATAGAACTGCCATTCCGCTCAAAGCAGCGCCACTGGTACAACCCCGGGCGAGTTGAGTACCAAAACCAAACAATACTCCGCCACCTAAAGCGAAAATAAGTCGGCGGCGCGATGTGATTTTTGGAGAATGTTCAACTTTCAGTTTCAGGCGGTTAAAGACAATTCCTGAAATAAATGCACCAGCCAAAACACCAAGAACTTCATAAATAAGCCAGTTACTCATAGGTTCTTTGCCGCCACCTGCAAACTGACAATAGTAGGCCGATTTTTCTACGTGCTGGGGTGCGACTACATTAACCGTTGCGGCTACCGTATTTTTAACGGCACCGCTGGCGCCAAGTCCACGGCCCGAAATGTAAAACGAAAGCAAAAGGACAGTTCCCAGTATTACTCCGCCCAAATATGGGTTGAGGTAGAACGATCCGTCGTTTTTTATCTTTTTCATGATTTTGAATTTCAATTGTTGCGTGTTACGTGTTACAGGTTTCGGGTTGATTTAACTCGCAACCCGTATCTCGTATCAGTATAAATATCTTGTAATCTGGCCGGCTTCGACCATCAGGAAGCGGAAGATCAGTCCTCCCAAAAGTATTAATATGGCCGGAATGACGATCGGAACTTTAAATCCTTTCAACTCCATGATTTCAAGAACAGCTGGGAAAATAAGTCCGAGAATCACTACAAAAGCGAAGAACGGAGCAGTAAATTTTCCACCGAGGAACAGGTTTGCTGCATTAATCTGTACTTCCGATCCGGCCAGAAAGCCCATGAATAAATGGATGATAAAGAACAGTTCAACGACAATGAGCAGAATATCAATCCTCCCTATTATCTTTTTTTCTTTGTGATCTTTACTCATCAACATGATGACAGCTGCTCCGGTTGACATTCCGGAGACCAAAAACAACGGCCCCAAAATCGAGGTGTTCCACAATGGCCGTGCATTGAATGCCGAAAGTAAAATTCCAGTATAAATTCCAAGAATTACAGCAAGGGCACCCATCGGCCATGCCATTAAAATCCGATTGGCAATCAGCCATTTTTCAGATTTTTTCAGGATGTCGTATTTCCAGTCCCATTTAGGGAAAAGTTCGCGAATATAACTGGCGGCCCAAAGGATCGATAACGGCGTAATAGCCATCAGTACCCAGGCGCCCCAGCTCATGGGCGATTCGTACCTTACAGTGGTATAAAGTTGCCAGAAATAGAGTTTGTGTTTCAGATCGAGAAACAGGAAGAACAAACCGAGTACCAGGGCAAAAGGCACGATCATCGGCGCTTTTTTTACCGTGGCTTCCATCTTGTTTTCCTTGCCCATGATGGTGAAAAAGCTGGCAAAAAGGAGGATTCCGGCAGCCAAACCGCCCAGGAATAGGTATCCCGGAATTTGCCAGTGCCAGATGTTTAAATAGGGGTCTATATTCGGGATGTTACGTCCGCTTGCGAATAATTCTTCTTTCATAGTATGTTATTTTGAACCACATAGACACATAGAACACATAGTTTTAGTTCTTTTTGTGTAAATGAATTGTTTATATGGTTGGTTTTCATTCGTTTATTGGTTTTATTTCAAAGACTAACAAGGAACTAGTGTTTTTGTATTTTTTCTTTTCTATGTGCCCTATGTGCCTATGTGGTGATTTTTTATATCAAGTAGAAAATTTGGGGTTTGGTACCTGCTTCAGGAGCCAGCGATTTGAATTTCCGGTTCTTCAGCACATTTACAATTTCGGAATTCGGGTCGTCGAGGTCACCAAAATGCATACAGCTGGTTGGGCAAACACTTACGCAAGCGGGGTTTTTCCCTTCGCGAACACGGTGAATGCAGAACGTGCACTTGTCAACATATCCATCGGGATGCGAATAACGCGCGTCGTATGGGCACGACTGAATACACGCTCCGCAGCCGATGCATTTGTTGTGATCAACCAGCACAATTCCGCCATCTTCGAAATGACTTGCTCCTGTTGGGCAACAACGAACACAGGGGGAATTGTCGCAATGATTGCAACGTTCGGTGCGAAGTTCGATGCTGACATTCGGATAAGTCCCGTCAACAACTTCAACCACCCAATCGCGGCAGAATCCTACCGGTACATTGTTTTCGGTCTGGCAGGCTACCACACAATCGCTGCAGCCAACGCATTTCCGGGTATCAATAGCCATTGCATATCTCATAGTTTAGCCTCCTTTTTTGGTTCGTCAGTAAGAAAGGTGACGAAGTTTCCGCGCATTCCGGTTCCTCCCATGATTGGATCTGTCATCACGTTGGTTATTAATTCAGTATCGTTTACACCACGCCCAAAGGCGTAAGTCAGCGGTTTATGGTGGTGTCCAAATCCATGAACAATATACACCGAGTCCCAGCGGATACGCTCTGTAACACGAACTTTAACTGAGAAATTCGAGATTACTCCATCCTGATTCTTTAGCCAAACATATTGGTCTTTTTTAAGGCCCCACAATTCTGCAACCTGCGGATTTACCCAGACTGCATTTTCTGGCATCAGTGCCACCAGGTTACGGTTATTGGCTGTGCGGCTGAACGTGTGCATTGGTGCTCGTCCGTAAATAAGCCGGTAAAAACCCTCTTCTGGTTGAGGATGAGGTGTGTAAACCGGCATCGCATCAAATCCAAATTCCTCTAATTCCTTAGAGCTCAATTGTATTTTTCCTGAAGCGGTTTTGAAATGATAATCAGCATCGGGTAAAATATAGGCCGGAGTTTTACGTGCATACTTTTTAACACCGATACGCTCCATTTCGTCGAGCGATAGCCCCAGTTGTTTTAGTTGCCAATCAAGCACTTCCTTGAAATCAGTGAAGTTAAAATAGGCACCCAGCCCCAAACGCTCGCCGATTTGTTTGGCAATCCACCAGGCCGGTTTTGTATCGTACATCGGCTCAACTGCAGGCATTCTTAAGGCTAAAGTAGGCTCACGGTGAGCCGTCGCGCGCAGATCGTCGTATCGTTCCAGATAAGTACATTCAGGCAAAACTACATCGGCAAAGCCGGTAATTTCCATCGGCATGGTGTCGACAACAACCAGTAAATCGAGCGATTGCATGGCTTTCATCAACTGCTCTTTCATCGGGATTGCAACCACGAGGTTAGAGCCTGATACAATCCAGCCTTTTATTTGGTGTTCATTTTTTTCTGATGGAATTGAAGCTTCAATAATGGTATTGGTGATCGATTCTTTTGCCAACGGATATCTTCCGTTGAGCGTATCCTGCCACGACCATTTTGGTTTTGGATATTCTGGGCGCGGAAATTCAGGAACTTTAATTCCTTCTTTCAGGAAAATACCGCCACGGTTTCCCCATGAACCCAACAAAGCGTTCAGTATGGCAATTGCCCGTGAGCGCTGAACATCGTCGCCGTACCAGCTGGTATGACGTCCGGGATGAATCAGTGTTGCCGGTGCCGCATTGGCCATTTCGCGGGCTGTGTTCCTGATCAATTCGGGTTTTATAGTGGTTATTCCGTAAGCCCATTCAGGTGTAAAACTCCGCACATGTTCTTTCAATTCTTCGAGTCCTTCAGCATATTTGGCTATATATTCCTTATTGTACAGGTCGTCATAAATCAGCACGTGAATCCATGACAACAAAAGAGCCATGTCGGTTGACGGTTTAATGGGCAGCCAGTATTTCGATTTGCTTGCGGCTGTTGACAATCGTGGATCGACAGTAATGATGGTTGCTCCTTTATCAATGGCTTCCGACATTTCCTGAACCTGACCGTTGTGCATATTTTCGCCGATGTGCGATCCGATCAAAACCAGGCAGCGTGTGTCGCGGATGTCAGTTACTTCCGGACTGCTAACCGATTCTCCGAAAGTGAGTTCGAAACCTGTGTCGCGTGGGCCGCGGCATTGGGCAAACGAAGGCGCTGTAATATTTGTTGAACCAAAAGCATTGAGCAATTGAGTGAAATACCTGCCGGAGCTGCCATGATTGAATAAGGCCATGCTTTCCGGTCCATTCTTTTCAGCAATTTCTTTCATCTTTTTGGCAATGAAGTCAAGCGCTTCGTCCCAGCTGGCTTCGCGATAGGTTTGTTCTCCATCTTTGGTAACGCGCATCAAAGGTGTTTTCAGGCGGTCGGGATCGGTAAACATACCAACACCGCCTGTCCCGCGCGGACAAAGGCGACCGTTACACTGGGGGTCATCATTATTGCCGATAATTTTCTGGATCTGTCCTTCTTCTGAAACGTACGACCATCCGGCACATTTCCAAAAGCAAACTTCACAGTAGGTTGGAACCATCCGAAAAGTGGAGGCAGACTTTGAACCGGACGAAAGTGATTTTGGCGCAGAAGCTCCAATCACCCATTTTGTAATACCTCCGGCCAGGGCTGTAGCACCCAATCCAAGTGAACTTATTTTAATAAATTTCCTCCTCGTATGCATTGTGTTGATATTTAGAGTTTTATTTGGTGTTCGAGATTAAATGGTTTGATCTTTATAACAAGTTTGGCAAAAGTACAGGATTCGATGAGTTAAGCAAATGAGTTTTCCTCTAAATATATAGATAGTTGCAGGTGATTTATTAAATGTCAGAAAATCAATTAGATATGTGATATTGGATGTTCTCAGCAAACTTTATGACTTGAGACGTAAAAAAAACTGATCTAACGCAGTTTTTGAAAATAAAACGGATCGGGTTGGTTCAGATATAAAAGTTGTAGATTTGGATGCCCGAAGTAATCGATTGATGCAAAAACAGAAAAACATATCGCGAAAAATATTCATCCGTTCATTGGCTGTTGTCTGCTTCGGTTTTATGTCCTGGATATGGTATCGGATAAGCAGTTTTCAAACCGATCGTGAAAGCAGAATGGAATTCAGGCATGGGAATGACATTCCGCTGGGCATCAGCTATTTTGAAAAGTACTATTTAATCCGGACAGAAAATTCACTCCGTGCATTTTCAACGATTTGCACCCATGCCGGATGCCGCATTGGAAAAAGCAATGAGAGCTCGCTTCAATGCAACTGTCATGGCTCCCGATTCGACGCTGAAACCGGCAAGCCGCTGAAAGGACCGGCCATCAAGCCTTTGCAGGAATTTGAATGCCGGTTTGATGAAAAGAATGGGCAATGGGTGGTGAGGATGAAAGAAAAATTTGCAAAAACCACATAGTCACATAGAACACATAGTTGAATTTTCTATGTGACCTATGTGCCTATGTGGTTCAACCTAAAATACAGAATGATCGCACAAAAAGTAAAAAAGTTCCTCCAGTTTGATACTGCCGGATGGATTGCCAGCGCCTCGCTGCTGATCTGTGCCGTCAGTGGTATTTTGCTGGCCATTCCATACGATTTTACTCGGGCGCAACAGTCGGTTTCTGAGATGCTGCTTTTCAATCCAGCCGCATCGCTGGTGCGGAACCTTCATTACTGGAGTGCGCAGTTGTTCTTTATTTTCAGCATTCTGCATGTGTACGATCATCTGTCGAAATCTACCGAAACCAATATTCGGAACAGGCGTACCTGGCTGATTTTATGTCTTGCACTTGGCTTTATGGGTTACGAAATGATTTCAGGTTTTATCCTGAAAGGCGATGCTGCCGGTATTCAGGCGCGGCGCATTTTGGCTTCACTGCTCGAATCGGTGCCATTCTTCGGTAAGTTGCTAAGTTCAGCTTTTACTGGTGTTGGTGAAAATAGTCAGGTGGTTTATATTCAGCATGTGGCCACTGGAACCATTTTGCTTTTTATTGCAGTTTACGAACATGTAAAGACTATCTGGGCCAAACGCAAATCGTGGATCATCGTTTTTCTGTTCATTTTATTGCTCAGCCTGCTGTTTCGTGCACCACTGGGTCAGACTGACAGTTCGCAAATAAAAGGTCCTTGGTTCTTTGTGGGCATTCAGGAAATGCTGCATCTCACGAGTCATCCAGCCTACATACTTATCCTAATTTTCCTTTTGCTCACGGTGATCTATTTTCTTCCACGTCTCCAAAAAAATTACCGAACCCTGACTAAACGAATTTTGCTTGTAGCTGGCATCTTTTACCTGATCATGACTCTGGTAGCACTGCTTTTTAGGGGCGAAAACTGGGAATGGAAATCGAGGAGCGAAAACAAACTTTCCGGAGAGCAACTCCTGATTTTTGATCCGGTTGATTTGTTCAGTTCCGATACTCAAAAGGTAATTCCTGAAAACCAGAGAAGGGAGAGTTGCCTGATGTGTCATGCTTCGATGAAAGGCTTGTCGGAGTCGCACAACCCGGCGGTGATGGGCTGTGTGGCTTGTCACAAGGGCGATCCGTACGCAACCGGAAAATCGATGGCTCACCGGAATATGATTTTGGTGCCGGGCAATTTTTCGAATGTACGGCAAACCTGCGGAACCCAAAATTGCCATGCCGATATTACCGACCGGATGCAGAAATCGCTGATGACTACCCTAAGCGGAATCATAGCTGTCGATAAATTTGTATTTGGCGAAACTGGTTCGTTAAACGATACCTTTCATATTAAAAATCTCGGTCATTCGGCGGCCGATACGCACCTTCGGAATCTTTGTGCAGGCTGTCACCTAAGCATGGAAAAGACAAAAACCGGAAATGCAGAATGGCTTGAAAGAGGCGGAGGCTGCAATGCGTGTCACCTGCACTATTCGGACGATGCCACGGCAAGCCTGAAGCAAATGCAATCGAAAACATCGGTTACTGCGGAAGAAATTCATCCAACCATCGATATTCAGGTTTCAAACGACCGTTGTTTGAGTTGCCACAGCCGCTCGGGACGTATTTCGTTGAGTTACGAGGGCTGGAACGAAAGAGGAGAAGGGACTGCCAACAACAGCGCTGCACGAACAAAGGTTTTGCCCGACAATCGTGTCGTCGAATTTGTGCAGGCTGATGTGCACCACCAAAAGGGGATGTCCTGCATCGACTGCCACAGCTCATACGATCTGATGGGCGATGGAAAACACCACGCACACAAGGAAGATGCGGTGAGTGTGCAGTGTGTGGATTGCCATACCACCGGAAAAGTGAATTCGATAGCTGTTTCATCACTTCCCGATAAAGAATCGCAGATGATTGCCTGGCTGCGGAAAACTGACCCGAAAACCAAAGTGCTGCTGACGGCTAAAAATCAGCACCCGATCATGAATACCCGCGTTGATTCGCTGGATCGGATTTTCCTGAAGGATAGACTGGCAGGCAAAGATCATGAATCGAAACCTGCCGCATCGGTTTGCACCAAAGGAAAAGGGCACAGCCGTTTGAGCTGCGAGGCTTGCCACACAGCCTGGGTGCCGCAGTGCATTGGTTGCCACAATATCTTTGAGAAAGAAACCGCCGGATTCGATTTACTGACCGGAAAGACCACCAAAAGCACCTGGGTTGAATTCGCCGGAAATAGCTTTGCTGAACCGCCTGTTTTGGGTGTCAATTCAGTCACCAATCAAATAATCACAGCCATGCCAGGCATGGTGCTGAGCATCGACAAAGAGTCTTTCGAAAAAGGAAAAGGGAAGAGTTTTCATCGTTTGTATGCACCAACCTCGGGGCACACCACCCAACGCGAAGGTCGCAGTTGTAAATCGTGCCACAACGATCCGCTGGCTATTGGTTTTGGTCGTGGTGAATTGATTTACAAGGTTTCTGGAAATGCAGGAAGCTGGACTTTTGAGCCTCGTTTTGCCTTGAATCCGAACGATAATCTGCCCGAAGATGCCTGGACTGGTTTTCTAAAGGAAGCCAATCCTCCTTTTGCCACCCGTGACTGGCTGCGGCCATTTACCGTTGCTGAGCAAAAGCGAATTCTGCAGGTTGGCACCTGCCTGAATTGCCACGACGAAAAATCAAAGGTAATGGATCAGGCTTTGGAAAATTACGAGCAAACGCTGGCGAGACGGAGTAAAAAGTGTGTTTTATCCTTTTAGGATTTTAAATCCCTTGTCAAAAAGTGCTGATTGCAAATCAGCACTAGTGGGGGAATACTTAGAAGCGGCAAGGGCAGTCTATTTAAAGAAAAAGGTCGGACTATTTCTTTGCAATATTTGTGTTTTTATAAAGTTCGTAAAAGTGTCAGTATTCCCCTTATAATCAATAGATGGCTTATAGGAATATAAACTAATCTTTGAATTAGGGATGACATCCCTAATTTGGCTTATTATAGTTTTATCACCATTCGTGATTGCAATAATATTGACATTCTTATCTTTCAATTTATTTCTCAACACATTTTTGAATTTTTCTTCCGTTCCTTTCCAACCTATTATTAGTATTTCCTCAACTTTTTCTAAATAATTTTCTAAATATTCAAAATGATTTGGCGGTAAAACAAATTCATCTTTATTTTTTATGGGAATTAATAATTGGGGTAATCCAAAATGTTCATTTGTATTAAATTGATTTCGTAGGACAAATTCTTCATTAAGATTCTGCTCAATAATTTCATAAGACGTGCTACCTTCATATAATTTTTTAGTGAAAAACTCCGGATTAATTCCTGTAATACTACCAATAGACCCTTTACCGATTCTTCTTCCAAAATTTCTAAACCAGTTACAAGATCCGTGAGGCTTTATATACTTAATATTGTATTTCAGATAATCATCAATGCTGTTAAATTTAATTTTAAGAACTCTTTCAAGAGCCCTTTCTAGTAAAATATCATAATTAAATGATACAAATAGAATCTCGGACTTTTTGCAGATAGAATAATTATTTGCAAAGTTGGAAATTACATCATAATTGCTATCTCCAAGATTACCATATTGATCACTAATTGACATGAATAACTTTTGCAAAAAATACTGAGTGTTTATGATTTTTGCGAAGCTAAGATTATCATTATTATCATTGGCGAAATCCCATAATTCTTGAAAATATTCTTCCAAATCTGGGTGCAAAATTGCTTGACTTTTGAGACTCATGGCACCGTCAAAATTCTTTAGAATTTCAATGAAATTAACTCTATTGGAAAAGATTTCATTGGCCAGTGGAGGTTTCCATAATTCATTCTCGGAAGAATTTGAATTATATTTTGTGTGAAGAGAATAGTATGAAGCTCCAGCACCAAAGATGATTAATTTCATAAAAGGTTATTTGGGTTTTGTGTTCAAAGTTAAAGAATTAACTATAAACAATCATAATTAATTTTTACAAAATCTCTGCGAGTTACTACCAATTTACTCAAACAAAAAATGCCGGAGAAACCCCCGGCACTTTCACATCCTTATCTATGAACACGATTATAAAACAATCTGATTTTCCGGATTCGAAGTCCAGTCGGCATAAGAACCTGCATAGTACTGCACATTCTGGAAACCTGCAATTTCTTTCAGGGCAACGTATAATACCGACGCTTTAACCCCTGAATTACAATATACAATGATTGTTTTTTCGGGAGTTGCGCCAAATTTGGCGGCAGCAGCAATAATTTCATCTTTCGATTTATAGGCTCCGGTGGCGGTCAGCACTTCTTTGAAGTTCATCCAAACCGCTCCCGGGAGATGGCCTTTACTTTTCTTGGCTGTGTCAACCCCATTAAATTCATCTTTTTCGCGACCGTCGAGTAAAACGGTTCCTTCAGCGCGGTTTTTAACATCGTCGGCCGAACAAGCTTTATAAGCGCTTTCGGTAACTGTAAACGTGGTTGCTTTTCCACTTGCAGGTGTTGCTGTCAGTGGAATTTTAGCGGCTGCAAATTGGTCCATATTGAAATGCAGGATAGACACATCAGCCATTCCTGCCGATTTCAGAATCCACCAAATCCGTGTATTGTACCGGTTCGAACCTTCGTCGTAAACAACAATCTTGCTGGCATTCGAAACGCCTTTTTTAGCAAGATATGCGGCCAGTTCTTCGGCAGGCTTAACTTGTCCTTCAACGGCTCCGGTTTTATACAGCTCTTTCAGCGGAATACTGATTGCCCCCTGAATGTGCTGTTTGGCGTAAACATCAGCTGTATTGGCATCAATTACAACCATGTTTTTGTTGGCTTTTAGTTCAGCAGCAAAATCTTTGGCCGAAATAAGCGGTCCCTGTGCAAACGACTGAAATACTGCCAGAATCAGGGCGAGAGAGAATAATTTTTTTAACATGAGATCACCAGTTATTTAAGTTTAAATTGTAATTGAAGAACAAGCATGTCGTTCTCGATTTCGTTGTAATGGGTATAATCGGTTGCCGAACTTTTTTCGGAGTTGTAAAGGTAATTTAATTGTATGCGTGTCCAATCGTTCACGTAATAATTGAACCCGAAAATCCAGCTGTCGGTTTTGTACTCTTTGGTATCGGTATCATCAAGGTCCATATTCGGATCGTAACTCTGAATTTTCACAACCGGTTCAATCTTCCAGGGAGTTTGAAGCATCAACTGCGAATAAAACCCATTCCGCTTGAATGAGCCCTGAACTACTTCAGGAGTAGCACCGCAACCACCGCCAATCATTTTCGATCCGTCGTCTTTGGCATAAATGTATTCCGATTGCGATATGAATCCGAATTTTCCAAACGATTTTTTAAGCTGAAGATCTGCTCCCCAACGTGTTAACACATCGGCTTTGGTAACTGTTGCATCAGGATTTTTCTGTTTGCCATAGTGGTAACTTCCTCCAACCTGGAAAAAGTCGCATGGGGCAAAAACTATCCGGCCAATGATGTCTTTCGATTTGTTGTTGTCGCCTACGTTCAGACCAGTACCATTGGTAAATGCCAATGAATAAGTCAAAACATTGGGTTTTTCGATTCCGAAGATTTGCAACGAATCGGTACCTCCGCTCAGCATAATTCCCTGATCGCGGAACGGCGAAGCCAGTTCGTTAACTACCAGCGACCGATCGACGGTATAAAGCGATTGACAAGCGGTTGATAATTCGAGTCCGAAAGGTGATTTAAACTGACCTGCAGAAACTTTCAGGTATTGACCGGCAGCTTTCCATGTTAAAAAGGCGTCAAGAACATAAGGCCCGTTAAGAGACGGACTTAATTCGGTCATTACATAGTAGGTGAAATTGTATGGTATAGAGCCTGTTACGCCAATTCGAGCCTTACGGAAAGAAAATGAATTGGTGGTCAGGTCGTTTCCTGAAGCATCGGTGCCAAGGAAGTTGGTGATATTTTCAGCTTGCACATAGCCAATAACCTGAGGGCCGGTTGAGGTAGCCGAAGGTTCAATACAACCCTGAGAATAGGCTGATGAACTTGCCATTGCAAAGGCGATTAGCCCTGTGAATAAGAGTTTCTTCATAAAATGGTTTTTGAATACTGATGATTGAATTGAGCTGGCTTAAAAGTTTAAAGACTTTATATCAGTCACACCGAATTTGTTTCGGGGTTCAACTTAGGTTGGATCCTGAAATAAGTTCAGGATGACCAGAATTGATAGCCATGAAACTTTTGAAACAGCTTTTTAATGTGTTGATTTCCGGCAGACCAACCTGAACATATCTTTTGAATGGGTTCTGCTAGCCTGCCGGAAAAGTATTGATTGATTATTGATTGGTTACGGTCCAGGTTTTTGGGCCTTTGTAAGTGGTTTTTCCGGCAGTTTTCAAAGTTGAGTAAATCATACGGTTTGCGCCAAAACCGATAGGCTTGGTTTTGTAGCCCAGAACATTCAACCAGAACGAAGCTACGCTTGCCGTTTGTCCGGTCCAGCAATAAAGCTGTGTTTCTTTGGTTGGGTCGAATCCTTTAATCAGGTCGCTTGCCAAAGAAATAACTGGGATGTTATAAGCTCCTGTATAGTGTCCAAGTGTGGTGTAGTCGGCAGATGACCAGTAGTTTACAATAGTGTAACTTGCAGGTGTTGCCAGAATTGCTGAACCATCGCTGGTTGCGAAACCTGCATTTAATACAGCCTGTACACGTTCTTTCAGGATTGCTGCGCCATCGGTTGACGATGAAGTTAAAGTAGGTTCGGTAAATGAACCGGTTGCAGGAGATGCAGTAGTAACCCAATTGGCATTTCCAACAGCTAAGTCGCCGTTAGCAGGAGTTACAAAGCCTGAATTGCTTACCCAAGGTCCCTGATAGGTAGCATTCCAGCCAGCCATTCCCCATTTCAAAACCTGAGCATTTTTCCAACCCAACAGGCGCAAAGCCATTACTGCCTGTCCTGCCGTTTGACCGGTATAACAAACTACCAAAATTTTTGCATCTTTGGCCAACGCAAGTGTTTCAGTTGTGGTGATAACATCTTTCAAAACAACATTCTTAGCATTCTTGATGTGGTTTGTAGCGAAGTCGGCAGCCGAGCGAATGTCATAAACGGTATATCCCGGAATTGAGTTGGTGGCATCATCAACAATTCCCGGAGGTGTTGCTGTAGCGCCGAAAGGATCAACTACCCAGCCTGACAATAAAGCTGGCAAGTCGAGGTTGTTTGTCATCATGTGCAACTTCAAGGTAAGATACGCATTGTTAGCCGGTGCTGGTGGCGGATCTTCCTTGCACGAATGAAGTAGGGATACCAGAATAAGCATAGCCAATAGTGCGGCTGATTGAATAGTTCTTTTCATAATAGATGAGTTTTATTTATAAAGTAATTTTTGATGAATACTTTCAAAAAGGATAAGTTACAGCTAGAAAGTCATTTATCCTTTTGATTGTCGTTCACAAAGCTATTTTAGCGGATTGGATTTAGATTAACCGTGGGCTTGATTTATACTTGGATAAAAGCTAATTTCGGTCAGGAAAAAACTGACTTGAAGCAACTATTTTTGTGAGGATTTAATTTTTAGTAATATTATTATGAACCAAACAACAGACATTAAAGGTGTAAGCCATTGCTCCGTATTTGATTTTAAACAAAGTTGGTACGAATTATTGACTGAAGATGAGAAATTACTAATGGATGAACATTCCGTAAGCATCAACTTTAAAAAGGGAGAAACGGTTTGTAAACTAGGGGCTTTTGCATCACAGATTTATTTTCTGGAGGAGGGTTTGGTCAAGATATATCTGGAAGAGAGAAATAAAAATCTGATACTTACGCTCTCGACCAAGAATAATTTATTGGGTTTATCGTCGATTTTTGATGGTAGCAGTAAATTGCCATACACTGTTACAACTTATACCGATTCGAGAATCAGGATGATTGATATCAATATCTTCAGGCAATTACTAAAACAAAATTCAAATTTTGCCTTTCGTATCATTAACCTGTTAAACGAATCGACTACTCAAATTTATGGCCGTTTTTTCTCATTGACACAGAAACAATTACATGGTCGTTTGGCCGATATTCTTCTCTGCTTATCGAACCGTATTTTTAAAAGCAAATCGTTTGAACTGCCACTCTCTCGTGCTGATTTGGGTGATTTAACCGGAATGTCAACCGAAAGTGTTATCCGGATGATGAAAGAATTTAAAGACGATGGCCTGATAGGAATGCATTGCAAAAACATTGAATTGCTTGATGTTTCACGCCTGGAGCGCATCAGCGAATTTGGCTGATCCATATTTAGATTCCAGCTTCTTTCAATCATCGACGTTTCGCCCAAAATCAATCGATACGTTAAATCAGCTTATTTCTGAAATATCAGCAATTCCACATTAAATCAATATGGAATTGCTGATATTTTCGAATATCTGTATCTTCTGTTGGAAAAATGCCGTAAACTCCTTCAAATTATAGCAATCTGTAATAGAAACATGTTTTTTTTTGCTCTTTCTTTTATTCAAATCAGTATTTGTACCGTAAAATTTAACTTGAATAGATTACTTTTACCGCCTTTAATAATTTAGAAAATTGAATATGAGTTTTCAAAATAACCCACACACCTTTCATATTCCTGTATTGGGATTGTGTTATACCATTGATACTCCTGTAAAAGTGGCCCATTATGGCATTTCTTCGGTTATATCGCTGGTTGACGACATCACCATGGAGAAGATGAGGGAATTTTATTGCAAGAAATTTAATTTGCCATTTCAGTCAATTTCAACCAAGGCTGAAGATCATCGTGCAAAGCGGATCACTGCTTACCTGAATACCGTTCAGGAAATTGTGAAGCAGAAGTTCGAAGATCTGAAAAGTTCTATTTCGCATAAGGAAGAAGAACTGGAGAAATACATTGCCATGTTGCCTGATATGTCTGAAATTAAGCAGAAATTCAATCAGATGATCAGCACCGTCGATATGAAACAAAAATTGGCTGATTGGCTGAAGGAAAATCTGGTTGCCGGCGAAATTGATGTGAATATCATGTCGAAACTTGATCGCGACCGGTTCGAAAACGGTGAGAAATTACCTTCCATAATGAGCGATGCACAGTCGGCACTCCGTGGTTTTGCGTTGAGCGATTTAAGTTCTTCGCTGGTACTTTCTGCCGGAATGAACCCTCGTTTGTACAGCTATCTGGAAGAATTCGAGGATTTCTACCCAAATGCTGAAATGGAATTAAAAAAGAAGGTAATCCTGAAAGTGAGCGATTACCGTTCAGCGTTAATTCAAGGTCGGTTCCTGGCCAAAAAGGGAATTTGGGTATCTGAGTATCGTGTTGAATCGGGTCTGAATTGCGGAGGTCATGCTTTTGCAACCGATGGATTTTTGTTGGGCCCGGTTTTGGAAGAGTTTAAAGAAAATAAGGAACAACTGATTGAAGCTGTTCACGATATTTATATCAAGGCTTTGGCTGAAAAGGGAAAACCTGTTCCGGAGACCCCATTTTTGGTAAAAATTACTGCTCAGGGTGGTGTCGGCTCCAATACAGAGCATCAGTTTCTGCTTGATTATTATCAGTTGGATTCGATAGGCTGGGGAACTCCATTTTTGTTGGTTCCTGAAGCGGTTACCGTTGATGAGCAAACCTTGGAAGTTTTGTGCAAAGCCAAAGAGGAAGACCTCTACATGAGCGAAGTTTCGCCATTGGGAGTTATCTTCAACAATGTTCGCGGAACAGGAATGGACCTGAAAAAAGAAGCCCAGAATAAAGCCGGAAATTATGGATTTCCATGTGTGAAAAAATACCTGGCTTTAACTCCGGTTTTTACTGAAGAAGGTACTTGTACTGCTTCCAAGGAATTTCAACGCAAAAAAATTCAGGAATTGAAAGAACAGAACCTGAATGAAATGGAATTCGAGAAACAATTGAATAAAATAACCGATAAAGCCTGTCTTTGCAATGGACTAACAGCATCGTCGTTAATGGCCAATGGTTTGGATACCAAGATTGAAGGCACTGCTGTAAGTATTTGTCCGGGACCAAACCTGGCTTATTTTTCGGGTACCTATTCGCTGAAAAAGATGGTTGACCACATTTATGGCCGAACCAATGTGATGGAACGCACCGACCGTCCAAATTTATTTGTGAAGGAACTGGGCATGTACATTGAATACCTGAATGGTAAATTGGAAGAAACGGTTAAACCATTCTCGGATAAGCAAAAGAAACATTTTGTGACTTTTCAGGATAATTTGAATAAAGGAGTTGAGTATTATAAAGATCTGTTTCAGAAATGTAAAACTCAGCTGGAAGATTCAACTTCGAAGAACAACCTGATGGCTGATCTGGAAAAAATGAAGCTCGAACTAGCCAATTTAAAGTCGAAACTGGTATAATAAGAATTTCATGTTGCGGGTTACGAGTTGCGTGTTTCGGGAAAACCTGAAACCCGTAACCCGCAACCCGTAACTATTTTTACTCGAATGAAATGAGCGCCTGACGGTTTTTTCCATCCATAATGATGTTGAGCGGATGGTCAAAAGTGATGTGCCTGAGGTAATTTCCTTCCTCGATTACCGGTTGACTTTTTAACATTGCCATGTTGATGCTTGAGTCGGTTGAATTGTGAGGTATGGTGAAATAGCCTACATTCATCGATGTCACGTTGTGAAAGAAGTGTGACCCAAGCGAACCATCCAGCGGAAAATCATCGAGTCCCATTTCAACAATCACCCTTGCCCTTGAAATATTGGCCCAGGTAACCGGAATTCCTGTAAACGGATCACGCGTTCCCCAACGTCCGGGACCAACCAGAATATATTCCTTTTTCAGAAAATCCATTTTGCGGTTGAACTGATTGATTTCAGCAGCAATTTCGCGTGTTTTCATTTTGTCGAACCGATCAGGATCAACGAAGATGATGTCAGATATCCCTGAAACAATTCCATTACCCATTCCTCTTTTTGCAAACATGATTGTTTTTTCGGGATCGATATTGCCGATGTTTACAGTCAGTTGTTCGTCGCGGCGAATCAACGGTTTAATTTGCAACAGGTAAAAAGTCGGGAGATTGTTTTCTCCGTTTTCCAAATCAACGGCATATTCTATTTCAACGGGCGAACCCATTGCTTCGCGGAATAATTTTAGGAGCAAATTTAAGGTGTCGGCCAGAGGAACATGGTTATATTTCAGGATATTGGCAAAGTCGATCACACGAAGTCCGGGGCTGTCGATACCCGGAATGAGATGATCATTTTCGTGATCGTACACCGAAGCACAATGTTGCAACACGCCATCTTTTTCGGCAAACGAGATTTTCATTTTCCTGATAGCTGCATTTTCACCACCGTTTTCAAGGTCAAACTGGGTGTGATCCATGTCGATGGCGTAAAATTCCTTTTGTGAATCGCGAACCAGATCGTGGTCGCTTAAGGTATTGATTTTTGGATATTTGGGGCAGAACCGATAGGCGTTTTCGCCGCCTACAACGTACATTCCCAACCCAATGGCAGCAACAGCAAAGCCATCTTCAGGCTCCATGTACGAAACCGGGTAGAAATTGTATGATTGTGCGACTCCGCTGATTGACGGGTAATAATGGTCGCCGTATTGGTGCCCAACTACTTCCTGCACAACTACGGCCATTTTTTCCTCTTCGATTTTGTAATTGACAGCATCGAAATACGACATGGCCGATTCGGTAAAAATACTGGCATAAACCAATTTAATGGCGGTCTCCAGTTGCTGATAACGGACCGTGATGTCGGGATGATTGTTTGGAATCAGGTAGGTCGCATAAACTCCTGAAAAGGGTTGCATCAACGAGTCTTCGAACAAACCCGAAGAGCGGATTGCCAGGGGTTTTTTCATCTGTTCCAGATAGCGATACAATCGCTCCTGAAATTCTTCATCGAACTGCGATTCGAGGAATATGGTTTTTGTTCGTTCGTAATCGTTGCTTGAGTATATTTCTTCGAACATGTTGTTGTTTTCCAGAAACTTATCGAATTCGCTGGCCCCAATTACAGCGGTGGCTGGTATCCGGATATTCATTTCAGGAATAATCTGGGCAAAATCGATGTTTTCCAGAAAATTGCACATAAAAGCCATTCCGCGTCCTTTGCCACCCAGCGATCCTTTGCTCAGTCGTACCACATAACGGTTTCCTGAAACAAGCGTGGGATCGAAATTGATGATGGTGCCCCGAAGTTTCTGAATCCGTACTTTTCTGAATACATCCAAACAAAACTCGCGTAATTCGTTGGTGTTTTTAAAATCTTCGAAACGATAGGGGAGTAATTGTTCTGCAATGTTTATTTCGCCCCTGGCCATTAGCCAGGTCGAGAACGAATTGCGCTGACCGTGATAAGCCAACGCCGATTCCGGAACAATACGGAACATTTCCTGAAACTCAGCCATATTGTGGGCTACCATGATTGGATTTCCGTCGGTATCTTTAAATACAAAGTTTCCGAAGCCCAGCCGTTTGTAGATGTAGTTATGGATGTCGAGCGATAAACTTTCAGAGTTTTTGTTAATGAAATCGGCACCAACATCAAGTGCGCGTTGCGCGTTGTTTACGTCGTGGCTCTGCAACAGAACCGGAACCGGAAACCGCAAAGTAGAATTTACATACCTCAGCAAATCAACTCCGGCCTCTTCGTCATCAATGCCGTTTCGCGGGAACTTTACATCAGAAATAACCGAAAGCAGGTATTTTTTGTATTTGGTAATAGCGAGAACTGCCTCTTCGTAATTACTCACCAGAATTACCTTGGGCCGGGCACGCAATTTCATGATTTTGTGGAGCTCATCAGCCGATTTATCTTCCACCAGGTTTTGAGTCTGCGTCATGATGTTGGTGTACAGCATGGGCAAATACCGCGAATAGTATTGTATTGAATCTTCGACCAGTAGAATGACTCTCACATTGCCATTTTTAGTATCCTCTTCCACATTCTTTTTGTCTTCGATGTACTTGATCATGGCGAGGAAAACGTTCGAATTCCCGTTCCAGACAAATACCCGGTCAATCGACTCAATTTTTGTCGAAGAAGTCTGGAAATAACGCAAATCCCCATTGTTATTGACCAATAGAAGAATCGGTACCTGTGGTTTTGTTTTATAAATGGCATTGGCCGCCAGTAGCGGAATGTTTTTATCGACCCCCACCATGATAATAACCAGTTCAAAATCACGGGTTTTAATCATTCGCAATGCTTCTTCTTCGGAATTGACGCTTGTAAACCTTGGGTAAGTATATAAATTAAGCTGAAGGAATTCTCCAAAAATTTTGTCGGTGAACTGTCCTTCGCGAACGATGGAATAGCTGTCGTAAAGTGTTGCCAGCAAAAGAATCTCTTTTACTTTAGTTGGCATCAATTCCTGAAAGATGTCGCGATCGGTTTTTTTGAGTTTATATATTGATGAAAGAGCGATTGAATCTGTGTTTTCCATTTTGAGCAAGCTTTGGTTCGAAAAGTTCTGGCTAATTGAAACTAGTTCTGAAAAGTATAAAAAATAACCCCGCAATAATTCGTAATTAGGATGTTTTAAAATTTTCGGGAATATATTTTTCTTGTATCCTGAAGAAAACCATGTTTGATAACTTTTTACGGATGTTTATTTTGATTTGTGAAATCGATTGCATTCTTTTGGCAAATACTTTTTGAGTGACAAAATTCAACTATTCAAGAACCAAAATAAATTAATTTAGAGATGAAAACCATATTTATTTCCGCATTCCTGTTATTGGCAGTAACCAGCTTCGCCCAAAAGAAACAATCGCTGTTTAATGGCAAAGACCTGAAAGGTTGGACTATTTTTGTTGGTGACACTTCACTTACACCTGATAAATTTTTTTATGTGAAAGATGGAGTGATTGAAACTGTTGGCGTGCCAGCTGGATATCTTCGTACTAAAAAAGAATATTCTAACTATCGGTTGCATGTTGAATGGCGTTATCCTGAAAAACCTGTAAACAGTGGTATTATGCTGCATGTTACCGGTCCTGATAAAATTTGGGTGTCTCACTATCAGGCTAACCTAAAACACCTGAGTGTTGGCGACTTTGTTGTTCATGGAGTAGGAGAGAAGGCTACCATTAGTGGAAAGGAATATGTTTCGACTGGAAAAGATAAACCGGCTGTTCCAAAAATGAATCCTTCAAACGAAAAGCCAGATGGTGAATGGAATAGCTACGACATTGTTTGCCAAGGTAATATCATTGAAATTAAGGTAAACGGAATACTCCAAAATTCAGCAGCCAATTGTTCGCTAACGAAGGGAGCCATTGCACTTCAGGCCGAAGGTTGTAAAATCCAGTTCCGGAATATCTGGATCGAAAAAATCAAGTAAAAGAAAATCACATTGAAGTTTTTCGTTAGGTAAAAACGGAATAAGGCTTCAATATTTTGCTCATTTCAGGCTACTGAATGAAAGAAAACAAAATATACCCCTGGGTCGTGGTAGGTTTATTGTGGTTTGTGGCTTTGCTAAATTACCTCGACCGGCAAATGCTTTCGACCATGAAACCCTCTATGATGGTTGATATTGCCGAATTGGCCAAAGCTGAAAACTTTGGGCGGCTGATGGCTGTTTTCCTTTGGATTTATGCTTTAATGAGCCCAATTTCCGGCATTATTGCCGATCGCATAAACCGGAAGTGGTTAATTGTTGGTAGTTTGTTCGTATGGTCCGGAGTGACCTTAATTATGGGTTACGCCACTACATTCAATCAGCTTTATGTTCTCCGGGCAATCATGGGTGTAAGCGAAGCCTTTTATATACCAGCAGGCTTGTCGCTTATTGTTGATTATCATCAAGGCAAAACGCGCTCCTTTGCTGTTGGCATTCATACTACAGGAATATATCTCGGGCAAGCTTTTGGCGGCTTCGGTGCAACCATCGCCAGTAATTTCTCTTGGCAATGGACATTTCATTTCTTCGGAATAATTGGTATTGCATATAGCTTGGTTTTGATGCTGTTCCTGAAAGAAAAGAAAACTTACACCATAGATCCGAAGCAAAAGTCCTCGATTGGAAAAGAGTTTTCGATGGCATTTAAAGGCTTGGGGATTCTGTTTGGAAATGTTGCATTTTGGGTGTTGTTGTTCTATTTTACGGCGCCAAGCTTTCCCGGATGGGCTGTGAAAAACTGGTTGCCAACGCTATTTTCCGATACGCTGCATTTAGATATGTCGCAGGCTGGCCCTTTGGCAACAATTACTGCCGCCATGTCGTCCTTTGTTGGTGTTTTGTTGGGCGGCTTTATCTCCGACCGCTGGGTTCAACGAAATCTGAAAGGACGCATTTATACCGGAGTTGTCGGACTGGCATTCACTATCCCTGCCTTATTCCTATTGGGTTATGGTTCAGGTTTCGAATTTATTCTGTTAGGAGGAATGTTGTTCGGATTGGGATTTGGAATATTTGATGTCAATAACATGCCTATTCTTTGTCAGTTTGTGTCGCCACGATATCGTGCAACAGGTTATGGACTGATGAATCTGGTTGGTATTTCGGCCGGCGCAGTTATTACCAGCTTTCTGGGGAAATCAGCCGATGCAGGAAACATGAGGCACGATTTTGCGATGCTGTCAATAATTGTGGTCGTTGCTATCGTTTTTCAACTTGTTATGCTAAAGCCAGTTACTGCAAACAAAACAGTTGATTGATTTTAATATTTAATGGATTGTTAGTTAGAGCAAAGGCACCGCAAAGCTTGTTCTAAAATCATATATGTGATTTAGTTTGCCCCTTTGTTCGCAATAGCAAAGGGGCAAATTGTTAATAGGACTGGTTCAGATTCTGTCGGGTGTTGTTAAATAAACCAATGAATTGATAAGCACGAATGACTTCGTTCCTTATCTTTGGAAAACACTAATCTGAAAGTTATGAAAAATCAAATTTCCAGTCTGATAAACCATATTCAGCACATTGGTATTCCGGTAACAGATATTGCCGTTTCCGAAGCTTTTTATCGCCAATTGGGCTTTAGTAATGTGATGCAATCGCCTTTTAAAGAGGATGGCGAAACCGGAACATGTATCATGATGAAAAATAAAAGTGTAATCATTGAAATGTACCAGTTGCCCGCGCATAAATTGAACGAAATACGGGATCGGAAAGATGGGCATATCGACCACATTACTTTTGATGTGGATGATATTGATGTTGCCTTTTTGGCCTTGAAGAGTGCTTCCTTTCAAATCATTGAGGAAGCTCCGGTATTCCTGCCTTTCTGGCAAAATGGCTGCAAATATTTCAATATCCTTGGCCCCGATGGCGAACGGCTGGAGTTTAACCAGATCCTGTAATTCAAAAAATAAAACCTTACCTAAACTCTAAATCATGAAAAAAGCAGTATTCCTGTTCCTGGTTTGTTTGTGCATTTTTGCTGCTCAGGCACAGCAAAAAGCAAATCCACGATTAATTGTCCGCGGCGATGATATGGGTTCCTCGCAGTCGAGTAATCTGGCCAGCATGGACACCTATAAAAATGGGATCGTAACTTCCATCGAATTAATGGTTGTTGCACCCTGGTTTCCTGAAGCAGCCCGGTTACTCAGGGAAAATCCGGGTATTGACGTTGGATTGCACCTGACACTTACCAGCGAATGGGACAACATCAAATGGCGGCCTCTTACCAATTGCCCAAGTTTGACTGACCGAAATGGCTATTTCTTTCCTATGATCGCGCCGAATCCGAATTATCCAGGACTGGCTATTACCGAAAATAAATGGAAATTAGATGAGATCGAGCAGGAGTTTCGGGCCCAGATCGAGATGGCGCTGAAGAATGTTCCCCACGTCAGTCACCTCTCCGGACACATGGGATCTTCAGGCTTCGATCAAAAAGTAGCTGATTTGACCAGAAAACTGGCAGCTGAATACAATCTGGCCGATGTGAGTACCAATCCCAAAGCCGATTACGGTATTTTTGGAGTGGGCTACGGTGGTCCAAAACAAACTCTCGCAGAAAAAGAGGCCAGTTTTATGACAATGCTGGATAATCTGGAAGCTGGTAAAACGTATGTTTTTGTTGATCATCCGGCTTTGGATAATATTGAAATGCAGGCGGTACATCATGTTGGTTACGAAAATGTGGCTGTCGACCGTCAGGGGGTGACCGATCTTTTTAAAAGCGATAAAGTGAAATCGCTGGTCAGTGAAAAGGGTATCAGTTTAATTAGTTATAACGACGCCACAAAAGCTTTGCCCCGCAGCACTCTCGCAGCTGAAGGAATCAATCCCGAAGGAATCAGCAATTATTTTAAGGCGGTTAAAGAAAGCGGACAGGATCTGCATAGCCTGATGATTTTACGTCATGGGAAAGTGGTTGCCGAAAATTGGTTGGGCGACAATGCAGCCAATAAAAATCATATTCTGAATTCGGTTAGCAAAACATTTACAGCAACTGCAATTGGATTTGCAGTAACCGAAAATCGCCTGAAAGTTACTGATAAAGTCATCTCTTTCTTTCCAAACGATTTGCCGGCAACTATTTCTCCATATTTGGCCGAATTCCAGATTCGTGATTTGCTGACCATGTCGGTTGGGCATGACGTTGATCCGACCAGCAAAATCCGAGCTCAGGACGGAAGCTGGGAACGTTTGTTTCTGGCTTTGCCCATTGAACACAAACCTGGAACCAAATTCGTTTACAACAGTTTGGCAACCTATATGCTTTCTGCAATCGTTCAGAAGGTGACCGGCGAAAAGGTAATCGATTATTTATATCCCCGCTTATTCCGTCCGTTAGGTATTGTTGGAGCTGAATGGAATGTGAGCCCGACAGGTATCAATACCGGAGGTTGGGGATTGTATATCAAAACCGAAGATATGGCCAAAATGGGGCAGTTTATGCTTCAAAAAGGAAAATGGAACGGCAAACAACTGTTGTCTGAAACCTGGTTTGACGAAGCAACCACTGCACATATTACGCAACCACCTGTTTGGTTTCCGGCTAATGGGAAGACAAAGGACAGCGACTGGGTACAAGGGTATGGCTATCAGTTGTGGCGCTGCCGCCATAATGCCTATCGTGCTGATGGCGCCAATGGCCAGTTTATTATTGTTTTGCCTGAAAAGGATGCAGTTATTGTTACAACAGCAAACATCAGCGATATGCAGGCTGAAATTAACCTTATCTGGAAATATTTGCTTCCGGCGATGAAATAATTGGATAAATGTAACAGGCTCAAATCTGATTTTTTATCAATCAGATTTGAGCCTGTTCGTATTTTGTTTTTCAGAACTGAACCTTCATCCCCACAAACCAGGTACGGCCTGTTCCGTAATAGACCTGATTGCTGGTATAACCGGGATTTCCTTCAGGTATATTTGTTGAAGACTGTTCGATGTATTCGGTATCCAACAGGTTTTGTCCGCCAAAAATCAGGTTTAACGCCGGAAGTTTCCTGAATTTCAACAGGTAATTCCCACTGAAACCAATCAAATCATATTTTGGAATTTGGGCCTGTTTGTAATCACTTCGGTTGGACAAATCATTAAAATCATACAATCCGAATGGCGTATAAATCTGTTCGGCACGGTAATAATTCAGCCTGACATAGAAGTTATGAGCCCAGCGGTATTCGGCTTCGGCAAACAGGCTCAATTGAGGCGAATTAGCAACCCGTAAACCGTTCAGCCACAATTCATTCTTGCTGGTAATTTCTTTATTTACATCGTAAACAGTGGCTTGGGCATCTTTTGTGTATTTCCAGTCGCCCAACGACCCATTGACATTCATCTGAAAGTTTCGGGTTATTTTATACGAAGCTTTCAACTCGACACCCTGATGTACTTCTGCCAGCCCGTTGATAAGTCCAAATGAATCGCCGGAATTTAAATTCGAATACCTGACCATAGGCCGGTTTGTAATCTGCGACCGGTAAACCGAAGCTTCCACTTTTAACTTTCTGCTGAAAATGGTGTATCCAAATTCAGCATCAAAATCCTGTTCATTGGTTGCGTCCTGATTTTTCCAATTGTTTCCGGAGGGGAAAAGTGTGGCAAATAAGGGCTGATACGAACCGTAATTTAAGTTCAAATGAATGGAATGGTATTTCCAAAGTTTGAAATTAAACCCGGTTTGGGCATGTCCGCCGGGTAAAAGAGTGGACTCTGTTTTCCGGTCAGGATCAGTATTTAAATAGTTGAAATAGTCGGTCCGGATGATATTTTGCATGGAAGCTGATCCGGCCAGATACCACCCAAATCGGTTGGTTTGATAGTTCAAACGCATCGACAGGCCACCGGTCTGAATTCCGGACTGATAATAATACCCCGCTTTGTCGGGTGAATTGTACTTGGTCAGGAAAGTGGGTTGAAACAGGTTTTCAATCGGAAACCCTTCAGGAAAATTGACATCGGAATAGTTTGTGTAACCGTCGGCACCCAATAAATTGTTGATTGCTCCAAAGTGATTGGCCCGGTAGTCTTCGAGGTTTATGCTTGCGCTAAAATCAGTTTGTTTGGTAATGTTTCTCGTGATAATGGTCCGCAAACCCAAACGGGTTTCGCTGTTAATGGCCGAATGGACTGAAATCCCCAAAGTTTCAGAATTACTGAATTTCCCATCAGCATCAGGTAAACGAAAGATTCCCATTCTGGTCACATTTTGGCCTTTATTCCATTCCGAAACCTGATCAAACAAGAGCTGCCCGGCTTCGTCCCTTGGAATTGAACCCGAAGGCAGGCTGATTGGTTTGCCATCGAGGTCCAATTGTGCCGACCGATCGAGCTGTGCGAAAACTTGCGTAGTAATGTGTGTTTTAATGCGGGGGTGCCAGAAATGTGTCAAACTAATCAGCGGGCTTCTGCCGTAATTGGTGCTTACCGACAGCGGTTTTTCGTTGAGGTAGCCCCATTCGCGGTTGTATTTTGTGCCATAAAGATTATAGGCGCCAATCGAATCCGGAAAATTCCGGTCGTGCTGTTGGATAACTCCATTCAGGTTTAAAACCAACGAATGAAACTGGTTGAATTCTTTCTGGATATTCAGGAAAAATCCGTATTGTTCGAAGGCTGTATTTTGTGCCAAACCATCACCTGAAGTGCGTGAAATTTGAATTGACGAAGCCAGTCCTTTTTTAGATAATCCTGAATGAATAGTTGCGGAAGTTTTCAGGAAGCCTTCGTTGCCATAAACAGCCAGTAAGTCAACACCAGCTTTATCGTGCGGCTGCAGCGAAAGCACATTAATCAGCCCTCCTGAATTGGTTTGGCTTTGAAGATTAGCAGCCTGTCCGCTCACAACCTGAATTTGCCCGGCCCAGTCGGTCATGCCTGAAAGCATAGAAGGACTTACTTTCCCGGTTTCAGGATTATTCAGCAAAATACCATTAAAAGTGTACGAAGTGCGTGCGGCATCATTTCCACGGAAGCCAATTTCGGAGTCGTTGTAACCGCTGCCATTGCTCAATAGATTTACCGAAGGAATCGTGCGGAACGATTCGTTAAATTCTTGATGGCCTGTTTGTTCGGTGGTTTTCCAAGTTGATAGGTTTTCAATACTTTGAGGAAACTGCCTTTTGTTTTCGAAAGAGCTGATTTTGCGCTGTGCCTCACGCCCAACCGCATTGGCTTCCAGCTTGATGATAAACATGGGCGTGGTGATGCCATCGGAAACCGACATATTGTACTGCTTCTTGAAATAACCGGGATAATTCACTTCCATGAAATAATCGCCACCTTTCATTTTGAGGGTGTATTTGCCCTGCTGGTCGGTTAATACGCTAATTAAAGTTCCGGGAATGGTGATCACTGCTTTTTCAAGCGGTTCGTTAAATTCATTGTCGACCACAAAACCGGTTAGTATGCCAAACGTTGGAGTCGCTTTTTTTTCCTTCACTTTTTTCTCACGTGCAAATGAAGATCCTGTTTCCAGTATTAAAAATGCGGCAAGTAATAGGACCGTTTTAATGATTCTGCTTTTCTGAATGAAAATCGTTTTTGTTTTCATGGTTTCCTCAATTGTCTCTTGCATCTATTCCGTCTTTACTGAGCCTCACCCTATTTTATTATCAAAACAGGATGCTGATTTCATTAAACGAAAGAAAATGGAACTTCAGTATTTTTTGATGTGGTTAATTGCCATCCCAAAGAAAAGCATCCAGCGCTTTCGTAGGTTTTCCGTCGTCTCCCCAGGCACTCAATGCATAATGACTCCAACTCCGGGCCCCTTCCGGTTCCCAGTAAAATACGCCCATGCCTTTATTTTCGGGTACTTCCCTTACTTTTTTCTGAACGGCAACCAGCATGTCGTAAGTATTCTGAACTTTTACATCTTCGCCGCCCACTTCAACCACCATCACCTCTTTCCCGTAGCGCGAAACCATGTCGTTCATGTTTTTTGCAAGGTCATCGATGGATAGGGTGTAATCCGGTTTTCCTTCGAGCCAGTATGGATAATAGGATAAGCCGATCATGTCGTATTTAGCTCCGTTTGCCTTGGCAGCATCGAACCACCACCTGAACCTGTCGTTGTTGTTTCCCTGATCAACATGCAGGATGACTTTCGATTCCGGACTTACTGCCTTAATAGCGTCGTAACCCTTGTTGATCAATTGCGCCAGTTGAGGCCAGTTTGTCGAACTTCCTTCCGGATAAACCATTCCTCCGGGAATTTCATTCCCTACCTGAACCCATTCGGGCTCCACACCGGCAGTTTTTAAGGCTGTCATTACCTCAAAAGTATAGTTGTAAAGATCATTCAGGAGGGTGGGGAAGTCGTGCCCTTCCCATGCTTTTGGCTTTCCTTGTTTGGCCGGATCGGCCCAGGTGTCGCTGTAATGGAAGTCGATCATTACCTTCATGTCCCATTTCTGTGCACGAACAGCCATAGCAACGGTTTCGTCCTTGCTGCAATGTCCACTGGCTTTGTCGTCCGTAGGGTTTACGAATGTCCGCAAGCGGATGGAATTGATTCCATGATCCTTCAAAATCTGGAAACAATCTTCTTCCTTGCCATTATCGCCGTAAAACTTGTATCCTGTGGCTTCCATTTGAGGAAGCCAGCTAATGTCGGCGCCTTTTGCAAAAGAACCAGAAGTGAGATCAGGTTTATTTTGAGATTCAGCGTTTTTGTTACATCCGGTCAACAAGATGATTGAAAGTAATAACGCAAGAATTCTGTTTGTTGTAGTTTCCATTAGATGTGTTTATGGCGTTGGAATAATGTACGAATATCGTACTTTAATTTGATTGTTTGAAACCACACCTTTTGCATCTTCTGCCCGGGATGTTATCAAACGAAGAAACCCCGCCAGTATTTATACTCGCGGGGTTTTATCCTCATTTTTTCTGAAAATAAACTGACTAAAGCTCGCGGATTTTGATGTTGCGGAACCATACCGGGTATCCATGATCCTGAAGACCGATGAAACCTTCTTTTGAGATTCCTTCGGTAAAGCCCGGGAATGATTTAAATTTGCTAGCGTTTACCAAATTATCCCATTCAGGAGTCCACAAAGTGTAAGAACATACTTCAACGCCGTTTTGCACATGTGTAACTTTGCCATCTTTAACTTTGATCACGATGGTATTCCACGAACCTACGGGTTTTACTGTTTTCGGATCGGCAGGAAGCATATCATAAAGCGATCCGGCCAGGTGGCTGTTAATTTTGTTGTCGGTAGCATCTACATTGTCGAGTACCTGAACCTCGGGAGCAGCATAATACACAGGTTTGCCCGGAACTTCGCGAACATTGTAGAAGATTCCTGAATTGGCCATCTTGCTAACTTTCCAGTCGATAGAAAGTTCAAAATTTTTAAATTTCTTTCCTGAATAAACGATATCGCCATCGGCTCCCTGTCCAGGGTTTTTCCCTTCACCAATGAAAACGTTCATTGCATTGTCATCAAGTTTCCAGTTTGCTGGCATCGCTGTTCCATTACATTTTCTCCATCCGTCGAAGTTTTCACCATTGAACAGCATTACCCAACCTTCTTTTTTCTCTTGTTTCGAGAGTTTATTTGCCTCTTGCGAAAACGAAGGAAGCGCTATGAGCAGCATGGCTGCAAATGATAGAGCTAGAAAAATATTTCTTTTCATGACTTAATTTTTAGATCCCAATAAGGGATGATTAATGGATAAACTAAAATTTTAAATTGTTGGTTTCGACCGGTCAAAATTTACCGGATAATTACCAGCCCGAATCTCAAATTTTCAGTAAGAGATCCGGGCCGGAGTTGGTTTTTATACTATGGTGGTATTAGGGTTCTGTATTTAAACCAAGAGGTGTAGATGGTTTTATAAAAAAGGCACTGCTAATTTCTTAGCAGCGCCTAAAATAAATGATACTATTTAATTACCGAAAGATGGGCATACATATCGCCAATCCTGTACTCGAATGAAACAGAGGTACCTGGAAGAACATTAGTCATTTTCATGATACCATAGTAAACATCGGTAGGGGCAGGGCCATTTACAATTTTATAAATGTAAACACCAGCACCTACAATTGGATCAGCAGTTGTGGCAGATACTCCAGCATTAAATGCAGCGATAATATTGGTCGAATTATTGCTTTCGTACATTGCCAATGTTGAAGGAACAAATTCAATTTTATTTCCTGCAGCTAACCATGCCGAACCACCTTTCAGGATAAGAGAACCTGAAATAGCAATATTCGCTGTAAGATCTGTTTCAGCAACAGCAGCATTAATCAACATGTTTCTACCGGCTGATGAGCCACCAAGAGTTAAAGTGGCAGCTTTCTTCAGGAAGAAATAAGGATCACGTACGATAACAGTCGACGCAACCTCATCGGTATAGCTTCCTAAAGCAGCTGAGAACGAATAGTACATGGTGTCTTTTGATGCAGCAAAATCGCTTCCTGAAATTGGAACAAGGAAAGGCTGTGCGCCTGAGAAAGGAGTTCCGGTAACATCTACCCATGGAGCTTTAAGTCCGTTTTTCCTTTTTGCAACCAAAGTTCCGGTATAAACTCCAGATTTTGGAGCAACTGTTACATTAAAGAATGCAGTTTCAGCTGTACGTGCCACGTCAATTTCTTTACCAGTAACTTTTGGTTTCGAAACAGTTGTTGCAGGAACCATGTCAACGCGTTTTTTGGCGTAATCGGTTTTCCCGGCGAAAACAACAGTAACGTAGTCACCAACTTTAGACATTTGAGCTTCAGTCCTTGTATAAGTAACAGTAGCTTTCATATCGGCTCCAACAGTTACCTGTTTTTGAGTTCCGGTTAAAGGCAACAATTGATTCGTTGTACCACCCGATGGAGGTATTTGTAATTTCAGCAATTCAACAGTCATCATATCTCCAACTTTGGCAGTGGCAAAAGTTGCGGTGACGGTGAATGAATTATCCAAAGTGCTTATGCCAGTAGAGGTTGTACTTGAAATTCCTGTAAATAAAACATCTCCGTTTGCATCGGTAGGTATTTCATAATAGTCTTGTTCTGTACAACTTACGATCAAAACCAGCGCACATATTAATGTTATGATGTTTTTCATTTTCGTATGTTTATCAATTAATTAAATCGTTTTATTGTCCTGCTTGTTTAGGAGCCCAACCAAAGTTCTGAGAACATGACTTGTTGTTGTCGATTTCAGTACCAGAAACCGGAGACAAAAGGTGTTTTGCAGAAAATTGGTAGTTGAAACTCTTTGGCTGATGACCAACAAGATTTTCAAGTCCATCGAACTGGCCGCTACCATCTTTAAGGGCTTTTCGCGTGCGTCTCATGTCCCAGAGCATTTTGTTTTCAAAAATCAATTCGTATGCACGTTCGGCCATGATACTTTTTAGGGTAACATCGATGTTTGCATAAGTTGGCATAAGGGCTCTTGTCCTGACAGCATTAATACCTTTTGTAATTTCATCAGCGGTAACTGCTACTCCCAATTGATTAAGAGTCCAGTTTACTTCGGTAAGCATTAACAAAACGTCAGCATAACGATAGAAAGTCCAGTTTAAACCTGATTGTCCGGTTACTTTGATTGAGCTTTTATCGTAGTATTTATACAAGAATGCCATTGGGAATTTTGAAGCAGGACCTTCGTTTGCATCATATTTCGTAGACCTTGTATCGCTGTAGAAGAAGAACTGACGATCCTGAACACGTTTGTCGGCAGGATTGTATGAAGCATGATAAGCCGGACTTGGAATGAATGTTCCGTTTTCGTCGTTCAATGAAATTTGACTTGCCAAAGGAAGACAAACCTGTACAATACCATTGTTTCTTGTACCTGCAAGGAATTGTGCCTGGAAGATTGCTTCACCCTTGTTATTCATTGCAGGGTTGTGCAAATCGTCATAGGTTCCCAGGTTAAATTTACCATAAAGGAAATCAAGCTGAGTTTTTGCTTTCTGCAAAAGTTCTTTGGAGCTTGTTGTATTAACAGGGTAATCTTTCATTGTCCATAGGCCTTCGGCACACCATTTTTTTGTTGTGTCGTTAGCTGCATTTATTTCCTGGTAAGGATACCCGGCCATTGTCAGGTAAACGTCGGCCAATAAAGTTCTTGCAGTTAATTTAGTAATACGGCCGTCAGTTGACGGTGCATCAACAAGTGTACTTTGGTTAACAGCATATTCCAGGTCAGGAACAATAATCTTGTCGTAAATGGTTTTCAAAGACGAACGCTCGCGTGAAGCTTGCGAAATGTCGGTCAAAACTGATGTATTGTAAGGAACATCACCGTAATAACGAACAAGGTTAAAGTAGTAGAATGCACGAAGTGCGCGAACTTCACCGATGTATTTTGATTTTTGTTCGGCAGATAATCCGGATACATTAGGTAACATGCTTAAAGACAAGTTACAATCTCTTACCCCACGGTACCAGTTATTCCACTCGTTGATGAAATAGTCGTAGTCGCCGGCAATAGAGTTGCTTTCGTAAACCCAAAGGATTGATCCCATGTATTGAGAATAAGCTTTTCCGGTAGCATATTCGAGCGATGCAGCAAGGTTTTTACCCCATTGATCACCCCCATCGACCCAGTTACCCAATGAACGGTAAGGACCAGAGGCCAGGGCCAGACCACCGGCAGCACTGGTAATCGTGGTTTCAGATGTAAGGGATCCGGTTGGCGTTTCTTCCAGAAATTTCTCGCAAGAGCCGAGTATAAAACCAAGTCCTAGTACTAATAATAATATCTTTTTCATTTCTCTAGTATTTTAAAATTAGAAAATAACATTAATACCAAATGTGTAGGTTGTTGGTCGAGGATACATGAAGAAGTCCATACCTGGAGTTATTGAGTCCATGTTATCTCTGTCACTACCTTCAGGATCGTATCCTGAATATTTGGTAAGAACGAAGAAATTCTTTGCAGTTGTGTAAACTCTTAATTTGCTAATTCCCAATTTATTAAGAGTTGATTTAGAAAGTGAGTAACCAAGAGTTGCACCATCGCCTCTGACGAATGAAGCGTCTTCGATCCAGTGTGTATCAGGATACGTTTGATAGTAAGCACCACCGTTACCTGGACGAACCTGTCCAATCATGGTATTCTGGTGATCAGGACGCCATGCGTTCAGGATAGAGTTTTTACCATTGGCCATTGCCTGACGGTCTTCTGAAGAGTGGTTGGTACGGTTTTCTTTTTTCGCTCCGTAAGAGAATCTGATGTCAATACTGAAATCGAAGTTTTTGTAATCGATAGAGTTGTTAACGTTCATATCCCAAATTGGGAATGCGCTACCAAGTAAATCACCGTCAGAAACGAAACTGATTACACCATCGCCGTTTTTATCTTCGTATTTAACGTCGCCAGGAACAAATCCATAACGGGCAGCCAATGAAGCTTCTTCAGTACTGTATGTGCCCAGACGGGTCAATCCAAAGAATGAAGCAACCGATTCGCCTTCGCGTAAAATAGTGTTTGCTCCACCTACCCAATAGTTGCGCAGGATGTCAGCTCCGGTTGGTCCAAGTTTAACGATCTTATTTTTGTTTGCACTGAATGTAATATCAGAGAACCAGTTGAAATCAGTACTTTTAATGTTATGAGTTCCAAGTGTTAACTCGATACCTTTGTTTTCAACACTACCATAGTTCTTTTTAACACTACCAGTAGTTGTTGACTGTGGAAGTGGAACGTCGAGAAGCATGTCTTCAGTTAACTTGTTGTAATAGTCGAATGCCATGTTTATACGGTCTTTAAATAAACCAAGGTCGAAACCAGCATCGTACTGAGTTGTTTTTTCCCATTTCAGATCGTTGTTTCCAACTGAATTCGGATACAAACCTGGTGTAACAACGCCACCCATTACAATATTTCCTGAACCGATGAAAGTTTGAGTAACATAAGAACCAATTTCCTGGTTACCTGTTTGTCCAACACTGGCACGAACTTTCAGATTAGATAATATCGCGATATTTTTAGCAAATTCTTCTTCGTTTACTCTCCATGCAACAGAACCTGAAGGGAAGAAACCATATTTAGAGTTTGATCCAAAACGAGAAGATCCATCTTCGCGACCAGTTAATGTAATCAGGTATTTTCCTTTGTAGGTATAGTTGGCACGGGCAAAATATGAATTCAATGAATTCTGGCCATCCGAACTTGAAGGGGCTGGACGGGTAGCTGTACCAATACCAATGTTATGCCATTTGTAGAAGTCATCGAAGAAATACTGGTTGCTGGTGTTCAGATTTTCCCAGTTGTATCTCGACCATGAAAGTCCTACCATACCTGTTACAGCGTGGTCTCCAATAGTTTTACTGTAGTTGAAGTAGTTTTCGTTCTGCCAGTAAGTAGTGTTTTCAATATCAATATTGGCATTTCCCTGGTTTCCTGTTGAAATTGCACGACCTCCATAGTTATTGTATTTACGGAAGTTTAAGTCAATTGCAATGTTCGATTTGAATGTCAATTCAGGTGTGATTTTTACGTTTACAGTAACATCACCAGTAACCTGTGAACGGTTTGTAAATGTTTCAACATCGTTAGTGATATGAACCGGGTTGTGAGGAGTTTCTCCGGCAGGAAAGTCAGCGTTGCTACTCCATTGGTCGGCATATGCACCGTAAATTGACGGATCGTTTGGATATTTGATTGGAAGTATCGAATAAGCTTCAACAGCAGCACGTGCTATACCACCGCTGAAGTATGAAACGTCGTTGGTTTGTTCTTTACTTTTATTGATACCGAGGTTAGCACTAATGTCGATATGGTCGTTAACTTTGATATCGCCATTCACTTTTCCAGAGTAACGTCTGAAATTTGAATTGTCAAGCAACCCATCTTCAAGTGCGTAACCGAAGAATGCACCAAATTTGGCTCTTTCGTTACCACCACGAATGTTGATCTGGTGATTTGTTGAAGTCGAAGGATTGAAAATCAGAGATTCCCAGTTTGTATCAAATCTTGGTTTGTAATAATTGCCATCGGCTCCAACCAAAGGAATTGAATATGCGCCAGCAGTAGTCTTCTCGAAAAGATAAGGCATACTTGAGTAAGTCTTTCCTGAATAACCTGAAGGCAAGATAGAAGCGTCAAAACATGCCGACCAGTTAGGCGATGTTGAATATTTGTTAACATTCATCCATGCTTGTTTGGTTACATACATCATTTGTTCGGCATCCAAAACATAGAATTTCCGGTTCATATCACCTCTTGTCACATAGCTGCTGTATTCAACCTGAGTTTTGCCAGCAACACCACGTTTTGTGGTAATAATGATAACACCATTCGATCCGCGAGCTCCATAAATAGCAGTTGCCGAAGCATCTTTTAAAACGTCCATCGACTGAATTTCGTTAGGGTTCAATAAGCTCAACGCGTTTGAAACACCAACTACTCCGTCAACAACAAAAAGAGGTTCGTTGCTTGTGGCGTTAATTGAGTTTGTACCACGAACACGAATCATTGCGCTACCTCCTGGCTGACCACTACGTTCGATGATTTTCACACCGGCAACTTTTCCACCGATTGCCTGAGCAACGTTGATTGCAGGCCTGTCAAGCAATCTTTCTTCCGACATATTGGCAACAGAACCGGTTAAGTCCTTTTTCTTCATTGTGCCATATCCAACAGCTACAACTTCATCGATACCAATACTTTCGTCCTCAAGAACAATGTTGATTGTAGTTCTGTCGGCAACAAGGATTTCTTGAGATCTCATTCCTACAAAAGAAAATACCAATGACGCATTTGCCGGAATATTCGAAATAGTGAATGCCCCGTTTGCATCGGTGATTGTTCCATTTGTAGTTCCTTTTAGAAGTACTGTTACCCCTGGGAGTGGAGTTCCTGTTGAATCAGATACTTTACCGGAAATGGATTTTTGTTGCTGTTCAATGGTATTAAAACTTCCCCTGGTTACAACAATGTTCTTATCTAAAATACGGAATTCGTAATTGTCGATAAGTACTTTTTTCAGGATTTCTTCAATTGTAGCATTTTTCAGGTCAATTGAAATACGTCTGTCCATATCCAATTCTTCGCTTTTAAAGAAGAATCCGAATTCGCTGGAACGTTCGATCTCACGAAAAACATCCACCAGCGAGGCATCTTTCATCTTGAGGTTGATACGAACTGACTGGCTGTATGTTGAGCCAGCGGTTGCAGTAAGTACTGCAAGCAATAACAATGTAATAGTTAGTTTCATAGTGCGAATAATTTTTTCCCACCTTCGCCGTGCAAGGCATAGCAAGTCATAACAATTTTTCATACGTTTGTTTTGAATTAAGTTAATACTGGAAACTGACTCCACTCAGTTTCTTTTATCGAATTCGGATGCACCCCTCCACGGGTGCATCCTTATTTTCGTATTTGAATAATGTCCTTTCCTACTTTTTTATCGGTTATTTCATAATGAATCTGATCGGTCACGGCGAGTATTTTTAGCACCATTTGCACTGTTGTACTGCGCTTTACCACACTGGTATATCTCGTACTAGCCAAATTCTTGTTTTCTATCTGAATTTCAATATTATACCAGTTCTCCAATTCTTTGCAAATTTCATCGAGCCTTTTATCGATAAAAACAAATTTTCCATCTTTCCATGCAGTTACGATTGACGGATCTTGTTGATTTACTGAGATTTTTTGGCTTGATTTTTCAAATTCTATAAATTCCCCGGGTTTTACAGTCAATAGGGGCTCTTCCGAATTATTGATTAAATCGATCTGGCCTTCAACCAAAGCTGCCGAAATTGACTGTTCCGAATCGTATGCCCGAATATTAAATTGAGTACCAATGTCCTTTACTTTAAAATGTCCAAGATCGATAATTAATTTCCGCTTGGGATTTGGAATCAGGTCAAAATAAGCTTCTCCTTTCAGTTTGGCTATTGTTTCTCCCTGGTGGTTTTTAGCGATGGTTAGATTTGTACCCGAACTAAGCCAGATGGCCGAACCATCTGCCAAATGAATTGTGGAAACTGAACCTTTTTCGGAGCTGTATTCAACGCATTGGTAGTCTGCTGATTCATTCTTGTTTAAATAGTTTGCCATGAATCCTAAAACCGAGGCGACTATAAAAATTGCAGCATAACGCATCCATTGGCCAATTAATTTTTTAGGTTTTGACGGCTGTACCTGGTTCCAGAAATTCGAAAAGCTTTCGTGTTGTTTTTTTCGGTATTGGTCCGGATTCAGATTGCTAAGTACATGAAGGTTTTTGTAGTGATAATATTCCTCTTTCTTTTCAGTGTCATTCTCAAGTGAGCTGAAAAAGTCAAATTTTTCGGCTTCACTCGCTGTGTTATTATATATTTTATTGAAGTTATCTCCGCCCATGTATCTTTTCGTTATAAGCACTAAACACATTAACTGGCGAATACCCTATCGATAAAATGAAAAAAAAGAATATTTTTTTTGAAAAATACGGACTGGAGAGAAATTTAGGAATAAAATAGGTGTTAATTTTCATGAAAATATCTTAGTAATCATGTAGATAACAGGTAGGTAGTCTTTTAGCTCAACCCGTAAGATGCGTAAAGCTTTCGATATTCGGGCTTCAACAGTTTTGACGCTGATGTTTTGCCTATCGGCAATTTCTTTGTACGACAAATCCTCAAACCGGCTCAGGCTGAATGTTTCAATTACTTCAGCCGGAAGGTGCGAAATAGCCACGTCAATTTTAGTTTTGAGTTCTTCGAATTGGATGTAATTGCCTAATTTTTCCAAAGCTTCATAATTAAATTGCATTTCCAGATACTTTACATTATCCTGGTATTTCAATGATATTTTCTGGTTTCGCAAATAATTAAGGCAATTGTTTTTGGTGATGGTATATAAAAAATTCCGGAGGTTAACCTGTTCATTCAGAGTTTGCCTGATTTCCCATAATTTCATGAAGGTATCCTGCACCATTTCTTCAGCAACCCTCTCGTCGTGCAGATATTGGTTGCAAAGGTGATACAAGACCCCAAAAAAATCGTTGTAGATTTCTTCAAAAGCTTTCTTTTCGCCTTTTCGCAGCGCGGCAATGCTTAGTTCGTTGGTCAGGTTATTCATTTTACAAAAATACGTTAAATACAACGTTAATTCAACGATATGTTTTTTTACATCGAAAACAATTGAATTACTGTAATTTTTCTTTCAGGTAATTTGTCATCTTGGTATAAAGATGTATGCTGGTGTTTCCTCCCCTGATGCCGTGATTTCGGTTGGTATAAATAGCCATATCGAATTGTACTCCGGCCTGGACCATACGCTCGGTAAATTCCATGGTATTCTGAAAATGTACATTGTCATCGGCCGATCCATGAATAATCAGATAGTTGCCCTTGATTTTTTCAGCATGTGAAAGTGGCGAATTATCGTCAAATCCATCAGGATTTTCTTTGGGTGTTCGCATGTACCGTTCAGTATAAACGCTATCGTAAAAGCGCCAGTTGGTAACGGGAGCGACAGAAATTCCGGCCTTAAAAACATCGGCGCCTTTTTCCATACACAATGCCGCCATAAAACCGCCATAACTCCATCCCCAAATGGCAATGTTGTTTTTATCAACGAACGAAAGTGTTCCCAGGTAACGGGCTGCTTCCACCTGATCGTCCGATTCATATTTACCCAATTGCTGGTAAGTCATTTTCCTAAACTCTTCTCCTCGGGCGCCAGTTCCGCGTGGATCGACACAGGCTACCACAAAGCCTTCCTGGGCCAGGTAATCGTCCCAGCCAATACTCCATTTGTCGAGCACCTGCTGCGAATTTGGTCCGCTGTACTGGGTCATCAAAACCGGATATTTCTTGGTAGGATCGAAATTGGCTGGTTTAATCATCCACCCATTTAAATCAACACCTTCAGAGGTTTTAAAGCTGAAAAATTCTTTTTTACCGATGGCATAATCTTTCAGGAGCTTTTTTAGGTCGTTATTTTCTTCAAGCGTACGGATAAGTTTTCCGGTTTGATCATGAAGGGTAATCAAATTGGGCGTTTCAGTATTTGTAAATGTATTGATGAAATATTGAAATCCGGAACTAAAATCGACCTGATTGGTTCCTGTTTGAGTCGATAATTTTCCTGATTTTTTACCATCCAGACTTACAAAATAGACTTCGCGACGCATGGGCGATTCTTTGGCTGCCTGATAATAGAAAATCTTTTTCACCGGATCGAAACCATAAAAAGCGGTCACATCGAAATTACCATTGGTCAGCTGTTTGACTTCAAATCCTTGCCGATCGTACAAGTACAGATGAGAATATCCGTTTCGTTCACTGTTCATAACTATGTATTTGTTGTCAGGAAGGAAAATGAAGTTATCGAAAAAGTCTTCAGAAATGTAGCGTTTGTTTTTTTCGGTAAAAAAGGCTCGGGTATCACCGGTATAAGGGTTGGCCAAAACAATATCCAGCTTATTTTGCAGTCGGTTTAGTTTCATGATAGCCAAATCAGAAGCGTCAGCTGTCCACCTGATTCGCGGAATGTATTGTTCTGTATCTTCACCAATTTCGGCGGTAACGCTGCTTTTCGATTTCAAATCGTAAACAAGAACACTCACCACCGAGTTTTTTTCGCCTGCTTTCGGGTATTTATAACTGTAGCTTCCGGGATAAAGCTGGTTTTCTTTTAGCTCGGGCTTTTGTCCCTGATACATTGGCATATTAAACATTGGAACATCTGTTTCGTTGAATTTAATAAATGCCAGGAATTTGCTGTCGGGCGACCATTCAAAGGCTTTGTTAAAGCTGAATTCTTCTTCATAAACCCAGTCGGGGGCACCGTTTATAATTTCGTTGGTTTTGCCGTCGCGCGTAACCTGGTTTTCAGTTCCAAACTTCAGGCTTTTAATGAAAATATTGTTGTTACGGACAAATGCGACTCGCTCTCCGTCGGGCGAAAATGTTGCCAGTTGCTGTGTGCCATTGGTTGAAAGGGGAGTCATTTCTTTCGTTGTCAGATTCCAAACGAAATAATCGGCAGTAAACGAATGGCGGTAAATTGAATGTTGGTTGGTGGTAAACAGTATTTTAGTCTCGTCATTATTGAAATCATAATCACTGAACCCTGTAAACCCCGGATTTTCTATTTTCGACAGGTCAAATAAAACTTCGACCTGATTTCCGGTTTTATAGCTGTATTTCACAATTTTGGTTTCGTTCTCCTTGGTAGTGTAATTTAGTCCATCGTTCATCGATCGCAAACCGGTAACACTTTTTTGCACGAAGAAACGTCGTCCAACAATGTCGTTCAGTTCTATCTTTTTTTGTGAAAATGCAGTTAATGAAATACTTATAAGAATAAGTATAAAGCTTTTTTTGATACTCATGATTTCTCTGTTAATTGGTTCTTTCCGGTGTCAAAACTTCGAATTTTTTTCCACATAAAAAAGTAGGTAAATCAGAATACGATTAGTTCATTTTATTTCAAAAATTATTGATTATATTGTCAAACGATAAAATAATATAACGAACTGAATATTTTGTTATTGAAGAAGAAGGATTAAGGGGAAACGATAAGAAATACAAATTTTAAAAGTTCTATTATGAAAAAACTTATTTTACTCATTTTTGCAGGGATACTTTGCCAGATTACATTTTCACAATCGAATGTTGTTGAATTTCTGAAGGCTGGTAAAAGTGATGCAAACTCGCTTGTTCGTGCCTATTTAAATCCATATGCATTGGCTTTGGGTGATGGTTTAAATAATGGTTGGTATAATTCAGCAAAAACACATAAATTATTTGGCTTTGATTTCAGCATAAATGTAAGTGCGATTCAAATACCCAATGAAGCCACTACCTTTGATTTAAATGAGCTTGGATTAACAAGACTGACCTTGGAGGACCCTTCGAAACATATCGCACCAACTGTTGCTGGAACCGATGTTGAAGGGCCGCGACTGTTAGTAAGGGAAAATGGAAAAACAATTGCATCGTTTAATACACCTCCGGGAGCTGGATTAGATATTGTACCTGTTCCAATGGCTCAAATTGGATTTGGTTTATTGCCTCATACCGATATTATTGGAAGGTTTGTTCCAGAAATGAAGTACGATAATGACGGTGATGAAATGAAAATTGGATTTTGGGGCGTGGGCGTGAAGCATAATTTCAAAGAATGGATTCCGGTTTTAAAGGCATTACCATTTGATGCATCAATATTTGGAAGTTATTCAGCGGTAAACGCACAAAGTGAATTGAGCCTCGATCCAAATGATTTCAGTGATGGCAATGTTAAGGTTGTTTTTGGAGCAGATCAGAACCAGATGTTGAAATTTAATACCAAAACCAGCAAGTTTGGACTGATCCTTTCGAAAAAAATTGGCATATTGACTGTATTTGGCGGAATTGGGCAAAGCAAAAGTGAAACCACTATTGACCTGCTTGGAAAATATATAATTGAAACAACTTATAATATTAATGGTACAGATATCGTAACGAAAGATAACCTGGACGATCCGATTGACGTTACTTTCGAATCGACAAATTTATGCGTGGATGCGGGTCTCCGTGTAAAGTTGGCATTCTTCAGCCTTTACGGATCAATAAATAAAGCAGAGTATACTTCCTATAATGCAGGTGTAAGTTTGGGTTTTAGATAATCATACAAATAGATTTTGAATCGGTCCTATCATGCCTAAATCTGCGATGTGATAGGACCGATTTTATTTTGGAATGATTTGGCTTGATTTTAGGTTCGAAAAACAGATAAATATTAATCAATGTCAGCTATTAATATTTATCTTTGCACCCTGTTTTTTAAAGCATAATTACCAATGATTAAAATTACTTTACCCGATAATAGCGTCAGGGAATTCGAAAGCGGAATTACCGGATATGATATTGCAGAATCGATCAGCAGCAGGCTTGCCAAAGATGTTTTGTCAATTTCTGTTGAAGGAGAAGTTTGGGATTTATCCAGACCTATTAACAAAGATGCCAGCATAAAATTATTCCTGTGGGACGATAGGGAAGGGAAAGAAACCTTTTGGCATTCATCTGCTCACCTGACCGCTGAAGCCATCGATTTTTTCTATCCGGGAACTCAATTCGGAATCGGTCCAACCGTTGATAATGGATATTATTACGATATTGATCTGCCTCAGGGTCAGCAGTTAGTTGAAAAAGACCTTGAAAAGATTGAAAAAAAAATAATCGAGCTTGCTCGTGAAAAACACGATATTGTTCGGAGAGAAATTTCGAAAAAAGATGCTTTGGAAATGTTTTCTTCAAAAGGCGATTCGCTGAAGGAAGAATTAATAAGCGAATTGGAAGACGGAACAATTACTGTTTATAATCAAGGTAATTTTACTGATTTATGCCGTGGCCCTCATTTACCAAATACTGGTTTTATCAAGGCTGTTAAGTTGACTTCAATTGCCGGAGCTTACTGGAGAGGCAACGAAAAGAACAAAATGCTGACCCGCGTTTACGGGATAACTTTCCCGAAACAAAAAATGCTGGAAGAATACCTGATTCTGGTTGAAGAAGCCAAAAAACGCGATCATCGCAAAATTGGTAAGGAAATGGAATTGTTTACCTTTTCGCAGAATGTAGGACAAGGATTGCCAATGTGGTTGCCCAAAGGTGCATTGTTACGTGAGCAACTGGAAAATTTTCTGAAACGTGTTCAGAAGAAATTCGGCTATGAGCAGGTAATTACGCCGCATATTGGGGACATCAATTTATACAAGACTTCAGGACACTTCCAGAAATACGGTGCCGATTCATTTCAGACCATTAAAACTCCGGCAGAAGGTGAAGAATACATGCTGAAACCAATGAATTGCCCTCACCACTGCGAATTGTACAAATTTAAACCTCGTTCGTACAAAGACCTTCCGGTTCGTTTTGCTGAATTTGGAACAGTTTATCGTTACGAGCAAAGTGGCGAATTGCATGGTTTGACCCGCGTGCGTGGCTTTACTCAGGACGATGCCCATTTATTCTGTCGCCCCGATCAGATCAAAGACGAATTCAAGAAAGTTATCGATATTATTTTTATCATTTTCAAGGCATTGAACTTTGAAAATTATTCGGCTCAGATTTCGCTGCGCGATCCTAAAAAGCCTGAAAAATATATAGGTTCAACCGAAAACTGGGACAAAGCCGAGCAGGCCATCATCGAAGCCTCAGCTGAAAAAGGATTGAAAACTGTGACCGTGTTGGGTGAGGCCGCTTTTTATGGTCCAAAACTTGATTTTATGGTGAAAGATGCCTTGGGTCGCAGCTGGCAGTTGGGAACTATTCAGGTAGACTATAATCTTCCGGAGCGTTTTGAGCTTGAATATATTGGTGCTGACGATAAACGTCACCGTCCGGTAATGATTCATCGTGCTCCATTTGGGTCTATGGAACGCTTTGTGGCAGTTTTGATTGAGCATACCGCCGGGAAATTTCCGCTTTGGTTAACTCCCGAGCAAGTGGTTGTGTTACCAATCAGTGAAAAGTTCAATGATTATGCAAAAAGTGTTTCAGAATTTCTAAATAATTGCGATATTCGCACGCTAATTGACGACCGGAATGAAAAAATTGGTCGTAAAATTAGGGATAACGAATTGAAACGTATCCCTTATTTATTGATAGTTGGGGAGCAAGAGTCTGAAAATCAAAGTGTTTCGGTAAGAAAGCAAGGCGATGGTGACAAAGGATCAATGAGTCACCAGGAGTTTGCTGATTTTATTAAAGCTGAAGTTAAAGAACAATTATCATCATTATACAACTAAAGAATATTAACTAATAATAGGAGGAATTGGCCATAGCAGTAAAAAGACCATACAATGGTGGAAGAGCAGAAGTTGCTCCTCAGCACAAAATAAATGAGAAAATTCGTGCACAACAAGTTCGTGTTGTCGGCGATAACATCGAAAATCCTGGTGTTTTTTCGCTGTATGAAGCTCTAAAAATGGCTGATGCACTCGAACTTGACCTTGTAGAAATCTCTCCAAATGCCGACCCGCCAGTTTGTAAAATAACTGATTACCAGAAGTTCCTTTATCAACAGAAAAAGAAACAGAAGGAAATAAAAGCAAAAACGGTACAAGTTGTAGTTAAGGAAATTCGATTCGGTCCAAATACCGATGACCATGATTTTCAATTTAAAATGCGTCATGCTGAGAAGTTTCTTCAGGAAGGCGCTAAGGTTAAGGCCTACGTATTCTTCAAAGGCCGATCAATTTTATTTAAAGAGCAAGGCGAAATTTTATTGTTGAAGTTTGCTCAGGAATTGGAGGAAGTTGGCAAAGTAGAACAATTGCCACAACTCGAAGGGAAAAGAATGACCATGTTTATTTCACCTAAAAAGAAGAAATAAATTTCTTACATACATTAATTTTAGGAAGATGCCAAAAATGAAGACGATCTCCGGAGCTAAAAAAAGGTTTAAATTAACCGGCACCGGAAAAATTAAAAGAAAACATGCCTTCAAAAGTCACATTTTGACCAAAAAAAGCACCAAGCGTAAACGTAACCTGACTTATTGGGGAACCGTTAATAAAGCCGATGTGCCTAATGTTAAAGCCATGTTGACTATCTAGTCTGTTTTCTTTTTCAACGTAATTTAAGTAATTAATCGAATGAATTAGCTTGAAGATTCCGCATAAGGAACGCTAACCATTCTAAAATCAGTTTTATGCCAAGATCAGTAAATGCAGTAGCATCACGGGCTCACAGAAAAAAAATCCTGAAGCTTACCAGAGGTAACTTCGGTGCCCGTAAAAATGTATGGACAGTTGCAAAAAATACCTGGGAAAAAGGTTTGCAATATGCCTACAGAGATAGAAAAGCAAAAAAGAGAAACTTCCGTGCTTTATGGATTCAGCGTATTAATGCTGCAGTTCGTAACGAAGGTTTATCTTATTCACAGTTCATCGGCTTGCTTAAAAAAGCAAATGTCGAAATCAATCGTAAAGTTTTGGCTGATTTAGCAATGAATCATCCTGTTGCTTTCAAAGCAATTGTTGATAAGGTGAAATAGGTCATCACCAAATGGGTGAATAAACATACGAAACCTCGCTGAAAAGCGGGGTTTTTTGTTTGGTCAGAGTTTATCATTGTTGTTTTTTGTTTACCTTTCTAAGATCAAAATAATATCCATTCATGGAAGCTGAATTGTATGATATCCCGATCCAAGCACGGCTTTGTTACGAGAAAAACAAAGGCTTGATTCTGCCTGATAAAGTACCATACATTGGAATGGGATCTTCATATTTTGCTGCTGTTACACTTCGTTATTTGGGGGTTAAAGTATTTCCTGAACTGGCTGGTGAGTATTTCCATTTCATCAGAACTATCAAACAATTTGACAATGCGGTTTTGATATCACAATCGGGCAGAACTACTGATGTGTTGAATTGTGCTTCCTGCTTCAGAGAATACACTGCTATCGTTAATGATTCGCAATCGCCATTGGCAAATCAATCGAACCTGAAATTGGTTGTGCCAATTTATGCTGGTAATGAACGGTTTTCTTCAACCAAAACTTTTATAAATACACTTATTACACTGTATCTAGGCCATGGTTTTGATGTGAAAGATGTTCTGGATTCAGTCGAACGCAGGTTTTCTGAGTTCGAATTAGTCGGAAATTCGATCGGATCAGCACTCTACAAAAGTATCAGGAATAAAAAAGCAAAATGTGTGATACTGGGTAGCGGACCAAATGTGGGTATTGCATGCCAGGCTGCACTTATACTGAGTGAATCAACAAAATATCCATTTGTTGGTATGTCACTTACCCAATATGAACATGGATATAAGGAAACTGCGGAAAATGCTGTGATAATTGTAATCAATCCTTCCAAAGGACTTCTGTTTGAACGTACTAATAAGCTAACCGATGTTCTCCGAAACGTAAATGCTGAGGTTTTTGAAATAAATGAGCCTGAGTTGGATGAGATTTATAGTCCTTTTACTTCTATCTTGCCTTTCTACTTTATGGCTGGCTTTTTATCTGCAAAACTTGGAATTGCCGGACCATTTCTGATTGGGAATAAAATTACCGAGAGGACGGATGAGATGAATGCTCCAAATTTCTAATGAATAATTTAACTTTCTGTAAGAAGTTTGATTAAACGACAAAGCTTTCCTTATAAATATAATATTCACGATTGATTTTGATAAGCATGTTTTTTTATCTTTACGAAACAAAAGGTAATTCGTGGGGTGAAATGAACTTATAGTTGTTGCATAAAATAATGAAAATTAGTTGTGTGTGAGTTTTGTATGACAGTGAAAAACAAATTATAGACACATGAAATTAAGTATTGGCGACGGGAAGATGTTTGTTTTAGTGTTAGCTTTATTTCTGAATCTTTTTAATACAATTGAGGTTGCCGGAGCAGAACCTGATGGTTTATATGTGTTTAATCGAAGTAAGATACATATTGAAGGAGTGATGTCGCCATTTGAAGTTACTGTTGATATAAAGGAAGAAGGTCTGCAGAAATATGTTGTGAATATTTATCTTCATTCAGCTTATGCTGTGGCACCACCATCGTTCAATGTTTCTGTGAAGTTTCCAAAAGATAAAATCAATCAAATATGGAATTCTGAGACCTGGTCCAACAAATCTTACTTTACAATTCCTTCCTATGATCGCGCTGCTGCTGGTTTTTCCATAATTTCAGGACTAACAATTAATGACCATAACCAGATTACATTTACCTGTAAAGATGCTTATAAAGCAAAATTTGTAAGCTCAAATATCAGGGAAGAGAGCGATTCGATTGTGTTTAGTCTTGGATTTTTCGAAGATAATCCTCCTCTATCTAATTTGCAGGATTATCAGGCCGAAGTTTTGGTCGATTTTAGAAGTATTCATTTTTCAAAAGCTATTTACGATGCTTCTTCGTGGTTTCTGGAAGATGAATTTAAGAAAGGAGTTGCCAGTGTTGATACAACTAATGTACCTGTGTTTTCGACCTGGTATCCAATGCACCGGAATATTCCGCTTGAAAATATAACCCGGGAACTGGATTCATTGAAAACATTCAATTTTAAGTCTGTTTTAGTTGACGATGGCTGGCAGAGCTTGGTTCAAATGAAAATTGACACAGCATATTCTTACGAAGAGAATAGCTTCAAAACAATGAATCTGTTTAAGCAGAAATGTTCGGATATGGGACTTCCTCTATATCTTTGGTATTCCATTCCTTTTGTGGGTGGTAATCCGGTAGTTTTAAAGAAATTTGAAGGGAAATACATTCGCTATCGGGCACCGCGTCAGATGTACGTGCTTGATCCACGGTATTCAGATGTAAGAAAGCACCTGGTAAGTACTTATGCGAATTTTTTAAGTGCCTGGCAATTCGACGGATATTGGTTCGACTTTCTCAAAGGGTTTTATCCGAAAGAAGGAGCAATTATTGAGCAGGATAAAGGCCGTGATTTTGTTTCCATTGATTTGGCCGTTGATACTTTATTTGCTGATATGGAGGCACGGCTAAAAAAAATAAATCCTAATATTTTCATGGGACAAAAATTTTCGGTTGTAGGACCAAATCTGGTGAGTTACCAGAATTTTCTAACCGGTTTTGTGGGTGTTGAAAATACTCAGGTCGTGCGCGAAAAGATGGTAAACAATCGCTTGCTTTATGGAAAGTATACTCCATTTATGGAAGTTGTGGCTATAAATCCGAGGGAATCGGTGGAAGACATTGCCCGGAAGTTACAATCGGTTTTATTTGGAAATCCGTACCTTTCTTTTTATCTGACTACTCTTTCGGAGGCTTCCAAACAAACCATCCGGTTCTGGCTCGATTACTGGAGAAAGAACCATGATGTTATTTTTGAAGGTAGCTTTGAGCCCATGCAAGTTTCGAGATTCTATCCGGTTATAAAAGTTGAGAATGAGCAAAAAATGATCTACATGTTATATGAAGATTATACCATTAATTTACCTGTAGCATTAAGTAAGTCAATTGATGTTATTAATTCGAAGACTAACGGAAATATTCAGTTTTTGATTAATAAACCAGATTCCCAGTATAATTACGAAATATTCAATTGCAAAGGTGTGAGCACAGAAAAGGGAATTGTAAAAAGCAAAAACAAAAATGCAGTCGATTTTACGGTTCCTACTGCTGGATTCATCAGGATAACACCAATTAACTAAAGAGGTCTTGAAATTGTTTGCTAATAAACAGGTTTATAGTGTCTTTTTAGCCATTTAGCAAGCCCGTCTAATCCGGGGAAGAGAACTCTTTCAGTAATATTTGCCTGATCGAGTTTATCCCGAACTTCAAGCTTTAGATCCTTTGGAATAATAATTCTTCGGTATAAATCCGGATGCTGTATTAACCATTCGTCGAGTATTGCGGTTGGATTGTTCATTACCGAAAACAGTGCAAACTGGTTCACAATTCGTTCGTCGAGCGATGGCGGTTCAAAAAACAGTACCTGCTTATTCCCAAATAGCCTGTCGAAATCACCTAAAGAGACAATTTTCTCAAGCATTTCAACAGTGAACGCATTACATTTTTCTTCAGCCAATCCGTTGCTGAGCGGTGTGGGCACCAGTTGATTCACTTTTACAAAATCGACCTTCCAGATCACACCATCGGTATCATATCTTTCAGTATTGGCGGTAGCAAAATGCATGGCAATGAATGGTGAGTAGGTCCAGTCGATCAGTCGTGTGGGCAAGCCGTGATGTTGTGCCAGTACGAGTGCCCTCCAGAAAGTTCGGGTAAGCCGGGGATCGCTGTTGATCGAGTATTTTCTGAAATTCCGGAGCAAATGGTACTCCAATTCGGGTTTCTCTCCACAATTCCGCAGAAAACTGTTTTTTAACTCATAATTCAAATCAGATAATCCTCTGAAAGCATAATCAGAACGGTACCTTCCCATCTCCGGTTTCCACGAATCATGATAAACTTCTTCGCACAATTGTTCCCACGATTGAATGATTATATCGTTCTGTTCGATCATTTTTTTTCACTTTTAATGACAGGTAAATGTAAACATTCAACCTGTAGATCGTTCCTGTTTTTTGCTACGATTGAGGAAAAATTTTGTTCTTCGGAGTTTTTGTTAGCCGACTACTTTTTGTTTCGGACGAAATTGCGGTGTCTTTTTTTAGCAAATCAGGTTTAAATTCCAACGGCTGAACATTTTGTTTTGTTTTAGGAAATGTCTTCGATTCAATAGTTGTGGATTTATGGATTAAAGGCGATTTTATCTCAACGTGTGATGTGAGTTTTAATCCCAATAAATAAAAAACAGATGCGCTGAAAAGAAATAACTTCATGATTTGTGATTTAGGTTGAGCTAAATTACTTCAATTCAATTAAATTATGTCTTCTTTTTTAGTGATTTTAAGTGAAAGTAATGTTAATAGGTACGAATGGGCATATTTTCAATATGAAACGACCAATTTAATCGTGCTTCGGAAATACAATTCCTGCATCTTTTCTTACCCAATCCATAATTTCCATCAAATCTGACGAAAAACTCAAAGGCATCCAATCGCTTTCTGTTTTTCCGGCATCCAGACAGTCCATAACATGTGCGGCTTCCAGTTCATAACCGAATCCGGCTCCCTTCTCAAAGGTGATTATTTTTTCTTCCTCCCAGTTTTTCCAGTAAGTGAGCGATGTTGGAGTATAAAATCTTCGGTTTAACCGGATAAATCCGTTTTCGAACGAAAATTCGGTTTGTGTGGATGAATACGATGCAAAACTGGAAACCAGAGATGCAATTTCACCTCCCGGATAAGCGAATGACATCATGATAGATTCTTCGGCGCCAGTTGGACAAAACCTTGCCATGGTTTTTATTTCAGATGGTTTCCCAAGAGCCATCAACGACATAAAAATTGGGTAGATTCCGATATCAAGCAGCGAACCACCGCCCAAATCAACATTGTACAAACGTTTGTCCGGATTGTATTCGGCATTAAATGCAAAATCGGAACGAACCATTTTCAGGGCGCCTAATTCTCCGGAATGAATAATTTCCAATACTTTCAGAAAACTTGGCTGAAACCGCGTCCAGAAAGCTTCCATCAGGAAAGTCTTGTTCCGTCGGGCAGCTTCGATCATTAAACCAACCTCTTTGGAATTGATGGCAAATGCTTTTTCGCACAATACCGCTTTTTGGTGGTTCAGGCACAAAAGTGCATGTTCAAAATGGTGCGAATGTGGCGATGCAATATAAACAACGTCAACTTCCGGGTCGTTCACCATTTCTTCGTAACTGCCATATGCTTTCTCGAATCCCAGTTCTGAGGCAAATGACTGTGCATTTTCCAGAGAGCGCGATGCTGCGGCATAAAGCCGGGCGTTGGTGCAAAGTTTTAAGTCGGTGGCGAATTTACGGGCAATTTTGCCGCATCCTAAAATGGCCCAATTGTATGTTTTGCTCATGGTGGTATGTTTTGTTGGTCGTGCAAAATAACTAAATTTCCTGATTTCGTTTCTGATAAGCTAATTTTTATTCGTTGGTTAAGGTTCAATGTTGTCATCTTTTACAATTCTTTGGGTACATTTAATTAATGTGATCGTCAATCGATTTTATTTGATAGAATAGGGTGAACTTCATTCCCCAAATTCTGTTTGTATGGCAGAACTCAAATTGGAAAGATGACTGAATTGAAAACGGAACGGGAACGATTGCCGCGATGGATGAAATCTCCTTTACCTAAAGGGGAGAGTTACATGAAAGTAAAGCGTTTAATAGCCGACCACCATTTAAATACCATATGTACCAGCGGAAACTGCCCCAATAAAGGCGAATGCTGGAGTGCCGGAACCGCCAGTTTTATGATTCTGGGCGATAAATGTACCCGCAACTGCAGGTTTTGCTATGTTCAGAACGATGTTCCGGAACCTATCGATTGGTTCGAACCACTTCGTTTGGCCAAAACCATACAAACTCTCGGATTAAAACATTGCGTGATTACTTCGGTTACCCGAGACGATTTGGCCGATGGTGGCGCCGAATTCTGGGCTGCGACCATCCGAAAAATAAAGGAACTAAATCCTGAAACGACCATCGAAACGCTTATTCCGGATTTCAATGCACAGCCAGAATACTTGCAGAAGGTGATTGATGCTGCTCCCGATGTAATTTCGCACAACATGGAAACTGTTCGCCGGTTGACTCCAAAAGTACGGAGCACCGCCCGTTACGATCGAAGTTTACAAGTTCTTTCGATTATTTCAGCCGCCGGAATTGTTTCCAAATCGGGCATTATGGTTGGTCTGGGCGAAACGGAAGCAGAGGTTTTGCAAACGATGGACGATTTGCGATTGGCAGGCTGCAAAGTCCTTACCATTGGGCAATACCTTCAGCCCGATTCCAATTTATTGCCTGTACAAGAATATATAACTCCCGAAATTTTTGAGAAGTATCGGACAGAAGGGATGAAACGTGGTTTTTCATACGTCGAAAGCAGTCCGTTGGTGCGGTCGTCGTATCATGCAGAAAGACATGTTCACGGATAAATCGAATTCATCTATATGATTTTTTGAATAATCAACAACCAATATTGAATAACCAAATTCCAGGTTTCCACCAGACTTGAAACTTGAAATTTGGAACTTGAAATTTATTTATGAAACGACAAAAGCATATCGTTCAGGAAATTATCAACTTGACGCCTGAAACCTTTATCATTCGGCTCGACCGGAAAGATTTTCACTTTGAACCCGGTCAATATGTGGTTATTCGTATTCCGGATCAGAATAAAGGCAGGGAGTATTCCATTTATAGCGGTATCAACGATGATTACCTTGATTTTTTAGTTCGCGAGATTCCTGAAGGCGGATTTTCACGGTACCTGCGACATTTGTTGCCTGGTTCTGAGTTAGACGTTGAAGGTCCCAAAGGTTATTTTATTCTCGATGATAAAACCAAAAGTGGTCATAAGGCGATGTTGATCGCAACAGGAACAGGTATTTCGCCTTTCCATTCGTATGTGAGATCGTATCCTGATTTGAATTTTAGTGTTTTACATGGTGTGCATTTTGCCGATGAAGCTTATGGTCGTGAATCTTTCAGTCCCGAAAATTATTTGCTGTGCACTTCACGGAGCGATGGCGGTGACTATTTTGGTCGCGTAACCTATTATTTAAAAGAGCACAAAGTTGATGCTGATACCATTTGTTACCTCTGTGGTAACTCCGACATGATTGATGAAGTTTCGACCATCCTCGAAAAATACGGCCTCCCTCCTGAAAATATTCGAACTGAGGTTTTCTTTTAAACTGCTAATCCTGAATTTAATCGAATTCAGGATTTTTTTTGCTTTAACTGTTTGTTCCTGTGCTAATTTCTTATTTTTGTGACTACACCAGTTTTGTTTCATTAAATTCAGCCTCTTCGAATGAGAAACATAAGTATCAGTAACGAACTTAAAAGCCGATGTTTGGGGTTACGGTTGGGTTGTATTGAAGCCGATGTCAATGTCGACGAGTCTTCCATCGAATTGTTGGCTGAAATGACTACCCGGATTCAGCAAATCAGCGAATCGTTATCGATAGAATCAATCAGTAAAATACCCACAATTACCGCTTCGCGAAAAGCCTACAAAGTTTGTGGAAAAGATCCGGCACGTTATCGTTTATCAGCAGAAGCATTACTGCGTCGGGTTGTTTCCGGGAAAGGATTGTATCACATTAATAATGTCGTCGATCAGTTGAACCTTGTTTCAATAACCAGTGGCTTTTCCATTGGCGGATATGATGCTGATCAAATTGAGGGCGACATTGTTTTTGGGATTGGTGATCAGGCCGAACCTTATTCAGGAATAGGCAGAGGTGAACTGAATATTGAAAACCTTCCGGTTTTTCGGGACGAAATGGGAGCTTTTGGTACCCCAACCAGCGATTCGCCGCGAACAGAGGTGAAAGAACAAACCCGAAGATTTTTAATGATCTTAATTGACTTTGAAGGCGATAAAATGCTAAATGAAGCGGTGCAAATGGCTGAATATCTTTTGAAAAGCTATTGTGGGGCTGAGAAACTTGAAATTTTGACGATTGAATAAATAGGTGAAGTGCTTGCTGTAAAATTATGCTGAAGTGTCATTCTTAGCTTTGAATGGCTATATAACGAACAACTAATATTCAACAATACTAAATTTTCAACTCACATGGTACAGGAAACTTTAAGAATCGCGGTATTTCAATTCGATTTGGTTTGGGAAAATCCGGAAGCTAACCGGACTAAAATTAATGAATGGCTTCAGAAAGCGAATCGAAAAATGGATGTTGTTTTCCTTCCCGAAATGTTTTCAACCGGTTTTTCGATGAATGTGTCAGAGCTTGCCGAACCGATGGATGGCGAAACAATAAAATGGATGAAAGACCGATGTGCCGAACATCAGCTCGCCTTGTGTGGAAGCCTTATCATTAAGGAGAACGATCAGTTTTTCAATCGTCTGGTATTTGTAGATCCTTCAGGAGAAATACAGCATTACGACAAACGACACCTTTTTACCATGGCAGATGAAGAAAGTCATTTTCAGCAAGGAAAAGAACGCTTGATCGTAACCTATAACGGTTGGCGGATTTGCCCGTTGATTTGCTACGATCTGCGGTTCCCGGTCTGGGCCCGAAACCGGAATGAATACGATGTATTGGTTTATTCAGCAAACTGGCCCGAGTCGAGAACCGAGGTCTGGAATACCTTATTGAAAGCGCGGGCCATCGAAAATCAATCGTACGTGGTTGGCGCAAACAGGGTAGGAGTGGATGGAAGTCACATCCTTTATTCAGGAAATTCGCAATTAATCGATCCGAAAGGAACCCAACTTTCGGCGATTGCCGATCATCATAAGGGGATTGTCTATGCCGGATTTTCACATAGTGAATTGATGGAATTCCGGAAGAGATTTCCGGTATTGGATGATGCTGATCAGTTTGTAATAAAATAATCTGTCTGTAAGTATTTGATAGTGTTTTGTTTGAATATTTGTCCATGGATAAGGATTAATAATCCATAGCTGTTTGTTAATGATTTTTCAAATTGCGTCAACTAAATTAAACGACAGAATTAAATGAAACTGTTTTTATCTCTTGCGCTCGTCGCACTTTCCCTCACTGTATTTTCAAAAGATTACAAAGTTACTTCGCCTGATGGCCAGATTGCGGTAACCGTTTCAGTCGATACACAGATCAAGTGGTCGGCTACAGTCAATAACCAGGCTATTTTTACCAACAATACGTTGAGCCTCGATTTAGGAACCTCGGTTTTGGGAACAAACCCTAAACTGGTTTCTGCGAAAAATACTTCGGTAAAATCTGTTGTGCAAACAGTTGTTGCCGTTAAATCGAAAACCATTGACAATACCTATAACCAACTAAACCTGGTATTCAAACCAAATTATGCTGTCAGTTTCCGCGTGTTCGATAATGGTGTTGCTTACCGTTTCGAAACCAGTTTGAAGGAAAACATTACTGTAAAGAATGAAGAAATTGGCCTCAATTTCGCCGGTGATTACGGAGTCTTATTTCCTGAAGAAGAAACGCTTTATTCGCATTATGAGAGGTTGTACCTCGATCAAAAGATTAGCTCGCTTCAGGCCGGAAGGTTTTCCTCCCTTCCTACATTGGTGAAAGCCGACAACAACATTAAAATCGGGATCACTGAAGCCGACTTGTTCGACTATCCTTGTTTGTTTTTGGAAGCTACCGGTAAAGCGGCATTTAAAAGCAAATATCCAAAAGTTATCCTGAAGGCCGATCCGAAAGGTGACCGCGAAATTCAGAACATTCAGGAAGCTGACTACATTGCAAAAACTTCAGGAACACGTACATTTCCCTGGCGCGTTTTCATGATCAGCACCGAAGATGCAAGGTTAGTTGAAAATCAGATGGTTTTTCTTCTTTCCAGAGAATGTAAACTGGCCGAAACCAGCTGGATTAAACCCGGTTTGGTGGCATGGGACTGGTGGAACGAAAACAATGTTTACGGTGTTGATTTCAAAGCCGGACTGGACACAAAGACCTACAAATATTACATCGATTTTGCTTCGAAAAACAATATTCCTTATATCATCCTTGATGAAGGTTGGACCAAATCGACCACCAACATTAAAGAAGCTAATCCCGATCTGAATATTCAGGAATTAATTGCCTACGGAAAGTCGAAAAATGTTGACATTATTCTTTGGTGTCTATGGAACCCGCTTGATGCTGATATGGATGCTATTTTGGACATTTACGCCAAGTGGGGAGCCAAAGGAATTAAGACTGATTTCATGGCCCGTTCGGAGCAATACATGGTCAATTTTTACGAACGTACGGCTAAAGCTTGTGCCGACCGTAAATTATTGGTCGATTTTCACGGAGCTTTCAAGCCTTCAGGAATGGCCAGAGCGTACCCCAATATCATCAATCACGAAGGTGTAAAAGGGATGGAAAACACCAAATGGAGCAAAGATATCACTCCTGAACATGATGTGACATTGTGTTTTACGCGTATGCTCGCCGGTCCAATGGATTTTACTCCCGGAGCCATGCATAATAAGAATGAAAAAGATTATTCGATCAGCTTCTCGAACCCAATGAGTTTGGGAACACGATGCCATCAGGTCGCGATGTATGTTTGTTATGATGCACCGGTGCAGATGCTTTGCGATAGTCCGTCGAATTATTATAAGGAAACTGAAACCACATCGTTCATCAGTAAAATGCCAACGGTTTGGGACGAAACGAAAGTTCTGGATGCCAAAGTTGGAGATTACATCCTGATGGCGCGCCACAAAGACAACAACTGGTATTTGGGCGCCATGACCGACTGGACAGCTCGTTCGCTAAACATTGATTTCTCTTTTCTGGGTGATGGAACCTACGAAATTGAAATTATGCAGGATGGAATTAATGCCGAAAAAAGTGGAAACGATTATAAACGAATTGTGAAACAAGTCACTAAAGCCGATAAGATCAAAATTGATCTGGCAAAGGGTGGTGGCTGGGCTGCAATTTGCAAGAAAATATAATTGAAAAGTCATTTGTAGTAAGGGTTTTCCGAATTGCAATTGTCATTAAACCGTTCAACATTGAACCTTGATCTATACCAAATAAATTTAGTAATACCAGGAATTGCCTAAACCACCTGAAACACTAAATCGAAAGAAGGTCGCCAGAGTAAAATCGGGCGGCCTTTTTAAATTTCTGTAGGATTTGATATTTTTCCTTTTAATTTTCGTTTTTTAAAGACACTGAAACAAGTTCAGGGTGACTCTCCATTTATTGGTATTTCGTGATCGAAGCGTCATGCTGAACTTGTTTCAGCATCTCAATCAAATAATGGAATATTCGAAATATTTTATATCAACTAATTATTTAGTTTGAAAACTAAAATATTAGTTATATATTTGTTTTGGATATCCAATCAACTGATAAGTGGTGAGTTGGAACTGATCATTCCGATTCCCAGATTAAGTTGAAAGTAGTTGATCTTTTTTTTTGTCTTTTATAACTAATTTATTAGTTGACGAACTAATTTGTTAGTTTTTGGCAAGATGTTTGTGGGAAAAATCTGAATTTAAACCGATTGTCATGAAGGAATTAACCAAGGCTGAAGAACAAATTATGCAGGAATTGTGGACGCTCGAAAAAGCTTTTGTAAAAGAAATTGTCGACAAGCTTCCCGAGCCAAAACCTGCATACAACACGGTTTCTACCATTATCCGTATTCTGGAAAAGAAAGGGTTTGTCGACCATTACGCGTATGGAAAAACTCACCAGTATTTTCCGCTGATCAGCAAAACGGATTACACGAAATCGTACTTTAAAAATTTCCTCAGCGGTTATTTCAGTAATTCATTTCAGGAAATGGTTTCGTTTTTTGCCAAAGAAGACAAAATGACCCTCTCAGAACTTGAAGAAATTATCAAGGAAGCAGGAAAAGATTTGGAACAGCAAAATCCTTCACCAAATGACTAGCTTTGTCAATTACCTGATCGAATCGGGAATAAGCCTGAGCCTTTTCGCACTTGTTTATTTCCTGTTTTTAAGGCGTGAAACTTTTTTCAGCATTAACCGCTGGTTTCTGCTGGTTTCGATTGGTTTCTCCGCAGTTTTACCTCTGTTGCACATTCCGTTTTATACACCACAACCAACTGTTCTAGCCGAAGTTACCGTAACTCCATATGTCAATTTATTAAGTACAATTACCATTTATGGAGCCGGTTTTACGCAAAGCGCCGAAACATTTGTTTTGACATACAGTTTGGTTGGGTATGCATATTTGATCGGTGTTATCCTTTTTTCAATCAAATTATTCATTCAGTTGTTCCAGGTTGGGCGGCTGATTAGGCAAAACAAGGTAACCGCTGAAGGTAAAATCAAATTGGTTATTTTGGATCGGGATTTAAGTCCGTTTTCTTTTCTGAATTACATTTTCGTGAGCAACAACCTGCAAAATACCACTGGATGGGAAAAAATGCTCGAACACGAACGGCAGCACATCCGGCAGGGGCACACTTTTGACGTACTTCTGCTCGAAATTATTGCCATCGTTCAATGGTTTAATCCTTTCTTTTGGATGTTCAGGCGGGCTTTGCGCGAAAATCACGAATTTCTGGCCGATCAGGCCGTCATCTCTCATGGAACTGCACCTTCGTGGTATAAGCAGATCCTCATCAATCAGTACGTTGGCGACCAAATCGTAATAGCCAATAACTTCAACTATTCGTTAATTAAAATCCGAATCAAAATGATGTCAAAAATAAAATCCAGAAAAATTACCTATGCAAAAATATTGCTGGGTGTAATATTGGCCGGAAGCTTAACTGCTTCATTTGCCTTTGAACAAAAGAAATCAACAAGTATTCCACCGAATTCCGAAAAACAGACGAAAACAATTCTCGTTGACGGTCATAAAGTGCAAGTTTCAGGCGATGCCGCTGGAGTCGAGAAGCTAATGAATGCAATTTCCGAATCTGATGACTATAAATTAAAAACTGATGCTGCATCGGGTCTGGTGACACTTGTGTCTAAAACTAACAAGGTTGAGGAGTTAACTGTGACAAGCTTAGCTACTCATGAAAAATCTGATATAGCTCAGGATGAGGTATTTGTCGTGGTTGATGAAATGCCTGAATATCCTGGTGGACTTATGGCTTTAAGAACCTTTTTGGCTCAGTCCACTAAATACCCCATAGATGCTGTTAAAAAAGGCATTCAGGGCAAAGTCTATGTGAACTTTGTGGTTGAGAAGGATGGAACTGTTGGACTGGTTAAAATTGCAAGAGGTGTTTATCCTTCATTGGATGCAGAAGCTATGCGTGTAGTGAAACTATTGACTAACTGGAAGCCTGGCAAGCAAAAAGGCAAAGATGTGCGGGTTTCGTTTACGGTTCCGATCAATTTTGCACTTCAATAGATGAGATTATATGCCCGGAAATCCACTTATTTTCCGGGCTTCATCAACTAAACTTTAACCCATTGAGCCATGTTCAGAAAATGGATTGCATTGCTTCTCTGGGCAGTTCCATTTACTTGTGCTGCTCAAAATATTGATCTGTTAATCCTGAATAAAAATTACAACGAAGCGCTTTCGCAAATCAGGAAGAATCTTGAAGTTCGTCCCGATGCTGAATTGTACTTTAAGCAGGGATTGATTTACAGGCAATTGTCGAAACCTTTGTATGCAGAACGTTCGTTTGAAAACTCGATTTCACTGGATTCGACAAACAGCAAATATCTGGCTGAATATGCTGATTTACTGACTGAGTTTGGAAATCCGTACAAGGCAGTTACCTATTATCAGCGTGCCGCTGATCATTCAATCGAAGACTTTAACCTGAAATATAAGCTTGGCCGGGCTTTTATGAATATCGAAAATTATCAGAAAGCTTATGATGTTTTTACGATGATCAGGTTCAAGGATTCGACCAATGTGGTTTACAACAAACAATTGGGACTGGTAGCGCTTCGTACCGGGAAAATTAATCAGGCCATCGATATGTTCGAATCGGTACTGGAATATAATCCGAACGATTTTAGCACCTATGTGAATCTGATTTCATCGTATTCGCAAATCAAAGATGCTGTTCATCTTGTTCGAACGGTGGATAGGGCATTGTATTTCTTTCCTGAAAATCCGGCTATTCTGCTCCGTGGAGCCAACTCGTTGTATGCTTTAGCTGAATATGAAGAAGCAAAACCTTTCTACGAACACTACCTTGCCAGAAACGATTCGGTTATGGATGTGATTAAAAATTACGGGATTACGCTCTATTTCTGCAAAGAACCGGAAAAAGCAATCAGCCTGCTTGAAACCTATTTTTACCAGGATCCGGATGAGGCTTATGTGAATTTTTATTTAGGCCTTGCTTATCGGGATATTGGAAATCTTTCGCGCAGTGCCGAATTTCTGGAGATGGCTGTCGCTAGTGCCCAGCCTGTTTATCTGGCTGAAATGTGCCACCATTTGGGCAAAGTTTATGGCTTAAACCGAGAGTTTGAATTGTCGATAAAAGCCTTGCAAAAAGCATTCTATTTCAACAATAAGAAGGTAGAGTTATTGTGTGAAATTGCCAGGACCTACGAGGAATTCAATTCAGATAAAAAATTAGCGCTTAATTATTACAGCCAATATCTGAAGGAAGCTGGCGATAGTGCTGTAAATGCTGAATATGCCCAGGAAAGAATAAGTAAGATAAAGAAAGGAATGTATCACCTTAAATAATAACCACATAGACACATAGTTCACATAGAAATTAAAATTTCAAAACTATGTGTCTATGTGGTTGATACTAATTCGAGAACTTTAGTTTTCCGCCTTTCCGGATGTCTTCATGTTTCAGTACAAACGGAATTTCTGTTCCATCCAATTCTACCTTTTTGAATGTTTTATATGTGTCAGGATCGCTCTGGCTGATTGTGAACTTTCCGCCCGGATAATATTTCGGGTTCAGGTTCAGTTTCACTTCGTTGAAAACAGGCGATGAAACCTGGTATTCGCCCGATCCGGGAGATACCGGATAAAATCCCATGGCCGAAAATGCATACCAGGCCGACATTTGTCCGGAGTCGTCGTTGCCCGGAATTCCGCCATCGAAGTTATTGTATTCAGATGCCATAATGTTTTTCACCGTTTTCTGAGTTGTAGCGAAATCGCCTAAGAAATTATACAGATACGGAATGTGGTGGCAAGGTTCGTTGGCATGCCAATACTCTCCGGTGCTGAAAAGTTCATCTAATTTTTCGCGAACCAGGTTTTCATCGCCAATCAGTTCGAACAATCCGGGTACATCCTGCGGAACAAACCACATGTGTTGCAATGGTGTTCCTTCGGTGAGGTACGAGGCGCGCGCTGTTGGATTGTAATTTGGGCTCCAGGTGCCGTCAATAAAGCGACCACGCATGCTTTTTGTTTCATTGTCGAAAACCAGTTGATAGTTTTTGGCGTGTTTGGCTAAAATCTGTGCATCTTCCGTTTTTCCATATTTTTCGGCCACTTTTGAAAGTACAAAATCGGTCATCGAATATTCGAGCGTGCGCGAAGTCTGTTCGTTTTTATGAAAAGCTTCCTTGATGCTATCTTCCAGCGGAATATAGCCATACTGAAGATACGATTTCATTCCACGTCGACCTTTTCCGTTCTTGAAATCTTCGCCTTCCGAAACTTCGAATGCATTTTTTCGCATATACGGATAAGCTTTGTCAATATTAATGTCGAAACCTTTCAGGTAAGCATCGCCAAGTACGGTATTGGCTTGGTCGCCAACCATAGCCGAAGTGTAACTGTTCCACATTGGGAAAATAGGCATCCAGCCGCCTTGCTCTGCCTTCAATACCAGCGATTTCATCATGTCTTCGAACTTATCAGGAGCAAGCAGGCTTACAAGCGGAAGCTGAGCCCTGAAAGTATCCCACAGCGAAAAATCGTCGTAATAAACATGTCCTTTTTCCATTTTCTGAATCGATTTATTGCCATCGAAGGAAGGGTAGGAGCCATCAACATCGCTGAAGGTGCGTGGATAAAGCATCGAATGGTAAAGTGCCGTGTAAAAATTGGTATAGTCTTCTTTCTTTCCGCCTTTTAACTCAACAGCCGATAATGCTTCATTCCAGATTTGTTCGGTTTCAGTCCGGGTCTTTTTAAAATCCCAATGAGGTATTTCCGCATCAAGGTTTGCACGTGCTGCCTCAATACTTGTAAACGAAGTTCCAACTTTAGCCTGAATCACATCGTCTTTTTTGATCTTAAATGCAGCATATGCTCCAATATCTGGTTTTCCTGAAATTTCAGTTTCCTGTTTGTGATCTTCCATCTGCATATAGCAACCGTAGCTATCCAACGGTTTTTCAAATCTGACGACAAAATAACCGCTGAATCCTGCCGGTTGTCCCCAACCCTGATAAATTCGGTGTACCGGATTGTATCCGTAAATTTCACGTTTTTCAGGATCAACTTTAATGTAGCCCTGACCTTCGTCGCTGTTTGGAGTAATTACGATCTTAGCATCAGTATCTTCAATGTATGAGAACCTGAAGAAGCCGGAGCGGGCAGTACCTGTGATTTCAACGAAAACCAGATTTTGCTGCATGAGCAGGCATGAATAATATGCTGGAGTTGATACTTCACTTTCTTTGTTGTAATCGCACATCCGGTCGGTGGCAAATGTTTTTAAATAGCCGGTTTCAGGCATAATCGTAAAGCTTCCGTAATCCTGAGTACACGAGCCTCCAAGCCAATGCGAGCCTCTGAAACCCTGAATTCCTTTTCCGCCGAAATAATACGGCGAAACACACTTGTTTTCAGTATCGCGTGTTTGAGGTGTCCATTGGGTCATCCCAAAAGGTGTTGAAACGGCCGGAATGTCCTGAACCCAGGCTTCGGAGCCCTGACTGTGTTTTACTGCATTTGGTCCGGATGATAGGCCAGTTCCAATAAGTGGGTTAACAAATTGAATAAGGTTTTCGGCTTTCTTCTGGCAGCCGGTAAATGTGATTAGGGTTGTCAGCGCTACTGACAAAAGAAACTTGTTTGTCATCGATGTTCATTTTTAAGTTTCGGCATTCCTGATAGCATAATAATCCAGGGTTTGCCCTTGTTTGCGTGGCTTTAAAAATAGTGCATTTCTTTAATCTAATACAAACCTCGGCGTTTTTTTAGTACTGTTTTCAGGAAAGATTTTTTATGCTTTCAATCTACTGGTCAATTCAATGGCTGTTTGATTCATCTAATTGTGCTGAAATTGAAAGGATTGTTCTGTTTCCCGCTAAATGAATGGCGTTGATATTCCATACAATCACTTTCCTAATCCGGAATCTTCCGTTTGTTGATTTATTTTATTTGACTTCAGTATTTGAAATAAATTTACTTCAGCTATTAAAAACAATGACATAAAAACAAAAGACATGAAAACAAAACTTGCATTCTTGACATTAGGTTTGTTCTTAGTTAGTTTCATAACAACAGCTAAAGAAAAAGGCTCATCGCTAATTAGTGGCCAATCATTGACCGAGCTTGGACAATATTCGATTAATAATTCGAATGAAGCCCTTCAGATTAATGGAGAAGCCTTAAAAACCTACGAACTGAGTTATTCGAACAGTGATTCTCCTGTATTGATTGGTGTAAAGAAGACTAAAAAGTGCATGAACTTTATCGTACGGACTGAAAATTTTGAAGTGGAATACGTTTGTAACAATCATGTTTTTGGGGTAAAACGTATTAACAAGGAATATCAGACAGTGAGCTCCGAAGTAATTAATGAAATGATGGATAATGCTCAATTTTACACCCAGCGTATTATTTCGCAGTACCCAAAAACTGAAGAAGAATTACTGGGTTTGATCGCCTGCTACTTTCCATCATTAATTAAAAGTGAAAAGCTTGCCAGGTTATGACAGATTCCGGTAAAGTCTGCTGAACCATCTGATTTCGCTATTTTTATCCTGAAGTTATCTTACGGGTTTAACGATTAAAAAGAAGTTTCCTTACCGCTGATAGTAAGGAAACTTCTTTTTTCTTGAGATTTGATTGCCGAAGCAGGGCAAAGGCATCTAAAAATTCACACAAAAGACTACCGTACTTTCGCCGCTACGCGGCTAAATTTGCATGACCACATACAAATTCTACCAAACTCGAACCGCTAACGCGGCTTATTTTAGGCGCATGGCGCTGATATTATGGTAGTAAATCAAAAAAAAATATGCCAGAGGCGCGTAGCGCTGACAATTTATTTAAAATGCGTTTGCCCTTATTGTCGAAGGCAGCATATGACCAACCGAATCATTTTTTTCTACTTTTGTTTTTCGTAATACTAAAATCCTTCATGCAGGTAATAAGTGATAAAGAATATGTGGAATGTTTAAAAAAGGACGATTTTGCTGCCTTTGACGCATTGTTTCGTAAATATTCTGCAAGTCTTTATGCTTTTGCGCTTAGTATTACCCGCGATTCGTTTGCTGCCGAAGAAATTACCCAATTGGTTTTTCTAAAAGTTTGGGAAAAGCGCGGGCAAATTAACGAACATCTTTCTTTTAAATCATTTCTTTTTTCTGTGGCTTATCACGAAACCATCTCATGGCTCCGGAAAGAGAAGTCGGAAAAGATAAGGATTGGCGAGTTTGTTCGGAGTTCAGGATTGCAGACAAATGAAACAGAACAATCGGTTGAATTTCGGAATATTGAAGGACTTGCTAAGCAGTTGATTCAAGAGATGCCCGAAAAGCGAAAGGAAATTTTCAGGCTTAGCCGCGAACAAGGTTATTCGAACAAGGAAATTGCCGATAAATTAGGGATCTCAATTAAAACCGTCGAGAATCAAATGACTTCGGCCTTGAAATACCTTCGCGAAAAATTGGGCAAACACGATATTCTTGGACTGTTGTTTTATTTTCTGTTGTATCACCAGTAGAGTTCCAGATTTCATACGCCATCTGGCGGACAAATTCCAAAGATTCCGGATCTCTCCGGATTAGACTTTCTTGTTGCTTATTTTTCACTAATTAATCAGCGCTCGAAATAAAAGTATTAAAGATCATTGTAATGAATTGATCTATTCATATAGACTGCCCCCTAATCCCCCAAACGGGGGACTTTGCTTTCTGCAAGTTTTGGAGGTCAGCTTTTTAAAGCACACATTTTCACAATTTTCGTTTACCAAACTCCCTTCCCTCTGATGGGGAAGGGTTGGGGATGGGGCAATTAAGAGATTTATTCATAAAATAAGTCAACCTCACTTAAATCAAACTTACCTCAAAAAATATTTTTCCTCTGGATAGGGGTTTATAAGCTTTGATTTCGTAGTATAGTAAAAGCAATCAAATTCGCTATGAACTATCACGATATTAAAAAGTACCTCGAAGGAAAAACAACACCGGCTGAATCGGAGCAAATCCGAAATTGGCTGATCAATCCGGAGAACGATGTTGAGTTGCGCCAGATTTTAGGTGAGATCTGGACCAATTCAGAAATACACCTGAAAGGACAAGCTCCTGACTTTAACCGGATGCTCGATCAGGTACACCATCAGATCAATAGTCCGCAAACTCTTCGGCACAATCCAATGGCTTTGTCAACTAAGCTTTATCAGACATTTTCGAAGATTGCAGCCATTCTTATTATTCCATTGTTGTTACTTTCGGTTTATTTCTATTTCAATCCAGCCCAAACTTCAACTGAATTAGCCTCCAATACCTTACGCGAAATATACACCAAACCAGGTACCCGCACTCAAATAGACTTACCTGATGGTACCCGCGTATGGCTCAACGACGGCACCACTTTCCGTTATCCGGAGCGTTTTACGGGAACTCAGCGTGAAGTTTTTGTTGACGGGGAAGCCTATTTTGAAGTCAAGTCGAATCCTGAAAATCCGTTTGTGGTGAATAACCCGATGATGAACACGATCGTGACCGGTACTCATTTTAACCTGAATGCCTACTCTGCCGATAACTATTTTGAAGCAACCTTATTGGAAGGAAAGATTCATCTTGAAAATGAGAACAAAAATCTGGTGATGAAACCCGGAGAACAGGTTCAATTCGATTCGAAGCTTGAAAAAGTAGTACAGAAAACGGTTGATCCACAAAATGCAGCCGCGTGGGTCGATGGGAAACTGATTTTCAGAGACGAAAAGCTGGGTACTGCCATTAAAAAATTGGCAAGGTGGTACAATGTCGAAATCATTTTAACCGATCCGGAAATCAATAACTATTTAATGACTGCCACCATTCAGGATGAGAAATTGGATCAATCACTTAAATTAATTGCCCTGGCATTGCCCGTGAAATTTGAGTTCAAAAAAGTAAATAATCAAACCGAAATACAACGAACTATCTATATGACTAAAAGATAAAAAAAGCCGGCAGGAACTTCGCAGGTTCACCGTCGGCTCTAACTAATGTTAATTACTTAATCGCTTTAAATTTATGGAAAAAAAGTTAAAACTGATCATTCCGTGGAGCAAATCTCCCGGAGTGAGAAAAATGTTCTTGTGTATGAAACTAACACTAGTGATTTCGTTGGTAGCTGTCCTTCAAACCTGGGCGGCAGTATCCTACTCTCAAACGACTACTTTATCGATCAACCTAAAAAATGCAACGGTGCAAGCCGTGTTGCAACAGGTCGAAGACCAGTCTGAATTTTATTTCTTGTACAGTCGTTCATTAATAGATGTTGACCGGACTGTTGATGTGCAATTAAAAAATGCCAAAATCACGGAAGTACTGAATACCTTGTTTAGTGGTACCGATGTGGATTACAAGGTAGATGGAAGACAGATTGTATTGTCCAGAAAATCGGAAAGTTCTGCATTCGACATGCAGCAGCAAAAAACGGTTTCTGGCAGAGTTACCGACTCTTCAGGTAGTTCATTGCCAGGAGTTTCGGTAGTGGTGAAAGGAACTACTAATGGAACAATTACCGATACTGATGGAAATTATTCACTTTCAAATATTCCTGAAAATTCAACCTTGCAATTTTCGTTCGTGGGAATGAAATTGCAGGAGATTTTAGTAAAGGGCAAAACCACGATTAGTATTACTTTGGAAGAAGAAACTATCGGAATTGAAGAGGTGGTCGCTATTGGCTATGGGGTGCAGAAAAAAGTAAGTTCCACAAGCCCGATTTCACAAATGAAAGGTGAAGAGATGGCCAGAAGACCTATCGCAAATACACAGCAATCACTTCAAGGTTTAGCCCCTGGTGTTACAATTGTAGATGGCGGAGGTGTACCTGGAAGGTCGGCTGCTACATTAAGAGTGAGAGGGATTACAACTTTAAGCGGAAACAATGACCCACTTATTTTAGTTGATGGAATAGAACAGAGGTTAGACGACATTAACCCAAGTGATATTGATAATGTTTCGATTCTGAAGGATGCTGCTTCTACTGCAATTTATGGATCACGAGCTGCAAATGGAGTAGTATTGGTTACCACAAAAAGGGGAGCAAAAGATCAGATTACAATTAATTATTCTGGTTATGTCGCCATGCAAGAAGCAAACAATACTCCAGAACACATGGGAATTGAAGATTATATGCGCTATCAGAACCTGGCTTACACGAATGTTGGAATGCAACCACTATTTACAGAGGAGCAAATTCAAACCAGAGTAAATGCTACTGACAGAATACAATATCCACTTCCAAATGTTTGGTTCGATGAATTATACAAAAAAGCTCCACTATTCGATCAAAACTTATCAATTAGTGGAGGAAGTGATAAAGTTCAGGGACGGGCAAGCGTAAGATGGCAGGAACAAAATGGGATTGTATCTTCAGTGTTTAATAAGGTTAACGAAGCAAGGGCTAACTTAGACTTTAACCCATACTCAAAACTTAAATTAAGTGTTGATTTAAATTACCGTCAAAATTATTCAAGGAATGGTGCTGCAGTAAATGGCTCTAGTTTATGGCATTATATGTACCATGGTTCTCAATGGGCTGTGCCAAGATATCCTGACGGCACTTATGGAATCAGTAAACAAGGTAATAGTCCACTATTGTATAATGACCTTTCTGGTTATGACAAATTAAATAAGGGAATGCTTGTTGCAAACCTTAAATTAGATTTTGAAATTTTGCCTCATTTGAAATTTAACGGGCAATATTCATTACGTGATAATAATAATGTCCAGAAGGTATTTAATAATACAATTCAGGTATATGATTATACGGACAAAACAAAATTGTTAAAAAACGTAGATAAGAACTCGTTGACTGAAAACCGCGAAGACATTATTGAAACAACCCTTACGACATTGTTGAATTATGAACGAAATATTGCAAAGAACCAGATTAAATTTTTAGCTGGATACTCAGAAATCTACAATAAACTAAATTATATAAGCGGATACCGGGAATACTTCTATAACAATGATATTCAATCTATTTCAATGGGATCTGATAATAATAAAAATATTACCGGATATGACAATGAATGGGGATTAAAGAGCTTCTTTGGAAGGATGAATTATATTTATGGAGACAAATATATTTTTGAAGCCAATGCACGTTGGGACGGATCTTCGCGCTTCACAGGATCTAACGTCTTTGCTTTCTTTCCCTCAGTTTCCGGAGCATGGCGTATTTCTCAAGAAGATTTCTGGAATAAAGATAGCAGAGTGTTAAGTGAATTAAAATTACGTGCATCATGGGGAAAATCAGGTAATCAGGCTATCCCGTTGTATGAGTTTTATCCTGCCCTACTTAGCTCTTCCTATACATTTAGTGATAAACTTGCCCAAGGATACGGACAAGAAAATATGTCAAATGCTGACCTGACCTGGGAAACCACTACTCAAACCAATATTGGCATCGATTCGCAATTCTTTAATCAAAAAGTTACGCTCAGTTTTGACTGGTACAAAAAAACCACAGATGGTATTTTGTTGACACTGCCAATCCCCGGTGTAATTGGACTAAATGCCCCGAAACAAAATGCTGGCGTGATTGAAAATAAAGGAATTGAACTCATGATCGGATTTAAGGGAAAGAAGAAAGAATTGAGTTGGGATCTTTCAGGAAATATTGCATACAATAAAAACGAAGTAATTAGCTTGGCCGGAACCGGACCCTACATTACTACCAGTGCGGTCGACCCAATGACGATCAGAGCTGAAGGTTTACCAATTGATGCCCATTGGGGTTATTTAGTAGATGGTTTTTTTCAAACAGCTGAGGAGGTTGCAGGTTATCCGACTTTATTTGCCAATACCAAACCAGGTGATACGAAATATGTAGATCGGAACAAAGACGGGAAAATAACCCCGGACGATATGACCTATCTGGGGAATTCTTTTCCTAACTATACATTTGGACTAACTTCGACCCTGAGATATAAGAATTTTGAATTATTCTGGCAATGGCAGGGAGCGGCTGATGTTGATATCCGATTATCTGGAGCACTTTCAGAAATGGGCAATCAAGAAGGATTCACTCATTTATTATACACTAACAATGTTTGGACTGTTGATAACCAAAATGCAAGGTTTCCACGCCCAACTAAATTCTCACTCAATAATGTCCAAACTTCTGAAATGTTGATTTATGATGGATCCTATTTGAGGTTAAAGACTTTACAATTTGGCTATAATGTTCCAAAAAATGTTTTGGCAAAAACATTTATAAAAACGGCAAGATTTACACTAAGCGCTACTAATTTATTGACTTTCTCAAAACTTAATGAATGGAATCTTGATCCGGAATTTCCGTCAGGGCGTGCTGCTTATTATCCACAGACTTCCGTTTATTCTTTGGGATTTAATTTTCAATTTTAACTGACCGAACATGAAAAAGATATTATATTTAACGACACTGGCATTTTTAGTTTCAATTTTCTCAGGATGTAAAGAGAATTTATTGGAAACTGTACCAACTGACCGAATCTCGACTGATATTTATTGGAAAACAGAGAAGGATGCCACCTATGCAGCAAATTCTGTATATCGCTATCTTAACGGTGTGACTATAGTTGATTATGACGGATTAACTGATATCTTACATTCAAATATTCCGTTTTATGATAACGGAACAATAGAGCGAGGTGATTTTAATTCGAATACGCCAAAAATTTACGACCAATGGGTTCTTTTATACAAAGGTATCCGCGCAGCTAATAATTTTCTCGAGAATGCAGATTTGGTTACAAGTACTAATCCTACTCTAATCAATAATTTAAAAAGTGAAGTACGCGTAATCCGTGCCTATCTATACGTAAACTTGTTGATGTTATGGGGTGATGTTCCACTGGTAACAAAAACCATTAATACAATTTCTGAGGGGCAAAGTGTTACAAGAAATACTACTGCTGAGATATGGGCCTTTATCAGCACCGAGCTAGATGCAAGTGCTACAATACTACCTTTGACACAGACTGAAAAGGGGAGAATAACTAAAGGGGCTGCACTTGCCTTAAAAGCAAGGGCATTACTTTATCAGAGTAAATGGGCTGAAGCGGCTGCAGCTGCTAAAAGTGTAATGGATTTAAATAAATACAGTTTATACCCCAAATATGAAGATCTTTTCAGTACTGTTGCCGAAAATAATGCCGAAGTCATACTTGACAAGCAGTTTATAAAAGACATTTATAGTAATAATGCTTTTCAATATTTAGGCCCATACAGTCAGAAAAATGCAAATTGCACTTTTGTTCCTACAAAAAAGATGGTTGATAGTTATACTATGGCAAATGGGAAAAGCATTACTGACCCAAACAGTGGCTTTGACAAAGAAAACCCATACGAAAATCGCGATCCTCGGCTTAAGTTCTCAGTATTTGTCAAAGGATCAAAGCTGCCTGATGGTAAAATTTACGATCCAACGCCTGGAAGTAAAACCTTAGATGAGGTTGGAAGCACTTATTTGGCAACAGTTTTAGGATTCAACATGAAAAAGTATGTTAATGCTGATGATCTTGCTAACATTTCAAATTGCGGTATAAATATAATTTTAATCAGGTATGCCGAAATATTATTGACTTATGCAGAAGGAAAGATTGAAAGTGATCAAATTGACCAAAGTGTTTATGATGCAATTAATTCAATAAGGCAAGGACGTAGTGATGTGAAGCTCCCATTGATCGATTCCGGTTTGTCCAAAAGTGAATTAAGGGCTGTTGTTAGAAGCGAAAGGAAAGTTGAACTTGCTTTTGAAGGATTACGTTTGTTCGATTTGAGAAGGTGGAAAACGGCAGAAACTGAAATCCCGGGATTTGTTGAAGGGATGACCTATAAAAATACTTCAGGAACATTAGTTACTATTAAGCTAGATGGATTTTTAAAGGTTTTTGATCCAGCAAAACATTACCTATGGCCTATTCCAAAGAAAGAAATTGACTTAAATTCAAATCTGAAGCAAAACAGCGGATGGTAATTGGTTAATCTGATATAAGCCATGACATGTAAAATTCAATAGATTGGAATCTTCATGTCATGGCTTAATTATGTTTTTTTTAAATCAAAACAAGTCATAAAATGAAGATGTTATGAAGCTTAATAAAGTTCTTCCAGTAATAGGAATGTCCTTAACCGGTCTGATAACTAATCCGGCTGTTGCTCAAAATAAACCAAATTTTGTTGTTATTTTTTTGGATGATATGGGTTATGGCGATTTATCTTGTAACGGGAGCAGAGGATATAAAACGCCAAACATTGATCACATGGCAAATAATGGGATTCGGTTTACGAATTTCTATGCTGCTCAGGCTGTTTGTGGCGCATCAAGGGCAGGATTGCTGACTGGTTGTTATCCGAATAGGATTGGAATTTCTGGCGCTCCAATGCCCAATTCACCTGTTGGAATTAGTTCAAAAGAAGAAACAATAGCAGAAGTACTTAAAAAAGTTGGTTATACTTCAGCCATATTTGGTAAGTGGCATTTAGGCGACAATAAAAAATTCCTTCCTACTCATCATGGGTTCGATGAATATTTTGGGATTCCCTATTCTAATGATATGTGGCCCAACCATCCGCAAATCAAAAGTTTTCCTGACTTGCCTCTAATTGAGGGGGATTCTGTAGTCGAACTAAATCCTGACCAAAGCCAGTTTACCAAAAGGTTCACTGAAAGAGCGGTCAACTTTATTAACAAAAGCAAGAAGAAGCCATTTTTTCTTTATTTGGCGCACCCAATGCCACATGTCCCAATTTTTGCTTCCGAAAGGTTTAAGGGGAAAAGTGAGCAAGGACTTTACGGTGATGTTATGATGGAACTGGACTGGAGTGTTGGCGAAATCCTTGCAACACTTAAGAAGAATGGGATTGAAAAAAATACATTGGTAATTTTCACTTCAGACAATGGTCCCTGGATAAATTATGGAAATCATGCCGGGAGCACCGGAGGATTAAGGGAAGGAAAAGGCACTTCGTGGGAGGGTGGACAAAGAGTCCCCTGCATTATGCAATGGAAAGGAGTAATTGCTCCAGGACAGATATGTAACAAACTTGCATCAACGATTGATTTTTTACCAACTTTTGCACAGTTGAGCAATGCTGAACTTCCTGCCAATAAAATTGATGGAGTTGGGATTCTTCCTTTGTTAAAAAGTGAGGACAATGCAAATCCACGAAGCCATTTCTTTTATTATTATCAGAAAAATAGTCTTGAAGCTGTAACAGATGGTAAGTGGAAGCTTGTTTTTCCACATAAATTCCGGACGTACGAGAATAATCAACCGGGGCAGGATGGCATGCCGGGGGCAGTTTCTGAGGGAACTACTGAATTAATGTTATTTGACTTGCGTCGCGATCAAGGAGAGCGCTACGATGTAAAAGTTATGCATCCTGAAGTTGTTGCAAAACTACAAAAGATCGCTGATGAGGCTCGCGAAGATTTGGGGGATGATTTAACTAATAATCCGGGGAAAAACCGAAGGGAGCCAGGAAAGTTGTCTCAATAGAAAATAAGGATAAAATGGAATTAAACTATATTAAGCTTGTCGTTGCAACTTTTGTAACCGGAGCAATTTTCGGACAGGAAATCCAATCTCAAACTAGAAAACAACCTAATATTATTTTCATTTTAACCGATGATCTGGGTTGGGGAGATTTGGGATATCAATTTCAAAATCAACGTGCTAAATTAAATGTGCGGAGCGAACCTTGGACAAAAACACCAAATCTGGATTTGCTGGCAAAACAAGGAGTTCAATTGCCTAATCATTATTGTCCGGCTCCCGTATGTGCACCATCAAGGGCATCGCTAATGTTAGGTCAGCATCAGGGACATGCCAATGTACGCGATAATCAATTTGATAAGGCGCTCGACAATAACCATACTATAGCCACAGTGTTAAGAGCAGCTGGTTACTCAACTGCTGCTATTGGGAAATGGGGCTTACAAGGTTTGGGCGAAAGGAAATCAGATCAGGAAGTTGGGAATGATGAATCTGATTGGATAGCTCATCCATTAAACCGTGGATTTGAATATTTCATGGGTTATATGCGTCATATTGATGGTCATGAACATTATCCAAAGGAAGGCATTTACCGTGGCAAAAAAGAGGTGTATGAAAACCGAAAAAATATCGCTGAAGATTTAGATAAATGTTATACCGCAGACCTGTGGACCGCTGCCGCAAAGCGATGGATCACGGAGCAAACTCAGCAAAAGAAAGCTGAAAAACCTTTTTTTTGTTTTCTTGCCTATGATACACCGCATGCAACAATAGAACTGCCAACTCAAGCTTATCCCGAAGGTGGCGGCCTGAATGGAGGTTTGCAATGGCTTGGCCAACCCGGACACATGATTAATACAGCTTCAGGTATTGTTGATTCTTGGATTCATCCTGATTATAACAATAAAACCTATGATGATGATAGAAATCTGGCAACTCCTGAAGTCGCCTGGCCTAATGTCTATAAACGATATGCAACCAGCACCCGCCGGATTGATAGTGCTGTTGGTGATCTAATCCAATTACTAAAAGATCTGAAGATTGATGATAATACCATGATTGTATTTACAACAGATAACGGGCCTTCAAGAGAATCGTATCTGGCTGAAAATTTTGAGCCTAACTTCTTTAATAATTTTGGGCCTTTTGATGGCATTAAGCGAGATGTACTCGAAGGTGGTGTACGTGTTTCTGCACTTGCGTACTGGCCTGGTCATTTTCCTGCCGGACGTGTAGTTAAAACATCAAGTTCATCATATGACTGGTTACCCACTTTTGCACAAATGGCCGGAGTTCCGGCTCCTGCTATAACTGATGGGGTTTCCTTGCTCCCTTCGCTTACCGGCATTGGAAAACAAAGAGAGAGTTTTACTTATGTAGAGTATAATGGTGGAGACAAAACTCCTGATTACGACGAATTTTTACCAAAGCATCAGGGGAAAGAGCGCAAACAAATGCAAATGATTCGTCTGAATGACTTTGTTGGATTACGATATAACATCGGTTCTCATAATGATAAATTCGAAATTTTCGACATATCGAAAGACCCACAACAAGCGAATGATTTAAGCGAAAATCCAGGCATGGAAGTCATTCAGCAAGAAATGAAAGATAGGGTACTTCAATCTCGTCGTCCAAACAATTCAGCTAAACGCCCATATGATGAAGAACTTGTTCCTGCAATTTCGGTATTAAAAACCACTACAGGAGTTGAATGGAAAGCCTTTCAAGGTAATTTCCCTTGGGTGCCAGATGTGGAAACACTTATGCCTTCCGAAACAGGAACAACTGACTGTCCTAATATATCTATAAATAATAAGCCTGATATTCAAACACTTTTCTTTGCCGGATATATCCAGATACCGGCTGACGGAGAGTACACTTTCTTCCTGAATACTGAATGTGGTGCTTTCCTTCGCATTCATGATGCTGCTGTTATTGATGCAGATTTTGGTTATACGGGCGGAACAGGGCGTAAGGGAAATATCAGGCTAAAAGCTGGATTACATCCATTCAAGTTGTATTATACAACTAAATCAGTAGCAAAACCTTTCCTGGATTTTCAATGGAGCGGACCTGAAATAAGCAAACAACCGTTGCCATCCTCTGTTTTTCTGAGGAATGTTAAAATTTAAATTACTATGAGTTAATAATAGTTACAGAATTTAGTTCGTGTATAAAGTTAAAGTCTGAATCGTATTTATTCTCTGGCTCTCCCGGATATGTAATTCGGGGGTAACAGACTTGGAATTGCAATTTCGTGCCCTGCTCTTCTGGATATGCCCAAAATTTGCATCCACTGGTGACGATTGGCAATCGGCACCTTTTATCCAGAGATTTATAATCCTATACAAAATTAAAAGTTAGATCGGAATTTAACTTTACCCCTTTGTCCGCAATGACAAGGGGTTTTTTCTTTTCAAATTACCCCATCATACATCTACACCCCAATTATTTATCAACAAAATTTACTTGTTTATAATTTTGTTAATAAATAATCACTGTTAAATATCAATTTATCAGTCGGATTGTCAGAACTTGTATATGTAAAATTTAACTAACATTTTTTTTCACTCTAAATCACAAAATTATGGCAAGTAATTCTGAAACCGGCCATGCTAAAAATGTGGCCAACTTTGAACAACTCATTGTTAAATGTACCTCGTACAACGGATCTTTTAATCCTTCCAATCCGGCAATCCAACCATCTGCTTTGCAAAACACCTTAGCTCTGGCTAAAGAGTGTATTGCAGGGGTTAATGGGGCTGAAGGGATTCTATCCAATGCGATTGCATCTCGTAGCCTTGCATTTAAACCTTTTAGCAAGCTAATTACCCGAATCAGCAATGCCGTGAAAGCTTCGGGGGCTCCTCAGCAATCTGTCGATCAGGTATTGAATCTGGTTCGCAAACTACAAGGTCGCAGGGCCACACCTAAAAAAACTGAGGAAGAAAAGCAGGCAGCCCTGGAGGCCGGTAAAGAAATTGTTGAGGTATCTTCTTCCCAAATGAGTTTCGACAGTCATTTAAATAATTTCGACAAACTGATTAAATTGTTGGTAACGGTTCCGGAGTATGCCCCCAACGAAAATGAATTAACTATTTCGGCGCTAACTGCTTATTATGAAGATTTAACTTCAAAGAATCTAGTTGTAATTAATGCCAGTACTGCGCTAAAGAATTTACTTATCACCAGAAATGAGCTTCTGTATAAAGACACTATCGGCATGGTGAATGTAGCCAACTCAGTGAAAATTTATCTCAAGTCGGTGTTTGGCGCAACAAGCCCCCAGTTTAAGCAAGTAAGCTCCTTAAAGTTTACAAATTACAAGCAATAAGTTGCAGTAGCCATCAGCTTTTCAGAAATGAGCCTTGGTAAATGTGTAATAGGCGTTGATTAATTTGTAATAAGCATCAACAATGTTGTAATAGCCATCAGGAATGTTGTAATAGTCATTGGTAACTTTGTAATTTGTCTTGGTAAAGTTGTAATAGCCATTCACTTTTCTGTAATACCGTTTATGCTTTTTATTTCAGTGCTGGTATTCGTTAGATCAGGCTCCAAATAAATCATTTTAGTTTACTCCCTTTGTCCGCAACGGCAAGGGGGTTTTTGTTTTTCATTTTAACCAAATCATATTTGGTTATCTTTAGATCAATTTTTTTTTAGGATGACCCTTTTAAATTTCTAAAACAACTAATATAACCTTATGAAACGAGCCATGAGTAAAACTTTCTCACACACGAGGATGACTGGTGGGCGAGTTCCATATGGCAATTAAAAAACAAATTATAAACAGATGAAAAAACTATTCATTTCAAGCTGCATTCTTTTTGCGATGTCTTTTTCTGTTTTGGCGCAGAAAACAGGCTTCCTGAACAACCTCCCCAATTACATTGAAAACACTTCTGTTTTTGAATTGAATCAAGAAGAGGGACGGGCTTATTTCATTCCGGGAAAGCACATTTCTCTGAACGGAAAATGGAAATTTTTCTATTCGGATACTCCCGACGGAATTCCTCAGGATTTCTATTCTGAAAAATTTAATGATGCCAAATGGCCTTTGCTTGATGTTCCATCGAACTGGGAAATGAAAGGCTACGGCGATAAGATGTTCCGCAATGTTCATGCGCCGTTCAACGTATTGCCGCCTAAAAATATGCCAATCCGGAGTTATGGTGGTCGTGCCCCGAAAGATTTTAATCCGTTTGGTGTAACTGTTCCTTCGGTTCCTGAAGAATATAACCCAACCGGGGCATATCGCTTATCATTTACTTTACCGGCAAATTTCAAGGGCGAAGAAACTTTCATTCGATTCGAGAAAGTAGCTTCTGCATCTTTTATCTGGGTCAATGGTCAGGAAGTGGGTTACAATGAAGGAGCCCAGGAGCCTTCGGAATACAACATCTCCAAATATCTTCGTCCGGGCAAAAATACGTTATCAGTTTTGGTGTTGAAATTTTCTGATGGCTATTACCTGGAAGGTCAGGATTACTGGCGACTGGCCGGAATCTTTGATGATGTTTGGTTGTATTCAGCTCCAAACGAGCGGCTATTCGACTGGCAGGTTAAAACCGATTTGGATGCCACTTATACTGATGCCAAGCTTGACATAAAAGTGGATGTCAAAAAATACAAGGAATCGCCCACTATTGTTTGTTCGGTTAAAGCTCAACTGTTTGATGGTAACAACCAATTGGTCACAGAACTTTCGAGCGAAAAAGTCGCACTGGATAAGGCCGGTAAAACGCAATTCGGGTTGCAGAAAAATATTTCAAATCCGAAGAAATGGACCTCGGAAACACCCAATCTTTACACTTTGAAAATGCAGTTGCTGGCCGCTGACGGCACGGTGAAAGATCGGAGCGAAACCCGGATTGGCTTCAAGGAAACCGAAATCCGTGGCGAAACATTTTACCTGAATGGTGTTGCGGTAAAAGTTAATTCGCAGAATACGCACATGCAGCATCCTGTATTGGGGCATGTGATGAACGAAGAAACGATTCGCAAAGACTTTGAGATATTGAAGCAATTTAATTTTAATGCGGTACGAATTTCGCATTATCCTCCCGTTAACAAATATCTTGAACTGGCCGATGAATATGGTTTATTCATTATTGATGAAGCGGGCGTTGAATCACATGCTTCCGAATATGTGTCAACGATGCCCGAATTCACCGAAATGTATAAGGAGCGTGTTCGTCAGATGGTTTTAAGAGACCGCAACCATCCGTGTATTCTGTTTTGGAGCGCCGGTAATGAAAGTGGTGAAGGCTCAAATATTGGTGAAGTTATAAAAGAAGGGAAAAAATATGATCCGACGCGGTATTGGATGTACGGCGGGAATGCTTATGCCCATCCGGCAGAAGATATTATAGGGCCACGTTATCCTTCGCCGATTGAACTCGAGATGCAGGTAGGCGTTTGCCCCGACAGTACAGATATCCGTCCATCGTTTATGGATGAATATCTTTCGGTAGCAGGAAATGGCGGCGGCGGACTCGACGACTATTGGCGTGTAATTTATTCACATCCGCGTACAATGGGTGGCGCAATCTGGGATTTTGTAAGTCCCGGGCTGAAAGAAAGGGCGCGGCTTTTATCAGATTCATCACCAAACAATACTCCTGCACATTTGATGGGGAATGCAAAACTCCTGAAAGGTACGACCGGAAATGTGCTCGATTTGAACGGACATGATCAATGGGTTGAAGTTTACCGCCAGAATAATGTAGAACTGAATGGAAATAAACTCACCTTGACTTGTGATGTTTATCCACGGAAACTGGTCAGCAGTTCCGGATCGTTTATCACCAAAGGAAACTACCAGTTCGGATTGCAGCAACGCGGAAAAGATTCGCTTGATTTTTACATCTACACCGATAAACAATACATTCTCAGGACTGGACTGCCATCAAACTGGGAAAATAACTGGCACCAGTTAACTGGTGTTTACGATAGCAAAACGTTGACCATTTATATCGATGGCAAAGCAAACGGGTCAATACCTGCTTCAGGAAATATCAGTAATTTCCCATTTCCTGTGAATATTGGCCGCAATGCTGAGGAACACGGACAGGAAACCCATGTTTACATTTGCGATGCACAGATGGACAATGTTGGCATCTTTAACGAAGCTATTCTCCCCGGAATATTTGATCCGAAAAAGGCTGCCTTGTGGCTCGATTTTGAAAAGGAATCGGATCAGGGAACTTATTTCAGCTATGGAATTGGAGCGCGTACTTACGGAAGCATTTGGCCTGATAGAAAACCTCAGCCCGAAATGTGGCAAATGAAAAAATCGGTTCAGCCACTTTCCCTTAAACTGGTCGATGCTGAAGCTGGCTGGGTTGAAGTCTGGAACCGAAATAACTTTCTGGACGCCTCGCATTATAAAACCCGTTGGTTTCTCGAAGCCGATGGTGAAGTCATACAGCAAGGTGAATTGAATTTGCAGGTGCCGGCACAAACTAAAAAACTCATTCAGATTTCTTATCAAAAACCTTCAATAAAACAGGGAAAAGAATACCGGATTACGGTAAGTTCTACTTTAGTGAAAGACGAATTATGGGCCAAAGCAGGTCATGAGGTTTCGTGGGATCAACTGGAATTGTCCTGGTTTCAAAAATTGGAAGTTGATCCGGTGAAACCAAGTTCTGATCTTAAACTGGATCAAACCGGTGCCGAAATTTCAGTTTCAGGATTAGATTTCAAGTATATTTTTGACAAGAAAAGTGGTGTGCTAAAATCGATTCAGTTTAAAGGCAAAGAGATGCTTAAATCGCCGCTAAAACTAAACGTTTGGCGGGCACCACTGGCCAACGAACAGGATCAATGGAATTCAAGGTCGGCCAAATCGAATAGCTGGAAGACTGGTTTCGGTGAACAAATCGCGACTGAGTATTATTCGAATGGATTGGATACGCTTACTTTTTATCCAATGTCGGTTGAATGCAAGGAAGTGAATGGAAAGATATATGTAGATGTTCGCGAGGTTTGTTTGACTGGAAGTAGCAAGAATAAAGAGAAAAAGGATTTGTATATCTGGGGAGTTCAGATTAATGGGTTCGAAAACCTTTACTCGTACGTCATTTCAGCCGATGGAGTAATCAAGCTGAACCACAAAGTTATTCCTCAGGGAAATATGCCGCTGTGGTTGCCCCGAATCGGGCTGACCATGACCCTTGGTAAGTCTTTCGATCAGGTGGAATGGTATGGCCGTGGTCCGCAGGAAAATTATCCTGATCGTAAAACCGGCTATAAAATTGGAGTATACAAATCGTCGGTAAAAGAAATGTACGAACCTTACCTTATCCCTCAGGACTATGGCTTGCGTACCGATAACCGATGGATGAAAATAACCGATTCCGAAGGCTTGGGCTTGAACGTGAAAATGAATGAGCTTTTCAATTTTAATGCTTCAAATTATTCGACCACGAATTTAACCAAAGCCATGTACACCTATCAGTTAAAGGAGCAGGACGGAACCACTTTAAATCTCGATTATGCCACATCAGGTGTGGGGTGTACGGCTCGTGCTATTTTCAACGCTTATCGGGCTTTGCCGCAATCGTATGAAAGGGAAATTACGATCATTCCGGTTTCGGGGAAATAAAAAATATTTTTAGTCCCGTTGGGAGAGTTAATTCTTCCAACGGGAACTAATTACTAATTAAGTTGCCATTTTACATGTTTTACAACAAAAGTAAATTCTTTTCTCTTTTGGAATAAAAAAACTATCATTGCGTCAGTATGACACATTTTGAGGTGGAGCCTAACATACTATTTTCTTTTACGAAATTCCTAAGTAAATTTGATCCAGTATTATTGATACAAACAATTTAAATAAACCACAAACACAAATTTCAACCAATGAAAGAAAACTCAACCAGTGGAATGAACAGACGTAATTTTCTGGGACTTTCAGCATTAGGTTTAACTGGCCTTACCATTCTTCCAAGTTACACGATGAGCAATGGAGCCCGTATAGCCCCAAGCGACCGTATTGTAATGGGCTTTATTGGTCTTGGACAGCAGGCAATCAATGATTTTGGTGGCTTTGCAAGTGTACCAGGTATCCAGATTGCAGCTTGCTGCGATGTTGACAATATGAAAACACAGCGCTTCAAAAAACGTGTTGAAACATGGCAGGCCAGCAAATCGATGAGCAGCCGCTGCGACATGTACGAACAGTATGAAGAACTTTTGGAACGTAGAGATATTGATGCCGTTGAGGTTGCCACTCCCGACCATTGGCATGCGCTTCAAACTATTCATGCCTGTCAGGCCGGGAAAGACGTGTATGTACAGAAACCGTTGGCATTCACAATTACCGAAAGCCTTCAGATGGTAAGAGTATCGCGTGATAACAAACGAGTAGTACAGGTAGGTAGCCAGCAACGTTCGAGCAAAGAATTCCAGAAAGCAATTGAATTGATTCAGGCTGGAAAAATCGGACACATCGAAAAAATATATGCCAAAGTTGGTGATCCACCAAAACCATTGGATTTGCCTGAAATGCCGATTCCTGCAAACCTGAATTTCAATTTATGGTTGGGTCCTTTGAACGATTCAAAAATTCATTATCATCCTGATCTTTGTCCACCTATTTCTCTCGATCCTGAACAAAGAGAAAAACTTTGGGGTGCATGGCGTTGGTACCGCGAAACCGGTAATGGTTTTACCGCCGACTGGGGTGCCCACATGTTCGACATTGCACAGGCTGCCATTGGTATGGACGGTTCTGGTCCTGCCTTGATTACACCAAAAGGCTATAACGGACAACAATACCTGTCATTCAAATACCAGAATGGAATTGAAATGACAGAACAGCCTTATTTGGAAGATATGCCAAATGCACAGGGAATTAAATTCATCGGCACAAAAGGCTGGATTGAAGTAGCCCGTGGTTACCTGGCTTGTTCGGATGCTTCGCTTGTTCCTGCAGAACTGGCTGGCCGTCGTCCGAAAAACATGACTCCGGAAGAACGCAAGAAAATGTTCGAGGAAATGCAGAAGAGTGCAGCCAAAGGTGGCGGAAGCTTTGAAATCAGCTCTCCACACATGCAAAACTTTGCCGATTCAGTTCGTTCACGGATGGACCCAATCGCACCGGTTGAAGTAGGTTGCAGCACAAATATAGCTTGTGTACTAGGAAACATGGCCACTGAATTGGGCCGTCCGGTAAAATGGAATCCTGCCACGCTAAGTTTTGGCGACGACAAGGAAGCTGCTGCTCACCGTTTATACCACTACGATTACAGAAATCCGTATTGTTTGTATAAATAAATAAATCTGCCCTGAAAATTCAGTCTTCAGAATTTGCTTAACCAGACTCTTAGGACTGGCTTTTCGGGGCAATTCCAATAGTTAACCATACACCAATAAACACTAATATCAAAAAAATGATGGAGTCAAAACGTGATTTTCTAAAGAAATTATCATTGATGACTGTTGGCGGTTTGATGGCAGGAAGCATTGCTCCTGTTCTGGCTGCAACCAAAAGTGTACCAACAGTTGCCGGAAAGAAAGTGATAGGGTTGCAGATCTATTCATTGGGAAAAGAACTGACCGAGAACGTTCCGGCAGGAATGAAAAAGATTAAAGAAATTGGCTATAGCACTATCGAATTGGCTGGTTACGGTAACCGAAAAATGGGTCAATACGAAGTAAGTGAATATCGCAAAATTGTTGAAGACGCCGGTTTGAAAATAACCAGTGCGCATGTGAATCCTCCTGAAAGGAAATACACGAGCGAAAATACGACTAAGATATCTGATTGGTGGAAACAAACTGTTGAGGATCATGTAAAATTAGGTGTTGGCAGATTGATCCAGCCAGGTATGCCTACTATTGAAAATCATGAAGATGTTAAGTTGGTATGCGAAGTATTCAACAATGCAGGCGAGATCACAAAGGCTGCTGGTATGAAATGGGGATACCACAACCATAATATGGAGTTCAAACGAATTGCAAAACCAGGTGAAACCCTTCCAACAGGCCCCGGCGCAATCCTTCGTCCTACCGGTGACATTGTTTACGACCTGATGGTTGATGGTACAAATCCTGATCTGGTATTCTTTGAAATGGATGTTTACTGGACGGTTATGGGACAGATGGACCCATTGGATTATTTGGAAAAATACCCAAAACGTATCCAGGTTTTACACATCAAAGACCGTTCTGTTTTAGGTCAGTCAGGAATGATGAATTTCGAAAATATCTTCAAAAAAGCATATACAAACGGAATCAGCGAATTCTATGTTGAGCTTGAAAAAGTAAAAGCGAATATGACTCAATTTGAAGGAGTCAAGGGTTGTTTTGATTACCTGAACACTGCTGCTTTTGTGAAATAAATTATATGAATAAGGTGTAAATGGCTGATTATATTTCGTATTAATAATTTGTTCAATTAATGTTGGATTGCATACTTAAACTATTGATTTTAATCAGCTTTACCTGACAAGTAAAATGAGGCCAAAACAGAACGCTTTGGCCTCATAATATTGATAACCCTCCCAAACTTTCTGCAATTTTTCTAACTGTTAACTTCAATCGGCGGTAAAGTCTGCCAGCCGAACGAGGCATAGAGAACAGTTCAGTTTTAAATGTTTGGGTAACAAAACGAAAATAAATTACTTCATTAAATTCTAATATTTTATCTAAATGAAAAAATCGATATGCTTATATGCAGTAGCGGTTCTGGCGCTGTTTTTTACGTCTTCGACATCTTTCGGAGCACCCGGTAAAAAACAGCTCGGAATAGCTACCTATTCGGTAAAAGGCCTCGAATCTAACATCGAAGGCGCTTTCAAATCGTTGGCTGACGATGGATACGTTGTGATGGAGATTTCCAATTACGATGCAAATTCCGGATTGGTTGCAGGTTACAAACCGGCCGATTATTCAGCATTGGCCAAGAAATATGGTATGGAAATTATTTCAAGCCATGCACGTGGTAAATTTGATGCTAAAGATGAGGCTGGAAGTTTGGCCGCCTGGGGAAAAATATTCGACGACCACAAAATCTTAGGCTGTAAATATGTGATTTTCCCAATGAATATTTGGGCAGGCACAGTTGAAGGACTTAAAGCTGAGTGCGACTTGATGAATAAAATCGGTGATGAGGCTAACAAAAGGGGAATAAAATTTGGTTATCACAACCATCACATGGAATTTGTTAAGGTAGCTAATACAGACCAGTTATATGAAGATTTCCTGATTGCCAACACTGACGCAGACAAAGTATTCTTCCAGATGGATGTTTACTGGATTACCGTAGGTGGCCAGGATCCTGTTGCTTATCTGAAGAAGTATCCAAATCGTATCAAAGTGCTTCATATCAAAGACGATTATGTGGTTGGTGAAAGCGGAAAAATCAATTATGAAGCTATTTTTAATCAATTCTACAAAAACGGCAATAAAGATTGGTTTGTTGAAATGGAAGCCAAGATGACCAATGAACAAAGAGAACAGTCTATGGCTATGATGAATCAGATGAAAAATATTCAGGCTCAGGGTGGCAACATGGCTGACTTTATGGCGCAGATGTCAAAGAATCGACCTCAACCTGCTCCGGGAGCCAAACCAGCACAAGGTGCTCCTGCCGGATTCGGACCTCAGGATCCAAAAGTACAGGCAGAAATGCTAAAGACTGCCCTCGAAGGAATTCGGCAAAGTGCACAATTCCTGGGAAAATCAGATTTTGTGAAATAATTGAATAAGAACTTCTGGTTTAACACCTGATGATTGGTATTCCAATCATCAGGTGTTAAACCAGGCACTAATATTTTGATTTATACTAAAAAAGAGGAATGGATTGGATAAACACGATCCATCCTCTTTTAATTTTCACCCGAACTCATCTTGAATTTGAGAGTAGTTCAAAAAAATAAATTATCCTAAATTCGAAATTAGCAAAATGACTCTGTTTAATTCTCGAATTCATTTTACTTGACCTTCAACTGAGGTGTTTAAATCTAATTTGGGTTTGATTTCTTTTTTTTACATTTGAATATAGAACCATTTAACGGCAAGCATGGACGATCAGGATATTTGGGGCAAAATTGTGAATGGTGATGTTGAGGCATTGCGCATTTTGCACGACAAATATTATTATCCAATGTGGTTGTGGGCCAGTAAATACTCAAGGAATAAAACCCTTGCAGAAGAATTGGTTTCCGATTGTTTCATCAGGCTGTGGGAACGCCGGAAACACATTCTCATCGAAAAGTCGTTGAAATCGTACCTTTACCTCATGCTCCGTAATCAGATTGTGAGCCATGCCCGAAAATCGAAACACGAATTGTTGATTGGTTCCGATAATCTTCCGGATATGCCCGATGAGGTGGCCATTTCTAATCAGGATTATTATGCCGCACTTTATCGGGCTATTCAAAAAATTCCGGAGCAACGGCGCAAAATACTCGAACTTGCCGCTTTCGAATCGTTTACCTACAAAGAAATTGCTGCCCAGCTTGATATTTCGGTCAATACGGTGAAAACCCAGATGGGGCGTGCTTATCAGTTTTTAAAAGAAGAACTTGATCCAAAAAACTTTTTACTATTCCATCTTTTCAGAAAAAAGGACGTTTTAAAATCGAGATAGACACGTCGACAATGAAAAACAGCTGAACCCACGACTGGAAAACTCATGCTGTCAATACATCGTAAGCCGATTCCACAACCTGCACAATCAATCGGTGGCTTTCCGAATAATCATCAATCAGAATTTCTTGCTTATCCCCGAAAAATTGTTGAAAAATCTTCAACACCTGTCACCCTCTTCATCCTGAATTTGCGTCATTGGTAATATACATCCGTTTGAAATGAATAAGAACAACATAGATTTTTGGGATTTAATAGCCGGTAAACTGCATGGAGAGCTCAACTCCGATGAAAATGCTTTACTGGAAAAGGGGCTGGAAGACCAACAAAATCAGCATTTGTTTTCAAAAGGTGAAAAGATTCATCAGGGCTTGAATGAAGCAAAACGTCTGCAGGATTCGGATAAGTCAGGTTCATGGGAAATCATCGAAAAAAAGGTTCGTACCCGGAGACTTGGAATTTACACCAGTACATTTATGAAATATGCTGCAATCCTGATTGTTGCATTTGTTTCGGGATTATTCGTACATACCCTGTTAACCGATCGGAATCAGGCCGTTCAGTATGCTGAAGTCGAAGTAATGTATGGTCAACTAGGTCATTTATTTTTGTTCGATGGTACTGAAGTTTGGTTGAATTCGGGCACAAAGTTTAAATATCCGAATAAGTTCAATCAAAACGAACGAAATGTATTTATGGAAGGAGAAGCGTACTTTAAAGTTGCTCCGAATAAACATCTTCCTTTTAAAGTAAAAACCGGCAAACTTGAGGTTGAAGTTTTAGGAACCTCTTTCAACCTGTCAGCATATCCATCCGAGTCATCTCAATCTGTATTTCTGGACGAAGGAAAAGTTCAGATCAATGACTTGGTTGGGGATAAAATAGGAGAGATATCTCCAGGTCAGATGGCCGTAAAAACTGATGGAACCCCAACGATTCAGGTAAAAAGTGCTGATTCGTATTTCTATACCAGCTGGAAAGATGGCAAAATCACATTCGATTCAGAAAAGCTGAGCGAAATTGCAAAAAAGATGGAACGTTGGTACAACGTCGAAATCAGGTTTGATCAGGAGGCATTGAAAGACTTTAATTTCTCAGGAACAATTCTGCGCAACAAGCCAATCGATCAGACGATTATGGCCATGGAGCTCCTGGCTCCGATAAGGTTTCACTATCAGGTGCGACCCAAAGAAAAAAATCTAATTACAATTGTGGGGAAATAATATGAAGAACTAAACAGGAGATTAAAAGAAGGCGATGAAATGATTGGACCCATTTCACCGCCCGACAATAAAACAATAATTGTTTCATTTTAACTACACAAACTTATGAAAAAACATCGAGAATGTAATAGCCATGTCTGGCTGTTAAAAAAACTATTACGGATTATGAAACTTACAAGCTTTTTAATTCTTGCCTTTGTTATCAGCGTAAATGCTTCAGTCTATTCGCAATCGACTAAGCTGAGTATCAATGTGAAGAATGGGACATTTGTCGAAGTGCTGAAACAAATTGAAAGTCAATCAGAGTTTTATTTCTATTACAACAATGATGAGATAAGGGAACTCGAAGGTGTAAGCATTAGTCTCGAAAAGAAGGAGATTAAGGAAGTTCTGGAAAAATTACTTAGCGGTACAAATCTGGAATACAAAATTATTGATCGTTATATCGCATTAAAGAAAAAGTCGGAATCAGGAGCCGAATCGGTTATTCAGCAGCAAAAATCGATTTCTGGTAAAGTTATCGATTCAGGTGGAAATCCGTTGCCGGGAGTTACCGTTGTGGTTAAAGGAACCACAAATGGTACAATCACCGATATTGATGGAAATTATACCATATCTAAAATTGCTGATAATTCGACCTTGCAATTTTCATTTGTAGGGATGAAATCGCAGGATGTAGTAATCGGTAACCAAAAATCGATTAATGTTACTTTGGCTGATGAAACGATTGGAATTGAAGAAGTTGTAGCTATTGGTTACGGAACTGTAAAGAAAAGTGATTTGGCCGGTGCTATTTCTCAGGTGAAATCTTCCGACATGGAAAACCGTACAATTGTTCGTGCTGAACAGGCTTTACAGGGTAAAACCGCAGGAGTTCAGGTTATACAGACTTCGGGTGCACCAGGCGCAAATCCAACGATCCGCGTCCGCGGTTTCAGCTCCAATTCGTCATCCGATCCTCTTTATGTTGTCGATGGATTGAGAACGAGCAATATCAGTTCTATCGATCCAAACAATATTGAATCGATGGAAGTACTGAAAGATGCTGCTTCAGCTGCGATTTACGGTGCCCAGGCGGGTAATGGTGTTGTTTTGATTACCACCAAAAAAGGTAAAAAAGGCGAAGGTAAAGTCAACTACGATTTCCAATATGTAACCAATAAACTGGTTCGAATTCCGGAAGTAATGAATGCTCAGGAGTATGTAAATTACATGACTGAGGCCAACTTCATTACTCCTGCCGAAATTTCAGCCTTATGGGACGGAAAAACCGATACCAATTGGGCGGATGTGGCTTTCGAAAATTCGATCATGCAAAAACACAACCTTAGCTTTATGGGTGGAAACGATCGCGGATCTTACAATCTTTCGTTATCGTACCTCGACCAGAATGGTATTGTCAGGGGAGATGCTGATGTGTACAGCCGGGTTACTGCAATGGCCAATGCGGATTACAACATCAATAGCTGGCTGAAAGTTGGTACAAACAACATTGTTGAACGCTGGAAAAGTAAATCGGTTTCCGAAAACTCAGAATATGGTTCGCTTCTGGCTTCAGTATTGACCATGGATCCGCTCACTCAACCCTATTTTAGTGCCGACAACCTGCCTCAATACATGAAAGATCTGGCTAACTCAGGAAAAACATTGATGAAAGACGAAACCGGTAGATATTACGGGTTATCGCAGATCTATAAATCCGAAAACGTACATCCATTGTTGATGAGAGATCGCACCAATACCAAAAACGAAGGGGCGAGTGTTATGGGAACCATTTATGCCGAAATGAAACCGGTTAAAAACCTGACCATAACTTCAAAATTGGGTTATCGCGGCGCTTTCACGGGAGCCTATAACTTCAACTACGTCTATTATGCCAACGACGTGACCAAGAACGATCAGATCAACGTAGGCCGCACGAATGCCAACAGCATTTATTACCAATGGGAAAATTTCGCAAACTATTTGTACACCCACGGAAGTCACAGTTTGACAACCATGTTGGGTATTTCATATTCCGAACCTTATTCAACCACGGTTACTGCCAGCGGTAACGCAATTACCAAAGACGATCCGCTTTACCGTGATTTGAACTATCTGACTGCCACAGCAACAAAAACAGTTTCAGGCGGATATTCAAATGTTGGCCGTCAATTCTCATATTTCGGTCGTTTTATCTACAATTATGGCAACAAATACGTGTTGCAAGGTTCGTTACGCCGCGACGCCAGCGACTTATCCATTCTTCCTGAAGGAAGCCGTTGGGGAACATTCCCGGCACTTTCGGCTGGTTATACCATTTCTAACGAAGATTTTTTTCCGAAAAACACTCCAATCAACAAGATGAAATTACGTGCCAGCTGGGGACAAAACGGTAGTACCGGACCTCTTGGTGGTTTTGCGTATAGGGCTTCTATAGGTACCATTGGTTCTTATCCATACAACGAGGCGATTGCTTACCAGATTGCTTCGGCCCCTTCTACATTGAGTAATCCTCAATTAAAATGGGAAACTTCTGAACAGTTAGATTTTGGTGTTGATGTTCAGGCATTTAATAATCGTTTGTCATTAGGACTTGACTATTTCGAGAAGAAAACCAAAGATTTACTTGTAACCGTTACTCCTCCTTACGAAACCGGAGTAGCTTCAACCGCTGTTAATGCCGGAAATGTTTCGAATAAAGGTTTTGAATTTGAATTGAACTGGAGTGAAAAAATCAGGGATTTTAGCTACAGCATTCATGGGAATATTGCTACACTCAATAATGAAGTGACCTACCTTGATCCAAGTATTTCAAGGATTAACGGTGCTTCATACCATACACAGGCCGGGATCACCGCTTTCGAAAAAGGATTTCCTGTTTGGTACATGCGTGGTTACAAACTTGCAGATATCGACGATGCTACCGGAGACCCGGTGTTTGTTGATACCAACAAAGACGGTTCGATTACCGACGACGATAAAGTCATGTTAGGTAGTGGTATCCCTGATTTTACTTATGGTCTGACTCTGAATGCTTCGTACAAAAACTTCGATTTCACAGTTTTCGGAACAGGTTCGCAAGGAAATGAGGTGTTTAACTGCCTGACCCGTATTGATAGACCAAGAGGAAATAAACTTGCGCTGTTTTACAACGACCGTTGGACACCGACGAATAAAACGGCTTCAAAACCACGCCCAAATGCCAATGGCGAAGATAAATACTGGATCAGCAGCGATGATGTGATGAACGGCTCTTTCTTCAAGATCAAACAAATACAGTTGGGGTATTCACTCCCGAAGAATTTGTGCAAAAAAGCATACATGAGCAGCATGAGGATTTACTCTTCATTGGAAGATGCCTTTATCTTCACTTCTTATCCGGGGTTCGACCCCGAAGCTTCTGCCGGATCAACAACCCTTCTTGGTGTGGATAAAGGAGCTTATCCAAACTCAATGAAAGTGCTTTTTGGTATCAATGTAACATTTTAATTGCTGAAAAATTATGAGAACAAAATTCATATATATCATTAGTCTTGCAATAGGACTAACCTTTTTTACCTCGTGTGAAGATCAACTGATTGTCGATCAGCAGGGAGCTACTTCGGTAGAAAGTTTTTACAAAACAGATGAAGATGCCAATCAGGCTATTGCTGCCGTGTATTTTCAATGGCGGTCTCAGGCATACAACGATTTTTTTCTGAAAAACTGTCTTTCGGACGACATTAACAGCGGTGGTGGTTCCAGAGGGGACAATGCTATTCTGGAACAGATAAACGAATACAAGTTTAGTCCGTCAAACAGTACGGCCAGCGGGTATTTCAGCGGAATGTACACGCTGATTTACAGGGCGAACCTGGTAATCAATAACTTTACTGAGGAGTCGGCGGCCAAGAAAAAAGCTATTGCCGAAGCTAAAATTGCACGTGCATGGGCTTATTTCAACCTGGTAACGTTGTGGGGACCGGTTCCATTGGTAACTAAACCATTGTCTCCAAGCGAATATCAGCAGCCAAACGGTGTAATCACAGAGCTATGGGCATTGGTCGAAAAAGACCTGAATGAAGCGATTTCAGCCGGTGTTCTTCCTGAAAAATCAAGCGTTTCTGATAAATCAATCGGTGCAAAACTGACAAAGCAATTCGCAATGGCTCTGTTGGGTAAATCGCAGCTTTTTGAAGGCAAAAATGCTGAAGCTGCAACGACTTTAAAAGCTGTGATCACTTCAGGTAAATATGCACTGATTTCAGATTACGGTAATGTGTTGAGGAAAGTGGAGGATTTTGGCACAGAAAACCTTTTCGAAGTAAACTCGATTAACGACGGAGATAACGCATTCAATCAGGGAACTACTATTCTGGGTACTATGTACGGATGGAGAAGCGATAAGATGTCGTTGTTTGGCTATTACATGAAAGCACACGACATGTACCCAGCTGGATGGGGATTCGCCAATCCTACAAAAAACCTTTACGATGCTTTTGTTGAAATGGAGGGAACTGATGGCTACCGGTTGAACAATACGCTCAAAACATACGATCAGATCAAAACGATTGGTGCGCCAATAGCGCCTGTGTCAATTAATGTTGGAACTAGTCTATACGGTCACGAGGGGTATTTTAGTTGGAAATTCAGATTCATTGGATCAGAAGTGATTACCAATTCATGGGGTTATGCTACGGATAACAATTACCGGATTATGCGCTATGCTGAAGTTTTATTGCTTGCTGCTGAAGCTTGCCTTCAATCGGGCGATCAGGCTAGTGCATTGAACTACATTAATCAAATCAGAACACGAGCAAAATTACCAGTTCTTTCATCTATTACTCTGAATGACATTAAGAAGGAAAAACGCCTCGAACTTTGTATGGAAATGGTACGATTCCAGGATTTGGTCCGTTGGGGTGATGCGGCAACCGCATTGGCTAACCGCGGAAAACAAGTTCCAATTTTTAATGGATCAACAATTTCATATCCATATTCGAACGAAACCTATGGATTTAAGACTGGTAAGAATGAATTACTTCCATTCCCCGAACATGAAATGGGTGTAAACCAAAATCTGGTACAAAATCCAGGATGGTAATCTATTTTGACAAATAAATATATTTCAGGAGGTCGTTCTTTTTGATTCTCTTTGGTTAAGGAGAAGCTTGAAGAACGACCTTTATAAACCTAAATACCAAACAATGAATCTGTTTAAAAATATTCTGACAGTACTTTTTCTTTCCTCAGGCCTATGTGCGCTCGCGCAATCTGCAAAGAAAAGCAAACACCTGCCAATCATAGATGTGCACGTGCATACCATGAAAATCAATCCCAATTTTTCTGCGGAAATGTGTCCCTGGTTTTTAACGAATATGCCAGGTGGTGACCCAAATGAAAAGATGCAGTTCGGTGCTTCGGGCGATTGCGCCAATCCGCTGAAACCGGCCAAAAGCGATGCAGAGATGCAGGCTGCTGTTTTGGAAACAATGGAACGACTTAACATGACAATGGTGGCATTTAGCGATGCCGAAATATTGCACAAATGGTACAGTGCTGCTCCCAAAGGACGGATTATTCCCGGAATTGGGGTTAGCAGTCCAAAGGAAATGACGGTGCAAGCTTTTCGTGATTCCTTATCAAATGGTTTTTATAAAGTGATGAGCGAAGTTGCCCCGCAGTATCAGGGCATGTCGCCAAGCGATATGTCGTTGGATGCTTACTTTGCTGTTGCTGAAGAATTAAATATTCCGGTTGGAATACACATGGGTACTGGAGGCAATGGAATGGCAAATATTACCCAGCCTAAATACCGTGCATCAATGGGAAATCCGCTTTTATTGGAAGACTTACTGGCCCGTCATCCAAAAATGAAAATATGGGTTCAACATGCCGGTTACCCGATGATTGACGAACTGATTGCATTGATGGGGGCGAACGCCTATGTGTATTGCGACATTTCAGGATTTATCTGGAGTTATCCGCTGGATGAAATTCATGCCTATATCAAGAGGCTGGTTCAGGCAGGTTTCGGAAAACGTATCATGTACGGAACCGATTTTATGATGTGGCCAAAACTATTTGAAACATCAATTGGTGTGATCGAAAATGCGCAATATCTATCGTTCGATCAAAAGCGCGACATCCTGTTTAATAATGCGGTCCGCTTTTTCCGTTTAGATCCAAAACAATTTGAATAACTTTATCAAGTGACTTAACATCAAATTCGTAACTTTCAGAATTGCGATCTTTACCAATCATCAATCATCAATAATAATGACTGCTATGAAACGAATATTCTTTTTCTTGTTAACTATTGTCCCATGGACTTTATTTGCTCAGTTGGACCCCAATTTGCCAACCGTGAAAATTGCCAATGGAACGTTGGAAGGTGTATCGAGTTCGGGTATCAATATTTTTAAGGGAATTCCCTATGCTCAACCGCCAGTAGGTGAGTTGCGCTGGAAAGCCCCTCAAGTGGTTAAAAACTGGGATGGAATTCGCAAAGCCGACCAGTTTGGTCCGCGTGCCATGCAAAAAGCGCTATTCGGCGATATGTCTTTCCGGTCAAACGGAGTGAGCGAGGATTGCCTTTACCTCAATGTTTGGACTCCAGCCAAGTCATCTACCGAAAAATTACCAGTCCTGGTTTATTATTATGGCGGTGGTTTTATGGCTGGCGATGGTTCTGAACTTCGTTACGATGGCGAAAGTATGTCGCGTAAAGGGATTGTTTCAGTCACTGTCAATTATCGTCTGGGCATATTTGGTTTTTTTGCTCATCCTGAATTAAGTAAAGAATCTCCCTATCACGGTTCGGGGAATTACGCACTTTTAGACCAAAACGCCGCCCTCAAATGGGTACAACAGAACATTGCAGCTTTTGGTGGCGACCCCAAACGGGTAACCATTGCCGGCGAGTCAGCTGGTTCTATTTCTGTAAGCGCGCAAATGGCCTCACCATTATCAAAGAACCTGATTGCCGGAGCCATTGGCGAAAGCGGTGCGATGATCAATCCAACTTTGGCTCCAGTTACATTGGCTGAAGGTGAACAAGCCGGGGTTAAATTTGCTGCCAAAATTAACGCCGCATCACTGGCCGATCTTCGTGCTATTCCAGCCGAAAAGTTGCTCGACGATGCCTCACAAAGAGATGTTCCCCGGTTTGCCTCTACTGTTGACGGTTATTTCTACCCAAAACTACCTGTTGAACTTTACGCTGCTGGTGAGCAGGCACATGTTCCATTATTGGTTGGCTGGAATTCAGAAGAAATGAATTTCCGTATGGTGATGGGTGCCAATGAGCCAACTCCGGAAAACTACCTGAAGGCTTTACAAACACTTTATGGAGATAAGGCCAACGAAGTGCTGAAATATTATCCGGGTTCTACCAACGACGAAGTAAAACTATCGGCAACAGCTTTGGCTGGCGACAGGTTTATCGCATACAGTACCTGGAAATGGTATGATTTGTGTTTTCAGACCGGGAAAAGCCCGGTATATCGGTATTTCTATGAGCGTCCTCGTCCGGCAATGCGACCAGAGATGGGCAATGCTGTCGCCGGTCTTGCGGGTGGAGTAATTAAAGATTCAGGAGCAAATGCGCCAAAAGCTCCAGCTGCAACCGGAGCTGTTCACTCAGCCGAAATTGAATACGCTTTGGGTAATCTCCCGACCAACCGGGTTTACGATTGGCAGCCTGATGATTATAAAGTATCGGCCATCATGCAGGAATTCTTTGCCAATTTCATTAAAACAGGCAATCCAAACGGAATAGGTTTACCGGTATGGCCGGCAGCCAATAGCGGAAACTCAGTAAAGGTTATGCACATCAATGTGAATAGCAGCGCTGAAGTTGAAAAAAACAGAGATCGTTATTTATGGCTTGATCAACAGTATATTATAAAAAAATGAAAATAAATCAGTGTGTCGGTTAAACACATTGTAATTTTGGATGTCAATACATGCACTAATAACTAAAATTAATACACAACTAAACGCTCAATAATTTAAAAAACATTTACAATGAAGCTAAAACTTACAATTATTACAACGATTCTATTTCTCAGTATGGCAACTTTTGCACAACAGGCGCTTTTTGGTGGAGCACCTATTGTTTCTCCGGAAGTAAAGGCGGATCATACGGTAACATTCCGAATTCAGGCTCCGGCTGCTGATTCAGTGCAAATTACAGGCGATTTTTTACCGACTGTAAAAATGAAAACCCAATGGGGGCTTTTTGATGTTCCGGGAACTGCCAATCTGACCAAAGATGATAAAGGAGTATGGTCATTTACCACACCGCCGCTTGCTTCCGATTTATATTCATACACGGTAATTGTTGATGGATTCAAAACCACCGATCCAAGTAACGTTTATATTATTCGCGATGTGGCTTCGGTGTTCAACGTGTTTATTGTTGGCGGTGGCAAAGGCGATCTTTACCAGATAAGTAAAGTTCCTCATGGCTCGGTTACCCGCCGCTGGTACGATTCTCCAGGAAACGACATGGCTCGTCGCGTGACCATTTATACACCTGCCGGCTACGAAAAAAGTCAGGAGAAATACCCTGTACTATATTTATTGCACGGAATGGGTGGCGACGAAGAAGCCTGGATTGCACTTGGTCGCACTTCTCAAATCTTGGATAACCTGATTGCTCAGGGAAAAGCAAAACCGATGATCGTAGTAATGACCAATGGAAACGTGGCTCAGGAAGCTGCTCCCGGCGAATCGAGCCTGGGTTATGCAAAACCAAGCATGCAAATGGAACACACCATGGATGGAAAATTCGAAGAAACTTTTCCTGATGTGATCAAATTCGTTGAAAGTAATTATCGTGTAAAGGCAGAAAAATCGGGTCGCGCAATTGCCGGTTTATCAATGGGTGGTTACCATTCATTGCATATTTCCCGTTTTTATCCGAATACATTCGACTATGTCGGACTTTTCTCAGCTGCTATTATGGCCAATGATAAAGTCACTTCAAAAGTGTACGAAAACTTTGATACTACTTTGGAAACTCAAATGAAAAACGGGTACAAATTGTACTGGATTGGCATGGGGAAAACAGACTTTCTATACAAATCGGGAGAAGAATATCGTACTAAACTCGACAAAATGGGAATGAAATACACTTATGTTGAAACTGAAGGTGGCCACACCTGGACCAACTGGCGTGTGTATTTGTCGCAAATTGCACCTCTGCTTTTTAAATAAATAAGGTCATTTGTCAATGGGAAAATATGAAACATTGTTTTCCCATTGACTTTTTTCTACTGACTAATAACCAAACGATGAACCTAAAATCTAACTTATTAACCGTATTCCTGATTCTGTTTATCTGGATCAGTGCTTTTTCACAGGAAGTTTTCAAAAACAACGATCTTTCAATTACCAAACTCGAAAAGAACATGTGGGTGGTTGAAACCTCAGACAAAACCACTATGTACATCATCGAAGGCACGAAAAAAGCCATGCTAATCGATACTGGAACCAAGTGCGAAAAGCTGGATGAAGTGATTCGACAAATTACACAAAAGCCTCTCTATGTGTTCATCACGCATATACATGTCGATCACGCTGGAAACATGGACTTTTTCGATAATGTATATTTTCATCCGGCCGATACTGTTCTGATGAGCCGGGTAAAACCATACAAAGGGAAAGCACATTATGTGAAAAATGGCGACCTTTTTGATTTGGGAGGTACAACCATTGAAGTTTTGGAGGCTCCGGGGCATACTCCGGGATCGATTGTTCTGCTCGACCGCAAAGCTGGCAATTGCTACTCAGGCGACGCTTACGGTTCGGGACAGGTGTGGATGCAATTACGCCCTCACGTTTCAATGGCAACTTATGCACAGTCGTGCCGTGAAATGGAAGCCTTAATGGATAAGGGAATTTCCAAAATCTACTGCGGCCATTATCCCTATGTGAAAAAAGCTTACGACAAAAGTTATATAACAGAGATGCGCCAATTGGCGGAGGAGTTATCGAAAGGTACTGCCCCAGAAGGTAAACCTTACCCAACCAAGGTTTCAATAGGTACGCAAACCCCGATGATTACTACAAAAGGTAACGCCAGTATTGTTTACGATCCCGAAAAAATAAATTAATATATTACCGATGAAAAAAATATTAGCCTCAATTGTTTTGATTTGCTTTGTTTGCATTGCTTTTGCCCAGATGCCCGCCATGGGAAAAATTGAGTACAAAACCATGCCCAGTAAAATTCTGAGTCAGGATCGCGAATATGCCGTTTACCTTCCTAAAAGTTATTCGACCAATCCGGACATGAAATATCCGGTACTCTACCTGTTGCATGGTGGTGGTGGAAGTCACAAAGATTGGCCGGAACAAGGCCGTTTGGCTGGTGCTGCAAATCAATTAATCGATGCCAATGATGCAGCCGATATGATTGTGGTTTGTCCTGAAGCCGGGAAAAATCTGATGAACTATTTCAATAGTCCAGGCTGGCTTTACGAAGATTATTTCTTTCAGGAATTGATTCCTTTCATCGAAAGCAATTACAGGGTGAAGGCTGACAAAAAGCATCGTGCGATTGCGGGTCTGTCAATGGGCGGCGGTGGAACTATTGTATATGCTTCGCACCATCCCGAGATGTTTTGTGCAGCCTATGCCATGAGCGCATATTTATACAGGCAAAACCTTCCATTTTTAAACTTCAATGATCCTGTTCAGAAGAAAGTACATCAACTAGTAGATGACAATAATTGTGTGAAATTCGTTCAAAATGCTTCCAAAGAAAAGATTGAAGCCATGAAAACAGTAAGCTGGTTTGTCGATTGTGGCGATGATGATTTCACTTTCAAACCAAATCTGGAATTCATATTGGCTATGCAATCAGCCGATGTTCCGATGCAGGTTCGCATTCGCGATGGAGCCCACACCTGGGAATACTGGCACTCGGCTTTATATATCGCTTTGCCATTCGTTTCAAATGAATTCAGGAAATAAATTAACTAAAACCCAATACTCATGAATAGATTGGCAAAGCAATTAAAATTCCTTTTGGCTGCCGGAATTTTGATCAGTTTTTCAACCGTCGGGCTTGCCCAGTTCCCGGGAGCTAAACTCACTCCGGGCGATACCCTGAAATCAATCCGTATTTCGGCTGATAAGAAGGTGACCTTGAGTATTTATGCTCCAAAAGCTTCGGAAGTCACCGTTTCGGGCGATTTTTTGCAAAGCTATGGTGGACAGAAATTGAAGAAAGACGAGTTGGGAATCTGGTCGGTCACTGTTGGACCGGTTGCTCCCGATCTTTATTCGTACGATTTTTCGGTGGATGGAATGAAGGTTATCGACCCTAAAAATATTCAGGTAAAAGAAGGTGCAGGCGGATATTCTAACCTGATGGAAGTTCCGGGGAAAGAGGCAGATTACCTTGCCGTAAAAAACGTTCCTCACGGGAACCTCGAAAAGGTTTGGTTTTATGCCGGAACGCTTGGAAAAACAAGCCGGGTTCATATTTATACACCTCCGGGCTACGAAAAGATCAAGGACAAATTGCCGGTGCTTTACCTGCAACACGGTGGTGGCGACAACGATGCCTCATGGGCAACTGCCGGACGGGCCAATTTTATTATGGATAACCTGCTGGCCGAAGGGAAAATGAAACCCATGATTGTGGTCATGCCATTCGGTAATCCTGGCAGTGGTTTCTTTTCGGGTGCCGGAGTTGAGGCCGATCCCTATTATAGCTATTTCTTCAAGGACCTGGTTCCATATGTTGAATCCCATTACAATGTTGGAACATCGCGCGAAAACCGCGCTTATGCCGGACTTTCAATGGGTGGCTTGCAGGCGTTGAACATGGGCATCTTTTATCCTGAAAAGTTTGCTTACGTATTGCCGCTGAGTACTGGTTTCTTTCCTGAAATTCTGCAATCGATGGAAGAGAAGTACACCTCGAACCTGAAAAATTCGGAAATCAATAAGCTGAAACTTTTCTGGATTGCCATGGGTGGAGAAAAAGATATTGCTTACAAAAACGGTGAAAATACCAAGGCTTTGTTTGATAAATTCGGAATTAAATACCAAACCAACAGCTATCCGGCCGGGCATACGTTTATTACCTGGCGGCACAACCTGGTTGAATTTGCACCGATTTTGTTCCGATAAAAAAATGCCTTGTTTTAAAAACACACCTAATTGAAAACCTATGAATCGATTGATTGCTTTTTTTCTGATTTCTTTCCTTTTTGCCTGTAATTCAGTTAAAAAAGAAACTGCTATTGACATTAACTCAGTGCAAACCCAAGCTGGTTTGGTCTCCGGAAAAACTACCGATGATCAGGTCGTGAAAATATTTATGGGAGTTCCATTTGCAGCTCCGCCAGTAGGCAATTTGCGTTGGAAAACCCCTCCGCCAGTTGCTCCGTGGGAAGGTGTTCGCGCCTGTGTGACTCCACCTGCTTCAGCCATGCAAGCACCGCCAAAACCATTCATGTGCTGGTCGAAAGAATTTATGGCTCCGGAATCACCACTGAGTGAAGATTGTCTTTACCTGAATGTGTGGACAACAGCTAAAACTGCTCAGGAAAGACTGCCTGTAATGGTCTGGATTCATGGTGGCGCGTTTACCGGAGGTTCAGGAACCGTTCCGCTTTACAATGGTGAAGATATGGCCCGTAAAGGGGTGGTATTTGTAACCATCAACTACCGTTTGGGTATTTTCGGATTTATGGCTCATCCAGAACTTTCAGCCGAATCAGATTTAAAAACATCTGGTAATTATGGCATTCTCGATCAGATTGCTGCTCTTCACTGGGTAAAACAAAACATTGCCGCATTTGGTGGAAATCCCGAAAATGTGACCATCGCCGGGCAATCGGCCGGATCCTTCAGCGTAAATATGCTGGTTGTTTCGCCATTGGCTAAAGGCTTGTTTCAAAAAGCTATTGCACAAAGTGGCGGTATGTTTGGAAAACAACTTTCGCTGGGTAGTACTCTGCAAGCGGCTGAAGAAAATGGAAAACAACTTACCGAAAAGCTGAAAATAGCCAATTTGGCAACCTTCCGCGCTTTACCTGCTGATTCTGTTCTGAAAATTCAGGGACGATTTGGAATTGTTGTTGATAACGTAGTAATACCTCCCGTTTACGATACTTTTGCGGCCGGAAAACACAACGATGTGGCTGTCATTTCGGGTTGGAATGCCGACGACGGTGTTTCGTTTGGTCCCGCACCTAAAGCCGACCAGTTCAAGGAAAATGCAAAGAAACAATACGGCGACAAAGCCGAATCATTCCTGAAACTTTTTCCGGCTAATACCGACGAGGAAGCCGCGAAATCGCAAAAGATAGTATCACAGCTTTACTTTGGCTGGAACAATTATGCCTGGGCTCGTTTGCAGGCATCGATGGGAACCGGCAAAGCTTATCTGTATAATTTCAATCGCGTTCCCCCCGGCGAACCAAACTACGGCGCTTTCCACTCGGCTGAATTCGGTTACGCTTTACATACCCTCAAATTGTGGGATCGTCCGTTCACCGATGTCGATTTCAAGCTCGAAGATATCATGAGCAGTTATTGGGTAAACTTCGCAAAAACCGGAAACCCTAATGGCGAAGGATTGCCGGTGTGGCCAAACTTCACCGAAAATAATCCGCAAATTATTGAATTGGGTGACGAAGTAAAAGCGGCTTCGCTTCCATTCAAAGACCAACTTAAATTTATGGACGAAATCAATAACTAAACGAAAAGGATTTCGACTGACCTGAAAACACAAAGTAATGCTAAACAATTAATACAAAACCGATGAAAAAAATTCTGTTATTCATTTTCTCTCTTGCATTCTTTGCAGGGACACAAGCACAGGAACTTTCCAATTTTATGAACCAGAAACCTATCGTTTCACCAGAAATTGGAGTAAAAGAAGTAACCTTTAGGTTAATGGCTCCAAATGCCGACACCGTTAAAATTAATGGTGGATTTACGCCAACCGTTAAGATGAAAACCTCATTCGGAAACATGGATGTTCCGAGTAGTGTAAATCTCAAGAAAGACGACAAAGGTCTTTGGTCAATCACCCTGCCGCTTCCGGAACCCGAACTTTATACCTACAGTTTCATTGTTGACGGTGTTGCCCTTAATGATCCGACCAACATTTTTATGCAACGCGACGGTACCCGTTACTTGAGCGTTCTGCTTGTTCCGGGTAAAAAAACCGAGAATTATTCCGAGGCCAAACAACGGGGCAATCTGCAACAGGTTTGGTACGACTCACAAACTATTGGACTTAACCGCCGAATGTTTGTTTACACGCCGTACGGTTACGAAACCAGCGGAAAAAGCTATCCGGTGCTTTACCTTTTGCATGGAGCCGGTGGCGACGAAGATGCATGGAGCACGATGGGGCGTGCCCGTCAAATTTTGGATAACCTGATTGAAAAAGGTCAGGCTGTTCCGATGATTTGTGTGATGCCAAATGGAAATCCAAATCAAATGGCAGCAAAGACTACTATGCTTCCTGAAAGTGAATTCGATTTTAGGGATCCGTCGAAACAGAACCTTTACATAAATAGCATTGCAAAAGACATTGTCCCTTACATCGAAAAGAATTACCGGGTAATTGCCGACCCCAATCACCGTGCCATTTCAGGTCTTTCAATGGGTGGAGGACACACCATTGCTTTGGCTAATGAATATCCTGGCATGTTCCAATATATCTGTCCTTTAAGCATGGGTTTATGGAATGAGCAACCGGATATCGACGCAAAACTGCAGGGACTTAAAAAGGCCGGTTACAAGATGTACTGGCTGGCTTGCGGCAATACCGATTTTGTTTATGAAAGTGCCAAAAAGCTGGATGCAAAATTAACTGAAAACGGGTTGAAGCATACCTTCTTTGTAACCGAAGGCGGTCATACCTGGGCCAACTGGCGGGTATATCTGAACACTATGGCACCACAATTATTTAAATAGCAAAACTCAACAACTAAAACAATGAAAATAGCAGGATTGACAATCGTTATAGCGATGTTACTGATTTTAACAAACCAGGTGAATGCCCAAAAGCATATATCATCGTTACTTCAATACGACAAACAGATTGATGGCATTATCAGCCAAATGACTCTGGAAGAAAAAGTAAACATGCTTCATGCCAAGTACATGTTTGTTTCAGCGGGTGTTGAACGACTGGGGATTGCCGACATGAGATATGCTGACGGACCATTTGGTGTCCGTGAGGAAATGCAGCCCAACGGATGGATGCCATTGAACTGGGAAAAAGATAAAGCAACATTTTTTCCAACAGGTTCGGCGTTGGCAGCAACCTGGAGCCCCGAACTGGCTTATAGTTACGGTACCGGAATGGCTCGCGAAACTCGGTTACGCGGGAAAGATATGATACTTGGACCAGCCATCAATATCCAACGGATTCCAACCGGAGGAAGAACGTATGAATATTTAAGTGAAGATCCGTTTCTAAGTGCGCAATTAGCTGTTGGTTACACTAAAGGTGCGCAAGACAACGGAGTGGCGGTTTGTGTGAAACATTTTGCGCTGAACAATCAGGAAAACAACCGCGGAACAGTAAATGTAATTGTAGGTGAACGAGCTATGCGCGAGATTTATCTTCCTCCTTTTCGGGCAACCGTTGAGGAAGGTGACGCTTATGGATTTATGTCGGCCTACAACAAAGTAAACGGTTGGTGGTGTGCCGAAAATGACATCCTGCTCAACAAAATTCTTCGCAACGAATGGGGCTTTGCCGGAATGGTAATTTCCGACTGGGGTGGAACACATAGCACTGTAGGATCAGTAAAAAGCGGGCTGAATGTAGAAATGCCAGATAAAAAATTTCTCGGACAGGCATTGATTGATTCGGTAAAAGCCGGAAAGGTTTCCGAAGAAATCATAAATCTGCGTGTTCGCGAGATTTTGCGTGTCAGGTTGGCCATCAAGCCAATTCCTGAAAAAGAAGCAAATACAGAAATGACCTCGCAACCGGCTCAGCAGAAAATAGCTTATGAAGTGGCCAGCAAATCCATTGTTTTGCTGAAAAACGATGGTGTACTTCCATTACAGTTGAAAAACAAGCCTGTAATTGCAGTAATTGGTGCCAATGCAACTCAAATAATGGGGTCAGGCGGAATGGGCGCTGGTGTGAAAACATTGTATGAGGTTACTCCGCTTGAAGGATTTAAAAACCGGATTGGCGATAAGGCAGAAATCATTTTTGCACAAGGATACGATCCTGTAGTTTTCAGTTTTGCCGATATGTTCAAGAAAAAAACACCTGAAGAAATTGAACAGAAAGCTCGTGAAAAGGCAGTGATAGCTTTGAAACTTACGAAAGAAGCGCTTGAAGTGGTGTCAAAAGCTGATATTGTTCTCTTTGTTGGCGGTAATAACCGCGCCGTTGAAACAGAAGGAAGTGACCGGAAAGATATTTTACTTCCTTCAGGGCAGGATGAACTGATTAAAAAAATTGCAGCAGTGAACCCGAACATTGTTACAGTACTGACAAGTGGCGCTCCAAACGATTTGAAGGTGGTGAAACAAGTATCAAAAGCACTGCTTATTTCGTGGTTTAATGGTACCGAAGGTGGAAATGCTTTAGCCGATGTGCTTGTTGGAAATATTTCGCCAAGCGGACGTTTACCGTTCACTTTGCCTGTTAATCTGGAGGATTCACCAGCTTATGCACTGGGGAATTACCCTCAGGGAGGAAAAAATGCTGACGTGTTTGCCAACCTTGTTTCAGAAACCGAAGCAGTGGAAAAACCAAAAGCGGAAGCGATTAAAAGTAACGATCCGAATACCGCTCTTTATTCCGAAGAATCGCTGGTAGGTTATCGTTGGTTCGACACAAAAAAAATCAATGTAATGTATCCGTTTGGTTATGGTCTCACTTACACCACTTTTGAATATGCCAACCTAAAAACTGATAAGAAAAAATATGGCAAAGACGATGTGATCGCGATTTCAGTTGAATTGAAAAATTCCGGTAAAGTGGCTGCTGATGAGGTTGCTCAGGTGTATGTACACCGCATCAATCCTTCGGTTGAATGGCCACAAAAAGAACTCAAGGCATTCTCAAGGGTATCGCTTAATCCAGGCGAAAGCAAGACTGTAACACTCGAAATCCCGGTAAAAAATCTGAAATACTGGAATGAAACAAAACAAGCATGGGATGATGATCTTTGTAATATGGAGATACAGGTTGGCGCCTCTGCCGGTGAGATAAAACTGAAAAAAGAAATCAATCTTAAATAAACCTGACTTTTACAAACTAAAACCTGTAACATGAAAACCAACAGACGTAACTTTTTCCAGACATTGGGTGCAGGAGCTGCCGGACTCGGATTAACATCCATGCCATTTATTTCCAATGCAGCAAATTCGCCAAAGTCGGACAACGATGACCAGCAATTATTGGTTGGGGATAATATTGCCATTGCCGAAACCAAGTACGGAAAGGTAAAAGGTTTTATCCTGAGGGGGATTTATAACTACCGTGGAATTCCTTACGGAGCTGATACTTCAGGCAAAAATCGTTTCATGCCGCCGCAACCGCCCAAACCCTGGACAACTACTTTGCCAACCGTTTGGTGGGGTAATACTGCTCCGCAAATTATGGACAACCGGTATGCCAACGCCTATTCGTCGTTTGTCGACCATTGGAACTATGACGATGTAAGCGAAGATTGCCTGAAGCTGAATATCTGGACACCGGCAGTTGATACAAAAAAACGTCCGGTTTTGGTTTGGCTGCATGGTGGGGGTTACACCAACGGAAACGGCATTGAGCAGGACGGTTACGATGGTGAAAACCTCTGCCGCAAAGGAAATATTGTGTTTGTTTCAATTAATCATCGTTTGGGACCGATTGGGTTCAGTAATCTTTCTGGTGTTGGCGGTTCAAAATATGCTGATTCAGGAAATGTTGGAGCATTGGATATGGTTGCTGCACTGGAATGGGTTCGCGATAACATTGCAAATTTCGGTGGAGATCCGGGCAATGTTACCATCATGGGGCAATCGGGTGGTGGTGCCAAAGTTTGTGTGGTGGCCGCCATGCCAAAAGCAAAAGGATTGTTCCACAAAGCTGTTCCATTGAGTGGATCGACCATTAAAGCAATGGATCAAACGGCTTCTCAAAAGCTGGGCGAATATATCCTGAAAGAAGCTGGCCTGAGCGCATCAGAAGTCGACAAACTTCAGGAAATGCCATGGAAAGATTACCTCGTTCTGGCCAATAAAGCTGCCCAGAAATTTGCTGCCGAAAATGCCGGAACTGGTGTGCGTGGTGGTTTTAGTCCGGTTGCTGACGGAACAAACATTCCCAAAGGACAGTTCTTTGCCGATGCATCAGGTCTTTCATCCGATGTTCCGATGATGATCAGCACTACTTTCCACGAATGGGGAATGGCGCGTACCATGCCCGAAATGGAAATGATTACCCGGGAAAAGGCAATTAATATGCTGAAAGAACGTGCCGGTATGGGTGGCGGTTTGGGCGACAAAGCTGCTGCTGCTTACGATGCCTATGCTAAAGCATTTCCAAAAGCTAAACCAATTGAAGTTATGACCCTGGTGAGCAGCAACCGCAAAGGTGCCATCGATACTGCCAATGCAAAGGCTGTGCAGAAAGCTCCGGTTTATCTGGCTTGGTTTGGCTGGGAACCACCCATGTTCGACAACCGGATGCGTGCTTTCCATTGTTTGGATATCTGCTTCTGGTTTGCCAATACCGATTTGATGCTGACCCACACGGGTGGTGGTAAACGTCCGCGTTCATTATCCGAAAAAATGTCGGGAGCATTGCTTCAATTCATGAAAACCGGAAATCCAAATAAAGGCGGACTTCCGGAGTGGAAAGCCTATACTTCAGAAAAAGGCGAAACCATGATTCTGAACGATCAACCGGAACTGAAAAGCGATCCGGACAGGGAAGCCCGGAAATTGATCTAAAAAAATAAGGAACTCTTCAAGTAATTTTAATTGATTCTTTTTTGCTCCTGAAGCTACAATTTGAAGTTCATTTTCGAATAGTGGTTTCAGGAACAATGGAATCTATTTGTAAAATTTTCCGATCAGCACTATTCAGGACACCTGTTGTATAATATGTGTTTTTCGGTTAAAATGCTGATAATTATTCTGCTTTATGATTTGTTCAATTTTGAATTTAATAAATTATGAACTATCATTGTGTCGCTTTGACACAATGATTTTTTAATACTAAAATGTTTAATATATGAGACTTAAATGGCTTCGTTCAACAATGGTTTTTACCATTGTGTTTTCCCTGTTAACATTAGCTTTTCAGGTTAAAACCAGTAGCGCTAAATCTACTGATGGACAAAAAATTCAGCAGATTATCTCTAAAATGACACTTGATCAGAAGGCGCAATTGGTGATTGGAACAGGTATGTTCTTTGAAATGCCAGATTCGTTGAGAGCTAAAATGCCTCCGGGATTTGGCGGGGAAGGTGATGCAAAAGATCCGGTTTATAGCGAGATGGTGAAACGCATTCGCAAATATTTGCCTGGATCGGCAGGTAATTCATCCGAATTTCTTGATTTAGGAATTGCAACACAGGTATTAAGCGATGGACCAGCCGGTTTACGCATTCAGCCAACCAGAAAAGGCGATACAAAAACATACTATTGCACAGCATTCCCGATAGGTACTGTTTTAGCTTCGACATGGGATAATGACCTGATTTATAAAGTTGGTCAGGCCATGGGTAATGAGGTAAAAGAATATGGCTCCGACATTTTACTTGCTCCGGCTTTGAATATTCAGCGCGACCCGCTTTGTGGTCGTAATTTTGAGTATTATTCTGAAGATCCGCTTGTCGCAGGAAAAACTGCTGCTGCAATGGTTAAAGGTATTCAGTCGAATGGTGTTGGAACCTCAATCAAACACTTTGCCGCCAACAACTCCGAAACGAACCGTATGTCGGTAAATACAATCGTTAGCGAACGTGCTTTGCGCGAAATTTACCTGAAAGGTTTTGAAATTACCGTTAAAGAATCTCAACCCTGGACGGTAATGTCTTCGTACAACAAAATTAACGGCACATATACTTCAGAAAGTAATGATTTGCTGACGAAGATACTTCGCGATGATTGGAAATTTCAGGGTTATGTAATGACCGACTGGGGTGGTGGAAGTGATGTTGTTGCTCAAATGATTGCCGGAAACGACATGATCCAGCCAGGATCTCCCAAACAAATTGAGGATATTGTCGCTGCTGTAAAAGCTGGAAAACTTGACGTGAAAATTCTGGATCGTAACGTTGGCCGCATTTTGTCTATCATGCTGAAAGCGCCTCGCTACAACAAATATCCGTATTCAAGTACTCCTGATTTAAAGGCACATGCCGAAGTTACCCGTCAGGTTGCAACCGATGGGATGGTTCTTTTGAAAAACGACAAAAAAGCACTTCCAATCCCTTCAGGAGTTAAAAATATTGCAGCTTTTGGAAATACATCCTACGATTTTATTGCAGGTGGAAGCGGTAGCGGCGACGTGAACGAAGCCTATACTATTTCGTTGTTCGAAGGTTTGACGAACAATGGCTATACTCCGGATGACGCGCTGACAACCGCATATAAAGCTTACATGGACCACATGAGGGCTCAAATACCAAAATCAGACAATCCGTTAATGGCTTTGATGATGGGAAAACAGCCGATTCAGGAAATGACAGTTACCACTGATTTGGCGAAAAAATTTGCTGAAAAATCGGATATTGCATTGATTACCATTGGTCGTAACGCAGGTGAAGGTCGCGACCGTACGGATACCGAAGGCGATTTTAGGTTGACTAAAACCGAAAGAGAGATGATTAAGAATGTTTCCGAAGCTTTTCATGCTAAAGGGAAAAAAGCCATCGTAATCCTCAATGTCGCCGGAGTTATTGAAGTAGCCAGCTGGCGCGATATGGCTGATGCAGTTTTGGTTGCATGGCAGCCCGGACAGGAAGGCGGAAACTCTGTAGTTGATGTGTTGAGTGGAAAAGTGAATCCTTCAGGAAAATTGACTGCAACATTCCCTGTAAAATATGCTGATACTCCTTCAGCAAAAAATTTCCCTGGAGTTGCCGAAAAATCGGATAAAAAAGACGATGCCCCGGATCTTTCAGGATTCTCGTTTATGCGTCGTGTGCCATGGGAAATGGTTTACGAAGACGATATTTATGTGGGTTACCGCTATTATAATACGTTCAAAGTGCCTGTTGCTTACGAATTTGGTTATGGCTTGTCGTACACCACTTTCGATTACTCAAACCTGAAATCAAGTTCTTCTGCCTTTACTGGCAAACTCACCGTTTCGGTTGATGTAAAGAATACCGGATCTGTTGCAGGTCGCGAAGTTGTTCAGGTATACATTGGTGCACCTTCAGGAAAACTGAAAAAACCAGAAGAAACACTGACTGCTTTTGGTAAAACCAGACTGTTACAACCTGGCGAATCGCAAACCATGAGTTTCAACATTGAAACGAAAGATTTCGCTTCATTCGACGAAGCTACTTCTTCGTGGATTGCCGAAGCCGGTAATTATACCCTGAAAATTGGAGCTTCATCAACAGCCATCAAACAAACAGCAAGCTTTAAAATTGCCAGGGAATTGAATGCAGGTAAAGTAACCAGAGCTCTGACTCCTTCTCGCGAAATCAATAAACTGGTTTCGAAATAATGATAAAATATTAGATTTAGTTGGTTTAGGAATGTAAATCCCTGCTTTTAACCTTTATGATTTTAAGTGGGGATTTTTAATATCCTGAAATTGATAATAAAATAAATTAAACCAATAACCCAAAATGAAAAAACTAACCAAATTTTGTGAATTGGGTCTGATTGCATCGTTGCTTTTAGGCTACGGATGTAGTCCAAAATGGACTGAAGCCGATAAAGGAACATTCAAACTTATCAGCAACGAAGGTGGCCAAACCTTGGGCTATTCAGCAACTTCAGGAGTTCAAATTCTAACGGTCGACCGGTTGGCATTCAAAGACCTGAATAAAAACGGGAAACTCGATCCTTACGAAGACTGGCGTTTGCCGGTTGAGGAACGGGCTAAAAATCTGGCTTCATTGATGTCGGTTGAGCAGATTGCCGGATTAATGCTTTACAGTGCTCACCAGGCTATTCCATCTGCCGCAGGTGGTCCGTTTGGTGCCAGTACTTACAATTCAAAACCTTTTAAGGAAAGCGGAGCTCAGTCGAGCGATTTGACTGACCAGCAAAAGAAATTTTTAACCGACGACAACCTACGTCATGTGTTGGTTACCACACTTGAAAGTCCGGTTGTAGCTGCACAATGGAATAACAACGCACAGGTGTTGGTCGAAGGAATCGGTCTTGGGATTCCGGCCAACAACAGTTCCGATCCACGACACGGAACCGATTCAAATGCAGAATATAACCTGGGCGCAGGAGGTAAAATTTCGATGTGGCCGGCCACAGTTGGTATTGCGGCCTCATTCGATCCACAACTGATGAAACAGTTTGGCGAAATCGCCTCGAAAGAATATCGTGCATTGGGAATTGCCACAGCACTTTCACCACAAATTGATTTGGGCACCGAACCTCGCTGGAGCCGTTTTGAAGGTACCATGGGCGAAGACCCTGGTTTGGCTACAGACATGGCCCGTGCCTATGTCGATGGATTCCAGACTTCAGCCGGTGCCGATGAAATTTCGGGCGGATGGGGTTATAAAAGTGTAAATGCGATGGTAAAACACTGGCCGGGTGGCGGTCCTGAAGAAGGAGGCCGCGATGCGCATTTTGGCTATGGCGCTTATGCCGTATATCCCGGTAATAACATAAAGGATCACTTGAAACCCTTTACTGAAGGCGCGTTCAAGCTGGAAGGAAAAACCGGCATGGCTGCAGCAGTGATGCCTTATTATACCATTTCATACAATCAGGATACCGTGAATAACGAAAATGTGGGTAACAGCTACAACAAATACCTGATTACAGATTTGTTACGTGGTAAATATGGTTACGACGGCGTGGTTTGCACCGATTGGATGATCACCAAAAATGCCCAAAACGTTTTTTTATTCCAGGGCAAATGCTGGGGAGTTGAAAAAATGACCGAAGCTGAGCGTCATTACAAAGCGATTGAAGCCGGAGTTGACCAGTTTGGCGGAAACAATGAAATGGGTCCGGTGATTGAAGCTTATCAAATGGGTATTAAAGACCACGGCGAAGAATACATGCGTAAACGTTTCGAGCAATCGGCCGTGCGCTTGCTGCGTAATATTTTCAGAGTAGGCTTATTCGAAAATCCGTACCTCGATGTGGCCGAAACCGAGAAAATTGTTGGTAATCCGGAGTATATGAAAGCCGGATACGAAGCACAGTTGCGTTCAGTGGTCATGCTTAAAAATCACGAAAAATCACTTCCTGTAAAGAAACAGGTTAAAGTATATATTCCGAAGAAATTTGTTCCCGGTGGAAGAGACTGGTTTGGAAACATAACACCGCCAAGTACCCGAGACGCGGTGAATCCGCAGTTGGCCGGTAAATATTTCCAGTTGGTGGAAAAACCGGAAGAAGCCGATTTTGCTTTGGTTTGCATCGACAGTCCGAAAGGCGGAGTTGGTTATTCGGAAGACGACCTGAAGAAAAACGGCAACGGATATGTGCCGATTATTTTGCAGTACGGTCCATATAAAGCTGAATATGCACGCGAAACTAGTCTGGCCGGCGGTAGCCCATTCGAAACATTTACCAACCGTACCTACAAAGGTAAAACCAATGTGGCGTCGAATATTCAGGATATGAAAGCGGTGAACGAAACCAAAGCAAAAATGGGTAAAAAGCCCGTTGTTGTGGTGGTCAGGGTTTCAAATCCAATGATTTTCGCGGAACTTGAAAAGAGTGCCGATGCCATCCTGATTCATTTGGGTGTTCAGGATCAGGCCATCATGGAGATTCTTACAGGAGGTTCTGAACCTTCGGCATTGTTGCCATTTCAAATGCCTGCCGATATGAAAACGGTTGAAGAGCAAAACGAAGATGTTCCGCGCGACATGAAATGTTATGTGGATGCCGATGGAAATACATACGATTTTGCGTTCGGGCTGAACTGGCAGGGTGTTATCAGCGATGCAAGGGTTGCCAAATACAAAAAATAATGCCTGCTTTTAATGGGTATCTAAGTAAACAGAAGTTTAGTTTTTTTTATAGTCATAGTCAAAAATTCCTGCCCTTAGTTTTTCGAAACGGGGCAGGAATTAAAATTCCCTCAGAAATAATTGCCTAATGGTTTACATCAGGAAATCAGTCCGGATTTAAATAATTGGAGCTTGATAAGTGATACGGGTTTGAAGCCTGATGGGGATATTTATGTGTTTCATTTATGAAGAATATAATTGTTAATTGCTTGATATTGTTGGGAATAATTTGTTCGGAAAGATCAATCGGCCAATCGCTTTCGGCCGAAGTGACAGGTATGGAATCATTCTGGGCGTTTAGTGGTTCGTTTAATACGAAACTTAGCAAAACCAGTAAGCTGAGTTTTTCGAATACCAGCCGGATTAGCGCCAATTATCCTGTGGATAAGGAAATGCGCATGTTGATGATTACCAATTTTGGTTATGCCATAAACTCAAGGCTAAAATCAACTCTTGGCGGGATGTACACCAACAGTGCAGGTATAAAACCATCAATTGGGTTACAATATATGCTGGCCCGGAAACATTTTCTTTGGATGGTGTTTCCCAACTTAAATATTAGCCGGAAATCAGATTTAATGACCATTTCCATGGTTCAGTATCTCCGGAATATTTCAGAAAAAATGAAGTTTGTTTTGCGTATGCAATCGCTGAGCATTCTGAATGCTGAAGGTCATGTGTTCAGTACCATGCGTTTCCGGAGTGGTTTTGTCCGTGGAAAATATCAGTTTGGCGCTGCTTCCGACCTTAATTTTTTTGATCGCGATTTTGCTTTAGCCAAAAGCTTCGGCCTGTTTCTTCAATACCAACTGTTCTGATTTTAAAATTTAAACTACCTAAATAAAAGATTGATGTTTTTAAAAAGAATGTATTTCGTATTGGCTTTTGGTTTGGCTTTGCAGCCTATACGGGCCGCTGAAACTGATATTCTGCCTATTGTCAAAATATCGGAATTGGTTGAATTTAATGGTACGACAGCTCCAAATATCTGGATTTTGTCGACCCCGGTTAACTTGCAAACGCATGCCCCAAATTTTGGGAAATCGCCCAGCGAACTAACAGAAGTCCGGATGGGTTACGACGATAAATATTTGTGGGTTTTTGCCCGGCTTCATTATACCGATCACTCCAAAATTGTTTCAACCAGCAAGAAGCGCGACGAAGAATCCAGAAATTCGGATTCGTTCGGAATTATTCTGGATACCTATGATGATAATGAAAGTGGATTGGCCTTTTTTACCACACCTTCAGGTCAACGTATCGACTATGCGATTTCGAACGATGCCAATTTTAGGCCTTCTCCAACTGGAAATACAGCGCTCAATTACAGTTGGAACACCTTCTGGGATGTGAAAACGGCAGCTATAGCCGATGGTTGGTCGGTTGAAATGCGTATTCCGTTTTCAAGCCTTCGCTTTCAGGAAAAAGAAGGGAAAGTAAAAATGGGGCTTATCCTGAACAGGAGCATTAGCCATTGTAACGAATTAGATACTTATCCGGAGATAGACCCTAAATATGGCCTTTTCGCAGCAGTGAAACCTTCATTGGCACAGACCATTGAAATGGACGGACTAAAACCTGCCAAACCAATTTATATTACACCTTACGTCCTGACTGGAATTCAGCAGAATCAGGTGCTTAACGAAGCAGGAACAAAGTATAATCAGGATAACAAACCGCAATTAACTGGTGGCCTCGATGTAAAATATAGCTTAAACAGTAACCTGACACTCGATTTAACTGCCAACACCGATTTTGCCCAGGTTGAGGCCGATGATGAATATGTAAATCTTACGCGATATTCGATGTATCTTCCTGAAAAACGAATGTTTTTTCAGGAACGGTCGAGTATTTTTGGATTCAACATGGGCCAATCGCAGGAGCTTTTTTACAGTCGCCGCATTGGACTGAATAACGGACAGCCGGTTCGGATTTTTGGAGGTGCAAGGTTGACCGGACGAATGGGAAAATGGGATTTGGGACTGCTCGACATGCAAACTGAAAAATACGACGAAACACCCTCCGAGAATTTTGGAGTGTTAAGGGCGCGTCGTCAGGTTTTTAACCCAAATTCGTATGTGGGCGGAATGCTCACTACCCGAATTGGGGCGAACGGTACGAGTAGCATGTCGTATGGCACCGATGGTGTTTTCAGGCTATTTGGCGACGACTACCTTGAAACGCGTTTTGCACAAACAACCAATGCTGATGGTAAAGTTCAGGCAGATGCCAAGGAAAATTCTTTTGCGTACCTGAGATGGGAACGAAGGAATGAAGAAGGCTTTGCGTATAACCTTACCTACTCATACTCCGGATTGGATTTTAATCCCAGTACCGGATTTATGTCGAAACTCGGAATTGCCGGTGTCGACCTGAGAACACAATATGGATGGCTTCCTGGAGAAAAATCTAAACTGCAAAGTTTTAAGCTGACGATGGGGTATACCAACATGCACCGGTTGATCGACAGCGGATTGGAAAATTTGTGGTTAAGCGGAGGTTTTTCTTTAATGACCAAAACCGGCTGGAATGTAATGACTTCGGTGTTTCACATGAAAGAAGGTATTCGTAATGAATTTAAGCTGTCGGCGAATGCAGTTGTTCCGGCAGGCGAATACACTTATCAAAATCTATTTTCGATAATTTCGACTCCTTTTACAAAACCTGCCGTACTTGAATTAACAATTATGGGAGGTGAATTTTACGATGGAACAAGGGCTTCGGTAACTGCCGAACCAACCTTAAATTTATCTTCCAGTTTTCAACTTGGAGGTTCATACAGTTTTAACCAGGTGAAGTTCGGCTCGCGAAACCAGGTTTTTACCAGTCATTTAGCCAAACTGAAGTTTTTGTACATGTACAATACCAAGCTGTCAATCAGTTCATTCGTTCAGTACAATAACGTTAATAGCATTCTCATTGGTAACTTACGGCTGAGGTATAATCCACGCGAAGGAAACGATTTCTATCTGGTATATAACGAAATCAGGCCAAGTTCAAATTACTCGTTTGGGAATGCGTCATCTGTTTCGTTCCTGAACCGGATGATTTTGCTGAAATATGTACATACTTTTAAAATTTAGGTTGCCAGTTATTTTATCGTCAATTTTCATAGTTTTGTTATACGATAAACCTATAAACTAAATTTACCATGATGAAACGATTCGTTTTTATGCTGTCCTTTCTGGTGATGACAGGCACAGCAGTTATAGCTCAGGAACAAGAGCGTCCGGGGCCAAAACCTGCGGCAGAAACAGGTGAAAAATTCCGTGTTGGGATGGCTGGTTATTCATTTGTCAAGCTAAATGATTTGGACAAATCTCTCTCGATCATGCAACGTGCCGATGTTCATTATCTTTGTATCAAAGATTTCCATTTGCCTTTCAAAAGCACAACTACTGAAATTGCTGCTTTTCATGCCAAACTGAAAGAAAAAGGAGTGACCGGTTATGCAGTTGGGCCAATTTACATGAAAACTGAAGCTGAAATCGACACAGCCTTTGCTTATGCAAAAAGGGTAGGAGTGAAACTGATTGTTGGTGTTCCAAATTACGAACTGTTGCCTTATGTCGATAAAAAAGTAAAGGAATACGACTTCAAATATGCGATCCATCTTCATGGTCCGGACATTAAAATTTATCCTGATGCCGAAGATGTTTGGAACCATGTAAAAGATCTTGATCCTCGTATTGGAATGTGTCTCGATATTGGTCATGACACTCGAAATGGGAAAGATCCGGTTGCCGATCTGCAAAAGTATATAAGCCGTGTTTTTGATGTTCACATCAAAGATGTTACTGGGAATACAAAGCTTGGATATTCTATCGAAATTGGTCGTGGAGTAATCGACTTTCCCGCGTTTGTTAAAATGCTCAGAACTGTTGGGTACACTGGTGTTTGCAGTCTGGAATACGAAAGGGATATGGCTCAGCCGGATATGGGAATTGCTGAGTCAATTGGTTATTTCAGGGCAGTAATTGCCACTACAAAATAGATTTATAAATTTTTCGCCGGAACATCCCGCTTATTGCCTTTGTATTTTGGATTTTAGCTGTGGTCATGAACTGTAAAAAAGAATGTCCAATTTATACTATTCTCGCAGCAGTTGTGCTTCTGCTCATCTATTCAATTCCTCATAGCATGTTCGGTTCGCAGCTCGATTATAACACCGGGACAGTTACCCAGGGAATGATCATGAATGTTTTCTTTTTTTAGATAGGAATTGCGTATCGGAAGGTCGGAAGGTTTAGTAAAACTTTCCGACCTTTTCGTTTTGATCTGTTTCGTAACGCAAATTCTGATATTCTTTTCTGACCATATATGCACTTGCCAAAAAATTGTGCGTTTGTCAGGACTATGCCTTAATTCCAACTGATTCCATATACGATTTTTATCGATTTGCTAGCGAAATGCAAGTAAATAGGGATGAATAGCACTTATCAATGGCTAAACAGCCTCAGTTGTCTATTTGGTTTTGTTAACTTGTTTACAGTGGTTGTTGGCAGTTTCTAATTCAGTAAATCCATTCAATTCACTATTTTTAATTGACTTATCATGGCAGTTGGATGTTAAAACGATGTTTAGGAACAATTGATGGGGAATTAACCGTAATTGTCAAAAAATGTCTCAGATATCCTGTTTGTTTTTATCTTGAAAACCATGAGGTTATGTCGAGTTTTGAAGTTGATTATGTATAAGTGACCATCGAAATCTATCTCTGAATCATGCTGATAAATTCATTATATCAATTCTTTAACAAACGTCCAGTTGTGCATTTGATGTTTTGGACACTTTTTGTATTGATTGGGTCTTTCATTTTCAGTTATCAGCAAAATTTTCCGTACTTCTTTTTCCTGATCAACTTTCTGGTTCATTTGCCCATCTTTATTCTTTTCACCTATGGTGTAGTTTATTTTCTGGTTCCGACTTTTTTACTCAATCGCCGGTACTGGCAATTTTTTCTCTCGCTGCTTTTTTCAGTTGTTGTAGTAGCATTTTTGAGGATACTTATTGGGAGATACATTTATTACGCCTTGTTTATTCCTAAAATTCTTCATCCAAGCGAATGGTTTAGTGCAGATATTTTTCTGTTGAATTTGATTTGGGTTTTAGCACCGGCAATTTTGTTTTCGATGTTTAAATATTACAAGAACTGGGTTAACAGTCAGGCGCTTGCCAATGAAAGTGAGCGCAAACATTTGGCGGCGGAACTTCAGCTGCTCAAAGCACAATTAAATCCTCATTTTTTGTTTAATACCTTTAATAACCTTTATGTACTGGCACTCCAGAAAAGTGACAAAACGCCGATGGTCATTTCAAAAATGTCAGATCTTTTTTATTACATTATTTACGAGTGTAATGCTGTTGAAGTGCCTGTTTCAAAAGAAATTAAACTGATTGAAGATTACATTCTGCTTGAAGAATTGCGCTATTCCAATCGTTTGTCGGTCATTTTTGAAAAAGATATTGATTCGGTTGATTACCGCATTCCACCTATGTTACTTTATTCATTTGTTGAAAATTGTTTCAAACATGGAAGCAGTCCCGATCCGACAAGACCGTGGATCAAGCTGTTAGTAAGGATAAGAAAAAATTATTTGGAATTTGAAGCTTCAAACAGTATTCCTCCGTCCAATTGTCAAAACGACCAAATTATAGAAGGTATTGGAATCTCAAACATCAAAAGAAGGCTTGAATTGATCTACCCGAAGAAACACCAATTAATCATCCGAAAAGAGAACTGTAAGTTTTTTGTCAGGCTGGTTATTCAAAAAAAGAGCACCGAAATAACAGATGTCAATGCGTAAAAATCTTTTCATCATATTATTACTGTTAATTCAGCTTTCCTGCCTGAACGAAAAACAACAGGCTGAAAAAATTCTGAAACATTACATCGATGTTAAAGTTGACCTGATCAGGAACTATACCATGGAAAGTTCTGTGGCTTTATGGAATGCCACTGTTTCCGGAAGTGACACTGATTACCAGAAATTTGTTGATATCGATTTAGATTTTAATAAGTCGAATAGAAAGACCCCCGACTACTTTTCGCCCGATAGGTTTTCTTCATTTTCACAAAATGTATTCACAAACGAGCAGGATTTTCAGCTGCTTCGAAAATTAAAATTTTCAGGGCTTATTACTGATACCCTTTTAAACAGGCAATTGAATGTGCTTTACCATACTTTCATGGGATCGCAGATTGAAACGGAAAGGTATAAGAGTTTGGTAATGAGTGAAATGAAATTATGGCAGGAGTTTTCTGAAATGAAAGTTGTGATTCGAGGGAAAAAATATGGAACCCGGCAGCTCGATTCAATTGGAAAAAAAACGAATGATGCTCCACTTTTGAATGATATATCTGAAGCGATCAAACAAAAAGGTCAGTCAATTGCTCCTGATATCGTTCGCATGGTGAAGGACCGAAATGGATTTGCAACCCATTTTGGGTACCCCGATTTTTATCAAATGTCACTCGAAACTAAAGATCAGACACCGAGAAATATAAAGCTTTTGCTGGCCGAAATTGAGTTGAAAACCAGAAATGAGTATTTTGAAGCAAAAAGCATAATCGACAAATTATTGGCCAAACGGTTTAATATTCCAATCTCTGATTTACAGCCATGGAATTACAACAATGAACTGTCCAGTTTTCTTCCCCAAAAATTTATCTCGAAAATGGATTCGCTGTTTTTGGATAATGATCCGATTCAAAAAACGGCCTTGTTTTTTGAAGAAATTGGACTTCCGATCCAAGATGTAATTGATAACAGCGATCTGAAAGTTGGACCCGGAAAGTCGGGATTAACAGCCATGATTAATGTCGATTTCAGAAATGATATCAGACTAATTGCCGGAATTGAAAATAGTTTTGACGGAATGTTTCGAATGATGCATCTTGGCGGTCATGCAGCGCATTATAAAAATATTTCAGATGATATTCCATATTTGCTTAAAACGCCCAATTCGATAGTTGGCGAAGGCATTGCCCATTATTTCGGGAACCTCGCATCTGATTATCATTGGCTGAAAAGTGAAGTCAAACTAGATGAAAGTAAGCAAAATGAATTTGTATTGGTTTGTCAGCATATGCAACAAGTCGATCGATTGTTCAGGTGCCGCAAGTTGTTGGTTAATGCCGAATTCGAACGCGAAATGTATCAGAATCCTGATCAGGATCTGGATTCGTTATGGTCTGATTTGAATCTTAAATATTTAGGATTTAGGTTTCCTGATGAAAAGAATGCGTGTTATTGGGCGACAAATAAATTTAATGTAAGCCTTGGCTGTACAGTTCATAATCTGGTTTTGGCTGATGTTTTTGCTGCTCAGCTGCAACATTCAGTTGAGGTACAAGTCTTAAAGGAAATAAATGGCGTTTCCACCTACAATAAAGCAGTTGGTACTTATTTAATCAGGAATTTATTCTATTACGGTAATTTGTTGCCTTGGGACCAATTGATTGAAAAAGCAACTGGAGAACCATTAAATTCGACCTATTTTGTGAATCAACTGGTTGGAAATAATCGTACTAGGAATAAATGAAAAAATATGACGTGAAAGTAATTTTTTGAAGTAATGTTTATTGCCATGAGCATACCAAATAATTACAGAAATAGAACAGAAAACAAAACAATGAAAATTGATGACTATGAAAACAAAATGTTTGATTGTTGATGATGAGCCTTTGGCCAGAGAGCTTATTCGTGCATATGTTGAAAAGTTGGAGAATTTTGAGATTGTTGCTGAATGCAGTGATGCGATGAAAGCGCTTAATGTAATTCGCGAAAAGCAGGTCGATTTGATGTTTATGGATATTCAGATGCCTCAGATTACAGGCATTGAATTTATGAAAACCCTTAAACATCCGCCAAAGGTAATTATTACAACAGCCTATCGGGAGTATGCTCTGGACGGTTTTGAACTCGATGTGGTTGATTATCTGCTTAAACCAATAACCTTCGAAAGATTCCTGAAGTCGGTGAATAAGTATTACCAAATGAATCAGGACGATATTCATGTGGTTGCGAACATAATTTCCGAAAAACTACCTGAAGAGTCTTTTGTTTATGTTAAAGAAAATAAAAAGGTTATAAAAATATATCTGTCTGAAATTAAGTACATTGAAGGGCTGAGTGAATATATTCAGATTTTTACTGACAAGCGGAAGATCATTACCAAAACAAGTATGTCGCAAATGGAAGGAAAATTACCACCTGAGAACTTCCTACGGATTCACAAATCGTTTATTGTTTCCATGAATAGAATTGAAGCTTTCACCGCCAATACCATTGAGATTCAGGGAAAAGGATTACCCATTGGACGCAGTTTTAAAAATGCAGTATTAAATGCGTTGAATTTCACCGGTTCACTGGCAGGGGTATAAATACGGTAATTAGTTTTGGCGCAGATTGTTGTCAATAAGGCTTAAGCTGATAGCTTTCAACTTGACCGTTTTTTCGTTGAATACCTATGACGAAGGGTTTCGCGAAATAATGTCTTTATTGTCAATACTAAAATAAAACCGGGTTCCTTTATTGGGTGTTGAAGTGTATTGCAAATCGCTGCCGAGTAATTTCACCAACCCTTTGCTGATGGCTAGCCCGAGTCCGAATCCTTTATTTCCAGCAATCAGATTTTTACCTTTAAAAAATGGCTTAAATATCAGATCTTTGCTCGATTCATCAATACCACAACCTGAATCCTCAACAAATAATTCGATGCCCGATACTGTGTCTTCGTAGCCAAAGCGAATAAAACCTTTATTGGTAAAGAAGAAAGCATTATTTAGTAAATTTTGAAAAACATGTTTTAATCTTACCGGATCGGAGAATAGCTCAATTTCTAAATTGTCTTTTTCGTTTATTAAATTGAAGCTGACCTGTTTATGCAATTCTTTCATTTCAGATTGCTGAAATTCAAGGTATATTACGTTGAGTAAGTTATTGAGATTGAATGTTTTCTTCGAAATCTCGAATTGATTCTCCCGAATTTTAGAAATATCCATGATGTCGTTGATCAATTTGAGCAAATCGTTTCCGTTCCTGTTTAAATTTTCCGCAAAAATTTTCTTGTCATCACTGCTGAACGAATCATCAAGAATGAGTTCACAAAACCCTAAAATACCATTCAGTGGAGTCCTTATTTCATGAGACATATTGGATAAAAATGCCGATTTTAATAAATCAGATTCTTCAGCTTTTAATTTAGCTTTGATCAGGTTTTCTTCAACTTGATTCTTTCTAGCGATTTCTTTTTGGATAAGAAAGAACAACAATATTGCGGTAATACTAACAAAAAACCAACCTTTGTATGTCTGTAAAACAGTAACAGAATTGCCAGACCCTGTTAGCGAAAGTATAAATTGATCTGAAAAAAGGATCCACAGAAATCCAATGAGAAAATAAATTAGAGTTATTTTTAGAGCAATTATATTCTTCATTTACTTTTTCGATTTTAACAGTCCAATAAAATAAATGTTCAGAAACGATATATATATTGATAATTAACTGAATAGCTGAATGATTTTCTTTTTAAGAAATTTTGGTTTTGGGGCAATGCTAATTATGTAATTTAATATGCTAATTTATGAATTTAATTTTATCAAATGTAGGATTGTTGCATGAATCTTCTTATTCAGGAATTTCCTTTCATTCAGATCAATCAGTCTATGAAGTTATTCGTATAATTGATGGAATACCACTTTTTCTTGAAGATCATTTTGACCGGCTACTAAGATCAATGCAGATTCAGGGTTTGATATTTCAAATGTCGTTTCCTGATTTTAAGCGGAACATCGCTGAACTTGTTCGGGTGAATCAGAAAGTGTCAGGTAATGTCAAATTTGTCTATTCTGTTGCCGATGGCAATATTCATTGGGCTTTTAGCTTTATTCCGCACAGTTATCCCACTCCGGACGATTATCAGTCGGGTGTAATAACTGATTTGCTTTTTGCTGAACGTCAAAATCCAAATGCTAAGGTTATTCAGACCGGAATCAGGGATGAAGCAAACCAAATGATTTCAGATCGGAAATTGTACGAGGTGCTGCTGGTGGATAACGATAGCCTGATTACCGAAGGAAGTCGTTCAAATGTATTTTTTGTGAAAAACGATGCCTTTTATACCGCTCCGGCGTCAATGATTTTAGAGGGAATTACCTGGAAAAAAGTTCTTGTTTGCCTGAATGAATTAGGTTTCCCTGTCGTTGAGAAACCTGTCAGTGTCGATGAAATTAGTCAATTCGAGGCCGCTTTTCTGACCGGAACTTCACCGAAAATCTTGCCAATTCGTTTAATCGGAAGTCAGATGTTTGATGTTCGAAATTTAGCTGTTGTAAGCCTAATGAAAGGTTATGATAAAATGATTTGGGATTATATCCGGAATGAAAAGAATGGGTGTAAAAGTTAGTAGTGCAGATTTTTTTTTGATGAATTTCAATTTTCCTTTTCCTGCACCCAATTAGTCATCCCTGCCCGAAGAACGAATCTTCGGTGTTTGTTATCTGTTCTTATTTCCAGTTTTTCTTCTTCAGTATATGGTGTTTGGAAAAAGATATTGTAGGCAGCAGGGTAGGGAACCAGTAATTTTTGACGGGCACCGGCTGGAAGCGCGATTCCCATAATATCGCAATATCCGCTTTCTTTCCAAACAATGTCGGTGACCATGTTGACAAACAATGAATCGGGCGATTCATTTACAATTGTGATTCGCTTGAAAGAACGCTCGCTTTGCGAAACTTCAAAACCCGTGTTTAATGCTCCGGAAATAAACAAATTCACAATATTCACAAATACATCGCCGACATTTACACCCGATCGGTTTGCCCTCATGTCGTGCTGGCGATCGATGCTTTTTGAGTCGGTGAGGTATCGGGTATTGGTACAGCCACCAAAAACAATGATGGCTGCCAGTACCAGAGATATGATTTTCAGACGATTCATCAAATTTGCGAATAATCCGTAGGTGTCAGGAATTTGCGGCGAACTTTACTTACCGTGTCAGCATAAATTGGTTTTGTCGACATGGCTTTCCATTCGGGGCTGTCAACGAAGACTTTCCAATTGGCTTCCCTTTCGTCCATGTCTTTAAACCAAAGCATGTACATCAGAGCGGGCATGAATTTCCCAGCCAATATTTTGCTGAAAAATACCGGGTGAAGTTTAACCTTTTCGAATAATGGCAATTCTTCGTCGTTAAACATGGCGATTTTTCTCCGGGCAGCGCCTTCGTTGTAGCTTTCATAGGTGCGGAGTTCAAACAATCCCCTGTTTTTCTCCGGAAATTTGAGCTTTGGTAATCCGTCGAAAGCTTCCATCAGGAACGTTTCGTACCGCTCGAATACCGGTTTTGCTGCGGGTAGTTCGAAGTAACTTTTAGCTGCCGAAAGATAGTCGTTGTTGGTTGTAAGTTCCTTTTGCAATTGGAAATAAACCTGCGAAGATGGATACACAAATAAGGTATAAACTTTTGGCGGATCTTCTTTGTCGAATTCTTCGAATGCGCCGAGTTTGATTCCATACTTGTTGAATAATGGCAATAAAGCCTCAGTCAGATAAGATTTTAATGTGCCTTTTGCGCCACCACCTGTGAGCTGATAAATCCTGAATTCATAGAATTCTTTGTCTTCTACCGGTAAGTTGTTTGATGCCATTACGCTGCCAGTGGCCGTAACAGCAGCCATGGCAGCTGTACTTTTTAAAAAATTTCGTCTTTCCATAGTTGGTTTGGATTAAGTTTGCATAAAAATAAACATTTTCAGGAGAGAAAAGTGAAGACCGTTCATTTACTTTTACCGTTTTCCACCAATTTGTCTTTTCGAATAATCACAAAAAAAAATCCGAAGTAAATTGTACTCCGGAGTTTTTTGATGTTTGAGTCAGACCAAATTTTGGGTTTGCCCTGACCTTATTTGGATTGGTTTTTATTCTGCTGTTGCATAATCAATGGCAGCCATTCTTTTGTAGCCATTGTATCTCCATTTTGCATTTACTTCAGCAGCCGCGAATAATTCGTCAGCAACTTCAGGGAATGCTTTTTTGAGTGAGCTGTAACGTGCTTCACCAAGCAGGAATGATTGGAATTTCGTCCAGTCCGGAGCGCCCGAATCCAGAACGAATGGGTTCTTTCCTTCTTCTTCCAGCAACGGATTGTGGCGATATAAACTCCAGTATCCACATTCAACAGCCAGCTTTTCTTCGTTCTGCGTGCGGCCCATCGATTGTTTCAACCCGTGGCTGATACATGGCGAATAAGCGATGATAAGTGATGGTCCAGGATAAGCCTCAGCTTCGCGGATTACTTTCAGGTATTGTGCCTGATTGGCTCCCATAGAAACCTGGGCAACATATACATATCCGTATGACATGGCCATTACACCAAGGTCTTTTTTGCGGATACGTTTTCCTGAAGCGGCGAATTTAGCTACTGCGCCAACCGGAGTTGATTTCGATGCCTGACCACCGGTATTTGAATACACTTCGGTATCCATAACCAGAACGTTAATGTCGGCTCCTGAAGCCAAAACATGATCTAGTCCACCGTAACCAATATCGTAAGCCCAACCGTCACCACCAAAGATCCATTGCGATTTTTTAACCAGGTATTGTTTCAGACCCATGATGTCTTTCGCATAAATGGCATCGCTTCCAGCCAATACTTCGCGTACTTTTGCTGAAACTTCTTCAGTTGTTTCACTGTTTAGTTTGTTTTCGATCCAAGCAGTGAATGCTTCTTTTTCAGCTTCAGTTGCACCATCGGCGATAGCAGCTTTCATAATCGATTCAATACGGTCGCGTTGTGCTGCAACACCTTCAGCCATACCAAAACCATATTCAGCATTGTCTTCGAACAATGAGTTAGCCCAGGCAATACCTTTTTCGCTTTCCTTGTGTTTGCAATAAGGAGTAGAAGGAGCCGAACCACCATAGATTGACGAGCAACCTGTAGCATTCGAAACCATCATACGTTCGCCATAAAGTTGCGAAATCAGTTTGATGTATGGAGTTTCGCCGCAACCAGCACAAGCGCCAGAGAACTCGAACAATGGCTGAGCAAACTGTGAATTTTTAACCGATTTATTTTTTTCAACTACTTTTTCCTTGTACGATACTTTTGAATCGAAATGGTTCCAGCGTGAGATTTCAGCTTCCTGAGTGCCCAGTGGTTTCATTTCCAAAGCTTTTGTTTTCGATGGACAAACATCGGCACAGTTACCGCAACCTGTACAATCCAAAACACTTACCTGAATTCTGAAATTCAAATTCGGGAATTGTTTGTTTGGCACTGCCTGAAGTGATTTTGTTCCATCAGGTAATTTAGCCATTTCGTCTTCGTTAATCAGGAACGGACGGATTGCAGCGTGAGGACAAACGTAAGCACACTGGTTACATTGGATACAGTTTTCAGCCTGCCATTCAGGAACATTAACAGCAATACCACGTTTTTCGTAAGCTGCGGTTCCCGATTGGAATGTTCCGTCTTCTGAGCCCAGGAATGTACTTACAGGCAAGTCATCGCCTTTCTGTGCATTGATCACGTCAACAATATTCTTAATGTACTCCGGACGATCAGCATCTTCAGTTCCATTGCTTGCTTTCAGGTTCTTCCATTCAGCAGGAACATCAATTTTCACCACATTATTTCCGCCGGCTTCTACAGCAGCGTAGTTCATGTTGATTACTTTTTCACCCATCTTGCCATACGATTTCACGATGGCTTTTTTCATTTCGTAAACAGCAGTTTCGAATGGAATTACTTCAGTAATTTTGAAGAAAGCCGATTGCATGATGGTATTGGTGCGGTTTCCAAGGCCAATTTCTTCGCCCAGTTTTGTTCCGTTGATAATGTAGAATTTGATTTCGTTGTCGGCCATGTATTTCTTCATGCCGTCAGGAAGTCTTTTTACAGTTTCCTGCTCGTCCCAAATAGAGTTCAACAGGAATGATCCACCTTTTTTCAAGCCTTTCAATACATCATAAAGGTGCAGATAAGCAGGAACGTGGCAGGCCACAAAGTCAGGTGTATTTACCAGATATGGTGAACGAATTGGAACATTACCAAAACGAAGGTGAGATGAAGTGAATCCGCCTGATTTTTTTGAGTCGTAAGCAAAATAAGCCTGGCAATATTTATCGGTAGCTTCACCAATTATTTTGATTGAGTTTTTGTTGGCACCAACAGTACCGTCAGAACCTAAACCATAAAATTTAGCTTCGTAAGTTCCGGCAGGTGACACGTTTACTTCAGGTTTTAATGGCAATGATTTAAAAGTTACATCATCAACAATACCAATGGTAAACTGATTTTTAGGCTCATTCATTTCAAGGTTTTCGTAAACCGAAAGAATCTGGGCTGGAGTGGTGTCTTTTGAACCCAATCCGAAACGTCCGCCAACAATCAGAGGAGCGTTTTCTGTACCATAAAGAACTTCGCAAACATCCAAATACAAAGGTTCGCCGGTTGCTCCAGGTTCTTTGCTTCGGTCGAGAACTGAAATACGTTTTACCGTTTTTGGCAATACATTCAGGAAATATTTAACAGAGAATGGTCGATATAGATGAACTGAAAGTAATCCAACTTTTTTGCCCTGAGCGGCCAGATAATCAATGGTTTCGCGGATGGTTTCGGTAACCGAACCCATGGCGATGATAATGTTTTCAGCATCTTCGGCACCGTAATAAGTAAACGGATGATATTCGCGGCCAGTAATTTTTTTGATGTCCTGCATGTAACCTTCAACAATATCAGGAACTGCATCGTAGAAACGGTTAGAAGCTTCTTTAGCCTGAAAGAAAATATCAGGATTCTGGGCAGTACCGCGAGTTACAGGATGTTCAGGATTAATTGCACGATCGCGGAATTCCTGAATCAGGTTCATATCAACCAACGGAAGCATATCTTCTTTGGTCAAAACTTCAATCTTCTGAATTTCGTGTGAAGTACGGAACCCATCGAAGAAAGCCATAAATGGAACGCGTGATTTCAAGGTTGCCAAATGTGCAACACCGGCCAAGTCCATTTCTTCCTGAACTGAACCTGCTGCCAGCATGGCGAACCCTGTTTGGCGAGCCGAATATACGTCGCTGTGGTCACCAAAAATTGATAATGCGTGACCAGCCAAAGCACGTGCACTGATATGGAATACGGTTGGAAGTAATTCACCCGCAATTTTGTACATATTTGGAATCATCAGCAACAAACCCTGTGAAGCAGTGTAAGTTGAAGTCAATGCTCCCGATTGTAAAGCTCCGTGAACTGCACCGGCAGCTCCACCTTCGCTCTGCATTTCGGCTAAGCGAACCGGACGGCCAAACATATTGGTCTTTCCGTTTGCTGCCCATTCGTCAACATATTCGGCCATGGTTGACGATGGCGTAATTGGGTAGATACAAGCTACCTCGCTGAACATGTAACTGATATGCGCTGCCGCATAGTTTCCGTCACATGTAATGAACTTCTTTTCTTTTGCCATT
>JAHEYT010000074.1 GCA_023251455.1 Bacteroidota bacterium
AAACAAAGAACCATCAATACCTCTCCGGAAGCAAATCGCAAATCAAATGACACAAATACAACTGCTATAAATTATTAAGCATACTAAATTTCAAAAACCAAAATCATGAATTTGAAACTACTTTTTATTACAATTTTATCAGCAGGAATGACATGCATGGCTCAGGACATGAACAATGTCCAATTTCCGCACATGCAAAAAACTTCGGCACGTAAAGAAATCAGGATACCCAATATTTTAGGTTTTCAAACCCTGAAATGTGATTTCCACATGCACACCATTTTTTCGGATGGGGTGGTATGGCCAACTGTTCGTGTTACCGAAGCTTGGGAAGAAGGATTGGATGCGATTGCTATAACCGATCATATCGAAAATAATCCCTCAAAGAAATTTGTAACAGGCGACCACAATGCCTCATTCGATATAGCTATTAGCGAAGCAGATGAAAAGAATATTATTCTCATCCACGCTGGGGAAGTTACCCGTGACATGCCTCCCGGACATCTAAATGCATTGTTCCTTAACGATGTCAATCCACTCGACACAGCTTCTCCTATTGATGCTTTAATGGCTGCGAAGAAACAAGGAGCTTTTATTATTTGGAATCATCCGGGATGGAAAGCCCAGCAACCCGACACCTGTTTGTGGATGCCCATGCATCAGGAATTATTCGAAAAAGGTCTGATCAATGGAATTGAAGTTTTTAATGAGCAGGAATATTATCCGGTGGTTTTGGACTGGTGCTTGAACCGTAAAATAGCGGTCATCAGCAATTCCGACATTCACGATGTAACAGCCCATTTCTACGACATCGAAAACGGGAAGCACCGCCCGATGACTTTGGTGTTTGCCAAAGATCGCAGCCAGCAATCGATCAAAGAAGCAATGTTCGAAAATCGCACCCTGGCTTATTTCGATAACAAGCTGGCTGGGAAAAAAGAGCTGCTGGAAGCCATTTTCAAAGCATCGGTATCGGCCAGCCCAACAGGAAAAACTGATGGGGAAAACCGCGAATTGTATGAAGTGAGCAATATTTCGGCTATCCCGTTTATTGTCGAAAATATGAAAGGTCAAACAGTTACTGTACCAGCCGAATCAACAATTGTTTTACCTCTAAACCTAGCCGACTATCAGGAACTTACTATTCGGAATTGTTATACCGGATCGAATTCGGTTCTTCATGTAAATATGCCTTAAACCCCGTTCAAACTAAATATCAACAGATGAATTTAACTGAGGGCGATATTAACATTTCGGACGGACGCCAAAAGTGGAATCAGAAAATTACCGATCCAATTACCCGCCAGATTCTGGCCGACGATGCGCGTTACTTTTTACATCAGTCAATGTCAACTCCATGTTTGGATGTGCTGGAAAGCTGTAAAGGGAGCGAAATAAAAACAATCTCAGGAAAACATTTGCTCGATTTCCACGGAAACAATGTCCATCAGTTGGGCTACGGAAACGATTATGTGATTAGCCAGATAGTAGAACAACTAAAGAGCCTGCCATTTTCGCCACGGAGATACACGAATGAGCCAGCCGTTGAGCTTGCACAGAAACTTGCCGGTTTGTTGCCAGGCGATCTAAATCGGAGTTTATTTGCCCCGGGCGGAACTTCGGTTATTGGCATGGCCTTGAAACTAGCCCGCGTGGTTACCGGAAAATACAAGCTGGTATCGCTTTGGGACTCTTTTCATGGCGCTTCGCTCGATGCGATTTCTGCGGGTGGTGAAGCAATTTTCAGGAAACAAATGGGACCAATGCTTCCGGGAGTTATGCACATTCCACCGCCAACCACTTTTCGGGGCATTTTTGGCGATACCGAAGAAGACCAGTTAAAATATGCCGACTTTCTGGAATATGTGATCGAAAAAGATGGTGAAGTGGGCGCATTCCTAGCCGAAACAATCCGGAATACCGATGTGCAGATTCCATCGAAAGCTTATTGGAAGCGGGTTCGCGAAATATGCACAAAGCATCGTGTCCTGCTGATTCTCGACGAAATTCCAATCGCTCTTGGTCGCACAGGAAAAATGTTTGCCTTCGAAAACTTCGGCATCGAACCCGACATTATCTGTTTAGGAAAAGGACTTGGTGGCGGTATCATGCCATTTGCGGCCATGATCGCCCGCGACAGTTATAATGTCGCGCAAGATATTTCGCTTGGGCATTACACACACGAAAAAAGTCCCTTGGGGAGTGTGGCTGCACTGGCAACATTAAATTACATCGAAAAGGAGAATCTTCTTCAGAAAGTGCAAGATGATGGACTTTGGTTTGGGAATGAACTTCATAAACTGAAAGAACAATTTCCGATAATTGGCGACGTGCGCGGTCTCGGACTTCTCTGGGGCATTGAACTTGTAAAGAATCGGGAAACAAAGGGAAAGGCAACCCAAGAAGCAGAGATGATCATGTACGACTGTATACAGAATGGCTTAAGCTTTAAAGTTTCGCAGGGAAATGTGCTTCAATTGACTCCGGCGCTTACAATCTGCAGGGACGATTTGCAAAAAGCGATCTCCATTCTTTCACAGGCTTTCAGTATTCACACGGTTAAAAATTTATAAAATGTGTTGAGAAACATTAATCGAAGATTAATCTATTTCTAATTACATCACAATATAACATTCTGACTTTTGTAACGATAAATAAGCAGCTTTAAGATGAAAACAAAATTACTTTTTGCAGTTATTATTTTTTCTGCAGTATCAGGAAAGATATTTGCCCAAGACGCAATAGCCATGAATTTTACCGGCGATACCAAGTCAACAAAAAATGCTGTTGCCGAGTTGCCACGTTTTGAGTTCAGGGCTTCATCGAACGAAGCTGATTTGAGTTCTGTTTCGAAAGAGATGATCGGCGAACATGCACTTGGTTCTATCGTTTCCGAGAAGTTGTATTTGCTCGAAGCCAAATATACCTATCAGGTCTCAATCGTACCCGGAAATCCCCAAACCCGCACCATGGTGCGCAAACCAGTTATCTACGATGCCGTAAGGAAAATTGAGCGCAACCTGAAAAAACAGGTAAAAAAGGGCGAGATTTCTACCGAAATCGCATCCGGAGAATTCAATAAAGTTTTGGATGTTGCCTTTAATGTATTGACAGCAGAAACTGCCAGTTTCGAAAAAGCAATCACCGAGACCAATGATGTAAACTCGCTGACAAACCTATTTACCAAACGGGTAACCCTGATATTTTAAACATCACCAAAACAGATTGATTTTACTGGTTTTTATAGCGTTAAATGCTGTAAACAGCCATTTCTATGTCTAAAAAATTGTAGAGTATTAATTCTAACCACGTTAAAATGCAAAAATTTATCTTATTAATTATCACGTTCCTGATAATTGGATCGACAGTATTTGCCCAAAAAGCAACTGTTGAAGGGACGGTAAAAACCAGCAATGGAGAGAGTCTTCCAAGTGCCACCATACAGGTGAAAGGAACCACTAGCGGAACCTTATCGGATGTTAATGGTCATTTCACAATTATGGCCGAACCGAAAGACATTCTGGTGACATCGTACATAGGTTTCGAAACTGTTGAGATTACTGTTGGCAGCCAAAAAGTAATCAATATTACTTTAGAGGATTCGAAACAGGAAATCAAAGAAGTTATTGTAACCGCATTGGGTATTGTTAAGGAAAAAAGCACAATCGGTTTTTCCATTCAGGATGTAAAAGGTACTGAGCTGGTTAAAGCAAGGGAACCTAATGCAATCAACGCCCTTACTGGAAAAGTAGCTGGTTTGACTATTGGCGCTTCTTCTGAAATTCTTGGAGCGCCTTCAGTTCTGCTTCGTGGAGCAACCCCACTTTATGTAGTTGATGGAGTTCCGGTTCAGACCGACACATGGAATATTAATCCTGACGATATTGAAAGCTACACGATATTAAAAGGCCCTACCGCTGCGGCATTGTATGGATCGAGGGGCCAATACGGCGCCATACAAATTACCACCAAACGTGGAACTACTGATAAACGCGGTTTCTCTGTCGACTTTAATTCGAGCACCATGGCCGAGAGTGGATTTTTGGCCATTCCAAAAGTTCAGGATGAATATGGTCCTGGGGACCACGGAATATATGCTTTTGCTGATGGAAAGGGAGGCGGTTTAAACGATGGCGACTACGATGTATGGGGACCTAGATTTGATGGTCAATTGATACCGCAATACGATGGGCCGTACACGCCCGGAACGTCTTACACAACTACTTATGCCAATGGCTCAACCTACACAGGAAATATCAAACCAACTGCGTATGTTGCCCGTGGTAAAGACAACCTGAAACGTTTTCTTGAAACCGGACTCCTTTCGAACAATAGTCTTGCCCTTTCGGCAAGCGGCGAAAAATACGATCTTCGTTTCTCAGCCTCTCACAGCTACCAGAAGGGTATCGTGCCAAATACTTCACTCAACATTACAAACTTCAACCTGACAGGTGGTTACAATGTTTCAAAGAAGCTGCGAATTAGTTCAAACATGGCTTACAGCCGTCAATACACTCCCAATGTGCCTGATGTAAATTATGGTCCTAACAGTATAATTTACAACATCATTGCCTGGGGTGGAGCCGACTGGAACATTGATGATATGCGCAATTACTGGCAACCCGGCAAAGAAGGTGTTCAATCGGTTTATGCAGAATACCAGCGTTACCACAATCCTTACTTCATGTCGTACGAATGGTTGCGCGGGCACTACAAAAATGACCTTACCGGAAACGTAACCCTATCATACAAATTTACCGATCACCTGAGCTTACAGGCTCGTACTGCGATTTCGACCTACGATTTATTCCGTTCTGAAAAACTGCCTTTTTCGGCACACCCTTATGGCCGCGAAGCTGGCGAAGGCGATTACCGCGAAGACAAGCGTAACCTGTTCGAAAACAATACCGACGTATTATTGTCGTACGACCGTTATGTGGTTCCAAAACTGAATTTACACGCCACTGCGGGAGGAAACATTCGTTCCTACTCATATAGAAGCAGCTATGCCACAACCGACTATCTGAATGTTCCGGGATGGTATAACTTGAGTAATACAAAAAATCCGGTTAAATCGTACAACTTCTACGCGCCAATGCAGGTATTAAGCGCCTATGCAACTGCCGACCTTACTTACGACGATTTTCTTACACTGTCGTTAACCGGACGTGCCGATAAAAACTCGACACTGCCAACCAGTCACAACACTTATTTCTATCCTTCGGTTTCAACCAGTATCGAGATGTCAAAACTGGTAACTATTCCTTACGTTAAATCGTGGAAAGTAAGGGGTTCGTATGCCAAAGTTGGTGGCGCTCTAACATCAAGCACTATTGGTCAGTTGTGGGTTCCAGGTTATGGTGGCAACTATTATTCACCTTACGATGGCCCATCCTACCAGAACTCGGCTTCATACTCCATTGGACTGATTCAGGGAAAACCAGCCGCTGCCTTTACCAACACCATTTCGAATCCCGACCTGAAACCAAACTCAAGCTCGGCATGGGAAGTGGGTACAGATTTAGGTCTTTTCGAAAACAAACTCCTGTTCGATGTAACTTACTTTTCGAGCATCGACGGTCCTCAAATCTTCTCGTTGCCAATTTCAGGAGCAACCGGATATTCATCAGCGCTGGTGAATGGAATCAAGGTTCAGCGAAAAGGTGTCGAAATCAATGTTTCAGGTTCACCAGTTCATAAAGTCAATGGCTTTAGCTGGGATATTTCAGCAAACTATTCAACCAATCAGCGATACCTGAAAGAGATATACCCCGGAGTTGACAAACTAAATATCTATTTAAAAGTTGGTGACCGTTTAGACAAAATGTACGGCTCTGACTTCGTCAGAACTTCGGATGGCAAAATTATAAACGATGCCAGTGGCCGACCAATTCGTAACTCGGTAGCCCAATATCTTGGAAATGCAAACTCAGATTGGGTTGGTGCAATTAACAACACGTTTTCGTACAAAAATCTAAGCCTGAAAGTTCAGTTCGATGGACGATTTGGCGGACAGATTCTTGACTATGTTGAAAAGAAAACTTATCAAGGGGGACGGCATATTAATACAGTGCTTGGCGAGATGGGTGCTGCCCGCATTAATGACACCAAGGGAATTAAATCGTATGTTGGCGAAGGTGTGGTGGTAAGCAACGCACAAGCTATCGAATACAATTCTGAAGGACAAGTTACCAATTACGACAAACTGCAATTCGCACCCAATTCAACAGCAACTTACCTACAAGACTACATTAGCCGTTACTATGGAACCGATGTGGCCGACCGCATCAGCCGCTCTTTTGTGAAACTGCGCGAAGTGGTTTTGACCTACACTATCCCTCAGACGGTACTAAGCAAAACGTTTATCAAACAAGCTAATATCTCGTTTGTAGGCCGTAACCTTTTATACTTTGCTGAACGAACTGATATTGATATCGAGCAATATGTGGATAACTATGGTTCTTCAGGACTTCAGACTCCAACAACGCGTCGCTTTGGGTTTAACCTGAATATCAGCTTCTAATCCGATCTTTTATTTACAAATTCTCAATAACACAGAAATGAAGAAAATAATCATATTTATGATGGTACTCGCAGTTGCGCTATCGTCATGTCAAAAATTCGAGGATCTGGAAAAAGATCCGAACCGTCCGGGCGAAGTGCCGCCATCACTGGTTTTTACCAATGTACTTTATAGCACATATTACTCACCTTGGAACGACGAAATGCGCTGGAACCAGTTTTATTGCAGTAACTATGCCTATTACGACGATCAGGAATACGACTGGACAACAACCAACTTCAATTATAACCAGTTGAAGAATGTTAACCAAATGATCTCGGAGGCCACCCGCGTTGGTATGGCTGCCAACAATCCATATTCGGCGCTTGGTAAATTTTTCAAAGCCTATTTCTTTGTGGATATGAGCCTGAAACTGGGTGATGTTCCGTTAACCGATGCATTGAAAAGTCTGGACAATACGGCACCTAAATACGACACACAGAAAGCTGTGTTTAAACAGGCACTTACCTGGCTGGAAGAATCAAACGCTGAGTTGCAGACACTGATTAACAGCGGAGACCAAACTTTAACCGGAGATTTTATGCTTGGCAACGACCTGAAGAAATGGCAAAAAGTCGTGAATAGCTACAAGCTTCGCGTTTTAATCACTTTGAGCAAAAAAGAGTCGGATACCGACCTGAACATCAAAACCCAGTTTGCCAATATCGTGACCAACCCGACCAAATATCCGGTAATGACTTCACTAGATGATAACCTGAAGTTTACGTACAACAGTTCGACTGATAAATATCCACTTAATCAGGATAACTACGGACAAACAGCTACCCGAAACAACATGGCGGCAACTTATCTGAATACACTGGCATCGCTGAAAGATCCACGTACTTTCATTGTAGCAGATCCGGCCCCAGCCAAAATAAAAGCAGGCTTAACTGCTACTGATTTTGGTGCTTATGTAGGGGCAAGCTCAGGCGAAAGTTTGGACGACATGTCAACCAAAATGCTAAATGGCGAATATTCTCCGATCAGTAAAAGCCATTATTATAGCTCATACCTTGGCGAACCTTGTATTCAGATTGGCTATTCCGAAGTATGTTTCAACATTGCCGAAGGCATTAACCGTGGTTGGGTTGCCGGAAACGCTGAAGATTACTACACCAAAGGCATTAAAGCATCATGGACTTTCCATGGGGTAACCGATGTAGAAACGAAATGGACAGCATACTATGCTCAGCCTTCAGTTAAATTAAGCAGCACTGCGGCAACAGCTTTAACTCAAATCCTGACCCAGAAATACCTGGCTTTTTTCCAGAATTCAGGTTGGGAAGCTTACAACAATTACCGCCGGACAGGTGTGCCAACGTTCCTTACCGGCGCTGGTACTGCCAACAGCGGACGTATTGCCAAACGCTGGCAATATCCAAGTTCCGAACGAACTACCAACGCCACCAATTACAAGGCAGCATTGACAAGTCAATTCGGCGCCGAAACCGATGATATCAATTCCGAAATGTGGATCATCAAATAAACAGCATTCTTTATATTTCCCCTTCTTTTATTTGCCCTGACAGCTTTCCCTGTCAGGGTTTTTATGGTAAAAATATTTGTTCAAAACATTGATATACAATATGAATAAGCTCAAAAATATAAAAGCAGTCATTTTCGACTGGGCAGGAACAATCATCGATTACGGGTGCATGGCGCCAACGCAGGTATTTATTGAAGTTTTCAGGAAAAAAGACATTATCCTGAGCATGGAGGAGGCCCGTACTCCCATGGGCCTGGCAAAAAAAGACCATGTTCGCGCACTATTCCAACTCGATACTGTGCAAAAACAATGGCTGGCCGAATATGGCCGAATGCCTTCGGAAACCGATGTCGAAAACATCTATTCAGAATTGGAGCCTTCATTGGCGGCAATTGTAAAAGACTACTGTGACCCGATTCCGGGAGCGATTAAGTTGATCAAGTCGCTCCAGGATCAAGGTATTAAAGTAGGAACTACCACAGGATATGTCGAAGAAATGATGAATAATATTATCCCAATCACCTCAGCTATCGGATTATTACCCGATGCAATAGTCAGCTCATCTGAAGTGTCAGCTGGTCGACCGGCACCTTGGATGATTTACTTGAATTGCGAAATTATGGAAGTCTATCCACTCAGTCAAATGGTAAAAATTGGCGATACGGTAGCCGACATTCAGGAAGGAAAAAACGCCGGAATGTGGACCATCGGACTAACCAAATCAGGAAACGAATTGGGATTATCGCTTGCCGAAGTCAATGCCGCCGACCCCATTTGGTTAGCCGAACAGATTGCCCTCGCTGGCCGGAAATTGTTGAATGCCGGAGCTGATTTTGTAGCCGAAGGTGTTTGGGATTGTTGGGCGGTCCTGGAAGAACTTGACAGGCAAATTAAGGAAAATATCACAATCCAAAGACAGACAATACCCAATATCACCAAAGGGAAACAGGTGTTCAATTATTTCCCTGTTTTCTTTTGAACCCCAATAAAATCATGACCAAAGCTATTTCTCCTGAAATGAAAAGGTGGCGGCTGCAAATTTTTGCGGTAACCTGGCTGGCTTATTTCGGGATGTATTTTTGCCGTAAAAATTTTAGTGTGGTCATGCCGGTTTTAAGCCGTGACCTGCATACCACGAAGGAAGAATTTGCGATTGTAATTACCGTTTACAGCCTCATGTATATGATTGGCCAATTTTTGAACGGTTATCTTAGCGATCGCCATGGACCGCGTTTGATTGTGGGCATCGGGCTTTTGCTTTCGGTTATTTCAAACCTGATGATGGGCTGGATGGGAACTGTAGGTTCGTTTCTTTTTCTGATGGGGTTAAATGGCTTTGGGCAATCGACTGGTTGGTCAGGACTGATCAAAAACCTGACGCCCTGGTTTAAAAAGAAAGAACGTGGCGTGGTGATGTCGTATTGGACAACTTGCTACGTGATTGGCGGAATGGCGGCAACAGCCTTTGCAACTTATTGGCTGAGCAATCAAAATTTTTTCAGCGATTTGTCGTGGAGACGGGCTTTTTTAATTCCGGCAACCCTCCTCTTGGTCGTTTCGCTGGTCTATATTGTTTTTATCCGCAACAATCCGGCTGATGTTGGGCTAGAACCATTTGAAAAAGACACCAGCACTGAAAAAGGCAAGCGAAAAGAAAAAGCAGCTCACCTCGCGGTATTAAAAAACGGGGCAGTGTGGGTTGCGGCGACCATGTATTTCTTCGTAAAATTTACCCGGTATGCTTTCCTTTTCTGGCTCCCTCTTTATTTGTCCGAAGCACTGAAATACTCCGATGAGCGGGCTGGCTACACATCAATTGCTTATGAAGCGTTCGGATTTTTTGGGATTCTCGCGGCCGGTTACGCTTCCGACTACCTGTTTAAATCGCGCCGGTTTCCCATCAGCTCAATTATGCTTTTTTGCTTGGCCTTTGTGTTGTACCTGCAACCTCATCTCAGTCCGCTTGGAATTGCCCCCACCATCATTTCAATCGGATTAATTGGCTTTTTCACTTATGGCCCCGATTCATTAATGTCCGGCGCGGCGGCAATGGACATGGGAAAAAACCATGGCGCCGCCATGGCTGCCGGAATAATCAACGGAGTTGGCTCAGCCGGTCAACTATTATCCCCTTTAGTGGTAGCTTACGTTTCAGGAAAATATGGTTGGGATGCCTTGTTCCAGCTTTTTGTTGTTGTTGCACTTATTGCGGCTTTATTGCTTATCCTGAAATGGAACTACGGCAAAGAGAATCAGAAAACGGGAAATGCAACGGAAAATACGACAGATTTTACACCCGAATTATCACCTGTAATCAAATAAAAACAAATCAATATGGACAATAAACTATTTACCCCCGGACCATTAAACACAAAGTCTTCAGTTAAAGGAGCCATGCTCCACGACATGGGTTCGCGCGATGTGGAATTTCTTGAAGTTGTAAAACAGATTCGCAGCGAACTGCTCACCATAGCCGGATTAAAGCCAGATGACGGTTATGATACGGTTCTAATGCAAGGCTCCGGAACTTTTGGCGTGGAGTCAGTCATTTCAACCGCCATTCCAGCTTTTGGCCATTTGTTGCTAATTACAAACGGTGCTTATGGCGACCGCATCAAACAGATGACCCAAGTTTACGGGATTAAAACAACTACCCTAAAGTATAAGGAAAACATAGTTCCGCCGGTAAAGGATGCAGAAGAAATTCTGCTGGACGATGAAACAATCACTCACATCGCTATTGTACATTGTGAAACGACAACTGGTATTTTTAATGACATCGAAGGAATCGGCTTATTGGCCAAAAGGTTCAGTAAGACCTATATTGTTGATGCGATGAGCAGTTTCGGGGCTGTACCTATTGATATGAAAGTGCTCGATATCGATTTACTGATTTCGTCGTCAAACAAATGTATTGAAGGTGTTCCCGGATTTTCGTTTGTGATTGCTAAAATTCAAACTCTTGAAAGTTGCATTGGTCAAGCGAGAACCGTTTCTCTCGACCTTTATAGCCAATGGATTGAAATGAAAAAGAACAACCAGTTCCGCTTCACCCCGCCAATCCAATCTGTTTTAGCATTTCGTAAAGCCATTGACCAATTAAAAGTTGAAGGCGGTGTTGAAAAACGTGCCGAACGCTACCGAAAAAACTACCTGCGATTGATTGAAGGCACCGAGGCTTTGGGTTTGCATACATATCTTGATAAAAAAGATCAGGGATATATTATTACTTCATTCCTTTTCCCGGAGAACCCAAATTTCGATTTTACACGATTTTACGAAAGCCTGCACCTGCGTGGACAGGTGATTTACCAGGGAAAACTAAGCGATACCAACTGTTTCAGGATTGGAAATATCGGCCAATTGTATTTGCAAGACATTGAAAACCTCTTGAAAGCGATTAAAGAAGTTTTGGTAGAAATGAAGATAAGTTTGGTTCTCAAAAGGTAAATCGTATCAACTCTTAACAACATAAAAAGGGGCAATAAATTCTCAGAAAGAATTTATTGCCCCTTAACCATTTATCAGAAACGTTTACAGTGTTTCAAAGATTGTAACTACACCATCATTTTCACTGCTTATAATCAGCAGGCTTTTCCCAATTGGACTTTCTTCTGCCTGGATAAATTGCAGACCTTCAGGTGCATCACCGCAATCCAACCATTGCAAATATTTTGGTTTAACCGGGTTGGTTACATCATAAACTGCAACCCCATCAGCCCGCTCCATTCCAACAAATAAGAGGTTCTTGTTACCAACGCGACCAATAACAACTCCTTCAGGTTCGGTACCTTTATCATCACTTCTTCCATCGTCGTAATTTTCTTCATTAACAGCTGTTTGGTCAAGTTCATTCCCACTGTCAAAGATTTGTTTGCCCGTGAGTCCGTTCCATATGCTAAAAGAACGTGCACCAAAAGAATACAGTTCGTCGAAATCTCCATCGCCGTCTTTATCACCAAGTGTAGTGGTAATATTTAATCTGCCCAGATTTGCTTCCAATTTCAAAGTTGCAGCATTTGGAAATGCGGCAGGATCTAAAACTACAGCTGCATTATTAATTCTCTTTATCTCTGAAAAACCAGAATACTCTCTGGCATCACCTTCATTGGCAGTAAATACAAAAGGGACGTTGTTGTTACTCAAAACAGCAATTCCATCAGGCTGGTACATGCCATAAACAGGCCACGTTCCGAAATTTACAGTGTTGGAGGGTTTATCACTTAGATCAATTGAATTTTCAGAATTATTATAATTTTTAAACCCTAGTGGCAATATCTTAACTATTTGCTTCGAATTAATATCAATTTCTGCAATGGCATTGTTCTCCTGCAATGTTACCCATGCCGTTTTTGAATTTTCGGAAACTGCAATGTATTCAGGTTCAATGTTGTTCGCGAAAGTTGCGCCGGGCCCAAAAATCCGAAGACCTTGTGATTTTAATTGCCCCTCCTGAGAAGCAAAACCGCTAAAATCAAGTGTATTTGCGACATACCCCTCTTCAATACTTATTATTGAAACCGTTCCATTTGGATCGGTCAGGTAATCAGCGCTTGGTTCACCTTCGTTTGCTGAAAGAATGTAACGACCGTCGGGTGAAAAGGTGACCATATCAGGTAATGCGCCAACCTCAACAGATGCGATTACTGCATAATCACTTGTATTGAAAACCAGAACTTTCCCATTATCGGTTTTGGTCAATGCTTCAACGGCCGCAGCTAGTTTCCCATTATTTACAGAAACACTGTTTACCAGGCCACCATAAATGGCCGTGTTTATATTCCCAATAACTACCGGAGAGGAAGGATCAATAAGATCAACTATTTCGATACGATTATTTCCAGAACTGTTATTTACAACAAACAATTTTTTTGTTGCCGGGTCAAAAGCACTGATTTCTGCAGCGCCGATGTCTCCTATATCAATAGATCCTGATAAAGTGAAAGTACTCGATTCCTGACTATTTGGATTAATTTTAGCAGATTTCAATTCTGCATTTTCACCATCACTTAAAATGGGTCCTTTTTCATTACATGCAAGAAGAAGGACAAGCCCAATTGCGACTAGTTGATTTTTTTTCATCGTTAAAACTTTTAAATTATAGCGCACTGTTACAAATTAATAAACATGATTGTATATCAATAAAAGATATTGATGTCTGAAATTTAAAAGCATTATTTCAAATAAAAAAAAGTAATGATTTGATTTAATGGTATATTATCTGTTATGTAACTGAACATGTCAATCGTATAATACAATTGTAATAATTGGTCGGAATTAAAATTAAATTCCGGATATCGAAAGGAAGTTTGCGAGTTTTGAGTTTCATTTCTTCGACCAAGAGAAAATTTTAGACCGCTCCTTTGGCGGCTTTCAGTTTCGATGGGGAATGGTAAAAACATTAAAATCCACTCAATTTTTGGTTTTATTCAAAACTTCCAGTCGGCAAACTGCTCCATTAAATTCGGTAACAGTTGAAAAGACTTAAATTGTTTTAGGATTGGTACTATTAGGAATTGTATTTGCAAGGCATCGAAAACCTCTTGGCTGCGATCAAAGAAGTATTGGAAGAAATAGGAAAGAATAGTCCAATCGCAATTAAGAGTTTAGCCATTTCCCATCTAAACGAATCTAAAATGACTGAAGTTCAACTCTCAGAATTAAAATCATCTTTTTAATTAGTTTTCATAATTAACAAAATTTGAATTCGTGAAGGTCATGGAGGAATAAATAAAAATTTCAGGATGATAAAACCAGTTAAATACTAATTAATTATAAAAATTTCTTTTAACTTTATAAGAAGAATAGTGCAGTTTTTTGAGTTTTTTTATCTTGTTAAAACTAGATAAATTTAAACTTATCTATATGTTAAGAGGTATTTTGCCGAAAGAATACGCATTCTTTGGTTATTTTGACCAAATGATCACTACTGACAAACAGATTAGTGACTTATTCTTGTCAATGATGAGCAGGAATGATGAACGAACGGAAATATCTAAACAAATTAGAACTTTAGAACGTCATTCTGATTCTCTGTCAAGAAGTTGTACCGACTTGTTGCACAAGACTTTCATTACACCTATCGAACGCAATGATATTTTTACTCTTGTTAAACGGCTGGATAGTCTTGCTGATCAGATTAATGCAGCTGCATTCAGAGTTTCGGCATACGACGTGAATGATATCAGATCTGAAGCGGTTGAATTCTCAAGCATTATACAGTCTTGTATTGATGTCCTCATGGTTGCCATAAAAGACCTTAAAAATTTAAAAAACAAAAACCAGATACTTGAATGTTGTAAACGAGTTCACGAACTCGAAAATCAAGCTGATGAAATACTAAGAAGTGCCATATTGAGATTATTTAAAGAAGGAGAGTTATTACTGCTTATAAAATGGAAGGAAATTTTTGAAAGACTTGAAAAAGCAGTCGATAAATGTGAAGATATTGCCTGTATCATTGAAAGTATTTTAATCGAAGATTCGTAATAATCATATTTCCGATGGATTCACTGATGATTACTGTCATTCTGATTGTTTCGATCGCGCTAATTTTTGATATAATTAATGGATTTCATGATGCTGCAAATTCCATTGCAACAATTGTTTCCACTCGTGTCTTGTCTCCACGATTAGCTGTTTTTTGGGCAGCATTTTTCAATTTTATTGCCATGTTTGTATTTGCTCCTAAGGTAGCAAACACAATTTCTAAAATTGTAATCATTGATTCAGTTGATTCGGCATTTATATACGTAGTATTAGCTGGTCTGCTTGGCGCAATTGTATGGGATTTGATCACTTGGTATTTTGGCCTTCCTACAAGTTCTTCGCATGCTTTAATTGGTGGTTTAATGGGTTCTGGAATAGCTTATAAAGGAGTGGAAATAATACGATGGGAAAAGATAATTCAAACAGTTTCATTTATTCCTTTAGCTCCTTTGCTTGGGTTTATTCTTGCATTTTTGCTGATGATTGCCATTTACTGGATTTTTCAAAAATGGGTTCCAAAAAAAGTTGACTGGTTATTCCGCAAAGGTCAGTTAGTTTCTGCGGCACTTTATTCTCTGGGGCATGGTGGTAATGATGCTCAAAAAACGATGGGTGTAATTGTTGCGTTGTTGATAGCTGCAGGAATGTTCGATCCGGAACGCCAGCTTTCTATCTTAAATTGGGATACACTATGGATAATACTTTCCTGTCATTTGGCTATGGCAATTGGTACAGCATTAGGAGGATGGAGAATTGTCAAAACAGTAGGGATGAAACTCACTAAACTCAAGCCAGTACATGGATTCTGTGCGGAAACGGCCGGATCGGTTACAATTTTTTTAGCAACAAAACTTGGTATTCCAATTTCAACCACACATACTATTGCGGGTTCCATAGTTGGCGTTGGTTCTGTAACAAGTATTACGAGTATAAAATGGAAGATTGTTTTTAGGATCATTGAGGCATGGATACTAACCATTCCTGCTTCAGCATTGATTAGTGCTATCTGTTTCTGGATTATAAAACTTTTTAATTCTGATTTCTAATTTCAAGAAAGCTCTTCACTCTCCAAAAATTATTAACTATATATGCCAATTTTACGTATTGTAAATAGTAATTCATAAGGGAAAGTATCTAATATAAACCTGAAATTATTTTACTAAAATAACAATCAGAGCTATGAAAAATTTAAGTGGTATTGTTTCCGTCGAATTAAATGAAGGCCTTACAGATTTAGCCAAAATCTTAGGTATTGATGTTCATAAATACAAACCTGTAAGGTTTGAAAATTACCCCTTCTTCTCTATCTATTGCATCAATTTGGATAATAGTACTCAAGAAAAAGATTTCATTACGAAGTTTGAAATCATCATTTTAGATGTGGATAGAATTGATGAACTCTTTTCTAAATTCAATCTCAATATTGCGACAGAAGAGAAGTACCTTACTGTTGACATAAATAAAGGCATTGCTATTTATTACCCTGAAAGTACGGACGAATAATCTAAATGAGACACATACAAAAAAACCTCTACCGTTTAAGGCAGAGGTCTGAGTTTAATCGAAAAAAACAAGCCCACTGAAATATATGTTATTTTGAGGCCTGAAGTTCAATTTTTACCAGATTTGATTTCGAATCAATCTGGAAAGTTTTTTCATTCTTATTGTATGAAGTGTATGAGGTAACTAGCTTACATTCGCCTGATTTTACATTGTCAATTATAAAATGACCGTCAAAATCAGTATAAGTTTTTTGGTCAGAACCATCTACTTTTACTTCCACACCAACCAAAGCTTCACCCGAAACTTCGTCGATTATATTTCCGCTCAGGGAAAGAACTACTGCTTCTGCTTTTGAATTTGTTTTTGTTTCTGCTTTTTCAGCAAATGCCGATGTCGTTGCAAATGCGACAAGAAGGGCAAAAATTACTTTTTTCATAACTTGTATTTTTTGTTTATTGTTTTCGAATTAATACCTCCAAAAGTACCGTCAACCGATTAAAGCGGAATTAAGCATCAGTTAAAATATTATTACAGATAGCAGATTTCTAAAAGTTCGAAGGATTGATTGATTACAAAAAAATTACAAATCGTTGTTTTTATACTGAAATTGATTTTGCCAACTCGAATGCCGATAGCTAGGAGCGAAATATTTCCGTAACAATGTATTATTTCACTTTTGGTTTTTCAGGATACTCGCGTTCGCTGACGATCTCACCGTTTTTGCCAAAGTTTCGCCAAATGCCAACTTTCTCGCCCATGTTGTAATGCAACTCATAGAGCAAACTGCCCGTTGCATCCCAAATCATCCAGGCGCCGTGCTTAAGTCCGTCCTTGTAGTTGGCCAGTCCTATCAGCACTTTTTGTTCGTTGTATGTGATCCATGAACCATGCATCAGGTTGTTTTTGTACGATCGCACTTCATTCAACTGTCCATTCTCGAAATAAACATTTACGGTGCCATTCTTCAACCCGTTTTCAAGGTTCATTTCAATTTTGGTCTTGCCATTTGGGAAATAAGTAATGTATTTCCCTGTGTAAGCGACACTGTCGGCATAGTAAATGCCATCTACTTCTTTCAGTTCCTGGGCTTTGGCGACAAATGCAAAAAGGCCGATCATGACTATTAACAAACTGATTTTCTTCATGGTGCAATTCTATTATTTAAAATTCCGGAATAAATTGTTCCGTAAAGTTATTGTTTTAAAAAGAGCTTCACTGGCATTTCGCCAATGAAGCTCCAGATTCAATTTTATTATTTTATTCCTTATTTAGAAATCATTTTAACCGATTTCTGAGAATCAGAAGTAATCACCTTGGCAATATAAATTCCTTTTGGAAGTGCTGAACCATCAAATTCGAAACGGTGAGTACCTTCAGTTAAATTCCCTTGCTGAAGATTTGCAACTGTACGTCCTGAAATATCAGTTACTAATATCCGGACGAATGAACTCTTTTTAAGTTGAAGTTCGATGTTTGTAGTTCCGGAGAAAGGATTTGGATAGCTTACCAAACTAGCTTCGTTTGAAATTAGAACTGGACTTGAAGCTGTTGGGATCCAATAAGAAGCATTCAATACCGGTGAACCTGTTGCTGGCTGGAAATTTAACGCTGCATAATTGAACGGGTCAGTGATTTTTAGATCGCTGTTCGTAGTATATAGCATGTTTTCGCGAGCGGGGGCCAGAAACCATGCCTGTAAAGTTGTAGCATCAAATACAGTTCCGTCTTCTTTAAACTTATCGCCACGGATTCCGGCGATAAAAGTATTTTTAATGGTTAGCTCATCGGTATTTGCTGCGGTTTGGCTGCCATCCGATTCCAAACGAAGACCCAATCCCCAACCTAGGAATGCTGAGTTGTAGATTTGCAACCGGGTGTTTCGGCGTAAACGCATAGCAGCTCCCCCGGCGTGGTTGGTTGCCAATGTAGCTGGTTCGGTGGCGCTTTTTGAAGGGCCAAATGCACTAATATTGCTGAAAATAGCTTTGGTAAATGGTTCGGCGGTACTTCCTGCGGCATCGTTGTCCGATTCAAAAGCATTGGCTGCATCGGTATCCACAATAGCGGGATCGCGCGAAATCAAACCAAACTGTACCATTCCGGCAAAACCGTTGTCGGTATCAAAGTCGTCGTCTTCTGTTTTATATGAGATCAGGTATTTGGCATTTACAGCTCCACCGAACCACTCAAAACCATCGTCACCCGAGTACGAAACTTGCACATAATTGATTTTTGTTTGACTTCCTACTGAATACAAAGTCAAGCCGTTTATTTCTTTTCCGGTAGCAACTTCGTATCCAGGGAATTCGATACGAACGTATTTTAGTTCTCCTGAATTGTCGGCATTGTCGGTTCCTCCGTAAGGAGAGTCGATACCACCTTCGGCAATACCTTCGCCACCGGCGTTGTTGTTGATCCCTTTTCCGCAGATTACCAAACCGGCCCAGTTGCTCTGTGCGCGGAACCCAGCTCCCTGGTTCGAGGTAAATACGATTGGTTTTAACTCGGTACCCACGGCACTGATTTTACCGCCGCGTTCCACAATCAACGCACTCTTTTCGGTTCCGCGAACGATGGTTCCGGCTTCGATTGTTAGCGTTGCACCTGCATCGACATATACCCAGCCATCAAGTTTAATCACTCCCGACCATGTTTCGTTTGCTGCAATGTGTAAACCTGCTGAACGCGAGAATTGTCCGTTACCTTTGGTAAGCGTAGTTGCCGGATACTCGGTAGTTGTTGGATCGAAGTTGGTCCAGTTTTTCGTCCAGTCGGCAACTCCGTCGAATGCGCCAACGTATCGAACGCGATCGAAGAAACTGTGGTTGATTGACGTTGTTTCGGTAACCGAATTATACCATGAAGATGCATTTCTTACCGGTGATGAAGCCAGTGGCTGGAAATTTAGCGCGGCGTAATTGAACGGGGCGTTGATTTTAACTTCCTCGTTAGTTGCGATTAATTGATTTTTGCGACTGGCGGCTTTATACCAAGCTTCCAGACTAGCGGCATCGAAAACAGTTCCGTCTTCTTTAAACTTGTCGCCACGAATTCCGGCCAAAATACAGTTCTGAACAGTCAGTACATCGGTATTGGCTGCGGTCTGGCTGCCATCCGATTCCAAACGAAGACCCAATCCCCAACCTAAAAATGCTGAGTTATAGATTTGCAGTTTGGTATTGCGGCGCAAACGCATGGCCGATCCTCCGGCGTGGTTTGTTGCCAATGTAGCTGGTTCGATAGCGCTTTTTGAAGGGCCAAATGCACTAATGTTGCTGAAAATAGCCTTGGTAAACGGTTCGGCGGTACTTCCTGCGGCATCGTTGTCCGATTCAAAAGCATTGGCTGCATCGGTGTCAACGATAGCCGGGTCGCGGGAGATCAAACCAAACTGAACCATTCCGCAATAACCGTTGTCGGTATCAAAATCGTCGTCTTCGGTTTTGTACGAGATCAGGTATTTGGCATTTACAGCCCCACCAAACCACTCAAAACCGTCGTCGCCCGAGTATGAAACCTGAACGTAGTTGATTTTTGTTTGGCTACCCACCGAATACAAGGTCAAGCCATTGATTTCTTTTCCGGTTGCAACTTCATATCCCGGGAATTCGATGCGTACATATTTCAGTTCTCCTGAATTGTCTGCATTGTCTGTTCCGCCGTAAGGAGAGTCGATTCCGCCTTCGGCAATACCTTCGCCACCGGCATTGTTGTTGATCCCTTTTCCGCAGATAACCAAACCGGCCCAGTTGCTCTGCGCGCGGAAGCCTGCTCCCTGGTTCGAGGTAAACACGATTGGTTTTAGCTCGGTACCCACGGCACTGATTTTACCGCCGCGTTCTACAACCAGGGCGCTCTTTTCGGTTCCGCGAATGATGGTTCCGGCTTCGATTGTTAGCGTTGCGCCTGCATCGACATATACCCAGCCATCGAGTTTAATTACTCCACTCCAGGTTTCGTTGGCTGTAACGTGAAACCCTGCTGAGCGTGAAAATTGCCCATTTCCTTTGGTAAGCGTAGTTGCTGGATACTCGGTAGTTGTTGGATCAAAGTTGGTCCAGTTTTTAGTCCAGTCAATAACTCCGTCGAATGCGCCGATGTAATTGACCTTGTCAAAGAATTCGTTGGTTATACTTTGAGCAAAAATTGCTGAAGTAAGTCCTAACGAAAGAACGATTGAAAGTAAAGTTTTCTTCATAATTGAATTATTTAAGTGATCTGTTTTTAGAAATTGTTTTAAAGTTTTACCACCAATGCGATGGAATAATTCCGGTTGGGGACATACGAATAGGTGTCCATTTCCAGGTTATCGCCTGGTCCGTAATACTGTACAAAGCGAACGGCTTCATTCAGAATGTCTTTCACTCCGGCTTTCAGGCTGATTCGTTTCCCGAGGCCTTTTTCGATGGTCAGGTCGAGCGAATTGCGTGGAAGTTCCCAGGTGTGTGGATTGGTAGGCGTACCTACGTAGGCAATACGTTTGCCAATGCGGTTGTAGTTCAATCCTACAGAAAGGTTGGCCTCTTGTTTCTGGTAATTCATTCCCAGGTTGACAATGTAAGGCGACTGGCCTTGCATGATGCGTTTTTTGTCGCGGGCAAATCCTTGTTTTTCGGTATTGATTTCACTCTTTATCAGTGAAGTATTAAAAATCAGGGTCAGATCTTTCAGGTGATGTAAAAATCCGGTGGACTTTTCGAATTCCAGAAGCTGTTTCCTTACATCAAGTTCAAGACCCATACTGTAGCCTTTTTCAGTATTGTAGGGTTTATAATCGTATCCGGTTCCCGCAGGAATCAGGAAAGCTTCAATCGGGTTGGTGAAGTTTTTATAGAAAGCTGCTGCCGAAACAATTTCGCCATTTGAAGGATACCATTCGTAACGGAAATCGTAGTTGTCGATGTAGGCATTTTGCAAATCTTCGTTTCCGTGGATCAGCACAAACATTTCAAAATCCTGATAGTCGAAATTCGACATTTCCCTGAATTCCGGACGGTTCACCGTTTTTCCGTATGATGCACGGAAGAGGTTCTTTTCATTCAGGTTATAAGTCAGGTTGGCCGACGGGTAAATATTTACCGTGTCGCGAAGGATGTCCAGATTGTCGGTGTTACCGGTTTTTTCGTAGAAATCGGTAATCTGGCGTTCGAATTTTTCGATACGCAATCCTCCATAAAGGTTGATTTTACTGCTGAAAGGAATTTTCAGGCCAACATAACCGGCAGTCAGAATGTCCTGCGCATTGTAGCTGTCTTTGGCGCGGGTATTGTCGCGGTAAGAAAGCCCGTGCTGGTTATAAGGCGCGGTCTGATCAAAAAAGAAGTTTTCCTGAGCAAATATCTCGTCGATGGGTTTGTAGAAAATATCGGGAGGATTACTTACTGCAACAGCACCAATCAGGCGAGAATCAAACGAACGGTCTTTCTTCTCGTGTAAAAAACCGGCTTTAAAAGTCCAGGCATTTTTGCTGTCAAAAAGATTGAACTGATGTTCCAGATCGGCTTTAAAATCGTACACATTTTCAACCATATTCAGCCACAAACGGCCTGCCATGTATGCATTTGGTACGTTTTGCAAACGGAGGTAGTACTGTTTGTACCGGTCGCTCTGGTCGTTTTCGTCAAGCACAAAAGTCAGGCGCCGATTGTCGGGTTGGTCGTTGCTTGTAAATCCGTAACCTGTCATCCAGTTTATTTTGGTGCGGTCGTTATTGAATTTTTGTTCGCCAGCCAATTGTCCGGAATAAACAAAACGGGTTTCGTATTTCAGGTCGAACGAACGAAGTGTTTCAACATTGTAATAGTTAATCCCGTTACGGATACTTGTTGTTTTATTCCCCATTTGGCTCATGAAATTCCTGAATTCCAGTTTTTGATTCTTTCCGTACAGAAAATTCCAGTTGTGGATGAATCCCAGCTTGGCCGATTCTTTATACCGCTCATCTTTAAAATCGAAATCTTTAATCACCAGATTTTGTTCCGGAGAATAATCCTGATATTCGAGCCGGTTGATATTCAGGAAATCACTGGTTGAGCTAAAGTTTAACGCGGTAATGTTTCCGATAGAAATTTTTCCAAGTACAAAACGGCGTTGAAGGGTAACCGATAAATTCTGATCAGGAAGTGGACTTTTATTGCTGGTTGTCCAGTTATTGCTGAAGGATTTGGCGATGGTATTTAGTTTTTCCGATTTATGGAGATAATCAGCAGCGTCATTCCAAACGTACAGTTCATTGAAATTCTCTTTCGAAGGCACTCCGGAAGGGATGTTGCGCGAATTGTCGGAAAAGCCCAGCCAGTCAGTTTTTCCGCCTTTATATGTTTGAAAGTTATTATTGAATGTCGTGTGTTCAACGTATTTGGTACCGTACGAAATAACCAGGCTATTTTCGTCGGCTACACTTTTGGTTTCAACATTGATGGCTGCCCCGGCAAAATCGGCAGGCAATTCGGGCGCCGGGCTTTTATAAATCAGGATGTTGTTGATCATTCCACTGGGGATGGCGTCGAACGAAAACGCACGTTTATCGGCTTCGAAGCTCGGAGCGGTTGCGCCATTCAGCATCACCGAATTGTATCGTTCAATCAAACCGCGGACAATCACAAAACGACCATCGGTAATTGTAATTCCCGGTACGCGTCGGATTACTTCGGCTGCATCTTTATCCTGCGATTTCCCGATTTGTTGTGCGGTGATTCCACTTACAATCAGGCTTCCAGTTTTTAAGCTCGAAAGCATGGAGACTTCAGTATTGTCGCGTCGTTTGGCTACTACTTTAACCTCATCGATGTCAACCGAAGCTGATTTCAGTTCGAAATTTATAGCCGTTTCTTTTCCCTCGGCTACTTCAGCACGGATAATCTGATTGTCATACGAGATGTATGAAATAACCAGGTTATAAGTGCCTGCCTTTACTTTTTCAATCCGGTAATTCCCATCAAAATCGGTTGATGCCCCTTTGGTTGTTCCTTGTATGGCCACAGTAGCCCCAATCAATGTTTCTTTGGTGTTTGCATCAGTAATAATTCCCTTAATAACACCACTTTGTGCTGTACCTGTAATCGCAATGACCATCCAAAAAGCAAGCAGCAGTAAATACTTAATATTCATTCGAAAACGCGTTTGTATGTAAATTGACTTTTCAGCTGAAGTTTAAACTTGAGTGATTTTCCTTAAATTTTGGCTCTAAGGAATGGCTAAGTCGTTACAGAACGAATAATATTTATTTACAGAAGAATTACGTTTATATTAATATTTGTAATAATATAATCTATATGACTGTAAATCAGAATTTTTATCGGATTGGTAGATTGGAAGTGAAACGAAAAGTGTTAATTGACTGTTAAGATCAATTTTTCGTTGATTATTGGCTGAAATTGCATTTTAATCTCTAAGGAATTAGTTGAGTTGTCATTCTGATCCATCGGCCATCACTTTTTTGATTTGGAGTTCCTTAATTTTTCACGTTCTAATGTCTCTGCTGTATTTTGTATTGTTTTCTCCCAATTTTCCACATTTTGACGAATTTCCCTTATCTCTTTCTTATCCCGAGGATACTGGAAAATATCTTCAAGTTTACTCAAGTTCTCCGAATTAATCCCATTGGTCGATTTGATATATCTGTATTTTAGGTCATTATCCGTCATTCGGGAGTTTACTATAACCTGTTGAACATTCACGAATAATGAAGCTAAAAGCAAAACTGAAAGGCCAACAATTGTAATCACCACTTTTGAAGATCTCAGGTCAATAATGTGGTAATGACGAACCTTAGAATCAGGTTTCTGGCTGATGGTTATTTGTTTAAGATCTTCCATTTTGGAAAGAACATGCTTTTCGGATTGAATAACTGCGTCAGACACCTTTCCGAGTTTTTGTTCCGAGTTTTGCAAATATGTAGCTATCAATCGGAGTAACTGTTCTGGCTTAACCATGTTGGTTTGAACATCAGATTTTGGTTCAGTGGCTGTTTCCGAAGAAGAAGGATTTTCTTTTACGCTTACTCTTTCAATAAGCTTTTTATCAATTGTAATGAGCAGACCTTTGATCTCCTCAAACATCACGCTGATTATCGAGATATTGTTTCCCATTGTTTATCTGTTTATTTCTACTTGTCCACTAAGGTCTGAATCTAAAATCCTTTCTCTTTTTCTTCCTGAATTTCCGGATGGCTGCTATTTCATCATTGTCATTCTTGTAAAATGACGGTTTTTGCAATTGGTACAAAAGATCATTGACTACATTTCCTTTAGACAGTCTCTGGTTTTGAAAATCGTTATTCGCATTATTTTGATGTTCTACCTGTATGAATTTTTGCTCCTTCAATTGCAATTTTTGGTTTATTTTGGAGAAGCTAAATTGCCGATCCACTTTTGAACCATTAAAAGTGTAACCATTCTTGTTGAAAATGACTCCTTGGATCTCATCCGATTTTCCTTTGTACTTAAATGTCACCCCAATATTCTGATCGTTCAGTCTCCGAATAATTTGTTCCCAATTCTGGCATTTCGGGATAATCTCTTTTAACGAATTGTAGATTTCGTATTTGGTTTTGTCCGGCTCGCGCAAACGTTGTTGCTTTACGTTTTCTTTCCCTTGGGCAAAGTACAGTTTGTATTTTTGCGTCAAGTCTTTACATATCTTTCCACTTCTGAAGCGATCATTTCGGTCGGAGATTGTATTCCCAGTATTATCAATCCGGTTATAGACAAGGTGGACATGCGGATGCTCTTTGTCGTAATGACGGGCAATCACGTATTGGGTATCCTTTATCCCCATCCGGCTCATGTAATCTCTGGCTATTTTTTTCATTAATTCGTTGGATAGCTTTTCCTGATCGTGTGCTGAGAAATTAAGGGAGATATGTCCCACAGGTTTTAAGATCCGTGGATTTAGTTCGGTCTGGAAGTTAAAGCTTTCAATGATGGCTTCAGGATCATCAAGCATAACTCCATCACTGTCCAGAATTTCAGCTTTCTTTTCCTGATTCAGGATGTAATTGACCACACCACGGAATCCTTGACCCTTAACAATTTTAGCTATCATGGCGTAGATGATTTACCAGTTTTCGAATGCTGCTCGCCAGCTGAAGGTTTTCACTCTGGGCATTCTGGTAACCTTGGGCATTGGCTTTTCGGGCAATCTGGTTCAGATTATTGGCCATACCACAAAGTTTCCGGATCAAGTTATGCGTTTCGGGGGTAAGCCGTTGCTTAATTGCGCTGCCCAAGACAGATTGGCGGACACATTCACTAATTGAAATTCCGGCTTCACGGGATTTGGCTTTTAAAGTGTAATACTCATGGGTATCCATCTTGACGCCAATGAAATACCCTTTTTTCTGACCAGCCACTTTTGCAGGTCTGCCTCCTTTGTTTTCTGTTTTCATTCTCAAGTTTCTGAACATTTATTAATTAGACCAACGGGATGAAACGAGAGTTTTGGTATAACCAAAACATAAACTTGCTACCCTAAAAAACATAGTATTCTACTTCAGTCAGGCTATGGCTTTAATCCTGATTTTTTCTTTATATCCTGTTGTTGTATAAGCCCCTGATGACACAGGTATTCGTTTAAGTCTTTATAATTTATATAGAGAAATGAATGGTCAATGACATCTTTATAGATTGATTCCAATTCCTGAACAGCTCTTTTCCCGGCTAGGTCATTATCAAGAAATGTCGAAATGCTTTTATATAATTCAAGGGTGTTTTTTACTTTGGGAAGGTTTGTCAATGAATTCAGAACGATTACATCGACCGGTGAATTTTGCAGTTTTTTTATGGTAAGAAAACTCAGGTAGTCCATAAAACCTTCGAACAGCAGGCAATGGTCTTTATTTCGGTTTACCGATGTAAGATCTTTCGAAGTGCATCCCTTGAAATACTTGCTTCGCAGTTCATATCCGCCTTTGTCATTCTGGAACCCAACAGCATAATAAGGCTTATCATTCACGGAATAATGAACTTCGCTGCAATGAATCCGGGCAATGTCTATACTGATCCGGCGCTCATTCATATACTCAATCAATGCCGGATTGCTGATCGATTGAACGTTCTGTATCGTTATTGATGATTCCGGTGATTTCAGATCCGAATCCGGATTCTTCCGGTGAAAAGAAAAATTACTTGTTGGTATGTTGGCACTTTGGTAGGTACCTACGTCCGTACAACTGTATTTTCGTTCCAACGTTGTGATGGCCTCATGCAGGGAACAATGTTCCATTCTCATCACCAGGTCAATCAATGTTCCACCTTCATTTGCGCCGTAGTCTATCCACAGATTTTTTGGATAATCTACCTTCATACTTGCGTTATGGTCCTCTCTGAATGGAGAATTATACATTCCATAACGCGAATTGTCTTTTGCCGGGTAGATTCCCAAATCTGCCAGGTACTGCCTGATACTTATTTGTTTTATTTCCTGTAATGCCATAGTCGTCATTTTTTTTTTGTTTTGTTGTAACTGAGGTTAAAATACATGTTGTCAGATTATTACAAACACAACAATAGCACAACAAAAGTCTGATTTGTCGCAGTTGGAATTCAACAGAGTAAAAATTGTTGTGGGTTTGTTGTGGGCGTGTTGTGTTGTTAAAATTATTATCATTCAATGCTTTAAATCTAAAACTCAACATTACAACAGTATTTTATCTACCACCGATATTTCAATTTCCATGTATCGTCCTTTTCTTTTCAACGGGATGAATTCTCCATCAGTGCCAATAAGATAAAAACTGTATTCACCGTTCTTTTCAGAATTCAGACCCCAACTATCTTTTAGTATATTTCGGATGATGTTAATATCAGCACGTAAACCTGATTCGCGCAATACGTCCATAAGGTCTTTGGGGCAACATCGCAATTTGGTTTGTTTCAAACCATCCATTACCTCATAACAATAAGCAGCCATTTCCATTTCAACCTTATTGGTGTTGTACTTTTTGATTTTTTGTAAGGCTGGTGTGTCGAGGGTCGATGGATGAAACCACATCCGGGATTCATTTTTAGAAGAGAGTTCCCGGCAAAGAAGAAAATTTAAGAAATATGGAATTTCTGTCGCCATCTGCCCCCGGAGATGAATATTGTCCTTTTCGATCATATTGATTTTGCGAACCCAAAACCGTACCTCTTCTTTGGGAATAATTATTGGATTTCGTTCATTGTTGGAACAAAGAACAAATTTTGCAAAAAACTCAATCTCCCGCCGGTCTTTGCCCTTGGCCTCAATCTTATAATCGCCTGCCGTTGAAAGATTCTTGATTTTCTCAGTATCCTCCATTTTATTCAAAAGCAATTCATCAACCAACACTAACAAGCGGTTGGCCCAGTCCGCATTAAACTGGCTCCGAAAATCTTCATTCGTATTGAACGTTGCATTTTTGCCAAAAATCATTTTCAAAAACCGCAGGAATGTTGTTTTTCCGGTATTCCGCTCATTGGAAACCAATAACAGAATCGGCAACATTTGCGTTGGCCGGGTATAGAGGATTTGCAGGTAATCCATGCCCAATTCGATCTGTTCTCCGAAAATATGGTTCAGAAAACTGCGAATGTTGGGAAAGTTTCCCGGGCTGGGTAAATGGGATATGGGTTCATACTGGTTCAGATATGTCCCATGCACCTGTTTATAGCGAACATGGTCGGGGATTATACAAAAACCATCGTATTTTTCGATCTCCGGAAGATTGTTTTTGCCATAGTCCTGCCTTAGTGTTTCGTAACTCCAGGGGATTTTCTCCTCGGTGTAATCGCCGCTGATGAGTGGACGTTGTACCGTTTTGTACAAAGTCGTCCCAATGCGGATATATTTTCCGCAATCATTTCTTTCTCCTTTCATAGCTTTAGCCTTTTACGTCTGGCGCTCCGTGCTAATGCCATGGTTATTCTACCAGAATCGTGCTTGGGCTTAGTCTGATTATCGGCCCACAACAGTATTTCCTTTCGGGAAAAGACCAGCTTATTTCCGTACGTTTTACAGGGAATATTACCGGTTGAGGTCAGCTTATAAAGCTTGGCCTTGGACGTTGGATAACCATGTTCTTTCAACAACTCCAGTGTGTCGTTCAGTGTGATGGTGTCAATCTGTGACGGATTGGATACCGGTTTGGGGAAAGCGCCGGAGATCGCTTCGCTTACGATTGCCCGCAATTCGTCTGGCGTGGTTAGAATAATGTTTGACATGATACTCAAATTTAAAATTACACATAGTACTGATTGAATTTAAGTGTAAAATAAAGATGAATATAATTGAAAATCAAATAGATAAATAGCTTTACATGAATAAGCCAAATGTTGCCAAATAAGATCAAACCTCACCATGTAAAGTTTTTAAAGTCACTTTTTTATTTACTTGTAAATGCAAAATTATGCCAATCGCAACAGATGTAAAGCTGAAAAATTTATTTTATTTTTTACTCTTTTTATTTTGAAGCTGCTTCAGAATCTGATCGGGAGGAAAGATTATTGTATCCCTCAAAACACTGGATTGAACAGGAGTTACAAATTCTTCCCTAATCCACTTATCAAGAGTTGGCCGCGAGATTTTTAGCATCCTGGCTATCTCTTTTTTGGATACGATCATTTCACCATTGAGGATCTGGATATGATCCCTGTTAATCGCGAGGTATCTTTTCAGGTTGGCTATCGCCAAATCAATATTTTGAATCCGGGGAGTAATTTTCTTCTTTATGGATATTTCAATGGTTCCCATGTCATAATCCGCCAATTCGGGATTTTGCTGAAGTTCGGCCACAATAACACTATAGATTGCAGTTTGCCTGGCTGATATTTTGTATTGCTTGCGACGAGGCATATTAATTCTTTAGTTTATCTAACGCATATTCCGATAGAAAATATCCTCCGGTTTTCTTTGCACCCCTGTATTCAATCAGATTATTTTCTTTAAGAATTTTTAAATACCTTTCTATGGTAGTTTTTGCCTTTCCTATTCGCTCAATAAGTACTATCCTGTTGATTCCCTTTTGATTGTGAATAATTCTCAACACATTTACCAATTCATTGATTATAGCTTCACTTAAAGCACCATTTATAACCCCATTTATAGCACCATCATTACCAACAAAAAGCATATAATACTTATTGTCAGATATTTGAACAGGTCGCTCTTCTCCTCTTTTAACCCCATTTAAAGCGTCGCTTCGTTCCAAAAAAGCAGGATGTATCGGAAGTGTTGTTATAAAATAACTGTGGTTTTCGTCTGTTTCAAAGCGAGGTTCTGGTGAACCGTTCTTTTCCATTTCCCTGCGGATGATTGGAATACCTGTTCCCCGGCCTTCTGTCATATCTAATTCTTTTAGGAAATCGCCAATTCTCCGGTTTCGATACCTCCGGTTATGAATAATCCCTTTTTGTAGCTCTTCCATTTTGACACTCCGGTCGGGACCTCCCTGGTTGACAATCTCAATGCAATCCGGCAAAATCCGTATCTCAACAGGTTCTCTAACTTCCCAATTTCGGTGATACAAGGCATTCACAACGCTTTCTTCCAACGCCCTAAAAGGATAATTCCATACACGTTGGGCTTCTGCTCTGTCAGGCAATTTATATATCCGCTCTTTCAACACGATACTTTCTAACTGCCCAAGCGCCTTCTGTATCTGTAAATAAACCGGGCCAGTTATTGTCGGCTTTTCATAAAATACTGGATCGCCCAATCCATTAGGAAATTCAACAATCTCGATTCGGGAATAAGGAAAGAATTTTTCCGGCCGATAATTAAACATCATCAAGGCAACATTTTTCGGATAAAGTAATTCGTCGGGACCACTTACTAAATCCATTGCTCTGTAAATATCATTAATGGGAGTTGTTTCGATTTGCTCAACCAGTGAACTTTTCACATTCTGCAGATATTCCCTGACTAATAATGGAGAAATATCTTCAACACTTGCCTGAGTGTTAATCCTGTCATCAAATGGAGTTTGTCGGGTAAGACTTATCAATTCATCCCGTTCGTCTTTATCTGCCTGAACAGTACTTGCATACCTTCGAATATAGTAACGGTATTTCTTGTCTTTCTTAATGGTAACATCTTCAGGAACTTCGTATGGCCGTTGATTTCCTCCAGGAACCCATATTACGAGAATTGAGGCATTATCAATTGTTTCAATACTGATTTTAGGATCATAGTGAGGATTTATCATTTTATTGAATTCAACCATCTTCTTTTGAATAGAATCCAATTCATTTGTCGCAATACCGGCAACCGGACGTTTTGCCCTTCCTTTTTCTTCTTCAGCTCCAACAATGATATAACCTCCACCAATATTTTCAAAATCATTGGCAAATGCACAAATCGTCCGATAAATCGCCGCCGGATTCCAACCTTTTTTGTACTCTATCCGCTCTCCTTCAACAATTTTTCCTGAAATCAATTTCTCGATGTTGATGTGTATTGCCATGCGATTGTATTTATAAAACAAACATATTGCTTATTCTCCAAAGTTGGTTAATAAACTTGCATTCTTTACTCGCTCGTCACGTTCAAAAGATGCTAAATAGTTTTCGGTTGTTTTTAGGTCATTATGACCTAAACTTTCAGAAATATAGGCAATATTAGCTCCACTACGTTTTAGAACTGTGGCATAAGAATGTCTTGCTGTATAAGTGCTTAACGATTCAATTCCTAAAGTTGTTCCGATCTTTTTTAATCTCTTATTACAAAGTTTGGTAACCGCTTTTATTACATCTTTTTCCTGAAAAGGTGTTTCCTTACCAGTCAGATACTTAAAAATATATTCATCCGGTTTTTGGGATTTATTGCCCCATTTCTTGATAATTGCATTCATTTCAGGTGTCAGAACTGCACATACTTCTTTTTTCACCTTGGATGTTCGGGTTGTTTTAGCGCGTAAAAAACAAATCTCACCATTCCGTATATTGGAATATTTGAGCGTAAGCATATCCGCAAAGTTGATCCCATTGCACAGGTAGGAGAAAAACCACAGATCTCGATATTTCTCTGTCGTTTCTTTTCCGTCAGTATAAAAAGCAACTGATTTTATTTGTTGTAATGTAAGAGCCAATTTACGACCTGCTCCAGTTGGGATCTCATACTTCCCATTTCCAAATGGATATTGATTTTCTTTTATTATTCCAGCTCTTTTTGCTTCATTGATAATAGAACGGATGGCGCGACAATACATTCCTATGGTTGTATATGCCCGTCCTAATTTTAACATATACTTTTCGTAGCATTTTAGCCAATCTACTGTAACAGACATATATGAAATATTCTCTCCTCCATAAGATTCCACGCTTTTAAGTGCATCCTGATAAAAAAGATGGGTTCCAACCTGTTCATTATCCAATAACACCTGAATTTTTATTTTGAATCCGGCATTTAATGTATCTGAAGGTGACTTATTCAGGCGGTTATTTAATGCTTCAAATGAAAAACCACCTTCATGTAACAATCCCTGCACAGTGTCTTTCACGATATCAAACGTATTTTGAATATCAAATCTTATTGAGAGCATCTTCTTACTCTTAGTATCCGGCAGCTTTTCCCATGCTTCTGATTTAAGATATTTCCCAGTTGAATAATATTTACGGATACGCTGGAATGTAACACGGATTTTGATAGGATATAAATTGTCATTGGTTGCTCTCCGGTTATCTAAAATAGAAGATACGGTAACTCCACTGTTTGCATAATTGAACATTGTCGCTATATTTAAATGCTTATTTCATGTGTGCAAAACGAATATTTGCACACAGTTTGCACACAAATATAGCGATTATTTCAAAATAGACACTATCTTATAAAACACAAATATCATTCAAACAATTAAATATCAGATATTTAGTAAACAAATAAAAATAAAAGAAAATGAAAGAAAGCGGCTGTCTTAATACTCATAATCAGGGAGTCACTGGTTCAAGCCCAGTTGGGCCCACCTAAAAATCAAGCAGTTGCGAGAGTTCGTAACTGCTTTTTTATTCTCCTACATACAAATCCCATCAAAAAGAAAAATCAAGAGAAAGCAAATGAAAACAAGTATTTACTTCTAATCAGAGATCCTCCTTAATTCATCATCAATTCCTGACTTACCCTTTTTTCTGGCCTTTGCTTTTTGGTTGCCAAATTTATAGGTCATACTTATTC
>JAHEYT010000013.1 GCA_023251455.1 Bacteroidota bacterium
CTTTGGAAGTAAAGACTGAGGTGAAATAAAACCAGAACTCTGAGGTTTTCCAAAAATAAAAAACCTGGCACTGGCTGGGGTTTTTTATTACCAGTGCAAAGTCTCATGCAAATTATCTGAAATATAAAAAGTCAATCACTGAATATCAGGTGATTGACTTTTTTATTGTGACCCCTATGGTACAAAACTCGAACCATTTATTAGCCGATTTAAAACTCTTAATAGATGTTTCGGCAGCATGAACAAATCAGCTTGGAAAATATGTAAAGAATACTAATGTTGTTTATTTACGACAATTTGTTTTTGTTTCTTGACTGTACTGAACTCAGAAATACAATGCAAAAACTTATCAGGCTTGAAATAATGAAAACTACAGCCAGAACCAGAAGGATAATTTATAAAGTGCCAGTTATTACTTTTATTAAAAATAAAACAGCAAAATAGTGTGATATCAGAATATTAATTTCCCCAAGTCCAACAATTGGGTTAAACTTCCATGAAACCCCGATTGGAAACGACCTAATCTATAATGACTTGTCAATCTGGTTCGGTTATCCAATCAGGCTACAATAAATCAGAAAGGAATTTAAAAAACTATCTAAAAATTAATATCTAACTGAGTGGTGAATGTGTTTTTATTTGTATTGGTTGAGTTGTACAATGTTTTGCTGTCATTATAAATGTCGTATCCAAAGATGATCGAAACATTTGATGAGAAATTCCAGGAGAAACCAAGATTTAATGCTCCAAGATAATTGTTGCCACCTTGATAATCGACTGCAAACCATAGTTTATCAGATATTTCTTTCATCGGACGATCCCATGAAGCTAATATTCCAGAATTTGCTTTGGCTCCTTTGCTGTCTAAAAGAAGCTTTTCATTTCCAACGTAATAGCCTAATGAAAGACGACCTACAAAAGGTAATGTTTTTCCAATTACACCATAAGCAATATTGTAATTGGTCAAGTCACTCTTTGTCCCAAAGCTGTAACCTCCAATTGCAATTGCCGGAGAATTTTTAAAAAGTGATCCTTCAGCGAATCCGCCTTTAGCATTAAAATACAAGGGCTGGTCGTCATAAACATTATCGCCCATAGTCAAATAATCTACTCCAACTTCAATCTGAAATTTCTTGATCTCCAAAGCGCCTACTGTCAAACCAAAATCGTAAATTCCTGCCCCTCGAACGCCATTATCTTTAGAAGTACGAATGTAATTATCAATCCCAAGGTGCATGGTTTTATAAGCCTGAAAGTCAACTGAAGGAATCCAGATGATAGTTGAGCCTGTTGCTTTGGCGGTGTTGGTAGTCATAACCAAAGCAATTATAGCTAATAATACCAACTTCGATAATTTTTCTAATTCAGTAATGCGAATTTTGTCGATGAAGATAATTTTCGTTTTCATGATACTTAATTTTAAGATTTTAACTATTTAGCTGTTTTGAAATTTTTATTTATTATGGTTGAACTTTGGGGGCGTTTTATTAAAAATCACCTTTTGGTGCCGCATCCTTGTTCTGTTTAGAATACCTTTTCAAAAGTATATATATATTTATATACCCTGGATACTTTATTTTGGGATGTATCTAAAATATTAAGAATAAATTAATAGATATACTAATAATAATATGGGGGCTATTGATTGAAAACACATAAATAAATGTGGGAAAAGCATAAAATATAGGGAGTACTTGAAAATTAGATAAAATCAAGAGGTTGGACTACCTTATTCCGATCAATCAAGGTGAATACTCCGTCTAAAGATTATGATTTGTTTTGTTAATATTTCCTAATTTTGATAAAATGGCGATTCAACCAATTAAATAATTATACCTTTGAAAAACATTTTTCAGTTATTTGCGTTGATAGAATAAAATGAAAAGAGTTTTTTCCATATTATTTGCTTTACTCATCCTGATTTCGGGGACGCAGCTTACCATATCCACGCATTATTGCGGTGGTGAACTTGCTGCTTCCAAAGTATCTGTCTGGGGTGGTTTGGCTACATGTGGCATGGAAGAGAAAACAACTGGTGAATGCACAAAGCCAGGGAGTCATATAGACAAAAACTGCTGCAACAATACGATTTCAGTCTATGAGGTTGACCACAATTACTCGCCCTCATTTTCTGAATTCAAAACATTTTCGCAACCCATTTTACAGGTTTTTACTCTACCTGAAAACGTATTATTTCATTCTCTTACTTCTTTATTTCAAAATAACGCAAACTCCAGCCCGCCTGAATCCTTGCTTGCAAGTGCTGTAAGCTTGCCCAAAATCTGTGTTTTCCGTATTTGATGTTTGTGTAACGTCATTTTTTAGCTAGTATGATTATTCAATCATTTTTTGCTGAAGGGTGATTATTGTTTTGTATCCTGATGATTACATCTTGATACCTGATTTCATTATTCAACACATCAACATCAAATTCAAAATACAATGAAAACTGTTAAAGTCATTATAGTAGCCATATTCGCAATATTCATGGGCTCAAACTCCTATGCCCAAATGCACGATCATTCAAAGATGGACATGTCCAAACCCAGCACTAATGCAAATATGAACATGGGCTCCACAAAAACCGAGTCCATAAAAGTTTGGGGCGAATGCGAAACATGTCAGGCCACCATTGAAAAAGCCTCAAAGGTTGATGGCGTAAGCAAAGCGAACTGGGATAAAAGAACTAAACTACTCACACTGGTGTACGATCCATCAAAAGTTAAAAACGACGACATTCAAAAGAAAATCGCCGCAGTCGGTTATGATACTGAAAAGTATAAAGCTGATGATAAAGTATATGCAAAACTCAACGCTTGCTGCAAGTACGTCAGGAAAAAATAACTTTTCAATACATGTTTTCAATGCAATAGCCATGGTTCAACCAACTTCGAAAAAAGAGGGTTTTTGAATTTGGTCATGGCTATTCATTGATTCTTTTCACAAATTAAAATAATTTTATGAAAAATATAAAAACAGCATTAGCAGTCCTGATAGGAAGTGCTACCCTATTTTTAGCCTGTTCAAAGGATGAAACGTCAACAGGCGATGTAATGGTAAATTTTGATGCGGCTTATGTGGTCAACGGCGAAAGCAATACCATTTCAATAATCAACATTACCACAAACAAGGTTGAGAACACCATTGACCTTACCAAACTCCAAAGTAGTTCAGGTGATGGTCAGATGGAAATGGGGATGACCAACATGTGGCCGCATCATATTTACATTTCGCCCGACAAAAGCAAGTTAGTTATAGCTGCACCTGGCATGGATTTCAGTGAAGGGCATGATATGATGCAGAATTCTGCTACAGCCGGAAGCACAACTGACGCACACAGTCAGCATCATAGTGGAAGCGCTGCCACTACTGTAATGACCGGAAGGATTCTGGTATTAGATGCAGTCACAGGAGATTTGATAAAGGAAATTGTACTCGAAGAAATGGTACACAATGCTATTTTCTCTCCTGACGGTAAAGAATTGTGGACAGCCATAATGATGCCTGAAGGTGAGGTCAAGGTATTTGATGCCACAACATATGCACTTCTAAATACCATTGCAGTAGGTCAAATGCCAGCCGAAGTTACTTTTTCTGACGATGGTAAGAAGGCATTTGTAGCCAATGGCATGTCGAATACGGTAACTATTGTCGATGCCGTTAGCAAAAAAGTGCTTGAAACTACAGAAGTTGGGGCAAATCCAGTTGGCGCCTGGCCTGGGATGGATGGAATGATGAATGTGGATAACGAAGACGGACAAAGCATCAGCATGATAGATGGTATGACTAACATGATGACAAGCTCGCTGGATCTTGGATTTATGCCCGGCATGGTCGCTAGTAATACAATGATGAATCAGATGTGGGTTTCTGATCCGAATGGCAGCAAGATTCATATGTGGGAAACGAACAATGCTGGAGTCCATATGATTGGGAAAAGTTATGACGATTATACGCATAAGGGTGAAGTTACAGTCGGCAGTGGCGCACATGCTATAGCTTTTAATAAAGATGGTACTGTCGGATATGTGACAAATCAGGCCGAAGGAACGGTTTCGGTCGTTGATATTCCAAACCTCAAAGAGACAATGAAGATTACGGTTGGTAAAAAACCAAACGGAATCGTGATGAGGTTTAAATAGGTTCATTAACAGGTAATCACCTGTTTCTAATCATTTGTTGGTTGAGTATTTAAATTGACATCCAAATGAAAAACGCAATAAGAAAAATGGTGATGATAGCTGAGAAAGCTGTTATTAGGGCGAGTTCATTGCTTGCGCAAACGAATAGGAATTTTAAACCAACAGAGGGCCATATATCCGGCGAACTAGAATTTGATGATTACAATACCGAAAAGAATGAAATAAAACTCAACGATTTTCAAGGTCAAAATTTTATGATTACAATTCAGGATAGTTTATCCTATTGCTCTAAATTTTCAGAAACATGGGATTTTCAACTTTTCGATGAAAAAACAGTGCGTTTTCAGGAGAGCGAATGTTATCAGTCTGCTAATAATGGAGTGCTTTGGATATATACTAAACAAAAGGTTGAGGCAGCTTCTCATTGTGAGGATGGTCAAACAATTACGACCTATTTTTTAGCTGGGCTGGAAGTGGAGATTGAAGCATTTTTGAATTAATACAAATAAATCTGTTAGATGGAGTTTGTAAATTTTAAAAGACATTAACATGAAAAATTTAGTAAAAAAAGTTGTTATGATGGCCGGGATAGCTATCATCAGCGCAGGTTCATTGTTTGCACAAAAGAGTGGTGTTTTTAAATCGTTTGCCGACTTTACGTCTGGGAAAATGGAATATGGTATTGATTGCGCCACCGAAAAACATAAGATCAGGCTCAACGAATTTCTTGGCAAGGATTTTATAACTGTGGTTCATGAAGGTAAGCCCTATAACCTCAAAAAAAATGAAATATGGGGTTATCAACTTTGCGATGATAAAATTGTACGTTTTCAGGATAACGAGCATTATCCGGTTGCTGACAAAGGCATACTCTGGATTTACACCAAACAAACGGTCAAAGGAGCTGGTTATCGTGGAGGAACAAAAACCATTACCACCTATTATTTCAGTAAAGGTGGGGATAACGGAATATTGGAGTTAACACCTTTGAACTTAAAAGCTTTATTTCCTGACAACCACATGCTGCACGATGCTATCGATGCTCAGTTTAAGTCTTCATCGTCACTTAGTGAATACGATAAGTTTCACAAACAATACAAAATCAACCATTTTTTGGAAAGTCAGGGAATTAAATAATTGGAGTATTTCAATATAAAAGAGACTTTACTCGGTAGAAAAGATTTAAAATCAAAAAAAATCATTATGAAAAGGAGGATTATTAAATTAGTATTAGTTGTTTCAGTACTTTTTGCTTTTACAAGTTGTATGGGAGTATCTCATTTAGGTCATAGTGGAGGTACATCATATCAGTCAGACAGCCATTCATCGCATCAATCAGGAAATGGTTCTCACTCGGGAGGTTGTCATTAAAACCATCTGAATTAGGTACTAAATAGTCTTTTGGTTAAATAGAGTAATAGGGTTTCTTTTTCAATGTTGAACAAGGTGGACTTTAAAAAGTCCCCTTGTTTCTTAAATGCAAAAAGTTATCATGTTAATTCCCTGAAAAAGCAAAAATGAAACCAACTATCTAAATTTTAATTGCACTTGTAGTGGTTGCCCTTGCACACTTTGAATACAGTTATTCGAAGTGAATAATTACATTTTAATAAAAAGAATTCTTAGATGATGAATCGGATATTCATATTTTACATGTTGCCCTTATTGCTTTCAGCTCAATTGCTGAATGCCCAAATTGTTTTAAATAACAACGATTTACCTAAAACCGGAGATGCCAAAATAAGCATAATGGTCGATAGTATTCAGTCAATCAGCATATTGCCTGGGGAAAAAGGTGAAAACGTTTTTTGGGATTTTGGCACCCTAAGTGGAAAAGAATCTGACGTGCAAAAATGGATTAGTGCAAGCTCTGCAACTAATTACTCGAAATTTCCATTGGCGATTTTGGCGATCAACAAAGAATGTACTAAAGTTCATTCACATGTTACACACACCGATATCGAAACTTGCAAGCATGATTTCTATGTAAAAAATGATGATGGATTGTTTTACTATGGCTCTGATGTTCAGGGAATATCAAAATACTCGATTCCACGACCCATTTTCCCTATTTTGAAATATGGGGATTCAATTAAAAATGAGTCTCGCCTGATCTATTATTCTTCAGGATACACCCAAAAAGTATTACATGTGACTGGTTACTCAAAGGCCGATGCCTGGGGCACGATAAAAACTCCGGCGGGAACTGTAAGTACAATTCGCATTTTTACTTCTGAAACTGTATTTGACAGTATTTATACCGATGGTTCAGCCATATTGAAAAGCAAAACAGAAGGCAATTATTATTACAACTGGTACACCAGGGAACTGGGTTTCCCGGTACTTCAAATATCAAAAGGTGTTTTGAACCAGAATAGTAATTATCAGACTGTTGAGTATGCGGCAACATTAACATCTTTCACTACAGGTATTAATGAAGTCTTTGAAAATCAGAAATTCGTCACAGTCTATCCAAACCCGTTTAATAACAGGGCCACACTAAAAATTCATAAGGATTTTAATGGTGAAAAATACACTTTGTTGATTTTTGATATCTATGGCAGGATAATTCTAAAAAAGGAAAATAACATGGAGAGCGAAGTGGTAATTGAACGAAGAAACATGGAACAAGGCACTTATTTCTATCAATTATTGAACAAGGCTATTAATATCAAGGGAAAATTCGCTGTTCAATGATCACTAATTAGAAATATAATATTAATGTATTAACAATAAAAAAATGTATAAATTTAGAATCGCTTTATTAATGGCTGTTTTAATGAGTTTTTTATTCAGTTCGTGCAGTAGCAACAGGAATATAACGACTCAAACAAAGCCAAAATTAGTATATTACACCTGTCCGATGCATTCGGAGGTTATTGAAATGAATCCGGGTAAATGTCCCAAATGTGGTATGAAAATGGAAGCATTTGATATAGCAGACTTGAGACTAAAGAATTCAGGCAATTCTTACAATCCTATTAATTCTGGTGGCAGCTCTGGCGGCCACTCAGGAGGTCACCATTAATCTTAAAACTTATAGATATGTTTAACCGACTCGTCAAGTATTTTCTCGAAAACAGGCTGATTACCTTTATGTTCCTGATCGCTTTTGTGGTTTTGGGCATGGTATATATGCCGTTCAACTGGAAACCTGATTATTTTCCACGCGATCCGATTGCGGTGGATGCGATCCCCGATATTGGGGAAAATCAGCAGATTGTAGCAACCGAATGGATGGGACGTTCGCCCAAAGACATTCAGGATCAGATAAGTTACCCTCTGACTACTGCTTTGCTTGGTATTCCAGGCGTACAAACCATTCGTAGCACTTCAATGTTTGGGATGTCATTCATTTACATCATTTTTAAAGATGATGTAGAATTTTACTGGAGCCGTTCACGGATTCTTGAAAAACTCAATTCACTGCCAACCGGCACATTGCCTGCGGGGGTACAACCAGCACTTGGACCGGATGCCACTGCATTAGGGCAAATTTACTGGTACACCCTCGAAGGGCGCGATCCAAAAACCGGCAAACCCAATGGAGGCTGGAACCCAAGCGAACTTCGGACTGTTCAGGATTTCTACGTCAAATATGGACTTGCCACCGCTGAAGGGGTTTCAGAAGTGGCATCGGTTGGTGGTTTCATTAAAGAATACCAGATCGACCTGAACCCTGAAGCGTTGAAAGCCTTCAATGTTTCGGCCATGGATGTGATGAATGCCGTGCGCAAGAGCAACCTCGACATTGGCGCTGAAACTATTGAGTTGAATAATGTGGAATACATTATCCGTGGTTTGGGGTATGTAAAGAACCTTGAGGATCTGGAAGTCTCGGTAGTTGCTGTCAGGAATAATGTTCCCGTACGCATCAAAGATGTTGCCCAGGTTGTATTTGGACCAGCTACCCGTCGCGGTGGATTGGATAAAGCTGGCTCCGAAGCAGTGGGCGCAGTCGTGGTTGCCCGTTACGGTTCAAATCCAATGGATGTTATTGGCAATGTTAAAAATAAGATCAAAGAACTTGAAGCCGGATTGCCGCAAAAAACTTTGCCCGACGGAACAGTCTCCAAAGTTACCATCGTACCTTTTTACGACCGTACAGGGTTGATCATGGAAACCATTGGAACGTTAGAATCGGCTCTTTCGCACGAAATCCTGATCAGTATTATTGTCATTATTGTCCTTGTTATGAACCTGAGGGCATCGCTTATTGTAGCCGGACTGCTGCCCATTGGCGTATTGATGACTTTCATCCTGATGCGGGCTTTCGGCATCGATGCCAATATTGTAGCCCTTTCGGGTATAGCTATTGCCATTGGTGTAATGGTCGATATTGGGATTGTGGATGTTGAGAATATTCTCCGGCACCTGGAAATGCCGGAAAATAAAGGAATCCGTGGTAAAAAACTGATGTCGGTAATTTATGAAGCAACCACCGAAGTGCGTGATGCTGTGGTAACATCCATCGCCACAACTATAGTCAGTTTCCTTCCTGTTTTTGCTATGCAGGCAGCCGAAGGAAAGTTGTTTCACCCACTGGCATTTAC
>JAHEYT010000030.1 GCA_023251455.1 Bacteroidota bacterium
ATGGGTCTGGCCGAAATCAGGATTATTGACCGCGAACCGCACAAAACCGTCAAGATAAGCAGCAGTGGCAGTATGCCGGTTAGTATTGTTTTCTGGATTCAGCTGCTACCTGTTTCTGTCTACGAAACCAAACTTCGCCTTACCTTGGATGCTGATATGAGCATGATGATCAAAATGATGGTCAGCAAAAAGCTGGAAGAAGGAATTAACCGACTGGCAGACGTGTTGGCTGCATTGCCATACAAGTAGAAGCCATTAGAAAATAGTCATTGGTCATTAGAAAAGAGGAAAAATTCCCTCTTTATAAGTTCTTTTTTCCTTTTCAAATGACTATTGACTGTCCTTAAGAAATTCGACTTCCTTAAAATGAAATCCATCAATAGTGCCATCAGTTTTACGAATCAGCAACTGCCCAATCTCATTCACTCCGATGATTTCGCCTACAAAAAGTTCATCTTCAGCCTTAAAATAATGGTTTTCGTTTAAACGGTAAAGTACGGAGATAAATTCCTGATCAATTGCTTCTTCTTGCCCATCGCGCAAAAGGGCATAATACCAGTTTATTCCGGATAAGATTTCAGACAAGATTACTTCGCAATCGTAGTGCTGATTTGTCAGTAGCTGCAAAGACACCGGATTAGGCGCATCACTGTAAAAGATTGTCTGATTTACGTTCAAACCAATACCTACTACCGAGCTTTTCAATAATCCGCTCATAATTGAGTTTTCAATCAGAATACCTCCCAGCTTCTGATTTCCAGCATAAATATCATTTGGCCATTTAATTTTCAATGAATCAACATACTTATTCAGAGCCCTATAAATACCTAACGAGACCACTTTTGATAGCATAAACTGTCGCCGTATCTCCAAAAAATCAGGGTATAAAACAATTGAAAAGAGCAGGTTCTTACCCGGTTCACTTTCCCATACATTTTTCTGCTGGCCGCGACCAGCCGTTTGTTCGTATGCCAAAAAGACAGTACCTTCAGACAACACAATTTCTCGCATTTGGCGGTTGGCATAGTTGTTGGTAGAGTCGGTCGCATCTAAGCGTACAATTAAATTTCCAATGATTTGATCCATGCTGCTGAGTTAAATTTGCATTTCCATTTTTATGCAGGAAATTCGTCGTACAAGTTTAATCACTTATATATAAGGTAAAAAATTTATCTTTGTAGTTCTAATAAAATTTTATGAACAAAAGCGTTAAAGAAACTGAAACTGAACAATTGTTGAAGGCCATTGTTGAAGGGATTCAAAGGAAAAAAGGACAGGAAATCGTCAAAATTGACTTAACAAAAATTAATCATACCGAATGTAAATATTTTATCATTTGTCATGGAAACTCGGTCACACACGTTGATGCCATAGCCCATTCTGTTGAAGATACCGTTGAAGAGCTAATGAATGAAAGTGCCTGGCACAAAGACGGATATCGGAATTCAATCTGGATTTTACTCGATTACGCCGAAATTATGGTACACGTTTTTCAAAAAGAGTCCAGAAATTTTTACGACCTTGAAAACTTATGGGCCGATGCACATATCGAATTAATTAAAGAAGAAAACTAATATAAAATGGGAAACAATAATAAAAACAAGGAAAAGCTGAATATCGGGAATATGGGATCGGGAAGTAAAGTCCCCAAATTTAATCCCTATTGGATATACGGAGTGGTAATTATCGCTTTTCTGGCCATCCAGTGGTTTACTTTGGGCGGAGGTCCGGTTGAAACAAACTGGAACGAAGTAAAAACAACCATGCTGGCAAACAACGATATTAAGAAAATCATCGTTGTAAATGAAAAAGAGGCTCAGGTTTACCTAAAAGAAAGCAGCTACGACAAATATGCCGCCAAACTAAATAATGGATTTACGGCTCCAACCAAAACAGGGCCTCATTATTTCTTCGAAATTGGTCCTCCTGAAGCATTTGCCAATAACTTAAAAGAAGCTCAGGCCAATGTAACCGAAGAAAATAAGATCAATATTGAATACAAAACTGTTCACAACTATCTGGGCGAATTGCTAAACTGGATTCTTCCGTTTGCAATCATCATCTTAATTTGGTGGTGGATTTTCAAACGAATGAGTAAAGGATCAGGTGGCGGTGGAGCCGGAAATATTTTCAATGTCGGAAAATCGCAAGCCAAAGTCTTTGATAAAGATTCGAGGGTTACAAATACATTTAAAGATGTAGCCGGTTTGGCCGAAGCAAAACAGGAAGTGGAAGAAATTGTAGATTTCCTGAAAAGCCCGACCAAATTCACCAAGCTGGGTGGAAAAATCCCCAAAGGAGCTCTTTTGGTAGGCCCTCCCGGAACCGGAAAAACATTGCTGGCTAAGGCTGTAGCCGGAGAAGCAAACGTTCCATTCTTCTCGATGTCGGGATCCGATTTTGTTGAGATGTTTGTCGGAGTCGGCGCTTCACGTGTTCGCGATTTATTTAAACAGGCCAAAGAAAAATCACCATGTATTGTGTTTATCGATGAGATTGATGCGATTGGACGTGCCAGAGGCAAGAACCCAAACATGGGATCGAACGATGAACGCGAAAATACTTTGAATCAGCTTTTAACCGAAATGGATGGTTTTGACACCAATTCAGGAGTAATTATATTGGCAGCTACTAACCGTGCCGACATTCTTGACAAAGCATTAATGCGTGCCGGCCGCTTCGACCGTCAGATACATGTTGAATTACCTGACTTGAATGAGCGCTTGGAGATTTTCATGGTTCACCTGAGACCAATCAAACTTTCACCGGAAGTTGATCCAGCTTTTCTGGCTAAACAAACTCCGGGATTCTCTGGTGCCGACATTGCAAACGTGTGTAACGAATCTGCTCTGATTGCAGCCCGACACAACAAGGAATTAGTCGACAAACAAGACTTTCTTGATGCTGTAGACCGTATAATTGGTGGTCTGGAAAAGAAGAATAAAATTATATCGGTAGATGAAAAGCGCAGGATTGCTTATCACGAAGCCGGACATGCAACCATAAGCTGGTTACTCGAACATGCACATCCACTGGTTAAAGTAACCATTGTTCCGCGCGGAAAAGCACTGGGCGCTGCATGGTATCTTCCTGAAGAACGCTCAATTACAACCAAAGATCAGCTTCTCGACGAAATGTGTTCTGCTTTGGGTGGCCGTGCTGCCGAGCAAATTTCATTTAACAGCATCTCTTCAGGCGCACAAAACGACCTCGAAAAAGTAACCAAGCAATCGTACGCCATGGTTAGCATTTTTGGAATGAGCGAGAAAGTTGGGAACGTTAGCTTTTACGACTCATCAGGCCAGAACGAATACGGATTCACCAAACCTTACAGCGAAAAAACTGCAGAACTGATTGATTCTGAATCAAAACTCTTAATTGAGACGCAATACGTCAGAGCCTTGGAAGTTTTGACCGCGAATAAAGAAGGTCATGAAAAATTAGCTGAGTTACTTTTGGAAAAAGAGGTGATATTCAGCGAAGATCTTGAAAACGTATTTGGAAAACGGAAATGGGGAAAACCATTGATGGTTGCTGAAGTAAAAAAAGAAATAGCTGCCGGATTGCTTGAAAACAATGAAGCACCAACTGAATCCGAAACGACATCAGCATCAGCATAATGGACTCAGCAAGAAATAATATTTTGGCCCGTTTGAAGGCCGCTCAGGACAAAAGAGGTGAAATTGGGGAGAATATCCCCGATTTCACCTCTCCTATTTACCATCCGCTTAATGAATCGTTAAGTCAGGAATTCAAAACAAACCTGGAGATGATTGGTGGACAAGTGATTCTGATTAAATCAAAATCAGAAATTGCTGATCAGATCAAACAGATATGTGAAGAAAAAAAACTGAATAGAATTTTCTGTGCCGATCCCAACCTTCAGGAAATACTGAAGGAAAATATCGATATTGATTCAGATGAAAACTCTTTTTTAGGATTAAATATCGGGTTAACAGGCTGCGAATTTCTGGTTGCTCACCTTGGTTCCGTGCTCATAAGTTCGGCACAAATCTCCGGACGAAGGCTTAATGTTTTTCCGGAAACGCACATTGTGGTGGCCGACCAATCGCAACTGACAGATTATTTAGACCAGGCTCTCGAAAAATTGCAAAACAAATACAAAAATGAATTACCTTCGTTAATAAGCAACATTACCGGACCTAGCCGCACTGCCGACATCGAAAAGACTTTGGTGATGGGGATGCATGGTCCGAAGTCGCTGGTTGTTATTATTTCCGAAGAACCGCTTTAATATTTGCAATTATGGAAAAAGATTGGGTTTGTGTTTTCCGCACAGAACAAGGATTTCAGGCCGAAATAGCCCGTGATATTCTTGAAAACGAAGAAATCGATTGCGTTGTCCTCAACGAACACGACTCAGTAATTCCATCTATTGGCGAACTTGAAGTGTGGGTTCACGAGGATTTTGAGGTAACTGCAACTGAACTTTTAAAAGATTTAATCCTTTGAAGAAATTAATTACGCGAACGATTACCGGAATCGTTCTTGTTTTGGTCATGCTAACTGCCATACTAGCCAGCCAGTATAGTTTTGCACTTCTGTTTTTAGTTATCTTATCGGTAAGTATCAGCGAATTCATCAATCTTTACAAGCAATCAGACGTTCAACCAAATAAGTTTTTTGCTTATTCAGTTTCCATCATTCTTTTTGCAGTTTCATTCCTGATAGCCAAAGGCAACATCGAATTCAAATATTTTTTCGTATTACTGCCATTCTTCCTGATGATTATGGCCGCCGAGCTCTACCGTAAAAAAGAAAAACCGGCCGAAAACATAGCTGTTACCATTTTCAGTATCATTTACCTTGCAATTCCCCTGTCGCTCATAAACTTTCTGGTATTTCCAGATATAATGGGAGGAAACACTTATACTCCGAAAATACTGATTGCCATATTTGCGCTTATCTGGATCCATGATTCAGGAGCATATCTGGTTGGCGTATCCATAGGAAAGAACCGTCTGTTCGAGCGTATTTCGCCAAAAAAATCGTGGGAAGGCGCCATTGGTGGAACTCTTATTGCCATTTTTGCCTCCTATTTCATTTGCAATTATATTCCTGAAATCAAATTAATCCATTGGATTGCGATCAGCATTTTAACCGTAGTTTCGTCGACTTATGGTGATTTAACCGAATCAATGTTTAAACGTTATTTTGGGATAAAAGACAGCGGAAACATCCTGCCCGGACACGGTGGAGTACTCGATCGGTTCGATTCTTTATTCTTTGCAGTCCCGGTAGTTCTGGCATATATAAAACTATTCGTCGAATAAAATACAAAAGGCTGAACCCAAACGTGAACAGCCTTTTTTGATTATGGGGTTTGCGAAAGATTATACAACTCCCTGAGCCATCATGGCATCGGCAACTTTAATGAATCCACCGATATTGGCGCCTTTCACGTAGTTGATAAAACCGTCTTTTTCAGTACCGTATTTTACACAGGTTTCATGAATATTGATCATGATCTGGTGCAAACGGGCATCAACTTCTTCGCGGCTCCATGGCAAACGCATTGAATTTTGTGTCATTTCAAGTCCTGAAGTGGATACGCCACCAGCGTTGGCAGCCTTACCAGGACCGTAAAGGATTTTTGCTTCGAGGAATACTTCAACAGCTTCTGGTGTCGATGGCATATTGGCTCCTTCAGAAATTAAATAGCAACCATTTTTCACCAATAGTTTAGCATCGTCTTCGTTAACTTCGTTTTGTGTGGCACAAGGGAAAGCTAAATCGCACTTAATTCCCCAAGGTGTCTGACCTTCGAAATACTGAACATTGTATTTATCAGCATATTCTTTGATACGTCCGCGACGGATATTTTTCAACTCCAATACAAAAGCTAATTTTTCTTCGTCGAAACCGGTCGGATCGTAAACAAAACCAGCAGAATCAGACATGGTAACCACTTTTGCACCCATCTGGATCAATTTTTCAACTGCATATTGAGACACGTTTCCTGAACCTGAAACCGTGGCAATTTTACCACTTAAATCCTGTCCACGGGTTTTTAGCATCTGATCGGCAAAGTAAACTGCACCATAACCTGTGGCTTCCGGACGAATTAAACTTCCGCCCCATTCAATAGCTTTTCCGGTTAAAACCCCGGTAAATTCATTGCGAATACGTTTGTATTGACCGTACAGGTAACCAATTTCACGGCCACCAACACCGATATCACCGGCAGGGACGTCAGTATCAGCACCAATATACCGTTGAAGTTCGGTCATAAAGCTCTGGCAAAAACGCATTACTTCGTTGTCGGATTTTCCTTTAGGATCGAAATCAGAACCACCTTTTCCACCGCCCATAGGAAGTGTAGTTAAGCTATTTTTGAATACCTGCTCGAAAGCCAAAAATTTCAGAATACCCAAATTTACGGTTGGATGTAAACGCAAACCACCTTTATATGGTCCAATTGCGCTGTTCATCTGGATACGAAACCCACGGTTTACCTGGATTTCGCCATTATCGTCAACCCATGGAACACGGAACATCATAACCCTTTCAGGTTCTACCATACGTTCCAATACTTTGGCATAGTGGTATTTCGGATTAGCTTCGATGAAAGGCATCAGCGATTCAACCACTTCTTTTACTGCCTGATGGAATTCAGATTCTCCCGGGTTTTTGGCAATCACTTTTGCCATGAACTCGTTTACTTTTACATTTAAAATGTCAGCCATTGGTAATTTTTTAAATATGAATAAATTTTAAGGTTTTCTTCTTTCTTACTGCCTATTGAAAGGCCATTCATCATTTGAAGCCTAAAAATAATATCCAGAACTGAGGGTACAGCCGACGCAGACTGCATTTACGTGTTTTACGTACGGAAAGAAGTTCGGAGTGAATCAAAGTTCGGAGTGCCTAAAGTTTATCAGAATCATTAACATTAAGAATCCCGGATTTTGAGATTCCTTAAATTTCGATGATGTTGTTTTTGATGGCGAATTTGACCATATCAACCGTGCTTTTCAGGTTGAGCTTCTGCATAATATGGTTTTTGTGCGATTCAACGGTTCGGACACTGATAAAAAAGCGGTCGGCAATTTCCTGGTTGGTATGACTTTCACCCCAAAGCTTGAGGATTTCAACCTGGCGTGAGCTTAAATTGGCAATATCAGCATTCTGGTTCAATTCATCGGCTTTCAAGCTCGAAATATAGCGGTTCAAAAGCAGGTGCGTGATCGATTTGCTGTAATAATCGTGACCGTTTCTCAGCGTATAAACAGCTTCGAGCAAACTATTTCGGTCTGAGTCTTTCCCGAGAAATCCTTTGGCGCCGGCCTTAATGGTCTTTAGCACAATTTCTTCACTGTCGATAACTGAAATAATGAGAATTTTCAGTTTCGGATTGCTAATATTCAACTGCACGATCAGGTTGAGATTACGGACCGATATGTCGTGCATGTTTAAGATCAGCACATGAACCTGCATTGACTTCAGCTTTTCAGTCAGGATATTTCGGTCATCGCAGTTCAGCACAACCCTGAAATCGGAGATGCCCGACAACATTCCGGAAATACCTTCCAAAACCAGTTTGTGTTCATCAAATAATGCAATATCAATCATTCCGGAAATGTTTAAGGCCAAAATTAAACCTAATTCTATTCATTAATTGGATTTTCACCCTCATTCGTGCGTAATTATTGCCGAAGTTTTCATCCGGCCATCCATCAGAATTGTAAGTGGTTTCTCGAACCTGATGTGCTTAAAATAATTTGTTTCGTGAATTACCTTCTGTTTGTCCAGCATTTCCCATTTCACAAAATCGGTTAGCGATGAATGCAGAACCGAAAAATAACCAATATTCATTGAGGTTACATTGTGAAAGAAATGCGACCCGAGCGACGAATCCAGCGGATAATTATCGAGACTCACTTCCACAATTACTTTCGCATTCGAAATTTGCGACCAATTTACCGGAATGCCTACAAACCGGTCGCGGCTTCCCCAACGCCCCGGCCCAATTAACACATATTGCCTGTTGTTCTTGATCATCAGGCTATTCAGGCTCTCAATCTCGGCAGCCATTTCAAGCGTTTTGAGTTTACTAAATCTAGCAGGGTCGACATAAATAACATCCCGAATATCTTTGATTTCTCCATTTCCCAGACTCGACCTTGTAAACAATGCCATCTTCGACTTATCCATCTGGTCGATCACAATATTCTGCATAATTTGATTGCCAATCAGTGGTTTAATCTGAAGCAGGTAAAACGTAGGCAAACCGTTTTTCGAGCGATCAAGATCAACAGCGTATTCTATTTCAACCGGCGAGCCAAATGCTTCCTTTACCGTATTCAGCAAAACACTGATTGTTTCGGCCAAAGGAATATAATTGTATTGCAGAATGTCGGCAAAGTTGACGATGCGTGGTCCATAAATGCTCAGGCCAGGTTCAATGCGATCGTTATTCGGATTGTAAACCGAAACACAATGATCCAAAGTTCCATGCTTTTCAGCCTCACGAATATCTAACAATTGGAGCGCTGCCAGTTCACCATGTTCCAGAAAATCAAAATCCCGGTCGCGGCAATCGAGCGCATAAAACTGTACCTGGGAGCTGTTCAGTAAATCTTTAATGCTGTGAATCGTAACTTTGGGATATTTGGGCGAAAAGCGGAACGATTTCCAGCCATCGACTACATAGGTTCCCAAACCCACTGCAGCAACGGCAAAACCCTCATCAGGCTTCATATTAGCCACCGGATAATAATTGTATGACTGTGCAACCCCGCTGATGTGCGGATAATAATAATCGCCGTATTGGTTTCCAACAAGTTCCTGCAACACTACAGCCATCTTTTCTTCTTCCACTTTGTGATGAATGATTGAAAAATAATTTCGTGCTTTTTCAGAAAAAGTGGAGGCAAAAACCAGTTTAATTGCTGTTGAAATCCGTTCGAGAATCAGCTTTTTATTTGTGGCATGATTGGGAATGATATAAGTATCAAAAACTCCGGCGAATGGCTGTGTTATTGAATCTTCCGAAGAACTTGACGACCTTACTGCAATGGGTTTTTCGATCTGGGAAACAAAAACCCTCAATTTTTTAAGGAGCGAAATAGACAAATGAGCATCAACAAACAGACGCCTCAATTCGGCGTACGAAATATCGGGGTCGATGATTTTATCGAAAAGCTTGTTTTTGGCAATGAAATGCTGAAATTCATTCGAACCAATAATGACTGTTATGGGCGCCAAAATATTGATTTTATTGGCTAAAGTCGGGAATTCCAAGTTGTAAATCAGTGTGTTGATGAACGCCAGTCCACGTCCTTTTCCACCCAGCGAACCTCCGGAAAAGGATACAATATTCTTTTCGTCAAGTGTCGATGTTTCATCAAAGTTCAGAATTTTTCCTTTTTTCTTTTCCTCCCGATAGTGTTTGATGCTATCTAAAAAGAATTGCCGCATTTCATCCATACTTTTGAATGTATTGGCTGCAACCGGATTGAGTGTTTTGGCAAGTTGAATTTCACCACGCGACATCAGCCACAACGATAGCTGGTTTTCAGAAGCATGAAGATACAACGATTCGTCGGGGACTTCCTGAAGCAAGGTTTCGAACTCGCGTAACGACTTGGCCACACCAATTTTATTGCCTTCTTTATCCCTGAAAACAAAATTTCCGAAACCCAGATAACTGACCAGATAATGCCGTAAATCATTCAGCAAAGTCTCCGAATTTTTGTTGATGAATGCAACTTCAAGTTCGCGTGCTACCTTTTCATTCCGATTCTCGGATGATTGTAAAATAATCGGGATCTTGGAAATGTGTGATTTGACGTATTTAATGAAATTTACCCCAGCATGTTTATCCATCTTTCCGCCGCGGTCGAACTCGACATCCGAAATCACACAAAGCAAAAAATCTTTGTATTTATTGAAAATAGCGATGGCTTCTTCGTAATTACGGGCCAACAGAATTTTGGGTCTCGAACGCATTTTCGAGATTTTGTCCAATTCGTTTTTCTCCACTTCAGGCAACAGCTGTTGTACCTGGCTAAAAACAATATCGTACAAAAACTGGAGGTATTTCGAATAATAAAGCGGCGAATCTTCGATCAGCAAAATAACACGAACCAGACCAATTTTGGTATCGTTCTCCACATTCACTTTGTCTTCGGTCGATTTTACAATGGCAAACAGGATAAGCGAATCACCGTTCCAGACAAACAGTTTATCGACCGAACGGATGGTTGGAACCAGTTCTTCAAAATATTTGATGTCACTTTTTTTGTTCAGGAGCAGATAAATGGGCAGCGACTCGTTTTTTGCACGTATCTGTTCGCTCAAAATTACGGGCGCTTCACGATCCATTCCAGCCATCAAAATAACCAAATCAAAATGCGTGGTTTCCAGCAAATTGAGCGCTTCTTCGGCTGACGAAACCCCAGTGATTCGCGGAACCGAAAAAAGGCTGTACTGGTAGGCTTCGCCCATAAATTTCTCGAAAAATGAGTCTTCGCTTTCGAGGGTAAACGCGTCGTACAAAGTAGCCACAAACAAGATGTGCTTGATCTTGTACTTCATCATGTCGAGATAAATGTACTTATCGATCGACTGCTGATTAAAATACAACTGGAGGGGCTTTTTGCTTTTGGCCAGCGAATTCCGGAATTCGTCGGAATAGTGAATAACCTGCACGGGCACACCTTTTCGGTGGATGATTTCGCGGCCTTTGAAATTATTCAAATAACCACTGATCAAACGGGCAATATTAATCAGCAAATTACGCTCCTCATGCAGGAAAGGCCCTTCGTCTTCCTTCGGGAATTGTTTGAGGTAGAAGATTTCAATGGTACCCTTTTTATTGTCGATGGTCACAAAATTTTCGGTCTGAACCCAATCGGTTTCAGTAAAATTCAGGCTCGTGTACGATTTCCCCTCAAACTTAATGCGCGAAACTGTGTACTTCGGATATTGCCACGACTTGGGAAGAATGGAGCAAATTTCCATCATTGTTTCATCAACCGATTTTCCTTCGTCGATGATCTGCGTGGTTTGATTGATGGCCTTTAGTTCTTTTAGGCGTTCAGTATTTTCGTGATGCAACTTATTAAACACATCGCGAGAGGCCGAACCGGCAATCAGATTCGAAAGATTGACCAGCAGATTACGCTCTTCTTTCAGAAAAGGACCTTCATCAGCCTCCGGAAATTGCTTCAGGTAAAAAATTTCGATTGTTCCCTTTTTTAGGTCAGGAGCTTCAAATCCCTGCACCATTTTCCAGTTTGTTTCGATGAAATTGGAACTCACAAAAACATTTTTACCATAACTGATTCGGGCAACAGTATATTCAGGATATTGCCATGATTCGGGCAAAATGGAACAAATTTTGGGGAGCGATTCTTCCAGCGGACTGCCGGTCTGCAAGATTTCGCTTGTCCGGTTGATTCCCCTCAATTCCTTCAACCGTTCTGTATTTCTGATCAGGAGTTCTTCCAATGCTTTTTTTGATGCAGTTCCCGAAATCAAAGCGGCAAGGTTATCAATCAGATTGCGTTCTTCAATTAAAAAAGGGCCTTCGCCAGCCTTCGGAAATTCGTTCAGGTAATAAATTTCAATTGAACCTTTTGATGAATCGGGAGTTCCAAATGTTTGCTGCAATTTCCATGGTGTTTCCCTGAAACCCACACTGGTAAAGTTTTTGTCGCCATAGTTAATTCGCACTACGGTTTGCACCGGAAACTGCATGGCTTCTGGTAAAAAAGAACATATTTCCTGTAACAACTCGTCGAGTGAAGTGCTTTTCTTCAGAATTTCGGTTGTGCGGTTGATGCTTTTCAGTTCTTTTTGACGTTCGCCGATATCGATGGTTAGCTTTTCGAGCTGTATTTTTGAAATGAGGCCAACAAGCAAAGGCACAATAATTTTTAAAGTCAATTCAGCTTCTTCAATTAGCGCTCCTGAAAAATGGATGTTCTCCGGATGCGACAGAAACAGTTCGACCAATCCTTTTTTGCCATCGGGCAATTGAAAATCGTGTTTTACCACAATGGATGTTTCCTGAAACAGATGGCTTCGGAATAGTTGTCCTTTGAATGAAATACTTGCAAAAACCGAATTTTCAGCAACCGAATTCCGGGTAATGGCATCACAAAACTGCAGCAACGAGTTATCCAGATCTTTCCCTTGATCCAGAATTTCAATTATTTCGAATATCAAATCTTTTTGCAGAAACAATTCTGAGTATGCAGAACTTCTATTTTTCTTCATAATTCCCAATTTAACACGAGCTTCAGAACCAAACGGCCAAACTTTCGGAAGCTTCTTCGAAATTAGTACATAATTGGTTCTGATGTTACTGAGCGGCGGAAAATCATCGGAAGTAAAATACAATAATGCGTTTACACGGCCACTTTCCGCCTTCAGTTGTGAAATTTACTATGCTGCTTAAACGGGGGTATCTACTCTGTTCAAAACATGGGATTCGGAGTGTTTACATCCAAATCGCTTCACCATTTCCTCGAAACTGGTGTAATAGGCATTAAAATTATAGCCATCGACACACAGTGCGCGGGTATTTCCACAAATACTAACCCTATAAATTCCATGCAGTCCTTTTTGTGTCTTTTCGTTCAAGCAAAGCATGGACTGAGCTTCGGTGCCAGTCGCGGTGCAAACAGTTAAGGTCTCGCGAATTGTTTTTGCTGAACCAATTGCAAAAACCTGGTCATACTTTTGGACTCTCAAGGTTTGCTCCAACACTTGCGAAGTGCGTCGTGGGTTCCTTTCGGTATTGATAAAATAGTCAGACAAATTTCGGATTTCGTTTTCCAGAATCTGATCATCCCCGCTCGTTCCAGTCAACAGGCAGGTAATTAGGTTTCCTGCAGCCCGAAGTGCAGCTAAAACCGGATAAATCGAAATCATACTTTCCTGATTGACAACACATAAAACAGCACCAAACTTCTCTATGTGAAACGGTTGACCAAATGGTCCTTCCATCTCAATCTGAATACCCGAAAGACATGGATTTACCAACGCTGTCAACGTTTCAGGAATTGAAGAGGCAAACACTGTCAGTGTTTCACGGCTTGAATCTGTTTTTACGACCGGCAAAGTAATTGCTGCACCATCTGGCAAAACTCTCAGAATAATATACTGACCTGGCTTAGGGGTAATAAATGTTCCGGAAGGTTTGATTTCCAGCTTATATAAATTCTCGGAAATGGTTTTTCTGGTTATAATTTTGCTGATCATTTTTGCAGGTTTGAATGAAAGCCGGAAGATAGATTTAATCAGTCTGACAAAAAAAATCGCTGTTCTAATTCAGTAAATCGCTTAAGTAAAAAGCGGAACCGCTCCGTCCCTATTCGCTAATTCAATTCTGAAAAACAAAATTTACATCAAAATGCTGAAGAAAAAAATCGTTACTTTTTCTGTAAAAACAATCATTCAAATGACAGAAATCAACAACGACATAACCAGCCTGTTTCCCAATAAACATAGGCCTTTTAGAATTTACTTGACTTTAAATCATGATTATTTACAAAAAGCACAATTATTTGCTATTTTTGAGGCCAAAATCTAAGACTTAATATGAAGTTTCATAAAGCCGGCAAACGAACAATCAGTTATTTCACTGCAATTTTTGCAGTCCTCATCCTTTTATTGTATTTATTCGTTTCTGACAATATCATCCGTTTGGTTATAGGAGGCTCCTATGCAGTTGTTTATTTTCTGGTCATCCAGTTCTTCAGATACCCTCAACGCACTATCGTTCCGAATGAAAATGTAATTATATCGCCAGCCGACGGAAAAATCTGTGAAATCAAAGAAACTTTTGAATCCGAACACCTGAAAACCAAATGTCTTCAGGTTTCCATTTTCATGTCGCCCACCAACGTGCATATTAACTGGATTCCTGTTCCGGGACAGGTAACTTACATGAAACACAAGGATGGCGAATTTTATGCAGCGTTTAAAGACAAATCGGCTGAAGAAAATGAGCGCACAACAACTGCAGTTAAATTAAAAGATGGACGCGAAATAGTAATGAAACAAATAGCCGGAGCAATGGCCCGCCGAATCATCAATTACGTTGAAGTTGGCGATACGGTTAACCAGAAAACAGAACTGGGTTTCATCCGCTTTGGCTCACGCGTTGACTTGTATTTGCCACTTGGAACCAAGTTGAATGTAAAACTTAAAGACAAGGTAAAAGGCTCACAAACCATCATTGGTGAACTTTAATTATGAGCCGCACCAACACTATATTTTTCTGGGTACCCAATGCCATCACTGCCATGAATCTGGTTTGTGGTAGCATGTCGGTTTTCTTTGCTGTCGACGGCCAACTGGGCTGGGCCGCAGTATTTATTTTTGCAGCTGCAATTTTCGATTTTCTCGACGGTTTTGCAGCCCGTTTACTTAAAGCTTATTCCGCCATTGGTAAAGAACTCGATTCGCTGGCCGATATGGTCTCATTTGGACTGGCGCCTGCTGCAATCGTTTTTACCATGCTCGAACTTACTTTGTTTGGAAAGAATCAAGCTATTCAGGAAATTGAAGCCAACTGGAGCCAATGGATTACGCTCGTCACCAGCTTGGTTATTCCGGTTGCCGGAGCTTTCCGCCTTGCCAAATTTAATACCGACGACCGACAGAGCGAACAATTTCTGGGAATGCCCATACCGGCCAATGCCATCTTTTTTGCATCGCTCGCGCTCATTCTCGAACTGGGAACTAACGCAGCCATTGTTCCGGTTATACTGAACAAATACACCTTACTTTCAGCCATATTTACCAGTTCATTCCTGATGGTTTCCGAATTGCCCATGTTCAACCTGAAATTCAAAAACCTGAAACTGAAAGAAAATGCCCTTCGTTTTCTTTTCCTCGGAATTACATTATTGATGTTGGTCTTCCTTCAGATGTACGCATTGCCACTGATTATTATCTGGTATGTATTACTCTCCGGAATAAGCCATTTGACCGGGATGAAATAAAACTCACAAACGATATTTATATCCTGTAAGAAAGAGTGTTACATTTTCGTGACACTCTTTCTTTGCTTAAAATGTCATATTTTTAGTTCCTGAAGTGATTGAACTTTACAAAGAATTGACGTTCGTTTAATAAGCGTATTTCAGACACGTTAAGATTTTAACGTAAACGTTAAGATTTAGATATTATTCGACCCAACCCTCCGTCACACTTCGATTTTACCAGAATATATTTTCTAGTTTTACGAACAAATCGATCAAATAATCGTTTATCTGTTCACATTAAACATTTAAAAATGCCTCAAGATTATATACCTATATTGATTCAATCGCTTGTTGTTCTGGGTTTTGTAATTACCACTATGGTGGCAACTCATTTCTTGGGACCTAAACGTTCATCGAAGGCCAAACTAGAGAATTTCGAATGCGGAATCGAAGGTATGGGAAACGCCCGCAGTCCGTTTTCAGTAAAATATTTCCTGATCGCTATACTCTTTGTTCTCTTTGATGTTGAAGTTATTTTCATGTACCCATGGGCTGTAAACTTCAAAGAATTAGGCAAAGACGGTTTCCTCGAAATGGTATTATTCATGATACTTGTATTGGCCGGTTTTATATATATTCTGATGAAAGGTGCTTTTAAGTGGGATAAAAATTAATCAGGGAAGGAAACAGTATCATGTCAGATAAACAAATCATTACGCCAACTGTGGCAGAAATGCCCGAAGGAATTTCCGGAAACGGATATTTTGCAACCTCGCTTGATAAAGCGGTAGGCCTGGCACGTAAAAATTCGCTGTGGCCCCTACCCTTTGCAACCTCATGTTGTGGTATCGAATTTATGGCCACCATGGCATCAACTTACGATTTAGCCCGGTTTGGTTCCGAACGGTTAAGTTTTTCGCCACGCCAAAGCGATTTGCTGATGGTGATGGGAACCGTGGCAAAAAAGATGGGTCCCGTCCTTCGTGAAGTTTACATCCAAATGGCCGAGCCTAAATGGGTTATCGCTGTTGGTGCATGCGCTTCGAGTGGCGGTGTATTCGACACATACAGTGTTTTGCAGGGGATTGACCGCATTATTCCGGTTGATGTTTATGTACCTGGTTGTCCGCCTCGTCCCGAACAAATCATCGATGGCATCCTGAAAATTCAGGAATTGGTTGGCAACGAATCGCTGCGCCGAAGAAATTCGGAAGCCTATAACGATTTAATGGGAAAATACAACATGGAATAAGCTTTCCGGAGCAGTTATTTCATCAGTAAATAAATTGTTTTAATTGTCTGATGGAACTCACATGTTGTTGTCAATTATTTCATTGGTATTTATGCTGCAAACAACATGTTCGTTTCATTGAAATTGATTAAGTTCATCGATAAAATATTCAGGATATCCTGAAACATTAAAAACCAAATTTGTGTATCCGATCAACCCCGACAGAGACCAGTTAGTTGTTAGTAAATTGAGCAATCGTTTCGGTAATGCCATTGAATCGCATGAAACATTGAGCGATATGCTTTGTATCACAGTCAAAAAAGAATTCATTCAAAGTATTTTGCTATTTCTTCGCGACGATCAGGAACTTCAGTATAACTTTCTAACCACCTTATGCGGAATGCATTACCCTGAAAATAAACAACTAGGGGTAGTTTATCACGTGCATAGCTTTGTCAACAACCACCGTATCAGGATAAAAACGGTCACCGAACTGAGTAACCCTAAAATACCGACAATAACCACAATTTGGCCAGCGGCCAATTGGATGGAACGTGAAACGTACGATTTTTATGGGATACAGTTTGAAGGGCATCCAAATCTGAAACGCATTTTGAACATGGATGAGATGACTGATTTTCCGATGCGGAAAGAGTTTCCGCTCGAAGATCAAACCCGGGAAGATAAGGATGACAGCATGTTTGGACGTTAATAATAAAAATGTTACGGGTTTCAGGTTACGAGTTTTCAATCAAAACTTGAAACTTGAAACTTGAAACTTGAAACTTGAAACTTGAATATGGCACAAAAATTCAATACAGGTTATTGGGCAAAAGATATCGTAACATCCGAGGAGCCGAAGGAATACAACATTTTGAATGTCGGACCAACGCATCCGGCAACACATGGTGTCTTCCAGAATGTGATGCTCATGGATGGCGAATTTATTGTCAGTACCGAACAAACCATCGGATATATTCACCGCGCATTTGAGAAAATAGCCGAACGCCGTCCCTTTTACCAGATTACACCGCTCACCGACCGGATGAATTATTGCTCGTCACCCCTGAACAACATGGGTTGGCACATGACCGTCGAAAAATTACTCGGGATTGAAACGCCAAAACGCGTTGATTACCTTCGGATTATTGTGATGGAACTGGCCCGTATTGCCGACCACCTGGTTTGCAACACGGTTATTGGTGTTGATAGCGGTGCACTGACCGGATTTACTTATTTGTTTCAGGACCGCGAATTCATTTATGAAATTTATGAAGAAATTTGTGGTTCGAGATTGACCACCAACATGGGACGAATCGGTGGATTCGAACGTAATTTCAGTGCCAAGGCATGGGATAAAATACGTTACTTTCTGAAATCGTATCCGGCACATCTTCAGGAATTTGAAAACCTGCTGGCCCGCAACCGTATTTTTATGGATCGCACCATCAATGTCGGATCATTTTCAGCCGAACGGGCGCTTGCATACGGATTTACCGGTCCAAACCTTCGTGCCTGCGGGATCGATTACGATGTTAGGGTGATGAATCCTTATTGCTCCTATGAAGAATTCGACTTCATCGTACCAATCGGACAAAGTGGAGATACTTACGACCGGTTTATGGTGCGTCAGGAAGAAATGAAACAAAGTTTACTCATCATTGAACAGGCAATTGCCAAACTCGATAAAATGGAAGACAAGGAAACATATTTTGCTGCTGATCCGCGATTTGTGCTTCCTCCAAAAGAAAAAGTGTACAATAATATGGAAGCGTTGATCTGGCATTTCAAAATTGTGATGGGCGAAACCGATATTCCAGCGGGAGAAGTTTACCATTCGATTGAAGCGGCCAACGGTGAACTTGGGTTTTACCTGGTAAGCGATGGAGGACGCACTCCTTCCCGATTGCATTTCCGTAGGCCTTGTTTTATTTATTATCAGGCTTATCCTGAAATGGTAACCGGAAACATGTTGTCGGATGCAGTTATCACGCTAAGTTCGATGAATGTGATTGCCGGAGAACTGGATGCATAGAGCATGGGGCAAAGGGCTTGGAGCACGGATTCAGAAGAAATAAATAGCTCCAGAGGAGCAAAATATTTGTAGAAAAAGTGAAATAGAGACAAAATCGTCCGCAGGAAAGCGATGAAAAAAGCAAGGTAATTCTTTCGGACGAAATAAAAATAACCGTTATAAATGCGAATATCCTTTGCCGTCTGCTTTAGCTGACGGACATTGACAAATTAAATATAAATGCAGAACACAAAAAATACAATCGAATTCAGCAGCGAAACGCTTGAACTGGTGAACAAGATCATCCGGCGTTATCCGCAAGGGAGGCAAAAATCGGCTTTATTGCCGGTGTTGCACATTGCCCAATCGGAAAACAGTGGGTGGCTCAGTTCCGAAGTGATGGATTATGTAGCATCTCTGCTCGAAATTCAACCCATAGAAGTGTACGAAGTCGCTTCGTTTTATAGCATGTTCAACCTTCAACCGGTTGGTAACTGCGTGATTGAAGTTTGCCAAACCGGCCCTTGCTGGCTGAAAGGTTCAGAAGAATTGCTGGCTCATTTTGAAAATAAACTGGGAATTAAACCCGGTGAAACCACTGCCGACGGACGGTTCACCATTAAAACCGTTGAATGTCTTGCAGCTTGCGGAAATGCGCCGGTTATTCAGGTTGGAACCGAGTACCACGAAAATATAACCAACGAAAAAGCTGACGAGTTGCTGAGCAAATGGACGACAGAGAATAAATGTTCACACACTAATCCGTATCTGTAACCATGGCGCAGCAAATATTACTCGAAAATATAGAGATTCCCGGGCTGGCCAGTTTCGATGTTTACCGCAAATTGGGCGGATATTCGTCGGTTGAAAAAGCGCTGAAGAATTTTACTCCTGATGAAGTTACCGCAGAAGTAAAAAAATCGGGCTTGCGTGGCCGTGGAGGTGCCGGATTTCCGGCAGGAATGAAATGGGGTTTCATCGATAAAAGCACAAACAATCCACGCTACTTCGTTTGCAATTTCGATGAAAGCGAACCCGGAACTTTTAAAGACCGGCACATTGGCCAATTGAACCCGCATCAACTGATTGAGGGAATGATTTTGGGTTCGTATGCATTGAGAGCCCGAACTTCGTACATTTACATTCGTGGCGAACTTTTTTACGTGCTGCGAATCATCGAAAAAGCGATCGAAGAAGCGTATGCAAATGGCTTGCTTGGCGAAAATATTTTAGGCAGCGGCTATTCGCTTGATCTGTATTGTCAGCCAGGCGGAGGCGCTTACATCTGCGGAGAAGAAACCGCGCTGATTGAATCGCTCGAAGGTAAACGCGGCAATCCACGCATCAAACCGCCATTTCCGGCCATAGTTGGTTTATACGATTGCCCAACGGTAGTCAACAATGTTGAAACCATTGCAGCACTCCCATGGATTATTAATAATGGAGCCGATGCTTATGCAGCTATTGGCGTTGGAAACAGTAAAGGGACCAAATTGATCTCGGCCTGTGGACACATCAACAAACCAGGCATTTACGAGATTGAACTCGGGCTTCCGGTGGAAGAATTTATTTACAGCGACCAGTATTGCGGTGGAATCCGAAACGGTAATAAACTGAAAGCAGTAGTCGCCGGAGGTTCGTCCGTACCAATTCTTCCAGCTGATCTGATTTTAAAAACGGCCAAAGGCGAACCTCGCCTGATGAGCTACGAATCGCTGGCTGAAGGAGGTTTCGAGACCGGAACCATGCTCGGATCGGGCGGATTTATTGTGATGGACGACACCACCTGCATCGTGAAGAACCTTTTGACCTTTGCACGGTTCTACCATCATGAATCGTGCGGACAATGCAGCCCTTGCCGCGAAGGTACCGGCTGGATGGAAAAAATATTGCAACGAATCGAAGATGGCCGCGGCACGATGAAAGACATCGATTTGCTTGTCAACATCTCGAAACATATAGAAGGAAATACGATTTGTCCGTTGGGCGATGCAGCTGCATGGCCCGTTGCGAGCGCAGTCCGTCATTTTCGTCAGGAATTTGAAGATCACGTAAAACTCCAGAAATGTCCCTTATCAAAGTAACGATAGACAATATTGAGGTTGAAGTAGAACCCGGAACAACCATCCTGAACGCGGCCCGAAAAATCGGAGGCAGCGTGGTTCCGCCAACCATGTGTTACTATTCCAAGCTGGAAGGTAGCGGCGGAAAATGCCGTTCGTGCCTGGTTAAGGTGGCGCAAGGTTCGGCCAAAGACCCACGCCCCATGCCGAAACTAGTGGCTTCGTGCCGCACAACGGTTATGGATGGAATGGTGGTTCAAAACATTACTTCTCCGGAAGTGATGGAAAACCGCAAGGCAATTACCGAATTTCTGCTGCTCAACCACCCGCTCGATTGCCCAGTTTGTGATCAGGCTGGCGAATGTGACCTTCAGAATTTATCGTACGAACACGGATTGGTGGATACTGAAACCATTGAAGAACGCCGGACTTTTGCCCCGATTGATATTGGAGATAAAATTAAACTGCACATGAACCGGTGCATCCTTTGCTACCGCTGTGTGATGGTTGCCGATCAATTGACGGATCAACGCGTACATGGAGTTCTGGGCAGAGGTGATCATTGCGAAATCGGCACTTATATTACCAAAGCTGTTGACAACGATTTCTCAGGAAACATGATTGATGTTTGCCCGGTTGGAGCGTTAACCGACCAGACATTCAGGTTTAAAAGCCGTGTGTGGTTTACCAAACCTTTCGATGCGCATCGTGACTGCCCAAAATGCAGCGGAAAAGTAGTTTTGTGGAAAAAGGGTGATGAAATCCTTCGGGTGACCGGACGAAAAGACCAATTTGGCGAACTGGATGAGTTCATTTGTAACGATTGTAGGTTCGAACACAAAGAAAATACGGACTGGACGGTTGAAGGCCCGAGAAAAATTGAACGGCATTCGGTCATTTCTCAAAATCATTACGAGAAGTTATCAAAACCTGAAGTTCAGGACGGAATAGAGTAAAGACTAGTTTAAAAATATAAAAAAAGGTATCTTGTAAGCACACCACAAATACCTGAAAGTTAATTACAACTATGGATTGGACGTTATATATTTATAAAACCATTTTTCTGGTCATCATATTTCTGGTTACGCTTGTGGTAGCCATGTACTCGACATATGGGGAACGGAAAGTTGCGGCATTTATGCAGGATCGTCGTGGCCCAAACCGCGCTGGCCCATTCGGTCTTTTGCAACCATTGGCCGACGGGGTCAAAATGTTCATGAAAGAAGAAATCATACCCACAACCGCCAATAAAAAGCTGTTTATTTTAGGGCCTTCAATCGCAATGACTACAGCCATGCTTACTGGAGTTGTCATTCCCTGGGGTGGAACTTTAACCATTGGCGGCCAAGAGTTTTCGATGCAGATTGCCGATCTGAACATCGGTATTCTGTATGTTTTTGCCATGGTTTCCATTGGAGTTTACGGTATCATGATCGGCGGCTGGGCATCGAATAATAAATATGCACTGCTGGGCTCAATTCGCGCGGCATCGCAGATGATCAGCTACGAAATTGCCATGGGATTGTCGATTATTGCGCTCATCCTGACCACCGGTTCGCTAAGCCTTCACGATATTGTACAGCAGCAACATGGCTTTCACTGGAACATTTTTTACCAGCCACTCGGATTCCTGATCTTCATTATTTGTGCTTTTGCAGAAACAAACCGGGCGCCGTTCGACCTTCCGGAGTGTGAAACCGAACTGATTGGCGGCTACCACACCGAATACAGCTCGATGAAGCTGGGATTCTACCTGTTTGCTGAGTACATTAACATGTTTATATCGTCAGCGGTAATTGCGACTTTGTATTTTGGCGGCTACAACATGCCATTTATCGATCAGTTAGGCTTATCGCCAAACCTGGTCACTTTGCTGGGGTCCCTGTTTTTCTTCCTGAAAATAATCTTCCTGATCTTCGTGTTTATGTGGATCAGGTGGACCTTACCACGATTCAGGTACGACCAGCTGATGAATCTGGGCTGGAAAAAACTGATGCCATTGGCTATTTTCAATATTATGGCTACCGGTGCGTACTATTATTTCACCGAATTCATTTAATCCGAGACGCCATGCAAGCATTGACAAACAGATCCAAAATGGTTTCAAACAAGAAGATGACCTTCATGGAAAGGATTTATCTTCCGGCCATTTTTAAAGGGATGGCAATTACTTTAAAACATTTCTTCAGAAAAAAAGTAACTATAAATTATCCTGAACAAACCCGCGAATTCAGCAAGGTTTACCGTGGGAAACATGTTTTGAAACGCGACGAAGAAGGACGTGAACGATGCACGGCCTGTGGTTTGTGCGCTGTTGCCTGTCCGGCTGAAGCAATTACGATGATTGCAGCCGAGCGCAAACCGGGAGAAGAACATTTGTACCGCGAAGAAAAATATGCTGAAGTATACGAAATCAACATGTTGCGCTGCATTTTTTGTGGCGATTGCGAAGAAGCCTGCCCGAAGGAAGCTATTTTCCTGACCGATCGCATCGTTGAATCGGAATATGAGCGACTTCCATTTATTTATGGGAAAAGTCTTTTGGTTGAACCGCTTGACCCAAATTTACGGATTGACATTTCGGACAGACAAACTGAAAGTGTATTGAAATTCAAGCAGAACAAACGTTTTGCGCACAACAAATAAAAAGTTCGAAGTGACTAAAGTTCGGAATTCGGAGTTAAAACTCCAGACACTCCGAATCATAAGCACTCTAGGCACTTATTAATAAAAGTATAAAAATGACATTTCTATTTTACCTGCTTTCTGCAATCATGATCATCAGCGGATTGTTTGTCGTATTCTCCGACAGTCCGATTAACAGTGTGCTTTCGCTGATTGCGTGCTTTATAGCTATGGCGGGTCATTACATTTTGCTGAATGCACAATTTTTAGCTGTCGTTCACCTCATCGTTTACACAGGCGCCATTATGGTTCTGTTCCTGTTTGTGATTATGCTCCTGAATTTGAACAAAGCTACAGTTCGCCATAAAACCTCAGCAACCCGAATAGCTGCTGTTGTTGCCGGAGGAGTTTTCTTTCTGGTAATGGTTGCAGCAACACGCCATACTTTGGAAATACATCCACGCTACGCGTTTACGAGCCAAATCGGATTGGTTTCTGAAGTTGGAAAAACACTGTTTCACGAATTCCTTTTACCCTTTGAAGTATCATCGGTTTTGTTTATTTCAGCCATGATAGGCGCAGTCATGTTCGGAAAAAAAGACGAAACTCATAACGTATAACTATGCAAGACATTTCTTCTGCTATACAACTTATCCCGTTAGAGCATTACGTTTTATTGTGCGTAACACTTTTCAGCATTGGTCTGCTTGGGGTTTTGTTCAGGCGTAATACCATCATCATTTTAATGTGTATCGAACTCATGTTCAACTCAGTGAATTTATTAGTTGCCGCCTTTTCAGCTTATCACTCCGATCCTGCCGGACAGGTGTTCGTTTTCTTTATCATGATTGTTGCCGCTGCTGAAGTTGCTGTCGGGCTGTCAATTCTGGTGATGATGAAACGAAACGTGGATTCCGTAGATATTAACCTTTTGAACCGTTTGAAATGGTAGGACAGATTCCAAATATAAACCTCACAGTACTTGTTCCTGCCCTGCCACTATTGGGTTTCCTGATTACTGGACTGGGATACAAACGTTTAAAACACAATCAAGCCGGAATAATTGCCAGCGTAATGGTTGGTTTATCATTCCTGATTTCGGTTGCGCTATTTTTCATACTCCGGAATTCAGGACAGAATGCAGCAACAGTAACCCTTTTCAACTGGATTGCCATCGGGAACATGAATATTCCTTTCGCATTCCTGATTGATCATTTGTCGCTAACTATGATGCTGATTGTTACCGGCGTTGGAACGCTCATTCATATTTATTCCATTGGTTATATGCATGGCGACGATCGTGTCAATTCGTTTTTCGCACAAATGAACCTTTTTACATTCAGCATGTTGCTTTTGGTTATGGGTGCCAATTATCTGGTTCTGTTTATTGGCTGGGAAGGTGTTGGACTCTGCTCCTATTTGCTGATTGGCTTCTGGTTTAAAAACCCGGCATACAATTATGCTGCCCGCAAAGCATTCGTAATGAACCGCATCGGTGACCTCGGATTTATTCTGGGAATCATCCTGCTTTTCTTCACCTTTAAATCAGTTTCTTTTTCTGAAATATTTACACAAGCCGCGGTCATGCAGGCTGGAGCTCCGGTAATCACGCTGATTACGCTACTGCTTTTAGTTGGAGCAGTTGGCAAAAGCGCCCAGATACCGCTTTACACTTGGCTGCCCGATGCAATGGCTGGCCCGACACCGGTTTCAGCACTGATACATGCAGCAACGATGGTAACCGCCGGAATTTATATGATTGCCCGTTCGAGCATCCTGTATAATCTGGCTCCAATCACGCGCGATGTCATTATTGTGGTGGGTATGGCAACCGCCATTTTTGCCGCGATCATCGGACTAAGGCAAAACGACATCAAGAAAGTACTTGCATATTCTACCGTTTCACAATTGGGCTACATGTTTCTCGCTCTAGGTCTTGGAGCCTACTCCACCGGAGTTTTTCATGTAACCACTCACGCGTTTTTCAAGGCGTTGTTGTTCCTTGGGGCAGGAAGCGTGATTCATGCCATGGGCGGTGAACAGGACATCCGAAAAATGGGCGGACTCCGAAAAAAATTGCCAATAACCTACCTCACATTTTTGGCGGCTACGTTTGCCATCAGCGGAATTCCGCCATTCTCGGGCTTCTTTAGCAAAGACATGATATTGACAAAAGCTTTCGAGCACAACATCGTTTTGTATGTTTTGGCACTTGGCACTGCTTTAATCACCTGTTTTTATATGTTCAGGCTGTTGTATTTGGTGTTCTTTGGCGAAAACCGTTCGGCAGAATCACATCCACACGAATCACCAAAAGTGATGACCGTTCCGTTGATGGTTTTAAGCGTACTTTCGGTCTTTGGCGGTTTCCTGAATATCCCCGCGCTTTTCGGTGGAAACCTAAGTTTCAGTGCCTATCTGGACAGTGCCGTAGTTTCAAAAACTTCCGAAGAAATAAGCCACACCACCGAAATCGGGATGATTCTTCTTTCCGGAGCACTTTTAGCAGTGATTATTTATTGGGCTTACCAGACTTTTGTCAAAAAAGCTAAAATCCCATCTGGGGACGAAGTAAAACTGACTCCGATACAACTAATAATTACCAACAAATTTTATATTGACGAGTTTTACCGCGCAGCATTCGAAAAGCCTTTCGGCAATCTCTCTAATTTCCTTTTCAAAAAAATTGAAACCATTATTCTTGGTCCCGCAGTTGAGGGAGTTGGAATGTTTACTTCAATGGTGGGCGACCTAACCCGGAAATTGCAACGTGGAAACATGAGTTTTTACTTTTTTGCCATGGTTGCCGGAATTCTTTTGTTTGTTGTATTCATCCTGACAATCTGATCCTATGACACTACTAATTATACTTTTAATCCCACTTTTGACTGGTCTGCTCCTACCGTTTTTCAGGAAAACCGAAACGGTGAGAATCATCGCACTGATTTCTACGCTGGTCAATTTACTCGTGACATTGACGCTGCTAACTACTGTTCCGTCAATTAATTATTCCGCTGAATGGATCAATTATATGGGAATTCAGTTTTCGTTAGGATACGACGGCATCAGCATGGTTATGCTTTTGCTCACTAATTTACTGTTTCCGTTTATCATTATGGCTGGGTTCGGGCGTACCCAAAAAAATGTCCCGATGCTGAATTGTCTGATTTTGTGCGCACAGACAGCATTAATCGGAGTTTTTCTGGCTCAGAATGCTTTCCTGTTCTACGTTTTTTGGGAACTGGCACTCATTCCGGTTTACTTCATCCTTTTAGTTTGGGGTGGTGACGACCGAAAGGCAATCACCTTGAAGTTCTTCATTTATACCCTGGCCGGAAGTTTATTCCTGTTATTCGGAATCATTTATCTTTATCAACTAACGCCCGGCACACATACAACCGATTTTTCGGCATTTAATCAATTACAAATTCCGGCAGGAACTCAAAACTGGCTGTTTTGGATACTTTTCATCGCTTTTGCCATTAAAATGCCTGTGTTTCCTTTTCATACCTGGCAACCGCCAACCTACAAAATGGCTTCGACACAAGGCGTAATGATTTTGGCAGGGGTGATGACGAAAATGGGTATTTACGGCGCTTTGCGTTTCCTTTTTCCGGTTGTGCCACTCGGAGTTCTTTACTGGCAGAATCTGGTAATTATCCTAAGCTTGGTTGGTGTAATTTATGCTTCAGTTATTGCCTACAAACATACAAACCTGAAAACGATGATTGCTTATTCGTCGATGGCTCATATTTCACTGATGTCCGCCGCCATGTTTGTGTTAAATGCATATGCTTTTCAAGGGCTTGTTTTCCAGGTTCTCAGTCATGGAGTTACCATTGTAGCACTCTTTTACGTGGCCTGCCTGGTTAAAGAACAAACCGGAACAACTGAAATGCCCCAGTTGGGCGGATTGAAAATAAAAGCTCCAAATATGGCCATTCTGTTCCTGGTTATTCTTTTAGGTTCAATCGCACTTCCGCTAACAGCTGGGTTTGTGGGAGAATTCCTGATGATAACCGGGCTGTATCAGCAATCCGTTTGGTTTGCACTATTTGGCGGTCTCACTATGATACTGGGCGCCATATATATGCTATATGCCTACCAACGCGTGATGTTGGGCGACAAAAAAACTGCGTTTTCAAAAGCAAAAGATGTTAGTGCTTTGGATTATTGGATTCTGGTTCCGCTGATTGTAGTAATTCTCGGACTTGGAATTTACCCGCAACCCATATTTGATTTGTTGAAACCCGTTGCCGAAGTCTTTTCGGGCATGGCACATTAACCCGATTTGCATATCTGATTTTTTAAATTGTAAATCGTACATTTTTTAATAGTAAATATTTACTGATGAGTGCATTAATTTTTACGATAGTTCTTGGAATAATAGTTTTGTATCTGGGATTCACCAAAAACAAAGCCATTTTGTCGCCTGTTGCTGTTGCCGGGCTAGGTGTTTCGCTTATACTTTCAATTAAAGACTGGGGGCTCGGATCGCGGTATTTTCATGATATGATTTTGCTCGACAATTTTTCGATTGCCTTCAACATCTCCATGATTATCATTACCATACTAATTTTTCTGTTTGGGATTGACTATTACGAAACCATGGAATTTCACGTTGCAGAACATTATGCGCTCATGCTATTTGCCCTCGCAGGAGCCTTTCTGATGACCTCATTTTCAAACCTGATCATGCTTTTTCTGGGTATCGAAATTTTATCCATTCCATTGTATGTACTCGCCGGAGGGAAAAAATATTCCTACCGGTCAAACGAGGCATCATTTAAATATTTTATGCTCGGCTCCTTTGCCACGGCTATTTTTCTCTTCGGAATTGCCTTAGTTTATGGAGCATCGGCTACATTTTATCTGCCTGAAATCAAAACGTATATTGCCCAATTCAACGGCCATTTGCCTCCGATGTTAATGGTAGGTTTACTTTTCATCCTGATTGGAGTAGCTTTTAAAGTTGCTGCAGCACCATTTCATTTCTGGAGTCCTGATGTATATGAAGGCGCTCCTACCCTGGTTACTGCGTTTATGGCAACGGTGGTAAAAACCGCTGGCTTTGCTGCTTTTTACCGCTTACTTGGCATGGGATTATTGCCACTCCCAATTCAGCTCGAAAAAGCGCTTTGGGTGATGACCTGGCTAACTTTATTGATTGGGAACCTGGGCGCGTTAAAGCAAACTAATTTCAAGCGACTGTTGGCCTATTCTTCCATTTCGCATAGCGGGTTTATCATGCTGGCCATGCTTTCGCAGCATAATTCATCAGCTTCAGTTATCCTGTATTATACATTTGTATATTCGCTGGCAACTGTGCCGCTCTTCATCATTTTCATCCTGATGAAACGGGCATCGGATGGGCATGAAGATTTGATTATCTTCCGTGGATTGTACAAGGAAAAGCCATGGATTGCTGTACTTGCAATTGTTCTGCTGATGTCCTTGGCAGGAATTCCGCCAACTTCAGGATTTATGGCAAAGTATCAGGTATTTGTGTTGTCCATCAGTCAGGGAATTTTGTGGACTTCCATTTTCGCCATTGTCATGGCTATCATTGGAGTATATTATTATTTCTTCGTGATTCGCGAAATCTTTACCGATCGCGAACAACCCAATCGCTTAATCATTAGCAAAATAAATGGAGCGCTAATTGTTGTTTGCAGCATTGCGGTATTGGCTATGGGGATTTTTATGTGGAGATTGCCGATTTAGAGAAAAAAGACAATTGGCGTGGAAATGAGTTATGAAAGTATCTTCAAACGACTGATGGCTTAACCTTTATCAAAAGATATCAATTGGGTTCAATACTTTTTTTGAATTATCGCAATAAAAAAACCTCCAAAGCTTGACACCTTGAAGGTTTAATACTAATCATATATCGAACTAACCTAACTTTATTGTCCCTGCATCCGTTTAGCGCGCTCTTCTGCTTGTTTTTTGCGATAGGCATCCAATTTAACGCCTTGTTCCGGAGTCAAAACAGCTTTTAAAAGCTTATCGGTTTCTGCCTGCATTTGGGTGCGAAGTTCCATCATTTTTTCACGATCAAAAGTACCTTCATCACGCATTTTGGTAAATTCCTCTGTCTGTTTTTTCTGAGCTTCAGTCACAATTGGTGTTACTTTTTCAACCTGATCTTTTGATAAACCCAATTCTGTAGTCAGTCGGTCAAGTTCACGTTGAAGTCTGGCAGCCGGATCGCCGCCTGGTTGAGCAAAACTTGAACCAATTGCAAAAAGTGCAACGAAAACAACCAATACTAATCTTTTCATAATTTCTGGTTTAAAATTCTCAATTTTGACTATTTAAGAATCAATTAGTTTAATCAGCTCATCATATTCTTTCGCAAAAATTAATCAGTATTAAAGCAAAACGAATCCGACCTTGTGAAAAGACCGGATCCGTTGTTCAGGAAGGTGCCGAAGTTTTAACTTCTAATGTAGACTAGGATTAAAAATCGCATCACACTTATTATTTCTCCGGATTTGCCTTTTTGACAGGCTTCTCCAAGATCGGTTCGTATTTCTTAATGGTATATTTTACCAGTTGATAACTGATGATGACCAACACCGGCCAGCTTAAAAACCACAAGATTGAATTCCAATACATATTCACAAATTATTAATGATGAATTATAAATTATAAATGAAACACCTATTTGCAAAAGCAACCATTAACAATTAATCATTAATAAACATGGTGCTCCTGTTCCAGCTCTTCGGTGCTGATTGGCTTGTTGTTCATCGATTTCCAGGCATACCAGATGTAGCCCAGCACAAACGGAACAAACAACGAAACATAGCTCATGGCAACCAGTGTAAACCGGCTCGACGAAGCGTTCTCGATGGTCAGCGAAGACTGCAAATCGAAGATGGAAGGATAGAAACTGGTATGATTAAAGGCGGACAAAATAAGTAATGCCCATACTGTTAAAACTGTTCCTCCACCAGCAAACCAGATTCCTTTGGTGCCGCCCTTCAGGAGTGTTGAGCCGATTCCCCACAACACACCAACAACGCCTGCCAGAAACATCAGTGTATTTAACGGAATAGCCAGCAAGTTGTGAAGGTATTTGTACGATTCAACGGCAATAACTCCGGAAGCCGGGTTGTAGGCAAACCCATCTTTAAAAAGCAGAGCAATTACGAAATACAGGAAGAATACCAGAAACGGAACAGCATTGTATAACAATTGCTTTTTTGAGCGTTCGTAAATCGCTTCATTGTTGATTGAGTTCATGAAATAAAGCAGTCCCAATAAGCGTGAGAGGAACAACACAGCCAATCCAAGCGCCAGATTGTGAAAAGTCAGTACAGCTTCCAACCCACGGAATTCAGTTCCCCAAGTGACGTGTTTCATGTCGTCGAGCGAAAACATGGCCCCGTTAAAGAAGGTTCCAACAGCCGTACCAACCAACAGTGGACCGAGTAATCCATTGATAAAAAGGAAAATTTCGTAAGTTCTGGCGCCTAAAAAGTTGGCTGGTTTCTTCCTGAATTCGAACGAAACAGCTTGAATGACAAACGAGATCAGGATGGCAAACCAAACCCAGTAAGCGCCACCGAAAGAGGTGGCGTAAAACAACGGAAATGAAGCAAAAAATGCTCCGCCGAATGTAACCAGCGTGGTAAAAGTAAATTCCCATTTCCGGCCTAAAGTATTCACCAAAAGTGTTTTTTCTGCTTCGTTTTTAGCAATGCTGAAAAACAAGGTTTCCCCGCCCTGAACGAACATCAGGAATACCAATAAAGCGCCCAGCAGCGAAACAATCAGCCACCAGTATTGCTGTAATGTGATTAGTGATAGTGATTCAAACATGATTTGGTTCTCCTTCTGATTTAGGTCCGATTTTAATCTGACGCGATAGAATTTTTATTTCGGCAATAAGCAGCGTGGTGAAAATGATGGCAAAAAGCCAGAATGTAACCTGAACAGCTCCAACACTGATTTTCGTAACAGCAGCCATCGTTGGCATCAAATCCTGAATAACCCAAGGTTGACGGCCAACTTCGGCCAACACCCAACCGGCCTGACTGGCGATATAGGCCAACGGAATGGTCCAGATGGCAATCCGCAAAAAGGTCTTCTTCTTATGAATTTTCCCTTTCAGGGTAAAATATAATGCGAACAGGAAAAAGAAGATGAAGTACATGCCCAGAACCACCATGATGTGAAAACTGTAAAACGATAAAGCAACACTCGGGATCAGCGTATGGGGATCGGCAATGTAACCGTAGCCAAAATATTTGAAATTATTTTTCTGAAAATCAGGACTCATAATCTCGGTTTTCAATGAATCTGCCAAAGCAGTTTGTCCCGATTTTTTGGCATCCTTAAAAGCTTTTAGTTTTTCGATGGCTAACTTGCCGCGGGTCATTTTTTCGGCTGCCGACATCACCCCATACTTCTCGTTTCCGTTGATCAGATCGTTAATTCCCGGAACAAAAGCATTCCAATTCAAAAAAGCCATGTACGACAAAATATTTGGAATCTCGATCTTCACCGCAAAGTCTTTCAGATTCTCGTTACCGGGATCAGTTGAATTTTGTGAAAACAATCCAAGGGCAACTAAACCCGCACCTTCGCTGCCATTGTACAGTCCTTCGAAGGCTGCAAACTTCATGGGTTGATGGTGAGCTATCTCACGGGCAGAACTGTCTCCGGTCATCACGGTATAAATGGATGCCATAAATCCAAAAATAGCTGCAACAACAATACTTTTCCGGGCAAAAACGATATCGCGGCCCTTTAGGATATACCAGGCCGAAACGCCGATGACAAAAATGGATGCCAGCACAAAGCTCGACGAAGTGGTGTGCAGGAATTTGTGAACAGCCATTGGCGAAAACAGGACTTCCCAAAAGTTGGTCATTTCCATACGGGCAGTTTCAGGATTAAAAACCATTCCGACCGGTTTCTGCATCCAGCCATTGGCAACCAGAATCCACAAGGCCGAAAGGTTTGCCCCGATGGCCGTCAGCCAGGTCGCGGTTAAGTGGAAGCCTTTGCTCACCTTGTTCCATCCGAAAAACATGATGGCGATGAAAGTAGATTCCATGAAAAAGGCCAGAATGCCTTCGATGGCCAGCGGCGCACCAAAAATGTCGCCCACAAACCACGAATAATTCGACCAGTTGGTGCCAAACTCGAATTCGAGAATGATACCGGTGGCCACACCAATGGCAAAATTAATTCCGAACAGGGTCATCCAGAATTTGGTAATGCGTTTCCATTCCGGATTTCCGGTCTTCACATACAGGGTTTCCATAATGGCGATAATAATACCCAGACCAAGTGTCAAAGGCACAAAAATCCAGTGATACAGGGCGGTAAGCGCAAACTGCGCCCTCGACCAATCGACTAAAGATGCATCAATTCCTTCAAGCATAGCGTTGATTTATTTGTTGATATTGGTTAAATTTTCAAGCACATGATTGCCCCGATCAGCGTCATTGTTAAAATTGGTCTTCAGGAAATTCGGGAAAAAGAAGATTTTCAGGATAATGAACATGACAAAAAGCTTAATCAGAATGACCAGCCAAACCTGTTTCCCCCAGCGGGGAAGGTTAGAAAACCCATCATAGTAAAACCGGAAGATCTGTTTAAAGACATTCATAATTGTAGCGATTTTTGGCGAAACAGTTGACACCTAAAGTTAAATTGAATTTTCAGGTTTCAGGCGTTTTGTGTTCAAAATTCACATCAATTAAATTGATTGTTGATAGATTCCGCCGAAGAGCTTTGATATTAAGGGCGATCAAAGGCAATGCATTAACATTATTTGTTTTTCATTGTTGTATTAACATTCAAAGATGATTGAAAATCACAGGATAAATCAACTGAATGAGTAACAATTTAGACTAAACGCCATGGACGAAAGCCGCAAATCACCCATTGAGTTGACGAAAAAGGAATTTCGCGAAATCGGATATCAATTAATTAACGATATTTCTGACTTCCTCGACACCATTGATAAAAAGCCTGTTACAAACGGTAAAAGTCCGGCACAAATGCAAAAAATATTGGGCAATTCATCCTTGCCCGAAAATGGTATGCCAGCGGCTGAATTAATGTCGAAAACAACCGATTTGCTTATCGGCAATTCCTTATTCAACGGACATCCCAAATTCTTTGGTTACATCACTTCTTCCGCAACGCCAATCGGGGCGCTGGCCGATTTGTTGGCCGCTGCCGTCAACCCCAATGTTGGGGCGCATATTTTAAGTCCCATGGCAACCGAAATTGAAAGGCAAACAATCAAATGGCTTGCTGAATTTATTGGTGTTTCGCCAAACTATGGTGGCATCTTGGTCAGTGGAGGTAATATGGCAAATTTTACCGCTTTTTTAGCTGCCCGAACGGCAAAAGCGCCTAAAAGCATTAAGGAAGACGGCATTTCAAACTCAGCCAAACTGACTGTTTATTGTTCCAAAGCTACGCATACCTGGATTGAAAAAGCTGTCGTATTATTTGGATTGGGTACCAAATCTATTCGCTGGATCGCAACTGACCGCTCCAACAAAATGGACAACGCCGCTTTGGAAAAAACAATTCAGGATGACTTGAAAAATGGGTGCAAGCCCATCATGGTAATTGGCGCCGCCGGAGACGTAAGCACCGGAGCGGTTGATGACATGAAAGGCATTTCAGCTATTTGCAAAAAATATGACTTGTGGTTTCATGTTGATGGCGCCTATGGTATCCCTGCCATTATTATTCCGGAACAAAAAAGCCTGTTCGACGGTATCCGGGAAGCAGATTCAATTGCCATGGATCCGCATAAATGGCTGTATAGCCCGTTGGAAGCCGGATGTACTTTGGTAAAGAACCCACAGCATTTAATCGACACATTCAGTTCGCATCCGGTGTATTACCACTTCGACAGTACCGACGAGGAGCCTGCGCAAAACTATTACGAATACGGGCTTCAAAACTCACGTGGTTTCAGGGCTTTAAAAGTTTGGCTTGCATTACAGCAAGTGGGCCGGAGTGGCTATGAAAAAATGATTGGCGAAGATATTGAACTGTCCGGATTGTTATTTGACCTTGCAAAAAAACACCCGGAACTGGAAGCTGTTTCGCAAAATTTAAGTATTGCGACATTCAGGTACATTCCTGAAAATTATAAAAATGATACTGAAGGGAAGGATGAATATCTCGATCGGTTGAATGAAGAACTATTGAATGAATTGCAGCATGGCGGGGAAGTTTTTCTATCAAATGCCGTTGTCGGTGAAAAGTATTGTTTAAGGGCCTGCATTGTAAATTTCAGGACTTCGAAAAAAGATATTCGCGAAATTGTTGAAATAATAGTCAGGGTGGGGAGAAAAGTACATTCAAAACTTTGTTTCGGGAATAACGCCATGTAGGTTTGTTTCTTCGTCCTGTTCATTTTCCAGATGCCCTGTGGGTGTTTTTGGCCTCACTGTTGCTAATTTGCACCGTCCTGTTGAACAGGACGGCCAGAAACTTAACTCGTGCGGCGAAAAAACCTACTCGTGTGGCCAGAACTTGAACTCGTGCGCCATATCCTTAACTCGTCTGGCCAAATCTTTAACTCGGACGCCCAAATTCTTAACTCGTTCGCAATACTTTTAACTCTTGCGGCTATTTCCTAAATCCGGAAAACAAAAAACTCTTTTATGTCCCCTATTTGCAATGAAGGGAAAGTTCATTTAATACCGCCCATAACGAATAAAAATTTCTTCGCTTTTTTTCGTTTCTTGCATGAACATTTTCGGGTTCTAATCCTTATTTACGTCGATCAACTGCCAGCCTGTGCTATGAGCGAAGAATTAAAATGTATTCATTGTGGAAATTCGTGCGGAAAATCTCCAGTCATTTTTGAGGGAAACCCGTTCTGCTGCTCAGGCTGCTCCACTGTTTACCAGATTCTGAATACCAATCAGCTCAAACAATATTACCAGATTGAGCCCATGCAGGGCATCCGGATCGAGGACGAAAAAAAACCCGCAAACGAAACTTATGCTTTTCTCGATCTCGAAAAGTTCCAATCCAAAATCCTTACTTTTTCTGAAGGCGGCATTTCAAAAGTCAGCTTTTTTATTCCTGAAATCCATTGCGCATCGTGCATTTGGTTGTTGGAAAATCTGCACAGCCTGAATCAGGGTATCATTCAATCGGTCGTTAATTTTCCGAAGAAAGAAATCAACATCACCTTCCGCGAAAGCGAAATTTCACTCCGGAAACTGGTCGAATTGTTGGTGAGCATCCATTACATTCCTGAAATCAGTCAGCACAGCATCGACAAACCCTCCACTGATCATTCGGACAAAAAACTGTTCATCAAAATAGGTATTGCCGCATTCAGTTTCATGAATGCCATGATCTATCATTTCCCGCAATACTTGCCGGGGCACGAGTTTCTGGAAGCCGATATCCGCCGGATGTTTGGCTGGTTGAGCGTTGCACTGGCAATTCCGGCACTAACATACAGCGCCAGCGACTATTTCCTGACGGCATACAAAAGCCTGAAAAAAGGGATCATCAGCATCGATTTGCCCATTGCGTTGGGATTGGTTATGCTTTTCATTCAAAGTTTGGTCGAAATCATTACCGGAAAAGGTATTGGCTACATCGATTCGCTCACCGGACTGGTCTTTTTTATGCTGATTGGCCGCTGGTATCAAGGGAAAACCTACCAAGCACTTTCGTTTGAACGCGATTATAAAACCTATTTTCCGCTGGCAGTAACGCTAATTACCAAAACAGGCAATCAAACCATTGCTCTGGAAGATTTAAAATCGGGCGACCGTATTCTGGTTCGGAATCAGGAGATCGTACCTGCCGATTCGATCCTGAAAAGCGAAATGGCCAACATCGATTACAGTTTCGTAACAGGCGAGTCGATGCCGGTAGCCAAAACAGCCGGTGATTTTGTGTTTGCCGGTGGTAGGCAGATTGGGAAAGCCATTGAACTGACTATCGAAAAAGAAGTTCAGCAAAGCTACCTCACCCAGCTTTGGAACCAGACCGAAAATCCGTTTACTGCCGACAATAAATTAAAAACAATTGTGAACCGGGTAAGTCAGTATTTTACCATTGTTGTGGTACTGATTGCCATTATTTCGGGCATTTTCTGGTATTTTAACCAGCCTGAAATTGCGCTTTTTGCCTTTACTTCGGTGCTTATTATTGCCTGTCCCTGCGCGTTGGCATTAACTGTTCCTTTCACGTTCGGAAGTACCATGCGGCAGTTTGGCCGAAAAGGCTTTTACCTGAAAAACACAGCAGTGATCGAGAATCTGTACAAAGTTGATACGGTGGTTTTCGACAAAACAGGCACCATTACCAATGCACAGTTGTCCGATATCCGATTTGTCGGGAAAGAACTCAGTCAGGAAAAACTCCTGATGATCAAATCGCTGGCATTCCATTCATCGCATCCGCTAAGCAAAACAATTTTCAACTTCATTCAGACAAGCGAGTTACTTCAAGTGAGCGACTTTCAGGAGATTCCTTCACTTGGTATCTCCGGAAAAATAGATGGAGTCAAAATAAATATGGGTTCGAAATTTTTCGTTAGCGGAGATAAAGAAGAAAACAAAAACCTTAAAACTGAAGTCTGGGTTTACATTCAGGATTCGGTTGCAGGCTATTTCCAGCTTGAAAACGAATATCGCCCAGGCTTGGGTGAGTTGATACAAAACCTCCGAAAAACACACAAACTTCATCTGTTAACTGGTGATAATGATGCTGAAAAGACCAATCTGGTTCGCTTTTTCGGAACAGAAAAAAATCTTCATTTCAACCAAACACCAACTGACAAGTTGAATTACATCCGGAATTTACAGCAGAGAGGTAAAAAGGTTTTAATGATCGGGGACGGACTAAATGATGCCGGAGCGTTGAATGAAAGTAATGTGGGCATTGTGGTGGCCGATAATGTGTTCAACTTTTCGCCAGCCTGCGATGCCATTCTTCAATCGGATAAGTTTGCCAACCTCGATAAATACATGCGTTTCACCCATCGGAGCATCAAAATTGTTTATGCAGGCTTCCTGATTTCTTTTCTGTACAACCTGGTGGGTTTATCGTTCGCCGTTCAGGGAACACTTACTCCGATTGTAGCTGCGATACTGATGCCAATAAGTTCGGTATCAGTGGTGGTCTTTGCGAGTTTTTCAGTAAGTTTATCAGCGAAAGTGTTAAAATTTTAATGAGATAGATATGTCGGTAGTTTTCGTTTTGGTTTTTGTGGCAATCATCATGGCCGGTGCATTTTTAATCGCCTTCATTTGGTCGGTCAAAAATGGACAGTACGAAGACACATATACCCCATCCGTCAGGATATTGTTTGACGATCCGCCGGTGAAAGAGGCAGAGGAAATCGAAAAAGGGAAAAAGGAAAACAACAAACCGTAAATTGTTGTAGAGACGCACTATAGTGCGTCTCTACCCAAAATTGAAAGAAATATAACTAAACACATCAATATGGAATTACAGAAGTTTTCGTACGACAACCGCATGACCCGGAATTTTGCGATTGCAACCATAGTCTGGGGAGTAGTCGGCCTGTTGGCAGGATTGCTGATTGCCCTTCAGATTTATATTCCTGCAATGAATTTCGGATTGGAGTTTACCACATTCGGGCGAACCAGGCCGGTTCACACCAATGCGGTAATTTTTGCCTTCGTTGGAAATGCCATCTTTACAGCGGTGTATTATTCGTTGCAACGGCTTTTAAAGACCCGGATTTACAGCGAAATGCTCAGTAAAATTCATTTCTGGGGATGGCAATCGATTATTGTTGCGGCAGCAGTTACTTTACTTGCAGGTTTTACAACCGGTAAAGAATACGCTGAGCTGGAATGGCCGATTGACATTGCAATTACCTTAGTTTGGGTAGTATTTGGATGGAACATGTTTGGAACTATTCTGCAACGCCGAACCAGCCACATCTACGTTTCCATCTGGTTTTATATTGCCACCTGGGTAACAGTAGCCGTTCTGCACATCTTCAACTCGCTAGCCGTGCCTGTAAGTTTCCTGAAAAGTTATACCCTTTACGCCGGAATTCAGGATGCGTTGGTACAATGGTGGTACGGACACAATGCGGTGGCTTTCTTCCTGACCACTCCATTCCTGGGTTTAATGTATTATTTTGTGCCAAAGATTTCCGGACGTCCGGTTTATTCATACAAACTTTCAATCGTTCACTTCTGGTCGCTCATCTTCCTTTATATCTGGGCAGGTCCGCACCATTTATTATACAGTTCGCTTCCCGACTGGCTTCAGGCTTTGGGAACCACATTCTCAGTCATGCTTATTGCTCCAAGCTGGGGTGGTATGATTAACGGATTACTCACACTTCGTGGTGCATGGGATAAAGTACGCCGCGATCCTATTCTAAAAATGTTTGTGGTTGGTATCACAGCCTACGGAATGTCAACTTTTGAAGGACCATTGCTGTCGTTCAAAACCGTGAATGCGATTAGCCACTTTACCGATTGGACCATCGGTCATGTTCACATCGGCGCACTGGGCTGGAACGGAATGCTTACTTTTGGTATGATTTACTGGTTGGTTCCACGACTTTACAACACCCAGCTTTATTCGACTAAACTGGCCAATATCCATTTCTGGCTGGCTACATTAGCTATCGTATTCTATGCCGTTCCACTATACATCGGCGGAATTACACAGGCGTTAATGTGGAAACAATTTACTCCGGATGGATTCCTGATGTATCCAAATTTTCTGGAAACAGTTACTCAATTGATTCCAATGTACACCATCAGGGCATTCGGTGGAGCAATATACGTGACGGGCTTCCTGATTCTGGTTTTCAACATTGTAAAAACAATACAGGCAGGTTCGTTTGTAGCTGAAGAAGAAGCACAGGTACCAGCTCTGCATACTGAATCAGAAATGAAGACTCAGTCGGAGACATGGCACCGGTTTCTAGAACGCAAACCAATCCGATTCCTGATTTTTGCTACCATTGCCATTTTGATCGGCGGAGTTGTTGAAGTGATTCCGACTTACCTCATTAAATCAAATATACCTACTATTTCAAGCGTAAAACCATACACTCCGCTCGAATTACAGGGAAGAGACATTTATGTGAAAGAAGGTTGTTACAACTGCCACTCGCAAATGGTCAGGCCATTCAGGTCGGAAACCGAACGATACGGTGAATATTCCAAAGCTGGCGAATCGGTTTACGACCATCCGTTCCAGTTTGGATCGAAACGAACCGGACCCGATTTGGCGCGCGAAGGTGTAAAAACAGGCAAAATTTATAAACCAAACGCCTGGCACTACAACCATTTTATCGATCCGCAAAAGATGAACGAAGCTTCCATCATGCCCAAATACCCGTGGTTAGCCAAAAAGGAAATCGATATTCAATCGACTCCCGGAAAAATCAGGGCACTGAAATTGCTGGGAGTTCCTTATCCTGACAATTACGAACAGCAGGCGATTGTGGATTTAAAAGCTCAGGCCGACAGTATTGCCAAAGACCTTAAGGCAAATGGGATTGAAACCGACAGCAACCGTGAAATCATTGCACTGATTGCTTACATGCAGCGATTGGGTGTTGATATCTCGAATAAACCAGTAAAGAAATAGCTATGATTAGGGAAACCATCAGCAGTATACTGAATGTAGAAATATATGCCATTATTGGCTTTTTCATCTTCTTCACCTTCTTCATTTTTGTTTCCATTCAGGCATTCCGAATGAAAAAAGACGAAGTTGAGCAAATAAGCAACATGCCGCTGGAAGACTCGGTGGATGGCAAACAGCATGGAGCCAAATGACTATTTATTCTTAACAAACGGAATGAGTCATTAGAAAAGGAGCTTTTAAACAATTTTCTAATGACTACTGATTTTTTCCAATGACTATTGACTAATGACAATTTACAATTCAATCAAAATACTGAACTATGCATACCAATGACGACGATAAATTGAAGGACCCACACAAACATCAGGAAGTTGATGACGTAACTCAAATTAAATATTTCGGTGGGCACGAAGAATACGACGGCATTAAAGAGCTTGATAATCCGTTGCCACCCTGGTTAAAATACATTTTTTACATTACCATCATCATCTCATTCTCGTACCTGATGTTGCTGGTTGTTTTTAAAGACGACAGCATCATTCAGAAAAAGGAATATTCGAAAGAAATGGCTGCCGCACGAGCCAAAACAGAGGTTGCTGTAAAAGAAGAAGCCGTTAAGTCGGCAGCGGCGCCAATGTCGCAGGAGCAGATTCTTGCCGCCGGGAAAGTTACCTTCGACAAAATATGTAACGTTTGTCACGGAAAGTTTGGCGAAGGTTTGGTTGGGCCAAATTTTGCAGATGACTACTGGATTCATGGCGGAACTCCGGAAGAGCTAAAAAAGATAGTTGTTGATGGTGTAATCGAAAAAGGAATGCTTTCGTATAAAAGTCAGCTAAACAACAAACAAATTGATCAGGTAGTTGCTTACATCCTGAGTTTACAGGGAACTAATCCACCAAATCAGAAAGCTCCGCAGGGAGTGAAGGTGGCTAAGAAATAAGAATTAGATCTGAATCCATTTTAAAACATCGACATCATGAAAAAAGCTCTTTTCATCGCTTTAGCAGCTCTGGCAATGGTTGCATGTAATTCGCCGCAGAAGTCTGCTGATAAGGCACAGGCATCAGCCGTTATGGTCGAGGCCAATCTGAAAGTTGAAGGAATGCATTGCGACGATTGCGAAGCTTCCATAGCAAAAGGAGTAAACGAACTGGCCGGAATAGACAGCATCAGCGCCAACCATGAAGACTCAACCGCGTTTGTGCGCTTCGATTCAAATAAAACCAGCATGAAAGACATCTCGAAAGCCATTGAAGGTCGCGGATTTGTTGTGGCATCGAAATAGTTTTCAGTTGACAGTCACAGTAGACTGATCAAAAATAAAGCGGCTGAATGATGGATAAAACTCCGGAGCTCAGCCGCTTTTTATTAGGTAAAATTTTGGATTCAGCATAAAATTACAATTGAATAGTTGATTCAATATTACAAGTGAATTTAGATGCGCTAAAACATATAACTATTTAACAACTAATATCTTCTTCATACGTTCTTTTCATAAACAGAAACAAATATTAATTGTCCTTAACACATTTAAACATCCATCATATTTACACATCTAATATTTTCAACCATGAAAAAACTACTGTTCTTAACTGGCGACTTTACCGAAGATTATGAAACCATGGTACCGTTTCAAATGCTCGAAATGGTTGGGTACGAAGTTCATGCTGTTTGTCCCGACAAAAAGAAGGGCGACACAATTAAAACTGCCATCCACGATTTTGAAGGTGATCAAACTTACTCCGAAAAACCAGGGCATAATTTTGCCCTGAACTACAGTTTCGACGACGTTGACGTAACCAATTACAGTGGATTGGTTATTGCCGGTGGCAGGGCGCCCGAATACCTGCGGTTAAACAAGAAAGTCATCGAAATCGTGAAGTACTTCTTTGAAAAAAACTTACCCGTTGCCGCCATTTGTCATGGAATCCAGATTCTGACTGCAGCAGATGTGGTGCGCGGAAGAAAACTAACCGCTTATCCTGCTGTTGGACCTGAAGTAACCCTTGCCGGAGGAGAATTCCAGTCAATCCCGGTGAATGGAGCTTATGTCGATGGCAATCTGGTCACTTCGCCGGCATGGCCCGCCCACCCCAGTTTTATTCGCGAATTCCTGAAGGTGATGGGCGCCAAAATTCAGATATAAAAGCTGAATTAATAATTTAATCAAAGCGGCTGAATAAATACCAAAATCCTTTCTTCAGCCGCTTTGATCATTTACCTCCGAAACTTTCCCACTACCCGATTGTTTTAACTTCGCTATTGAAATACACTAAAAATTTCTCAAATCATGAAATACAACGAACTTGGAAAAACGGGAGTTTTGGTTTCGGAACTTTGTTTGGGCGCCATGACATTTGGTGGAAAAGGTTACTGGCAAGCCATTGGTCAGGTACCTCAAGATGAGGTGAATCAAATCATTAAAACCTCATTAGATAGTGGCATTAATTTCATCGACACAGCCAATGCTTATTCTGAGGGACTCTCGGAAATTATGCTGGGCAAGGCGTTGAAAACCTTGGGAGTAAACCGTCCTGAAGTATTTATTGCTACCAAATTGAGAATACGGATGGGACCGGGAGCCAATCAGGTTGGACTTTCGCGCCTGCACATTATGGACTCGGTGAACGACAGCCTGCAGCGGATGAACCTGTCGCATATAGATCTGCTGTACATTCATGGTGTCGATCCGATTACTCCGCTTGAAGAAACCATGCGCGGACTGGAAGATGTGGTTCGTTCGGGCAAAGTGCGATACCTGGGCATCAGCAATCACCCGGCGTGGAAGGTGATGAAGGCGAACGATTATGCCGACAAAATGGGCTGGACGAAATTTGTGGCATCGCAGAACTACTATACCATTGCCAGTCGCGACATTGAACGAGAAATTGTACCGATGGCGCTGAGCGAAGGAATAGGAATTATGCCATGGAGTCCGTTAGCGGGTGGCTTTCTCTCCGGAAAATACACTCGAAATAATCAAGTGGCTGGCAACAGTCGCCGCGATGCGTTCGACTTCCCTCCCATCAACAAAGAAAAAGCGTACTACATTATTGATGTAATGGCTGAAATTGGCCAAAGACAAGGCGTTTCGGTAGCTACTGTGGCCTTGAACTGGGTGACAAAACAACCGGGAGTTTGCAGTACCATTATTGGCGCAAAAACACTGGAACAACTGAAGGATAACATTTCAGCAGTTGATCTGAAACTCACTCCGGAAGATTTGCAACAACTCAATGAAGTTAGCGCTTTAACACCCGAATATCCGGGCTGGATGGTCACCCGCCAGATACAAGGAAGATGGCCGGGATAGGATTGAATAACCCTTTTCACCGTGAAAGATATTTGGTCAAAGAAAAAAGTAAAAAGGTTGTCATTTAACAGGGACAACCTTTTTGCTTTCATAGTAGCTGGAAAATCATTCAAAGATTAATTTATCTCCTTTTATCTGTATCGAAAAACAGCCTTCAGTATAAATTAAAATTCGTGTGCTTCCATCATTTGTGCATGACGAATATGCTCACATGATTCATCAATTTCGGCTTTAAATAATTCAAAGTCCATCTGGAGACCATTGATGTAGGTACTCCAACCGGCGCTTGATTTGGCAAAATGAATGGCGTCCTCAATTTCGGCATCGGTGGCACCATGGAGTTTGGCAATTTCAGTGTGATAATAAGAGCAGTAACGGCATTTCATGATTGCGGCCACAGCCACTCCGATGAGTTCACGATACTTGTTTGGAATCGCAGTTTCCTCAACCTGAACTTTTTTAAAGAGCTGCCATTCTTCTTCAATAGAAGAATCGGGCAGCGCCTTGAACATCGTTGGAACTAAGCCCATCATCTGTTCAATTTCCCGATAAACTTCTTCACGTCTCATGACTTCATGTTTTAAAAGTTAATAAATATTGAGAAAATGAGTATTTTGAGAAACACCTGGATATCAGGGAGGTTCACCTGTTACGGTTACGAAAGCAAACAATTAGCAAATATTAACATTCATCAATAATAGATTTTGAAACCATCTGGGCTACTGGTAAGCTATTCAGAATATCCGGATTACCTTCCCCTCCAAATAAAATAAGGATGACCTCTGCCATCCTTTTCCAACTAACTAAACCTATTTCTATGAAAAAAAACTAAACTTCTATTTTTATTGCTCTGTACAAATGTACGGCGGAATTTTGTTAACGTGTTTCAATCAACGTTAAGAAAAATTAAAACTATAACTTGTAAAATATTGTTTTACAGCTCACATAAGATTAAAAGGCCGTCATCCAAACAAATGGAGACGGCCTTTGAAATATATAATCTCGTTTAGTTTCTATTCTTCCGGGCAAAGGAATTCGTCGACATTAGCCGCAGCAATTTTACCTGCTTCGATGGCACGAACGACCAAACTGGCACCGGCTTCAACGTCGCCACAGGCAAATATTTTTTCGTTCGAAGTTTGCTTCTTAGCGTTCACTTTTACGTTTCCACGTCCGTCGTAATCAATTCCAAGCGCGTCGAGCAATCCGTTGTGAACAGGCTGTGTAAAACCCATCGACAACAACACCAAATCAACATCTACGATCTCTAATGATCCGATTTTTTCAGTCATCACCCAACGTCCGGCTTCATCTTTTGTCCACTCAACTTCGACCAAAACCACTTGTTTGATGGTACCATTATCGCCAATAAACCGTTGAGTCGATAAACTCCAGCGACGTTCACAACCTTCGAGATGCGAACTTGATGTGCGAAGCGTATTGGGCCAGTATGGCCATGGATTGTTATCGGCACGTTCAGTAGCTGGTTTAGGCAGAATTTCAATCTGCATGACACTTCTGGCTTTCTGGCGGATCGATGTACCCACACAGTCGGACCCAGTGTCTCCACCACCAATAACCAATACCTTTTTATCTTTTGCCAGAATGCTGATTTCTTCAGGAATAACTTCTCCGGCAATGCGTTTATTCGATTGGCTCAGGAAATCCATCGCAAAATGGACACCTTTCAACTCGCGGCCTTCAACCGGCAAATCGCGTGGTTGTTCAGCACCATTGGCTAAAACAACGGCATCAAACTGTTCCAGTAATTCGTCACAGGTAATGTCAACACCAACATTAACATTGGGTTTGAAATTAATGCCTTCATCAAGGAAAATTTCCAGACGACGGTCGATTACAGTTTTGCTCAATTTAAAATCAGGAATACCAAAACGAAGCAAACCTCCAATCGCGCTGTTCTTTTCGAAAACAGTCACCTCATGTCCGGCCTGATTGAGCAAATCGGCAGCCGACAGACCTGCAGGACCTGAACCGACAACAGCTACTTTTTTTCCTGTGCGAACTTCAGGAATACGTGGCTGAACAAATCCTAAATTGAAGGCATGTTCAACAGTCGACGCTTCGTTTTCGCGAATGGTAACCGCTTCGTTGTGAATGGCCAACACACACGATTTTTCGCATGGAGCCGGGCAAACACGTCCGGTAAACTCCGGAAAGCTATTAGTCGAGTGCAAAATATCGTAAGCGCCTTTCCAATTTCCTTTGTACACCAGATCCTGCCATTCCGGAATTTTACTTCCTACCGGGCAGCCCCAATGGCAGAACGGAACTCCGCAATCCATGCAGCGCGCAGCCTGATCAATACGGTCTTTGTCGTCGAGCGTTTGCTCCACTTCACCATAATCGTAAATTCTGTCGTTCAGCGGACGGTAACCAGCATCTTTCCGTCCTATTGTCATGAAACCTTTTGGATTTCCCATGGTGTTTGTATTTTTATTTTGATCATCTGGTCTCCCGAAGATTAGCTTTTCAAAGTCAATTGTTGTCATTTTTTGTCATTAGGTCATTTTTTGTTTTCCAACAATTATATGACTATCAATGACCATTTAATGACTTCAGGAAAAAAATCAGATACTCTTATTATTTTTTAAATTCCTTATTACTTCTCTTTTTTATTCGTGCCTTGTTGGATTGTCTTCGCTTAACTGAAGTTTTGCAACCAGTTCGCGCAACTTGATTTCTTCCAGCACTTTCTTATACTCGAACGGAATAACCTTCACAAATTTAGGCAGGTATTCGTCCCAGTTGGTCAGAATCTTAGCGGCCATTGTACTTTGTGTGTACAACAGGTGTTTGTTAATCATATCCTGTAATTCAACAATATCGGCTTTGTCTTCAACCGGCCCGAGTTCGACCAGACCTTTGTTGCAGAAATATTCAAAATTTCCTTCAGTGTCGAGAACATAAGCAATACCACCGCTCATCCCTGCCGCGAAGTTACGTCCGGTAGTTCCCAGAACAACCACACGCCCGCCTGTCATGTATTCGCAGCAATGGTCGCCGCTACCTTCAATAACCGCTTTGGCTCCTGAATTACGCACACAGAAACGTTCACCGGCTACACCGCGAATGAAAGCTTCTCCGGAAGTTGCCCCGTAGAATGAGGTATTTCCGACGATGATATTTTCTTCAGGATTAAAGGTTGAACCAACCGGTGGAACCACGATGATGCGGCCTCCGGAAAGACCTTTTCCGATATAGTCATTCGAATCGCCTTCCAAACGGAAACTCAATCCTTTTACCAGGAATGCGCCAAAACTCTGTCCAGCAGTTCCGGTAAAATTGGCCATGATGGTGTTGTTTGGTAAACCTTCCTCGCCGTAACGACGCGAAATTTCTCCGGATAACATGGCGCCAACAGTACGGTCGACATTGGTTATAGTATGAGCCAACCAAACTTTTTCCTTGCTCTTGATGGCTTTGTTGGCGTCGCGAATCAGGGTATGGTCCATGTGTTCCTCAACCGATTTGATGTTCGGGAACGTGTTCCGGATATCGTGTTTTTTTGCTTCTTCAGGCATATGGATGATGCGCGAGAAGTCCATTTTTTTCATTTTCCAGTTGCCAACTTCGTGATTTTGCTCCAACAAATCGGCACGACCAACAATTTCGTCGAATGTAGTGAAGCCCATTTCAGCCAGAATTTCGCGAACTTCCATCGCAATAAAGCGGAAGAAATTAATGGCATATTCTGAACGTCCGATAAATCGTTTGCGTAAAGTTTCGTCCTGAGTGGCAATACCTGCCGGACAAGTATTGAGGTGACATTTCCTCATCATGATACAACCCAATGTAATCAATGCTGAAGTTGAGAAACCGAATTCCTCGCCACCCAAACATCCCATGATTACTACATCGCGACCGGTTTTTAACTGTCCGTCGACCTGAAGTTTTACACGACCACGAAGGTTGTTCATCACCAAAGTCTGCTGGGTTTCGGCAATACCCAATTCGGCAGGCAAACCTGCAAATTTGATGGAGCTGGCAGGACTTGCACCTGTACCACCTTCGCAACCTGCAATAATAATCAGGTCGGAGAATGCTTTGGCTACACCGGCAGCAATAGTACCTACCCCATTTTCGGCAACCAGTTTCACTGAAACTTTAGCGCGTGGGTTGGTTACTTTCAAGTCGTAAATCAACTGCGCCAAATCCTCGATCGAATAAATATCGTGGTGAGGGGGTGGCGAAATCAGGGTGATACCTGGCGTTGAATTACGCAGTTTTGCAATTATATTATTGATTTTGAACCCTGGTAACTGACCACCTTCTCCAGGTTTAGCTCCCTGGGCAATTTTAATCTGTAATTCGTCAGCGTTAATCAGGTAATTATTGGTTACCCCAAAACGACCCGATGCTACCTGTTTAATGGCGCTCCGTTTGTTGGTACCAAAACGTTCAGCATCTTCCCCACCCTCGCCGGTATTGCTTCTTCCGCCGATGGAATTCATGGCTATGGCAAGCGCTTCGTGTGCTTCCTTGCTGATCGAGCCGTACGACATCGCACCGGTTACGAAACGTTTCATGATACTTTCAACCGGTTCAACAAGCGAAATATCGATTGGATTACGTTTGTAGTTGAGGCAACCACGAATAAATGTTGGTTTGGCATTGTCGGAATTTACCTTTTGGCTGAATTCCTTGAACACGCTGTAATCGTTGGTGCGGGTAGCCCACTGCAACAAACCTACCGTTTCAGGATTCCATGCGTGATGTTCACCATATTTACGGTAATGGTAAGTTCCGGCAGTTTCGAAACGGTCGTTGATCAGGTGTTTCTTCTTTCCAAAAGCTTCTTTGTGGAACAACAACGATTCCTGACAAATTTCTTCAAGGCCAATTCCGCTGAATTTAGAAGCAGTTCCGGTGAAATATTTGGTAATGATCTCATCTGAAACACCCAATGATTCGAACAACTGACAACCATGATAACTGCGGAGGGTTGAAATTCCCATTTTCGACAGGATTTTCAACAAACCTTTATTGATGGATTTAATGTAGTTGTAGCGGGCTTTTGAATAATCCATATTAATCTCACCGCTCTTCACCATGTCGTTGATGGCAGCAAAGGCCAAATATGGATTTACAGAACTTGCTCCGTAACCAAACAACAAGGCAAAATGTGAAATCTCGCGGGCTTCGGCAGTTTCAACAATGATACCGATCTGCATCCTCTTTTGAGTCTGAATCAGGTGGTGATGAACTGCAGCAACTGCCAATAATGATGGAATTGGAGCATACTCGGCCGAAACCTGACGGTCGGACAAAATGATGAAATTCTTTTGGTCGTCAACGGCCTGTTCTGCCAGTTTCAGCAAACCGTCGAATGCTTTTTTGAATCCTTCAACACCATCTTTCACCGGAAAGACCATTGGAATGGTAGTATGCGAGAATTGTTCGTGTTTAAAGTCCTTAATTTTTCCAAGGTCGGTATTGGTTATAATCGGATCGTCGAACTTAATCAATTTTGCGTGTACCGGAGATTCGTCCAATATATTGGTGTGCAGTGAACCGATGTAATTGGTCAGCGACATCACCAATCCTTCGCGAATTGAGTCGATTGGCGGGTTGGTTACCTGAGCAAACACCTGACGGAAATAATTAAAGAAACGCTGTGGTTGTTCCGAGAAACAAGCCAGCGGTGTATCGTTACCCATCGAGCTGGTTGGTTCGTCACCAGTTACAGCCATTGGTTTCAGGATCATTTCCATATCTTCTTTCGAATAGCCAAACACTTTCGAATAAGTTGAGAACTGATCGCCCATGGATGAAGAAACACGCTGTTTTACTTCAATATCTTCCATCTGTAAACGGTTTTCTTTCAACCAGTTTCCATAAGGATTGCGCGAACTCAACTGAGCTTTTACTTCTTTATCCGGAATAATAATTCCCAGCTTGGTATCAACCAACAGGATTTTACCGGGGCGCAAACGGCCTTTTTCTTTAATATCTTCAGCAGCAAAAGTCTGAACACCAACCTCAGAACCCATCACAATCATATCATTTTTGGTGATGATGTATCTGGAAGGTCGTAATCCATTACGGTCGAGTGTTCCGCCAATGTAACGTCCATCGGAGAATACCATCGAAGCCGGGCCATCCCACGGTTCCATAATGGTAGAGTGATATTCGTAGAATGCCTTCAAACTATCCGGAATCGGATTTTTCTCGTTGAACGATTCCGGAATCATCATACACAGCACGTGAGGCACTGAGCGACCAGTCTGGTGAAGGAATTCAAGTGTATTGTCAAATGAAGCTGAATCGGATTTATTGGGTTCAATAACCGGGAATAGCTTTGGGAGATCTTCACCAAAAATTTCAGATTTTAGGAGCGATTCGCGGGCCGACATCCACATGCGATTGCCTTTTACCGTGTTGATTTCGCCATTGTGGGCAATCATGCGGAATGGCTGAGCCAAATCCCAGGTTGGAAATGTATTGGTACTGAAACGCGAATGAACCAATGCGATGGCACTGGTAAATTTCGGATGCGAAAGATCTTTAAAATATTCTCTCAGCTGTCCGGAAGTAAGCATTCCCTTGTAAATTATCGTTTTGGTCGACAAACTTGGAACATAAAAAGCTTGACGGAATTTCAGTTTGGAATCCCTGATTTCCTTTTCGGCCTGTTTACGTGCCAGATATAATTTCTGCTCAAAAACGTCCTGCTCAAAATCAGCTTTCACAAAAATCTGACGAATATAAGGTTCAGTTAACTTGGCAATTTCCCCGGGGGCTGAACTATCAACCGCCACATCGCGGTACTCAATTAAGGTAAGTCCTTCGTGAGTGATATATTTGGTTAGAATATCCTGACAAACAGCCGCTTCTTTTTTATCCTGAGGAAAAAAGATCAAGCCTGTACCAAACTTACCCGAAGCAGGAATATCCACCTTCAACACTTCCTTGATATATTGATCAGGTATCTGCATTAAAATACCGGCACCGTCACCAGTTTTGTTATCGGCACTGGTAGCACCACGGTGTTCCATATTTTCAAGAACCTCTAATCCTCTCTCGATAATGTCGTGCGTTTTTTGGCCTTTGATGTTAGCCACAAAACCGATTCCGCAATTATCGTGCTCATTGGCTGGATCGTACAACCCCTGCGCTTTTGGCAATCCTAAATTCATCTGTATCTATTTTATTTTTTTTCATGATGGAACTTGTCTACTAGATTTGCATTCCAGTGTCCCGAGAACCCGGGATAGCATGTTTCATCACCTTTATTTTCTATTTTCCCGATTTTCAAATATTGAGACCAACTAGATCGATCATTAATCATTCTGAACGATTCTATCTGTTAAAATCTAAAATCTATAAGTAAATCATTCATTTTTCTTACAAACTGAAAGCAAAAATAGCATTTTTTATAGGAAATTCAAATCAGAGAATTAAGTAGAAAGCAATCAAAACACTTAATAGAAGATAGATTTGCATTCAAAATTCACAATAAAATACAGCTATTCAATGACTTAAAGAATATAAAAGCAGATCAATACTCAACTCTATAAGTTCCAAAAATAACGATTAATTAACAAATCCTGACAAACTGCTTGAATTTGATTCAAATAGTTTACAAATTGATCAAACCCAATTACCCAATGTTTGATCAGCTACAATAAGGTTATTTAAATAAACTTTCTGCCCGGAAAAACTAAACCGGACTCAACAATTGTCCGTATGCCGCTTCTATTTGCTCAAACTCATATCCTTCAACTACAGCAAGCATTTTTTCAGCAATCTCATCCAGACATAGATTACCAACACTTCCGGCATGAGAATGGTTCACTTCACGGGTAGGTTCATAAGTTCCGGCATTGATTTGACCACCAACCTGTTTATAAGCGTCGCGGAAAGGTACGCCTTGCATCACCAGCTTATTGACATCCTCAACGCTGTAAACGTATTTATACCGGTCGTCGGCCATAAGGTTCGTATTCACCGTCATATTATCGATGGCAAAACCGGCAATACTGATACAATCAGACAATTCCTGAAATGCAGGAATAAAGACTTCTTTCAATATCTGTAAGTCGCGGAAATAACCGCTGGGCAGGTTATTTGTCATCAGGCTGATTTGATATGGGATAGCCTGAATTTTATTGCAATGTGAACGAACCAGCTCAAAAACATCGGGATTTTTTTTGTGAGGCATAATGCTCGAACCGGTAGTCAGTTCATCAGGAAGTGACACGAACCCAAAATTCTGACTCATGAACAAACACACGTCAAAAGCAAACTTCGAGATGGTTGCTGCTATTGATGCCAGTGCAAACGAAACGGTTTTCTCCATCTTTCCACGACCCATCTGAGCATAAATCACATTGTAATTCATAGAATCGAATCCCAACAGATTGGTTGTCATTTGCCGGTCGAGCGGAAATGAAGAGCCATAACCAGCGGCAGAACCCAACGGATTTTGGTTTGTAATCTGATAGGCTGCTTTTAACAAAACCAAATCATCGACCAGGCTTTCTGCATAAGCGCTGAACCACAAGCCAAACGACGATGGCATCGCCACCTGCAAATGCGTGTAGCCAGGCATCAGGTGATCGCGGTTCATGATGGCTTTTGTAAGTAATTTGTCAAACAATTCGCAAACTGCCTCAACCAGCTTCTGAATTTCGGAACGTGTAAAAAGCTTCAAATCCAACAAAACCTGATCGTTACGCGAACGCCCGCTGTGGATTTTTTTGCCTGTGTCGCCCAATTTACGGGTCAGCATCAACTCCACCTGTGAGTGAACATCTTCCACGCCTTCTTCAATTATGAAATCGCCTTTTTCGATGAACTGGTAAATATTTACCAGTTCGGACTGAAGTTCGACAAACTCCGCTTTCGTAAGTAAATTTATGGTTGTCAACATCTTGGCATGAGCAATCGAGCCCAAAACATCAAATTTAGCCAGATACAAATCCATCTCACGGTCTTTACCCACCGTAAAATTTTCAATCAGCGAATTAACCGAAGTTCCTTTATCCCAGAGTTTCATAATGCGTTTGTTGTTTGAAGCTCCAAAGATAAATCAAAATAAGGGTTTATACATTTCATGTGGATTTTTATTCCAGACACCCCTGTTTATTAATATAGGTTTGATTTTAGGCAGTATCATACACAAATGAACCTTTTGAGATGTGAAAAAATGACATTTACATTCTACATCTCTGTCAAATTGTCGATCAAAAAACGATATAATGTCACATATACATCTGATTAATATTGATTTAACATGCATTTATTTACACCAAATCGCCTTGGCATTTTATTTGAAAATCGACTTTTGAAAAAATTAAATTCATTGTTTAACTAAAAAGAATGGAGGATTAAACTATGGCACTCATGAAATTTTCAGATCAATTTCCGTCCATGTTCAACCGTTTTTTTGAAAACGATTTATTTGATTGGTCGACGAGAAATTTTTCAAACACGAACACGACTCTTCCTTCAGTAAACATTAAGGAGGATGTGAATGGTTTTGAAGTTGACATGGCCGCACCTGGTTTTGAAAAGAATGATTTCAAAATCGAATTACTCAACAATTTACTCACCATTTCGTCGGAGAAAAAGGTTGAAAATGAGACCAAAGAGGATCAGCAATTTACTCGCCAGGAATTTAGCTATCAGTCATTCAGCCGTTCTTTTACATTGCCAAATACCGTTGAGGGAGAAAAAATAATGGCAAAGTATGAGAATGGGATATTGAGAGTGGTTATTCCCAAAAAAGAGGAAGCTAAACCAAAGCCTGTCAAGCAAATTGAAATTCATTAAGACTGATTTAGACGGCTTGTTAAAAGCCGTCTAAATTTTTAAAAAGATTTGTTTAATCTTTAAAAACGAACAAAATGAAACTCTTTAAATGGAATGCGAATTTAAAACCAAAATTTCCGGCCACAATTGAAAAATTTCTGGGCAAAAAAATTACAGATAAAGCGTCTGATGGCGAAGAAGTTTCAACAGTTCCGTCAGTGAATATTTCGAATGCCAACAAAGCATTCGAAGTTAATATCGCATTACCAGGTTTGGATAAAAGTGATGTTAAAGTTGAAATTAAAGACAATTGCCTGATCATTTCTTCGGAAAAACAATACGACAAAGAAGACCGGAATAAAGAATGGATACGAAAAGAATACGGCTATGCTTCATTTCAAAGAATGTTTCAGTTACCTGAAAGTGCAGACCATGAGCAGGTTCAGGCAGAAATGAAAAATGGCATACTATCGGTAAAAATTGCAAAAAAGACTGATTATCTTGAAAATAAAAAACTAATTGCTATTGAATAAATAACTATTTGTTTAATCCATAAAGCTAACGACCATGAAACGCATAGGTTATATTGTCCTTGCATTTTTACTAAGTCTGAGTAGCTGCAACGGACAATCGGTAAAAGGGAAAAAAGATACTTCGGCTAAAAATGCCCCCAAAACAGATATCAAGGTAAACAAGGAGTATGATGAAAACGGCAATCTGATCAGGTACGATTCCATTTATTCATCTTATTATTCCAATATTTTGAACGATTCGGTTTTAGGAGACAGCATCTTTAATAATTTCAAAAGCCAATTCAACCAAAAGTATCTGTTCTCGCAAAAACCTTATTTTAATGATTTCTTTTTTCAGGATTCATTGTTGAAATATGATTTTTACAAAAATGATTTCTTTTCGAATCGGTTTAAAAACAATATGCAGCGGATGGATAAGCTTTTTCTGGAAATGGATTCTATGAAGAACCTTTTTTATAAGAAGCAGTTCCAAAATCCAACTGACAAAAATACAGTTCCAAAGAATAGCAAGTGATTGGCTTAAATTCAGGAAATGGAAAGCTAAACCAATGCCTGCAAGAAACGTAAAAATCAGAAATTGGTAGGCTGGAAAATTTGATCGTGGACAGGAAAGGGAAGCTGCCAAAGATTCCCTTTCTTTTAAAATAAAGTGTTTTTTCATAGATCTTAAAAAATTATGGAATACACAGATTATTACCAAATACTTGGAGTTGACAAAAAGGCTTCGCAGGAAGAAATCAAAAAGGCGTACCGGAAACTGGCTAAGAAATATCACCCGGATAAAAATCCAGGAAACAAAGAAGCCGAAAATAAATTCAAACAAATCAACGAAGCCAACGAAGTACTTTGCGACCCCGAAAAGCGCAAAAAATACGATCAACTGGGCGCAAACTGGGATCGTTTTGGACAAGAAGGACCCTATTCAGGAGGCAATCCTTTTGGAGGGTTTGGTAATCAGTCTGGGCAAGCTTTTTTCAGTGGCGATCTCAATGATTTGTTTGGCAGTGGTTCAGGCAGTTCCGGATTTTCTGTTTTTTTTGAGACATTCTTTGGCCGGGGAGAACGATCAGGTCGTTTCGGGAAAGGACCGGGTAGTGGCAGATTAAAGGGTCAGGATTTTGAAACCGAAATGGAAATTACCCTGGAGGAAGCATATCGCGGCACCAGCAGAATCATACAACTGGAACAGGAAAAAATACGTATCACAACAAAACCAGGCGCTTACGACGGACAAGTTTTGCGTATAAAAGGGAAAGGCGGAAAAGGAAACAACAACAATAATGGCGATTTATTGGTGAAGATTAAAGTTACACCTCATCATATATTCGAAAGAAATGGCCATGATCTGAAAATTATCAAGCATATTAATTTGTTTGATGCTGTGTTAGGTGGACATGTAATTATCAATACCCTGGATGGAAAGATAAAGATGAATATTCCGCCAAGTGCTCAAAACAACAAAACATTGCGAATCAAGGGAAAAGGAATGCCAGTTTACGGGAACACTGGCCAGTTTGGTGATTTACTGGTTCAGTTACAAATTGATATTCCTGAAAATCTCACACCCATTCAAAAAAACTTGTTTGAACAACTCAAGAAAAGCTTTAACTAATCACGAATTTTTGTCACCATGAATTACCTTTCAAAATATTCAGTCAGCACAATTGAAGGTATAGACTTCTTCATTGAGGCAGTTCATGACAGCGAATTAAAATATTGCTGTAACGATTTGCGCAATGCCGGGATTGAAACCGACACTGAGATCGGGTTGGTTATCATGCGAGGTATTCACTCTGTCAACCAGGCCGGATTATCACCACAACACCACTTCAAACATGTTTTTTCAACAGATATTGAAACGGGTGAAATTGTGCACGATTGGAGAATGAGTAAAACTGGCTTTTTGCTGGCTTTGATGAGTGCAACAGATAATAATCCGTTGCTCAATAAAATTAAAATTGAAATCGTAAAACAAATCAAATAACGATTAAACACACATTGAAAATCTACCAATTAATTGCTTGCAACTAATGTAGATGCCTGTAAATAGATAGTATTCAGGATTTAAATTTCGGAAGTCCCTGGATGATTTGTTTCAAACTTTATTTCATTTATTTTACTGTTACCGTAATTTACGACGATTCTGGAAGCGTGATAATGAGCAATAAATTTATTTCTTTTGATTAAACTATCGATTAATTCGTCGAGTAGATCAAGTTTACCTTTCAGTTCATTGATTTGATCTGAAAGACTGAAAACTATAGGCCTTTCAATAGTTTTCACTTTGGAATGGGCTCTATGCTGTTCGTTATAAACCTCAATTAAGTGCCGAATGGGACCTAGTTGTTTTACTTTAATGTTGTAAGGAGCTAAAAAATAATGCATCCATTCAGCTCTGCTAAGAATCGTATTGCAGCAGCGTATTATTTCTTTTTCACTGCCATGGTCAAGCGCATCTTCAAAAATAGTTGTAAGATTCAAGATAACTTCATCATTTTTGCTGCGAGCATAGATGTACATTCTTCGGCAAATTTTAACCGCAGCCCGAATGATCGCATCGAGATCCTCATTTTCTGATTGAGGATAACGAAGAGGCTCGAGACGTGAATTAATATTCAGATTTCCAAGAATCAGGTTAAAATCACGTTCAATTGCATTGACTTGCTTTACAATCACAGGTTCTTTAACCCAGAAAGACGTGTTTTTCTTCAGGTTATCCAAAACGGAGTGAACCATGTTCAGAAAATTTTCTTCAGAATGTTTCATTTTTCAATAATTAATTTTTCAACTCCTTTAGCACATAAAAAAAAACAAACTTGTCTCTTTATCCGAACAGTAAAAAAATTAACCACCACAATGGCATTTGAATCACAATACAATTTACAAAAAATGCCAACCATTTAAAAGACATTTGAATGAAACTTTCAAGAAAATCTTTTGTGGGATTCTTAGAAACGGTTTAAAAATTTGCCAAAGAAAATATTTTAAAAGTGAACAATTTCTTGTTCTATTTCAGCAAATACTCCAATTAATTTAAGCTGATTTTCAGCAGAATATACTTTGCCCAAACAAAACGAAATACAAAAACAAAAAAAAAAACCGTCCTCCTCAAAAGAACGGTTTCCTTATTTTATTTAGAAACTTAAGCTAATTGAGCAACAGCCCTTCCACCACTCTGATCGACCGCAACGACCTCAACTTTATCGCCTGATTTGATTGAAGCTTCATAGGCAAATGGTTTACTTTTCAGAATTTGGGGTTTATGCCTGACCTCACCTACTTTTTTGCCGTTGACCAAAATTTCATAAGTAGTCACAGCTGTATCACCTGCAAATGCAGTATCCCAGACAATTTTGTTTCCGTCTTTCCGGAGGTTTTCGGCAGCGGTTAAACCCACCTTGTCAATCTGAAAGTAATTGGATTTCGGTTTTATCAGAGTAGCCTGTTCTTCAATTCGTTTCCGTTCATTTTCGGGCATTCCATTTGGTTTTATTTGAGCAGAATAAAAGTTTTGAATCAACTGGCATTTCATTGGATCATCATCAATCTGGCCGATTCCGATGATCAAGGTGTGAATTCCAGGAGTGGAAAGTGAATATTCAATCAATGGACGGCTTGGCAATTCGGGAGTACCAACTTTCCGGAATACATCATTAGGATCGCGCGACCAGCGAGGGTCTTTGTGGTACAAAGCCGCATCGGCAAATACTTTCATGGCAATAATACCCATGCCCTTGGCTGCCGCAACGGGTATCACATTGTGCTGCATATTGTATTTGGTTTTGTCGTTGGCATTGATGGCAATCAGCATTCCTTCCAGGATTCCGTATTCGTCGCGCTGAATCATATCGACCATCGCCGGAGGATTGGCATGACCTGAAAATCCGATGTGACGAACAAGCTTCTCATTTTTTGGATTCATACCTGTCAGGTTAGTACCGTCGCGAAAATCGCGCAGTGCCACCAAAGCGCCAAAATTTCCCTTGGGATCGAGCGGTGTTTCCAGCCCTTCGTAAAGCACATCAACTTCTTCAGCATTGTTCAAGGTATGGATTAGAATCATATCGAGATAAGCACCTTCAGGATAGTCACCTTTGTTGTCTCCAAACATCTGGGTGAGCGAACGTTTTAAGTCGTCAACCGCACATTTTACATCCGGCATTCCGTTCGACCAGTTATTGACATTTTTTCGTTCGGGCCATCCCGGTTTTCCCCATCGCATGCAGGTTTTACTGGTCAGCCAGATGGATTTCCGCAATTTTTCGTCGTAGTTTGGCTCTCCCGGAATCAGATTAAGTATCCTGAAAGCTTTGTTGTAAATCAGCTGGCTTCCGGCGTAAAGATTTGAGGTATCGAAATAATTCACTCCCAGTTTGAACGCTTTGAGAATGATTGGCACAGGATCAACATCAGCGGGTGTCCATTGCAGCGAAGCCTGACCGCCCAATCCAAGTGTAGTTACCTCAAAATCGAAGTTGCCAAATTTGCGTTTCATGGGTGACGGCATTTTTTCAGGAGTATTACCAAACGACAACATGGAAACTCCCGCAGTTGTGACAGCCGAAACTTTGATGAAATTTCGACGCGATAATGGATAGTGTTTTGATGTGCTCATGATGTCAGGTTTAATTTGGTTAAAATTAAGGAATATCCGGATAAAGACAATGAATAACACACTCAGTTTTTAAAAGTTCAGGACAATTAATCACCCCATTTTGAACAAAATGCGTCCTTATTGTTTTTATAACCAACTAAATATTCGAAACTATGGAAACAGGCAAAACAATTATTACAGTTGAAACAACGGTTAACGCCCCGGTACTTCAGGTTTGGAAATCATGGACTTCTCCGGAACACATTATTCATTGGAACAATGCATCAGACGACTGGCATACACCTCGGGCAGAAAATGATTTTAGGGTAGGCGGAAGTTTTCTGTCGCGAATGGAAGCCAAAGACGGCAGGTTCGGTTTCGACTTTGCAGGAGCTTACAACGAAATAAAAACCCACGAACTAATTATATACACCCTTTTTGATGGACGTAAAGTGCATATCAATTTTGAAACTGCCGGAAACGCAACAACAATTATAGAAAGCTTTGAAGCTGAAAATGAGAATTCGGCCGAATTACAAAAATTCGGTTGGCAATCTATCCTGAATAATTTTAAACGTTACGTGGAGGCAAAGAGCTAACCACTCAAATCCAATTTATTTACAGTTGAAATCGATCATTTCCTGAATGGCTTTGCTGCAAACCGGGCAAAAAACATCGATAGTGTGTAGGTTGTTCATCAGGCAATTTACCCATGGCCGGTAAACACCTTTTGATACATATCCGCCGCCTTCGTAAACACCCAGTATCTCTGCTTTTCGCTCTTTTTCCGGAGTTGGAATCGCAGTTCCTTCAGGCAACATATTTTTCCATTTTTTATCAAAATCAACCAAGGTCGTCAGGTTGGGCTCCCAGGGTTCCACATCAGTCGGATAAAATTCAGAATATTCAACTCCGCCAACATATTCGTCGCCCAAACCAGCAAACAAATGGCCAAACTCATGAATATAGATCTTTCCGGACTCGTCGGGATGATGTGCTGCACTTATTCCGTAGAAATTATATACGGCGCCACCTCCATATTTATCGGTATTCGCCAAAATATAAATGTAATCGTAAGGAGCATTTCCCGCCACATCGCGCACACCCTGAAAATCTTTAATCATCAGGTAACGTTCGGAGTCGAATGTATAGTAGGAACCATTCATCCTGGTTTTATTCCAGATATTTGTACCCGGAATATCCGGACCTGATTCGTCAGAGGCAGCCCATACTCCTCGAACATTAAACTTGTCTTTGTTTTGCGAATAAGGGGCATACGAAAAAAATTCATCCGCAAACTTCTTGCAATCGGCCTTAAACAGTTCTTGCTGATCTTCTGTATATCCTTCGGGTAACAAAACGATATCTACTTTTTTGTTTGAATTTCCTGAATGAACAACATCAAAAACCGGAAGTTTCTCATGTTCATTTTTAATGAAATAGCTCTTTGGATCAACCTGGTATTCAAATTTTTTCTCGAATTCGCCCTTCTTATTTCGGCTGACTATTGATACCAGCACTTTTTCGTGGGGAAAAGGCAAAATGACTGATTCCGGATAACAGCAATCGGTTGTTTTAGCTTCGGCAGTAGTTTGCCACTCGTCGAATAGCGTGCAATATCCTCTTGAATAAATCAGTTCGTTGGTATCAGTAGTTCGCACCTCAACAAAATGAGTTCCGTACCCCTTGGAGTCAATTAGGTTTGTTTCTGAGCCGGCCCAATAAGGCTCTTTGATCAGTTCATCAAAGAAATATTTTTCGGTTTCAGCATTACCACAATGGTAATAATCGAGCCGCAAAGTCTGATCATCAAAATACTTATTGAACTGGGCTTCCGATTTTTGAACCAGAAAAATCGTAAAAAATAGCAGGAAAAAATATTTCATCTGGCAATAGTTTGTAGGGTTTAACGTTAGGACAATCCTGAATTATTTAGACAATAACTTGCCCCTCATCCGCAAAATCAAATATAGCAGAATAAAACTCACAGCCCAATGAGATGGAGCATAGTTATCACTTTATTCCCTTTTGTTCTGACTAATCAGACATTAATTCAGAATTCAAATGATAACTTTGAAACATGCTTTATTTAATCATTGTCCTCATAGTAATAACAGTAATATTTGCCGCTTTAAAACTAAAGAAGGGCAAACCTGAAGAAGCAACTTTACCGGAACCTCAGGAAGAGCCGCGCCAAGTTGCTTCTGATTGTTGCGGTGCGCACGAAATTTGCGAATTTGATGAATCAACTTTTAACGAAGAAATAATTGTTTATTTCAACGACGAAGAATTGGACGAATTGAGAAACATTCGGGAAGATGAGCTTACCGCCGCGCAGATTGATGATTTGCGCGAGGTGCTTTATACCATGCAAACCAACGAAATAAACAGATGGATCGTCAGTCTGGGTCGCAGACATATTCATTTACCTGAAATTTTGAAGCAGGAAGCCCGTCAATTAATGATGAGACAATAGTTGTCATTAACTAGTCGCATAGTCAGTTAAACCGAACATACCTAATTTTTAATTCACATTTTACTTCTGTCTCGGGAGTCCGTTTTCGCTATTTTACATTCCTTCAGTTATTCATTCTTCAATCATCGATTTTTTATTAATTTTGAAACCCTCTCATTGATTTACTAATTTGCAAGATCTGAAAAAGTGATAAAAATCCTGAAACTCATTGTCTTCATCGGAATTGCTTTGCTTTCTATGCAAACACAGGCAATCGGGCCCTATAAACCTCAACTCGCCAATCCGGTTCTTGAGCCTTGGCGATGGACCGATTTCCCGGAATACGACACCATTCAGATTTCGTGCATAGCCAGAGGACATGACAAAGGAATGTGGATGGGAATTGACAACAAAGCTATTTATTACGACGGATACAAAACCGTCCAGTTTATTCCTGACAGCACAACCGTTCATTCACTGGTTTTCGAAAAAGACAATAACCTGCTGGCTGCCACAACCAACGGGATTTTCAGGTATAAAGAAGGCGAATTCAGAAAAATACTGAATTTAAGTTTTAGTGCTCAGCGAAATTTTATTACCGACCTAAATGGCGACATCTGGATTGGCTGCGAATTCGGGTTACTTAAGATTACAACTAAAACCATTTTTTGCCTCAATCCTGAAGGGTATTTTGAAATAGACGCTAACGGATTGGTTCTGAATACACTCATATTTGAAAAGGCCAACGATTACCGGATCAACTCGATCAGTGAAATCAAATTTCCGGTTTACAATCTCACCATCAACCGGGCACAAAGAATCTGGATGGCAATTGATTTACCTGATAAAAACATAGCATCCATTGATATTTCCGGATTTCCAAAAAACTCGCCAGCATGGAAATTTACTAAAACTCCAGGACTTTACTATTGGGATATTTCAGGAATTTGCGAACATGAAAATTCGGTTTGGGTTACCACCGGAAATGCCAATATTATGCTCTTGCAATATCTGATTTCCGAAGAAAAATGGAAAAGCATTGATTTAAAATCGTTTGGAGGCGATAATGTTCAAACTTCAGCGCTGGAAACTTCCGATGGAAATCTTTGGATCGGTGGGCACAGCAAACTTTATACTTTAACCTCATCCGGATGGAAAGTTTATCAGTATCCTGAAGTGGCGCTTCCGCTTTCGTACATTGAGATTTATGCCGATAAACAGGATAATATTTTTTTGTATGGAAGCAACGGAAGCTTGATGAAACTTGATCTTTCGTCAAAATCATTCGGTACATTTCTGGGCTTAAATTTCAATTGCAACAGTCCTGACGGAAAATATTGGTTTACTACCAACACTGGTGAAGTTGTTTTTTGTGATCCGTCGATGCAGCATTTTCAAAAATATTCGGCAACTGATGGTTTGATGGATATGGCCATGAGCTTGCACTATTCAAAAAACAGCGGGTTATGGGTAGCCGGAAGTCACAACGGAAAGGCTGCTGTTGCCCGATTTGAGCATGAGCGTTGGGCGTTGACTACCTTTCCTGATCTCTACCTCGGAATTGCATACAACGGCATTTGCGAGTTGGGCGATACGGCAGTTGCATTTCCGGTAAATGGCGTACTTGAACTGGACAATACCAACTTTAAGGGAGGATTTGTTGCTTTCAACTACAAACGGTCGGCGTGGCAAAAATACGCAAGCGACAAAGTACCTCAAAGGATTCCATCCATCGGGCAAACTTCAAATGGTAATCTTTGGTTTTCAGGAAATAGTGTGATCATGTTCGACGGCAAAAAAAACCATTCAATTGAACTTCCTGCCAAGTCTCTCAGCTGGACCGACGACATCGAAGTTACACCGTCAGATCATATTATTGCTGCCCAGGGGGGCACAGGCTTGTTTTATAACGATGGTAAAAAATGGACAAGATTTACCACCCTCAACGGTCTGGCAAGCAATATGGTAACCAACCTTTTTGTAGAAAACGACACATCGATATATATTGCATCTGATAAGGGAATCACATTTTTCGACGGGAAACAATTTATCCCGCAAATCATTCATCCCGACCTGAACATTCAGCGGGAACGTGGCTTTCTGAACAAATCAGACGATGGCACACTGTGGATTAACCAGGCCACCCGCGAATGGTACTTATACGATTTCAAAAATACAGATGAAAGTCCAACTGTGTTTAAAACAACTTTCTACCGCAAGGAAAATAACCCACCAAAAACAAACATTTCATTCTCCGACCGCGAAATTTCGTCTTCCGGAAATGTAATTATCACTTACAATGGGATTGATTTCTGGAATCAGACACCATCGGATAAGATTCAGTTTTCATATCGGCTGAATAATGGAGCATGGTCGCCTTTTTCTGAAGAAAAATCAAGCGTTTTTCTGGATTTAGATGCAGGTGATTATTTCATTAATGTTCGTTCGCGTGATTTCGACAACAACATAGAACCAAATGCGGCACAAATTTCGTTTAAGATTTTACCTCCAGTCTATTTTCGAATCTGGTTTATCCTTACGATTCTTACTTTCCTCGGAATTATTGTTTGGCTGCTCATCCGTTTGTATGCACGAAACAGGCAGATTCACGAATTAGATCAGCTAAAACTTCGGCTTTTCACCGACATTTCGCACGAACTAAAAACTCCGCTTACACTTATTTCGCTGCCACTCCAGAAGTTATTAGACAAAGCCAAAAGAAAGAATGACAACATCGATAGTCTCGAGTTGATATATACAAACGTTCAGCGCCTCAACAACCTGGTAAATCAGGTAGTCGATTTTAGGCGACTGGAAGCTGGTAAAATTCAGCTTGAACTGAGTCCGGGCGACCTCATTTTGCAACTCCGGAATATATCAGGCTATTACACTCCGTTGGCTCACGAGAAAAATATCAGGTTTGAATTTACCTGCAATGTTCAGGAAGTTTGGGCAAAATACGATGCCGACAAACTCGAAAAAATAGTGGTCAATCTGCTTTCAAATGCCTTCAAGTATACTCCTGAAAATGAAAAAGTGGAGTTAATCGTCCAGGTTGATCCGCCAAACGACAAGCTGCAGTTGTGGGTAAACGATTCAGGACCTGGCATTCCCGAAGAAATGCAGCAAAACATTTTCGACCGTTTTTATCGTTTGCGAAGTGAAAAATTCAACCGTATTCCGGGCAGCGGCATCGGGTTATCGCTTGTAAAAGAACTCATTAACCTTCACCAGGGATCGATTGAAGTGATAAGCGATGGAATACACGGCACCAGTTTTTACGTAATTTTACCATTGGTTCAGGCCGAAAAGGTAACCGAACAAACCATCAAACCCAAAGCTGACATCGACCTGGCTCAATTAAATTGGGGAGAAAAAGCATCAGTATTGCTGATTGAAGACGAAGAACTTATGCTTCGTTTTGTTGCTGACGAACTGAAAAATTATTTCAGGGTAAAAGGCGTTGGCACGGTCGAAAAAGCTTACGAATTGCTCAATACAGAGATGTTTGACCTGATAATTTCGGACGTGATGCTGCCCGGAATAACAGGTATGGATTTTTGCAAAAGGCTGAAATCTGATCCGGCAACCAGCCACTTACCAGTTATTTTGCTCACGGCACGCGATTCGGAAGAAGATATTGTGGAAGGACTGAGTACTGGGGCCGACGATTACATTACCAAGCCATTCAAAATGAATGAACTGATTGCGCGATGCTTCAATCTGATTGAAAACCGCCGTCGCATGAAAGACCGGTTTGCCGATCAGGAAGAGATTGAAGTGAACACTTTTGCCCAGAATCCCGCTGACCTTGAATTTCTGAATAAAGCCATTGGGGTGGTATTCGAAAATATTGACAATTCGGAGTTCGATGTGCCGCAGTTCTGCAATTTGATGAACACCAGCAAAACATTATTGTATTCGAAACTGAAATCGCTGACCGGTCAGTCGGCAACCGAGTTTGTCCGGAACATCAGGCTGAAAGAAGCAAAGAAACTGCTCCTAAATAACGGACATCAACATACCATTTCTGAAATCAGCTATCAGGTTGGCTTCAACGATCCGCTCTATTTCTCACGCTGTTTCCGGAAGTACTTTGGGGTTCCACCTTCGGAAATTGGGAAGTAACCATTTTGACATACTCAATTCATGAAATAGCCATGATTTCGCAAACACCAATAGACATGAAGAATAAAGTTTCAATCATGGCTATTCCATCTGACTTTTAAAAAACAATTAATTTACAGATGAAAAACATAATTCACATTTTCCTTTTTTCACTGCTGCTTACCGGATGTTTCAAACCTAAACTTCCAATTACCACAGGCGTTTCACAAGAATTGGCTCAATATCGAAAATCCGTAATTTCAGACATTACCTATGACCTTAGCTTTCAGATTCCGGAGCAAAAAGATGAAAAAATTGAAGGAACAGTCGGTATCCGGTTTAATCTTAAAACTATAACCCAGGATTTACAACTCGACTTTAAAGGCGACACTACCATAAAATACACTGTTTCGTGCAACGGAAAAGCCTCAGAAGTTGCAATTCGAAACGGGCATCTGGTCATCAGCAAATCAGATTTAAAAGTTGGAACGAACGAATTAAAACTCAATTTCACATGTCCCGATTGGTCGCTCAACCGGAATCCGGAGTTTTTATACACCCTGTTTGTTCCCGACCGCGCTTCAACAGCCTTCCCTTGTTTCGATCAACCGGATTTGAAAGCTCAGTTCAAATTGCAACTTAAGATTCCGCAGGCATGGAAAGCTGTTGCCAATGGATCTATTGAAAAAGAAGAAATTTTGGATTCGGCAAAAACGCTTAATTTCAAGCTTACCAAACCACTGCCAACCTACCTGTTTGCGTTTTCTGCCGGAAAGTTTGACACCATCAGCCGAACCAGAAACGGAAAAACTTGTGTATTGCATCATCGGGAAAAGGAAGAGGAATTGCGAAACAATACCGATTCTATTTTTTCGCTGCTCTTCCATTCTATCGACTGGATTGAAAAATACACGGGTATCCCCTACCCGTTCGAAAAATACGATCTGGTGGCCGTTCCATCGTTTCAATACAATGGCATGGAACATCCCGGAGCCACGCTTTACCGGGCATCAAGCCTGTTTCTGGACGCCAACCCCACTCAGCAGCAATTGCTGAAACGAGCAAACCTGATTGCCCACGAAACGGCACACATATGGTTTGGCGATATGGTAACCATGCCCTGGTTCGACGAGGTGTGGCTGAAAGAAGTGTTTGCCAATTTTATTGCCGACAAAGTGGTTACACCAATGTTTCCTGAATTCAACTTCGATCTGCAATTTTTGCTGGCTCATTACGATGTGGCTTATTCGGTCGATCGTACTTCGGGAGCCAACGCCATTGGGCAAAAGCTGGCCAACATGAAAGACGCCGGAAGTTTATACGGATCGATTATTTACCACAAAGCACCCATCGTGATGCGAATGCTGGAGCAAAAAACTGGCGAAGCTGCACTTCAGAAAGGACTTCAGCAATATTTGACGAAAAATGCCTATGGAAATGCCGGATGGAAAGAGTTGATCGGAATTCTGAATACCGCGCAAACAGATGATTTGCCCCGTTGGTCGGCAAGTTGGGTTGAAGAAGCTGGCCGACCGCATCTAAAAGCTGCAATTGTTGGAAAAGATCTCGCAATTGAGCAGCACGATTCCCATGAAAAGACCCGTATTTGGCCACAGGAACTGGATTTGGCTTTTTCTGAAAATGGAAAAATCACTCATCAAAAAATCGTGTTCAATTCAATAAAAACTGAACTTAAAAATGTGTTTTCAGGAGAAAAACCTGAATGGATTTACCTCAATTCGAAAGGGAAAGTGTATGGATTTGTAGAACTGGATTCCGCTTCAGTTCATTATTTTCTGAATCATTTTTCGACCTTGACTGATGATCTTTTACGGGCTTCTATATTAACCGATCTGACCGAAAACCTGTATGAAAATAAACTCAACACCACTGAATACCTAAATCTATTAATCAATCAACTGCCACTGGAAAGCAATTCTGTTATATTCGAACGAATGCTCAGTTATTTGGAATCCTGCTACTTATACAAGGCAACTCCCGAACAACAAAGAGCTATTCAGGAAAATATGGAGGTGATACTTTGGAAAGAATATGCATCACGAAAAAATCAGCAAACGGCGATAATCAATAGTATCATACGATTATCTCGAACCGACAATTCATTATCCAGGCTGGAAAGCTGCCTGAACAATCCATCGCATCATCCGGACATCAAACTGAGTGCCGATCAGCAAAATGAACTGGCTTTTCAACTAGCGCTGAAACTGCCCGAAAAAGCCAACGAAATTCTGGACAATCAGGAAAATCGAATCTCGAATCCGGATAAAAAGGTGCAGTTTCAGTTTGTGCGAAAAAGTTTGAATCCTGATAAAGCCGAACGCGACCGCTTCTTCGAATCCCTGCTTCTGGATGGAAATCGTGAACATGAGCCGTGGGTCGATCAGGCAATGGCATTTTTGAACCATCCAATCCGCGAAAAAGAAAGTCTGGAATACATTCGTCCGGCACTTGATGAGTTGCAGGAAATTCAGCGAACCGGCGATATATTCTTCCCAAAATCGTGGCTCGATAATTTACTGAAAGGACATAACAGCAAGGAAGCTGCCGCTATTGTGAAACAATTTCTGGCCGATCATCCGAATTATCCTGAAGATTTAAAGTTGAAGATTTTACAGTCTGCTGACCATTTGCTAAGAAAATAAGGAAAAAGAAAGCTGTTGCAGGTTATCGGAAAACGACATTAGCAGAAAATCAAATAAGGAAAATACTCACGGGGAGATTTGAAGTCACCCCGTGAGTAAAAGTTTAAAACTATTTTACTTCGGTAATCTCAATCACCGAACTTGAAAGTTCTGAGTTGTTTGGCAACGACAAACCAATTTTCATGAGATAATCGCCCGAGAAGGTTTTGCCATCAGCCCTGAATCTGCTGCGCGAATCAGGCATTTTATTGATTTCTTCAATCTTATAATTTTTCTTCGGATCCAACCCGTTCAATTTCACAGCGGTAAACTGATTAAATGCTCTAGGATGCAACGAATATGAAAACAGAATGGATTTAGCCTGATCGACGCTCACATACATCAAAACAGCACGTTCCTGTTCGTATGGCGAAACCAAACGATACAAATCACCCTTCCAGATCAGCTCTTTTAGCCGTGCATAATTTTGAAGCGCCTGCTTACTGAATTTAAGCTCATCGGCGGTCATTTCGTTTACGCGGATGTCGTAACCCATTTTTCCCATCATCGCCACGTCAGTACGGTATTTGAGCGATTGTTTGCCCATGGTGGTAATGTGGTTGCACGAGGTAATGCTCGGGAAAAAGTATGAATACCCCCACTGAATAAATACCCGTTCGTAACCATCGGTATTGTCGCTTGGCCAAAACTCGGTGAAATATTTCAATGCGCCGTAATCGGTGCGTCCGCCACCGCCAGAGCAAAGCATGATTGGCAGTTTCGGATATTTTGCGCGCAAACGTTCCATCACACGGTAAAAACTGCGGACATATTCAATCTGAACATGCGACTGATTATCCTTCTGGTATGCCGAATAAGTGTTGGTCATCATGCGGTTGCAATCCCATTTAATGAATCCAATCTTTGGATTTTTAGTCAGCATATCGTCAACAAGTTTATACACAAATTCCTGAACTTCAGGATTAGTCAGGTCGAGTACCAACTGATTGCGGTAATAATGTTCGTCGCGGTTTGGCAGTTTCAGAACCCAGTCGGGATGTTTTTCATACAATTCGCTCTTTGGGTTCACCATTTCAGGCTCAATCCAGATACCGAATTTCACACCTTTGGCTTCGGCCTGTTCAACCAGATAACCCAATCCGTGTGGCAGTTTGGTTTTGGTTTCCTGCCAGTCACCCAGACCTGCACGGTCATTAGCACGTGGGTATTTATTTCCAAACCAGCCATCGTCCAGCAAGAAAAGGTCAACGCCCAAATCTTTGGCACCGCCAAACAGTTCGGTCAGCTTATTTTCATCGAAATCGAAATAAGTGGCTTCCCAGTTATTCAGTAAGGTTAAACGATTGCCATTTCCATCCAATAAACCATAATTACGGGCCCAACTGTGGAAATTGCGGCTTGCAAGACCTTTGCCTTGAGCACTGTAAGTGAAAATAAATTCAGGAGTGACAAAATTTTCATTGGGTTTCAGGTGATATTCCGAAGCAAACGGATTCATCCCTGAAATCATCCGCAGAGAATTGCTGTTATCAATTTCGAACAGCATCTGAAAACTACCCGTCCAACCCAAAGTTCCGGCAATTACTTCTCCTGAATTTTCAGTGGGAGGAGTATTTTTAGCCAGGAAAAATACAGGCGTTTGGTACATATTTGCACGTGTACCCAACTTACTGTCGATGGTTTTAATTCCGGCAGTTAGCTGACTTTCTTCCATCCGCATTTCCTGCGCCCAATCGCCATGAAACTGCGTCAGCCAGTATTTATCGGCATCCCAATGCAACATCGATGAGGCAAAATTGGTCACAGTCACCGGATTTTTTTCCTGATGTTCGATTTCTGTCCAGGTCTTGATGATGTTTTCTTTCTGGAATGCAACAAAGTTGAGCCGGACTTCAACCGGATATTTGGAGTCTTTCAGCAAAATAGAAGTGGTGACCACATTTCCGTCGCGGGTCGTTTTGTCATCAGTCACCAACAATTCGAGCGAGGGGTTTCCATCGTTGTGCAGCATCTTAATGGCTGGTTCGAATAAATTATCGGTTCCCGATGGAACGTAGGCTTCGTGTTGATTGGGCAGTGTTTTATAATCTTCCGGATTCAACAGTTTTTCACCCAGATAAACCTGATACAACTTTTGATTTTTCCCAACAGAAAAGACCAAAGAGGTATTATTGGTTTCAATCAGGATTTGTTTTTGAGTCTCTGCCGCTGGCGGAAATTGTGCATAAAGATTTACGACCAATAAGAGCAAGGCCGAAATCAAAAAATTCTTTTTCATGATTTTGAGTAGTTTAATTAGACATAAATTGGCAGTCGAAAGGTATTAAAATTCATCCATAAATTAATTGAGTTTATCAATTGATTATTCTATTACAATATCTGGCTAATGCAAAACAAAAATCGCCGCTATTGCATAACACAATAGCGGCGAAATAATTATGAATAAACCAGATAACTACTAATAGTATCCTGGGTTTTGTACTGTTGACAATTCAGGTTTAGGCAACAAGCGGTCAATGAAAGTATTCGGAATTGGACGCAACTTATGGAAATCTTTAACCATAGGCGCTGCATCCGGATTGTAAAGTTTGGCACGGGCAACTAGGGTTCCAGTCCTTGCCAAATCTTCCCAACGATTTAATTCACCATAAAGTTCACGACCGCGTTCTTCCAACATCCAATCCACGAACGGATCAAATCCGGTACCTGAAGGAAGTACAGGGGCTTTTACCATAGCCTCGGTAACCAACATGGCACTAACTGTTGAAGTTGTATTTGGCACACCACCTTCAACCCGGTAAAGTTGGGTTGGTTTAGTTTCACCTTCGGCATAAGCTGCACGGGCACGAACCACATTAATGTATTTCACAGCATTCACAAAGTCACCTTTGCGTCCGTAAGCCTCAGCAGCAATAAGGTACGTTTCGGCTAAACGCATGCGGTGGAAATTCCGTGATCCTGCCTGGTAGTTCATATCCTGGCGTTGATCATCCATCCATTTCAACATATTCGGGAAGTTGTTGGTGTCGTATTTATCAGCCGGAATATACAAATATGGAGCCTTTGCAATATCAATCAACATTTTACGATAGGCGGCCTCATTAATTACCGTTTGTTTCGGATTTGTTGTTGAATAATCGGTAAGAGCGCCGTAATATTTCGATGAAATGTAGATAGCGGTATCACCAGCTTTGAATTTAGGTTTTCCAACCAATTCGGCAGGCGTAGTATAAATTATATCCGTTTTTACTTCAGCATTTGTCAGAGGGTTAATGTAATAATACTCTTTAGCCCATTTAGGCGCAGTACCGGCATTGTTGCAATAGAAAGCCCATTTAAAGGTTTTGAAAACCCTTGAATCGACTTTGCGATCCCATAAAGAAGTAATAATCTTTGGATTTGGACGCATACGTTTCCATGGACGACCGTTTACAATATCGCGGGTCATACCTGGTTTCACATCATACTGGGTAACCCAATATAGGTGCAACTGGTTACCTCCATCAGAGCCTGAACTACCGGCGCCGCTAAAAAGTGCGTCTTTGGTATATTCAACATCCCAGATAATTTCCTTCGAGGTTTTTTGATTATTCTGTTCAAAAACATTAGCGAAATTCGACTCCAAAGCAAATTTTCCGGAGTTGATAACTGCTTCGGAATAAACCGCAGCGCTATCCAAATCGGTAACTTTTCCACCACGAACCGATGCTTCAGAACTGATACGTGTGAGGTAAACTTTAGCCAGCAAATGCGATGCTGACCATTTGGTTGCACGACCTCTTTCAGTTTGTTGATAAACATCAGGCAGAACAGCAATAGCAGCTTTTAAGTCGCTAATGATTTGTTTGTAAACCTCAGCAGCGGTAGCACGTTTGAAATCGGTTACAACTTCAGTCACATTACCTTCAACTATTAATGGTAATCCTCCGTAATGCTGAACCAAATCGAAATAGTAAAATGCACGCAAGAATTTAAGCTCTGCAATTCTCTGCGTTTTTTGGGCATCAGTCATGTCCGGAACATCGGGCATATACATCAATGCTGTATTGGCACGGGTAATCGCTTTGTAATTGTTGTTCCAGAATTTATTGATCACATCCTGCTGTGAATTTAACCCACTCAAATATTTGTTGAACGCATCTTTGTTTCCCCCGTCAGTACCTTCCCATGTAAAGTCGGTACCATACTCAGTCAAACAAAAATAGGCTTCCATGTTTCCCGCAGCAGTACTACCAAAAGCACCTGTTTGATTTCCTGATTGATTATATGCACCAGTGTACCATCTCATCGCCTGGTAAACACCAGTAACAGCCGATTCCATACCGACCTTAGTTTTAAAATAATCGTATCCTACATCGGTGTACCTTTCCTCTTTCAGGTAATCTTCGCAAGCCGAAAAAGAGAAGATCAGCAGAATTGTGAATATATAATTAGCTATTTTTTTCATATTCTTAATAATTTACGTTGTAAATGCTTCTTAAAATGACTTTGTATTATAAGCTCATATTAATACCAAACATGAATTTACGTGGCATAGGAGCATTAAAGTTTTCACCACTTTCAGGGTCAGTACCAGGATACTTGGTAATACAGAAAGCATTCTGAACAGTTGTATAAAGCCTGAATTTGGAAATTTTCATCTTTGTTAAGACGCTTTTAGGTAAGTTATAACCTAAAGTTGCATTGCTTAAACGGAGGAATGAAGCATTAAAATAATTGAGTGAACTTCTGTAGTTAGGGTTTTCAATTCCGTTATTTGGACGTGGAGCCTCGTTACTTCCGTTACTGGCAACAGCAACTCCATTAGCATCGTATTCGGTAACCCTCCAGTAATTCACTTTCAAGCTGTTATAACGACCATTAAAGCTCATATTACGGTCGAACTGCAACATATTTCCGTAAGAAGCATTGATAAAGAAGTTTAAGTCGAAGCCTTTATAGGTAAAATAGTTGGACATACTGGCCGTAAATTTTGGACGGGTAGAACCAATGATTTGTTGATCGGCTGCAGTGATTTTATAGTCGCCATTGGTGTCGGCCACTTTAATCATACCAGCCTTAAATTGGGTACCATATTTTGCCATTTCGGCTTCTTCGCCCAATTGCCAAATTCCCAACGATTTGTAATCGTAATAAACCTGAAGCGGTTGTCCGATGAACCATTTGTTACCAATGTCATCATTCTTACCTCCGTAAAGTTCAACGATTTCTTCCTTATTTCGAGCCAAGATGAAATCGGTACTCCAGGTGAAATTGGTCTTTTGAATATTCTGTGAGTTGATGGTTATCTCAATACCTTTGTTGCGGGTTTTACCAATGTTGTAAACTACACTATTGAAACCTGCAACTTGTGGCAATTGTCGGTCCATCAACAAATCAGATGTATTCTGAAGATAAACATCGATAACTCCATTAATTCTACCTTTCAAAATACCAAAATCAAGTCCTGCATTGTATTGTTTTGTTTTTTCCCATTTCAGATCTGGGTTAGGCATTTCGTTTTGGTAAAAAGCCATCATATTGGTTGTACCAAAGTTGTATCGGGCATATCCAAGGTTACCGGCAGTTTTATAAGGATCAATAGCCGAGTTACCGGTAATACCAAAACCAGCGCGAAGTTTCAGGTTACTGAAAATATTCGTGTTTTTCATAAAACTTTCTTCGTTAATACGCCAGGCCAAAGCTGCCGATGGGAACATCACCCATTTCATTCCGGGAGCTAAACGTGAAGCGCCATCGTAACGGGCTGAAGCAGTCAAAAGGTATTTATCTTTATAGCTGTAATTGAAACGACCCATAAATGAGGCCAATTGCCATTTGGTGTAATTACTTGATACAGCTGAAATAGTAGGAGCACTACCCACATTGTACCACAATTGTGTTTCGTAAGGAAGATCCATTACGCTAATGCGAGATGATTCGAATTTTTCCTGTTGGATAGATTGAAGGAAAGTTGCTCCGAAAGAATGTTTCTGAATAATTTTATTCCAGTACAAAAGGTTCTCCCAGGTGTACATGGTACGGGTATCCCCACCGTTTTCAGCACGGGCTTTACCACCCTGACGGTCGGAACTGCGTCCACCATAAAACCGCTGATCGGCATAAGGACCAAAATCCAAACCAAAATTTGAACGGAATTTAACATCGAATGGCAATTTCGCTTCTACATAATAACTACCAAGGAAACGATCCTTTTTGTAGCGAACAATAGCTTCGGTCAGATTGAGTACCGGATTCCACAACTGTGGATCACCTCCCGGGCGGTTAAACAAAACACCTTCGGCATTGCGGATATTAGCCAATGGAGATAAGCTCTTTACACCATCATAAACGTTTGGTCCGTCATTACGGTCGAAATGCGAGAATTGAGTTTGTCCACCGATTTTCACGTAATCAGAAATATCCCAATCGAAATTGACACGTACTGAATAACGTGAATAATCCTGAGTTTTCAACAATCCTTTTTCATTGTAATAAGTAGCAGAAGACAAAACCTTTAGTTTTTCGGTACCTCCACGAACACTAATTTCATGATTCTGCACCTCACCCTGACGCATGACTTCACCCATCCAGTCGGTTGAAACCAAACGTTCCGGATGCCAAGAACCATCAGTATCGTAGGCGTTTTGAATTTTAAAAGCAATACCCGTAGGGTCGCTTTCCTGACCAACTGGCATCATTTGTGTATCCATGGCATAGGTAGGTTTTGCAGGATATTTACCTGTTGTACGGTAAGCTTCACGTAAAAACTCAACCCATTCAGGTCCATTGAAAAGTTCAAGTACTTTAGCTTGTTGCTGTATGCCATAATAACCATTGTAATCCACAACAGCTTTTCCTTCTTTACCTTTTTTAGTTGTGATGATGACTACTCCATTTGCACCTCTTGATCCATAAATAGCTGTTGCAGACGCATCTTTCAAAATGTCCATCGACTCAATATCCGATTGGCTGATTTCGCTTAACCCAACTACCAATGGAACTCCGTCGACAACATACAATGGATCGTTGGTTGCTTTTAACGAACGGTTACCACGGATCATAACTTTCGCATCAGCTCCGGGAGCCGAATTTTGTTGCTGTACCACAACACCAGCAGCTTTTCCCTGCATAGCCTGGGCAGCACTAAAACTTGAACGTTCGGCCAATTTGCCACTGGTTACGGATGAAACAGAACCAGTCAGGTCTTTTTTGCGAACAGTTCCGTATCCAACGGCAACAACTTCTTCCAATCCAATGGTTTCCGACACAAGTATCACATTGAACGAAGTTTTTGTACCAATCTGAAGTTCTTGTGATACCATCCCAACGAACGAAATAACAAGTGTTTTTGCACTTTCAGGAACTTTTAAGGTAAACTTTCCATCCATATCGGTAATAATTCCGATAGTAGTGCCTTTCACAACTACCGATGCTCCAGGAAGCGCCTGATTGGTATCATCAGTTACGGTACCAGTAATCGATTTAGTTTGCTGCTGCTCGGAAGTCAAGTTTTCCGGAACTGCACCAAACCCATTAAAAAGACCTGCAAAGCAGATCAAAATCAGTGTTAGTTTAGTCGCAAGTAAAAATTTCTTAAATCTTTTTTTCATAGTCATTTTTTGTTTTGTAGCAGCTGATCCATTCAGAGAGAAAATGAATTGGACATCAGATACTACTGGTTAATTAGTTTAACACTCTCTTGTCACAGTCACAGCCACTTAAGCTTTTACTGTAAATTTCATTCCGCTTTGTTTAACTCATTGGCCAATAAAATTTGATAAGTTTAAATATTTAATATTGTTATGCAATCGATTGATCAGCACATTCTGATCTATCCAATTAAGAACTTCAAATCCATTTCAGTTTCAATATGAAAAATAGATTCTAAACTAGAAGATACAAGATTTCAATTTCTGTGTTAATAAATTGTTATTGTATTTGTAACAGAAATCGATTACGAAGATAGATGATAAAAAAAATACTAATAGATATAGGATTTGCAGACACATATACTATTTTTGCCTATAATATTAGACTAACGCAACCACAAATAAGGATGAAACCGTTTAAAGAAGTTATAAACTATTTGGCTGGTAACTCTTTTGTTATTAAGTATAACGATTTCGAACATTTTTCGGTACCATATCATTACCATACTGAATTTGAACTCGCCTACATACTGCGCAGTACGGGGAAAAAATTCGTTGGCGATGTTATCGAAGATTTTGGTCCGGGAGATCTCGTGTTTTTTGGAAGTACGCTGCCTCACTTTTTCCTCAACGACAAACAATATTATTCCGGAAATCCAGAACTGCGGGTTAATGCTTACATTCTCCAGTTTCCTGCCGACTATTTCAGCGACAATCAATTAAAAAGGCCCGAGTTTGCAGCCATTACCCGATTATTGGCCAATTCGTCACGAGGGTTGAAGTTTCCGGAAAGCATTAAAAACAAGGCTGCCGCATTAATTCAGAAAATGTATCAGGACAATGGGCTGATTCGCTATTTCACACTCATTGAATTATTGAATCTACTTGGACAGTCCGACTTCATTCCAATTGCCAGTCAGGGATACTCGAAAAATGCCTATTACAATTTCGACGAACGACTGGTTAAAGTGTATGAATATTCAATACAGAATTTTCATAAAAAAATTTCGTTGAATGAAGTTGCCTCTGTTGCCGGGATGAATTCCGCGGCTTTTTGTCGCTATTTCCGAAGTAAAATGCGGAAAACGTATGCTGAATTTGTCAATGAGCTAAGAATTAATAACGCATGTAATCTGCTTCGAAACAGTAACGAAACCATTGCCTTTGTTTGTTTTGAAACAGGTTTCAACAACATATCCAACTTCAACCGTCAGTTTAAAGAAATAATAGGGAAATCACCATCCGAATACAGAAAATTCCTGAATGTTGAAAATGATTGATTTTCATTTTCCATACTTCTTATTCGAGATTCATATTTAGGCTCTAAGCTGTCGCTTTTCAGTTCCTGAGAAAACTTCATTCGCGAACATCATTTAGTTCAAAACAATGAACTAAATTTGACTTTTAAAGTTATTTACAACAAACTGTAATTATGAAACTTAAAGCCTTCCACAAATTATCATACGGACTGTATTTGGTTGCTTCGGAATATAAAGGCAAAAAAGCCGGATACATTGCCAACACTACCTTTCAGGTTACATCAGAGCCACCTCAAATTGCCATTTCGTGCCACAAAAATAACCAGACAACCCAGGTTATTCAGGATTCAGGCATTTTTTCAATTTCAGTTCTGAAGAAAGAAGTAAACATGAAAATCATAGGCGACTTCGGGTTTATGTCGTCCAATGACATCAATAAATTCAGCGGAATCAGCACGATAACTGCCAAAACAGGAGCGCCTATTGTTCTCGACAGCTCGGTAGCATGGTTCGATTGCAAGGTGGTGAATTCGATTGATCTCGGGTCGCATTTTCTCATCATTGGCGAAGTGCTCGATTCGGATGAGATTTCTGATGAAGAACCGCTGACCTACCAGTATTACCGCGAAAAATACAAGATGTATTCGCCCAAAAATTCGCCAACCTACATCGAAAAATCGCTACTGGATGCTGAAACGGCAACGCCTTCCCGTGAGATTAAAGAAGAGGAACCGGAACACGAACACATTTTTGATGGAAAAAGTTATGTTTGTGTGATTTGCGGATTCACATACAATCCGGAAGAAGGCGATCCATCAATGGGTATTGCTCCCGGAACGCCATTCGAAGAACTGCCGGAAGATTACAAATGCCCAATTTGCAACGCCTCAAAAGATTATTTCAAAGCTGTATAATCCTCTATAAATAATAAGACCGGACATTACAAATTCGCATTGTCCGGTCTTACTTATTTTGAAGTGACCTAATGAAGATAATTAAAATGTATAGCCCAGTTCCAACTCAAACTGACTCATTTTCAATTCAATTGTTTGGGCTGTGTATAAGCTGTTAGGACCTGACAATGATGTTGCAGGCGAATACATGGCTGACAGGTTTATTCCATTTCCTCTTTTACTTAACTTACGTGTAAAACCTGCTGCCACATGATTCTGCGATACTCCCGGAGCAAGAATATTAAACATGAGTTGGTTTTCAGGAAACTGCTGTCTGGCATACGAAACACCGGCACGATAAGTCCAAAAACTGCGATATGGTGTATATTCCATCCCAAGTTTGAAAACCAGCTGATTTCCCCATGCAAACCCTGAACCTGAATCATCACCTAAAGGAGCATCAAGAGTAAGTGGATTTGAAACTGATTTTACATCGGTATACCTGATCTGTTTTGCATCCAGGGCAAGCGTAAATTCCTTCGAAAATTGATAAGCCAACCCAACCGTAATGTTGGATGGAATGTTAAACCCACCTTGTTCTGCAAATAAACCGGCATACTCTTTAAACTTGGTCATGAATATCTCGCTTTGGTATTTAACTCCAATGCTCAAATCGCTGGTAATTTTCCCCAGGTAACCAATTTTTGCACCATAGCCGTAACTATAATCAGCTCCATTGTCTGTCAATTTAAGAGGATCTGAACTCATTTGCATAAATGCCTGTAATCCATTCGCTTCAAACATCTGAAAAGCTCCAATTGCTGAAATTCCAACGCTGTGATTTTTACCTATTTTCACCGAATAGGTTATTTCTGAAAATAACTGCGAAAGATTAATCCCGGTTGGACTGGTTACCGGAGCTTGCGGATTATCAAAAGTTTTCGTTGGATAGCTTGTATTCATACCTCCATTGCCATATATCGAAAAACCAACTGCCGAAGTCTTGTTTATCATCCAGTTACCACCGATAGAAGGAATAAAAAATACAGGCTTGTCACTTTTTACAGTTCCGGGTGTAAGCGGAAAAATCCCTGGCTGTCCTTCTGTATTTGCAGAAATGGTGTATTCGCGCATCGGAGCAAAAGCACCAATTCCAAAAGAGATTTGTTTCTTCAAAAAAACATTTCCAGCAGGATTTCCGCCAATAAGCGAATTTGAATACATTGCTACGCCAGCTCCGGCCATACCTTTACTTCTGGTACCATAACCAATGCTGAAATATCCGTCGGTTGCAAAGCCGGGTTGCATGGTGCAAACCAATAAAATTAACAACGCGAATAGTTGATTAAGATAATTTCTGTTCATAGTTGTGTTTTATGAATTTATGTAACGTAAAACTAATAAACCCTTTCTAAATATTATACATAAACATCTATGATTATAAACATTTAGATTCCTATTTCAGATAACATCATGAATGTTGGTATCTTGAAATCTATTCAAGAGGAAGTATTTCTAAATAATATTTACTTTTGTCTTCAGAAACAAATTACACCATGAAGAATAAAAACTATAACATCGCATTGACCCAAATTTCGTTGGATGCAACTCCGGAAGTGAACCTAAAGAAGTGTCTGGAATGGATACTCAAAGCCGCCAAACAGGGAGCCAATGTGGTTTGTTTACCCGAATTATATAGTTCGTTCTATTTTTGCCAGAGCGAAAATCACGATTATTTCGATTTGGCAGAGCCGTTGCACAACGATTCGTACAAAGCCTTCAGTGCTTTAGCTGCCGAATTGGGCGTGGTGCTGATTGTTCCTTTCTTCGAACGCCGCGCATCGGGCTTGTATCACAATTCGGCCTACATTATTGATACTAACGGATCGCAAGCCGGTTTGTACCGAAAAATGCACATTCCAGATGATCCGAGCTATTACGAAAAATTTTACTTTACACCAGGCGACATCGGGTTCAAAGCATTCGATACCAAAGTGGGTAAGATTGGGACCCTGATTTGCTGGGACCAGTGGTATCCGGAAGGAGCACGGATTACTGCATTGCAAGGAGCCGAGGTACTCTTCTACCCCACCGCTATTGGCTGGCATCCGTCGGAAAAAGCTCAATACGGCGAAAAACAGCATGATGCCTGGCGCACCGTTCAGCGTGGACATGCCGTTGCCAACGGTATTTTTGTGGCAGCCTGTAACCGCGTAGGTTTCGAAAAACCGGTTGAATCATCGGCAGGAATTGAATTCTGGGGCGCATCGTTTATTGCCGGTCCGCAAGGCGAAATACTGGCCGAAGCCTCGCACGACAAGGAAGAAATTATTATGGCCGAAATCGACCACACCCTGATGGAAGATGTTCGCCGCAACTGGCCTTTCCTGCGCGACCGCCGGATTGACGCCTATGGCGATATTACCAAGAGGTTTATTGACTAGACGCACTGCATCCAAAATCAAGACATGTACTATATTTTATTCTACAAAACCGTTGACAACTATATTGAAAAACGGGCTCCATTTAGAGAGGAGCATTTAAGCCTTGCGCAACAAGCCTATCAAAATGGTTCGTTGATTATGGGTGGAGCATTTGATGATCCAGCCGACAGTGCCATGCTTGTTTTTAAAGGCGACAGTCCCGAAGTTGCAACTGAATTTGCACAAAACGATCCGTATGTAAAAAACGGATTGATCCTTGAATGGCAAGTTCGTCCATGGCTTGTAGTTATAGGAAACAAATAGATTTTCATTCAAAGATCTCCAACCACTTTCATTATAAATGAAAAAAACACTAGCTATTTTACTGCTTCTTTCCCAATTTTCGTGCAGCACACCACCCAAGCCTGAAGGACTGATCCTGAAAGTTCAGTACCAGCCGGGAAAGACATACAACATTTCCACTATCAGAGGTACTGAAACAGTGATTACCTATTCGGGACAGGACATTGCCATGCGAAAACTGAAAAGCATGCGCATTAAAAACCCAACCATCTCGAAGGTAAAAACAAAGACCGACACGGAATTAGTAACCGGCAAAAGATCCGAAGACAATAGTTTTCCGGTAAGTTTGACTTACAAAAAAACAATGAGCCTCGACGGGAAAAATGAAATTCCTGAAGGTTCGGAGGTAAAAGGTGAAATAACAGGAGAAAAACTGCCAACCTTCAGCAAAGTTTCATCGGCCACACTTAGCATTGATCAAAAAAACCAGCTTCTGCAAACAGTTCAAAATACGTTCGAGCAATTCAAATTTCCGGAACAGCGTCTCAAAATCGGCGATCAGTTCTCAACAGATCGTCCGACTGAAATGGCTATGGAAGGCTCGAAAATCGATATAGTAGTTACTACCGCATACAAACTGATCAGTATCAAAAATGATATCGCGCAATTCGATCTCAGTCAAAGCTACCAAATGACCCCGAAAATAATGGACAATTCATTCACAGGCAATGGCAACGGAAAAGGTCAATTGACTTACGACATTGGGAATAGCCTGATTACCGACTATTCAATCAAAACAGAGCTTGGAATGAATAAAAAGCTCGATTATTACGAGTTCGACCTGAAAACCATCAACGAGTTCAGCCAGACAACACAAATAGGAAAACCATAGAAAAGCAAATCATCTTATCTTTGCCGGCATTTCATATTCAGAAAAAACAAATTTATGAGCGCTATATCCCGTAGATTCCCCGCAGAATGGGAAAAACATCAGGCAACACTGTTGTCGTTTCCGGCTGAAGGCCGCGACTGGCCAGGAAAGTACCATGCCATTAAATGGGCATTTGTGGAGATGATCAAAAAAGTGACCACTTACGAACCGGTTATCCTGATTATTAAGTCGGACGAAATGCGTGAGAAAGTGGCTGAGATGCTCGAACAGGCTCACGTCGATCCTTCGCAGGTGAGCTACATCATTAAGGATACCAACCGCAACTGGATGCGCGATTCGGGTCCGGCAATCGTTAAAACTGCCAATGGCGGCCTCGAAGCCATTCAATTCGGATTCACAGGCTGGGCCAAATACAAAAACCACAAGAAAGACCAAGGCATTCCGGCGGTAGTTGCCCAACATCTGGGAATGCCCGTTGTTCCTGCCATGTACAACAACAAACTGGTGGTTCTCGAAGGCGGCTCCATTGATGTAAATGGCTGCGGAACGCTGATTACTACCGAAGAGTGTCTGATGGATCCGGTTCAGCAAATCAGGAATAAAGGATTCAGGAAAGAAGACTACGAAAATGTGTTTCGCGAATACATGGGCGTAACCAACACCATCTGGTTGGGAGAAGGCATTGAAGGCGACGATACGCACGGACATGTGGACGATATCTGCCGCTTTGTAAACCGAAATAGCGTGGTTGCCGTTCAAGAACCAAATACGAGCGACCCAAACCACCACAAACTCGAAGTCAACCTCGAAATACTCCGGAATGCCAAACTCGAAAATGGTGAAAAACTAAATGTGGTGACTATGCCGATGCCTGGCCGCCTCGACTTCGAAGACTTGCGTTTACCTGCCAGTTATGTGAATTTCCTGATGACTAATGGTTGTGTGCTGATGCCAACTTTCAATGATAAAAATGACTACAAAGCGCTTGGAATATTGACTGATCTATTTCCTGACCGCGATGTGATCGGGATTAATGCTGTCGATTTAGTTTGGGGATTGGGAACTTTGCATTGTTTGAGCCACGAAATTGCAGGATAATAAAAATAAGTCAGGGCTTCACTTTGAGTGAAACCCTGACTTATAATTAGATTTCCTTTATCCGGCTATGTTTTGCCCCATAAGAAAAATAAATCAGCAAACCGATCAACAACCAAATACCAAATCGGAACCAGTTGGTTACCCCCAACTGGCTCATTAAACCCAGATTGGTAAGTAGCCCGAGTACCGGAATGAGCGACCACCTTTTTGCCACCGCCTGAAAAGTGATGATAATTGAGACGATGCAAAAGATCAGGAATGGGAAATGATTCCGAATAATTTTGAACAGGTTAAAACCTTCTGAATGGTCTGATCTCAGAATGGATAATTCAACGCCGGAATTCAAGACCAAAAACAAAAGTACTGCCCAAATTGGCAACAAGTACCTCCTACTGTCGGCATACGGAACCCGAAACCCTTTTCCATCATGTTTTTGTTGTCCGGTCGGATTCAAAACAAGAATCCCTCCCGAAACGAGAATAAAAGCGAACAGAGTTCCGATACTGGTCAGGTCGGTTACTTCAGTCAGATTCATAAAAAGTGAAGGGATGGCAACAACAAACCCGGTTACGATGGTAGCAAAAGCGGGAGTGCGGTATTTTGGGTGAAGCCGGGCAAAAATGGGAGGAAGAAGTCCGTCGCGGCTCATGCTCATCCAGATACGCGGTTGCCCAAGCTGAAAAACCAACAGCACACTCGCCATCGCGATCACAGCACCGGCTGCAATCACTCCTGAAAGTTTGGTCAGGTGCAGCTTGGTAAATACATAAGCCATCGGGTCGGAAACTCCCAATTCGTTGTAAGGAACCATGCCGGTCAATACCAGACTGATCATCACATACAAAATCGTTGTAATCAAGAGAGCATAGAACATCGACAAAGGCAAATCGCGCCTCGGATTTTTGCACTCCTCGGCAGTTGTCGAAATGGCATCGAACCCGATGTAGGCAAAGAAAACACCTGAAACGCCTTTCAAAACTCCGCCGATTCCGTTCGGGGCAAATGGGCTCCAGTTTTCAGGTTTCACGTAGAAAGCCCCCACACCAACTACAAGAAGCAAAATGGCAACTTTCAGCAAAACAAAAAAGTCGTTTGTTATTCGCGATTCCCTAATTCCACGATAACAAATCCAGGTAATCACGAAAACAATAAATAGCGCCGGAAGATCGGCTACAAAATGAAAATTACCAATAAGCGGAGCATTTGTCCATGCTGAATAGGCATCAGCCATTTCAGGACTTAAACCAGACAAAGGAGTACCGGTTTTCATGACATCAACTGACGCCTGATAACCCCTCGAAGCCGTTAAAAAATCGGTTGAGAGGTAACTTGGGATATGCATGCCCAACCCGTCCATCAATCCGGTAAAATAACCCGACCACGAGATAGCCACAGCAATATTGCCAATGGCATATTCCATGATTAAATCCCAGCCAATAATCCAGGCAATCAGTTCACCAAAACTTACATAGGCATAAGTATAGGCGCTTCCACTGATTGGAATTGACGAGGCGAATTCGGCGTAACACATAGCAGACAATCCGCACGCAATGGCAGTAAACACAAATAGCAATGAAACGGCCGGACCACCACTGGCAGCCGCGTTTCCGATGGTGCTGAAAATTCCGGCACCGATTATGGCTGCAACACCAAGTGCCGTCAGGTCGAAGACTCGAAGGGTGCGCTTCATGCCACCAGTGCTTCCAGCCAATGAGTCGGCGTCGCTCAGGATGTGCGAAATGGATTTCTTCCGAAAGAGATTTTCTAAGTTCACTGGACTTTATGTATTGGGCAAAAATAAAGAAAAAAAAACCAGATATATTAATCCGGCAGCATTTCAAACATTATGACATTTGACAAAGATAGCCTTTAAATAAAGCCGGAGGATAAATGAAGAATGAGCTAAAATTAAAATGGAGGGTTACCTTTTATAGGTTTCCGGAATATAGACTGGTTTTTATAACTAAACGACCCAAAAGAAAAACAAAATTAATTGACCATTTTCATAAAAAATGATTAAAAAAGCTCAGCTAAAGATCGTAATGATCCTACTCTTAAGTGTTGTCCTCCATCTTTCCTCCCAATCTCAAAATCGTAAGTATTTTATTATTAGCGGAAAAATCATGTCTGAGTTGAATGATATGGGCAACAGTTCTGTTGAAATTATCAAAAATAACCAGAAAGGTGTTTCGTTACAAATATCCAAACTAGGCCGATTCAGACTTGAACTCGAATACAATACCAAGTATCAGCTCACATTTAATAAAAAAGGTACTCAACAAAAAACCATCGTTGTAAATACCGAAGTCCCTGAAAAAGCAATCAATAGACCATCTAATTTTCCACATTTCTTAATGGCCGTTCAACTTTTTTCAGGCAACGCCGATATGGTAAATCAGATTCAACACATTAGCTACTCTTCACAAAATGATTGTTTTACAAGAGTACCTACTTTGTTTGATCTAGAATATGTTGACAAAAGCATTTCGATCCAAAATCCAAATATCCAGTCTCAGGAAAACAAAGTCAAATTGCAGGCATATCATGTATTCTAAGATATAAAATCAGTTTTATATTGGAAATCTTTGTTCACAGTATAAAAAAAAACTCTCGAATATCTTCAATCCAATAAAATCCAATCTTAAACGTTATCAATTGATCTGGTTTTATCGATAATAGCCTCAATAAACACGAGCACAATGCTTATCTTTTCGTTGATTTGGTTATTTTTACGAGGCGATTAAGTTGTTTTTAAATCCAATTCGCTTTAATCATATTTCATCGAATTTAAACGCATATGCAAAAAATAGGTCGGATAGGTTTTCTGGGTTTTCTGATTCTTATTCTGTCAATTCAGATTCCAGCACTGGCACAAAGCAAGAAATTTTTTGTTATAACCGGAAAGATTGTACCGGAAACTGAGGGAACTGGTAATGGAAGTATCGAGGTTACCAAAAACGGGAAAGAAACTTCAAATATCGATATTCCCAAAAACGGCCGCTTCCGTTTCGAACTCGAATTCTTCAATGAATTTAGCTTAACCTTCAAATATCCCGGACACTTTAACAAAATCATCATTGTATCGACAGAAATTCCGCAGGAAGTATGGCAACGTGATAATGATTTTCCTCCCTTTCCAATGATCGTTCAATTGACTAAAGAATTTGAAGGAATTGACAAAAGCTTTACCTTAAAACCATCGGGAAGAATATTTTATGGAAAAGACATTGATAACTTTGAGAAAGAAAGTTACATATCTGATTTACAATTTACCGAACAGATTGCAACAGCCAAATCACAGGCCAATCAAGTAGAAAAAGAAGCTGCATCAATCACAAAAGAAAATGCGCAGGATTTAGCTGCTAAACAGAGAAATTTCGATCAGTTAATTAAAGAAGCCGATGCAAATTATCAAAGAGGCGAATACCAGATGGCTTTAATGAAATACCTGGAAGCTCACAAGCTATTTCCTGAAAAAGCCTATCCAAATGATCGTGTAGCCGAACTTCAGGATTTGGTGAAAGCGCTTGAAATTACCGAAAAACAAAAAACAGAATTAGAACAAAAATACAAATCGGCTATTGCCAAAGCGAATGGCTTTTTCGATCAAAAGAGTTACAAAGATGCCAGACCCATATATGAAGAAGCCTTGCAATACAAACCAGGCGATGTCTTTTCAAATGGACGAATCAACGAAATTGATCAGTTACTTGCCTTACTTGAAAAACAAAATCAGTTTAAAGACCTGATTGCCAATGCTGATAACAATTACAAATCAAAAAATTTCGATCAGGCCATTACTTTATATAATCAGGCGAAACTGCTTGTTCCCGAAGATCAATACCCCCAGAATCAAATCAATTTGATTACTCAGGAAAAGCAACAACAGGCTCAGCTTGACCAGCGTGAGAAAGATTATAGCCAGGCTTTACAGACTGCCAACAATCTGGCTCAGCAGAAAGATTATCTCCAGGCTTTAAACACATATAAAAAAGCGCTTGGATTAAAACCCGACAGCCAGTTGGCAAAAGATAAAATAGCAGAAACAGAACTGGCAATGGTTGCTATTGAAAACGACAAAAAATATCTTCAGGCCATTCAACTTGCCGATCAGGCCCTGGCAAAAAATGATTTGCAAAATGCTAAAATGCAATATCAGGAAGCCTTGAAACTGAAATCTGAAGCCTACCCGAAAACCAAACTTGCTGAAATTGCAGCTTCAGAATCAAAGGAGATTGATTTTAACAATTTGGTAGCCAAAGCCGAAAAAGCATTTGCCAACAACAACTTTGACGAAGCGCTGAACACATTTACGGAAGCGCTAAAGCTAAAACCATCGGATACTGCAATAAAAAAACGAATTGACGATATCCAGAACCTGAAGAATAAGGAATTAACTGAAAAAGAATACGCAGGACTGATTGCGCAGGCTGATCAGAGTTTTAACGAAAATCGATTCGATGATGCGATAGCGGTTTACAACAAAGCCCTTCAGATCAAAAAATCAGAAACATATCCGAAAGATCAGCTCAAAAAAATAGATTCGTACCAATCGTTGCTAAAAAAAGCGGATAAGAGTTTTCTGGCCAAAGATTACCCAAATTCAATCCTTTTATTCAACAACATTCTTGAATTGAAGCCAAAAGACAATTATGCTGCAATCAAAATTGATGAAATCCAGAAAATCCAGTCAGATCAAAAACAACAGGAAGAAAAGGCTCAGTCCGAACTTCTGGCTTACAATGAGGCAATTAAAGTGGCCGACCAGCTATTTACAGCTCAAAGCTACCCTGAATCGCTGATTAAGTACAAGGACGCATTGACAATGAAAGCTGCCGAGACTTATCCGCAGAAAAGAATAAAAGAAATTGAAAGTATTCTGGACAAAGCCGAAAAAGAAAAAGCACGCATAGAAAAAGAATACCAGGCCGCAATCGCCCAGGCCGACAAAAGCTTCGGATCAAAAGATTATACCAGCTCACTTACTTCATACAATACTGCTCTTGGGTTAAAGGCAAATGACAGCTATTCGACTGGAAAAGTTGCTGAAATCCAGAAAATTCAAATAGAACTTAAACAACTTGAAGAAAAGTCAAAAGCCGAATTGCTGGCGTATACTAATGTGATTAAAATTGCTGATCAGTTGTTTACTGCAAAAAGCTACTCAGAATCACTGAATAAATACAAGGAAGCTTCTGCCATAAAAACAAATGAAACTTATCCGCAAAATAGGATTAAAGAAATTGAAAGCATCCTCGATGGAATTGAAAAAGATAAAGCACGGATAGAAAGCGAATATAAAGCCAGTATTGCGCAAGCCGATAATCTGTTTGAAAAGAAAGATTACGCCAATGCTCAGGCCGAATACCGGAAAGCATTGACGATAAAAGCTGATCAGGTATATCCAAAAGATCAGATCCGAAAAATTGACGAAACTCTTGCTGAGAATCGTCGCCGTGAAGAAGAAAACCTGAAGCAGCAGCAGGATAAACAGAATCTTGCATTTAATCAGGCCATGGCAAGCGGCGATAAATCGTTTAGTGAAAATGATTTTAATTCTGCTAAAACTGGGTACGAAACCGCTTTAACTATTAAGCCAAACGATGCGGTTGCCAAAGAAAAATACGGACAAACCGAAGCTAAAATCGCCCAGATTGCCCGAAATACCCAGGCATATAACAAAGCCATTACCGATGCTAACAATCGATTAACGGCGAAACAGTATCCGGAAGCCAGAGAAAAATACATGGAGGCACTTCAGTATCTGCCAGACTCTGATTATCCGAAGCGTCAGGTGGCTAAAATTGATGAGTTACTGGCACTGCAGGAATCGGAAGCAAAAACCAGACGTGATTTTGACCAGGCACTTGCCGAAGGAGAGTCTTTATTTAAGATTAAAGATCTGTTGAAAGCTAAAGATGCTTTTATGAAGGCTTATAACTTAATCCCTTCAGAAGTTGTTCCGCCGAAAAGAATCAGCGAAATCAATAATTTAATTGCAGAACAGGAACGTAATGATGCTGCATTGAAAGCTATCCTGGAAGCCTATCAGAAAGTTATTCAGCGGGCTGATACTCATTTTGGCAATAAGGAATACAGCACGGCTCAGCTGGCTTACAGCGAAGCATTGCTGGTTAAATCTGATGAAAAATATCCGCAAGACCAGCTGGATTTGATTGCTAAACTTCTGAAAGAACAAAACGAACAGAATTACAAAACTGCGATTGCGAAAGCTGACAATTCGTTTAACTCAAACCAATTTGACAATGCTATTACAAGTTATCAGGATGCTTTGAAGTATAAAAAAGATGATCCTTATGCAACGAAAAGGCTTAAAGATATTGAACAGAAAATAGCTGACATAGAAGCTGAAAATAATCGTTTGAAGAAGTTTGTAGATCAGTACAAAGCTTTAATTGCTGAGGCTGATAACGATTTTAGAAACAAAACTTATTTGATCGCGAAGGAAAAATACCAAAAGGCTTTAACCTTAAAACCAGCCGAAATTTATCCGAAAGATCAAATCACTAAAATTGACGGACTTTTGTATGAGCTTCAAAAAGCCGATGAAAAGGACAAGCAATACGCACAGTTTATTCAAGAGGCACAGGATGCATTTCAGGCAAATAAACTAAAGGAAGCCCGTGTTTTGTACCAGAAAGGCTACAACCTGAAACCTTTTGAACCACTGCCACCAATGCGCATTGCCGAAATCGACCGGATGCTTGCCCAACTTGATGAAACGGCGAAACTGGCTGCCATGGAAGAAGCTCAGCGGCTGGCAAAAGAAAAAGCTGACCGAGAACAGTACAACAATGCCGTTGCTGCAGGCGATAAAGCATTTGCCGGAAAACTATATAAAATTGCGAGGGTTCATTATACCGATGCACTGATTGCCCTGCCCAACGAGAAATATCCAAAAGACCAGATCGCTAAAATTGATGATTTGCTGGCTCAGGAAGCAATGGATAAGATGCTTGCAAGCCAAAAGGCTCAGCAAGATTCCATTCTGAATGCCAAAAATAAGTTGTTTGAGATGGCCATGTCGTCAGCAAAAGACCATGGACAGAATCAGCGCTACGAACAAGCCATTCAAAAATATAACGATGCCATCAGTATTAAACCCGATCAAAGAAGTGTTATCCAAAAGTATATCAACGATATTGAAGATAAGATGAAACTTCTGGCCAGACAGGATGCAGAATACAAGCGATTGATCAAACTTGCTGACGGATATTATACTGAATCACAGCTCAATGAAGCATTAACAGAATATCAGAATGCCCTCAAAATTAAGCCTGAAGAAGAGTATCCAAAGAATCAGATCAAGGAAATACAATCGCAACTGGCCGCCCGCGAACAAAACTACACAAATGCGATAGCAAGAGCTGATAAAGCTTTTGACGCATCGGACTGGATCAGTGCGAAAACCGGTTATACCGAAGCTTTAGGCGTGAAACCCAATGAAACTTATCCGGCAAACCGGCTGAAAGAGGTTAATCAGAAAATTGCAGATGCAAATCTGGCCGCATTGAGCAATTCTGCCACTAATAAAGCATACGCTGAGACGATGGAAAAAGCAGAGAAAGCACTTAAAGAAGACCAGCTTTCTTCAGCCAAAATGCAATTTCAGATGGCACAATCCATTAAACCTGACGAAAAATTACCTGCTCAGCGAATCAACGAAATTGATACACTGATCGATCAACGTAACAAGGATCGTCTGGCTAACGCACAACGCGAAATCGACGAAAAATATCGTCAGGCCATTTCTGTTGCCGATAATTCTTATCGTGAAAAAACATACAACATTGCTAAGCTTCAATATCAGCAAGCATTACTAATTAAGCCTGAAGAATCTTACCCAAAAACGCAGATAGCTTTGATGGATAAGTTGATGAATGAAGTGAAACCCGTTGAAACTTACGTCATGAAGCTGCCGGAAGTTGAACCTGCTAAGCCAGCACCAAAGCCGATTTACAATCCGCAGGAATCGGCTCAGGCAACCGAAGCTCGTGCACAGATGTATAATACAATTACAGATTATGACGAAGCCATTAAAAAAGCTGATGATCTATTTGGCATCAAAGACTATTCAGTAGCACGATTCTATTACTATAAGGCTACCGAAATAAAACCATCAGAAGAATATCCGAAAAAACAGGTCGATCTAATTCGAAAACTGATCGATTCGCAACTATCAGCTGCTGATCTTTCAGAATACGACAAAGCTATAACCCAGGCTGACAATGCATTTGCCAGCAAAAACTATCAGATTGCTAAATTCTTCTATTATAAAGCGCTCGGCATCAAATCGTGGGAAAAATATCCAAAAGACCGTATCAACGAAATTTTGGCCCTGACTAATTCACTGCTTTCAGAAAAAGAAGAAAAAGAGTACCGCGACTTTATAGCCAAAGCCGATGAAGCATATTTTAATAAAGACATGTCCATTTCACGCTTCTATTACAACAAAGCCTTAGCAATAAAGAAAGACGAAAACTATCCAAGGATAAAACTAAAGGATATCCAAAAACTGATTGATCAGGATTCGCACGATCAGGAAAATGAGCAATACAGAAAACTGATAGAGCAAGGCGATGAGGCGTTGCAGCTCAAAAATTACAGTATTGCACGTTTCAATTACAACAAAGCGCTGACCATGAAACCGGATGAAAAATACCCGAAAGATCAGCTGAAAAAACTGAAAGAAGCATTACAAAATCAGAACAATTAATTTTGACAAAGTGAGCGGGTGACTTAATGTCAACCGCTCACTTATATAAACTAACAGAAAATACTATTCGACTTGGAACTAAAGATAAAAGATCAGCTAATCAGTTTGTTTGAATCGCATTTCAAAGAAGAAGTTACCTTCTTTGAACAATTGCCGGCATCAGGTTCGTACCGCGAATATGCCCGGATAAAAAGTATCAGTCATCAGGTAATTGGTGCGTACAATCAGGATGTGAAAGAAAATCAGGCTTTTCTGGAGTTTTCGGCCCATTTCCGAAACAAAAACATTCCGGTTCCCCATATCTATGCAGTAAACAGCAATATGGATTGCTATCTTCAGGAAGATTTGGGCAATACCACCCTGTTCGATTTCATCAGTATGACACGCGACAATGAGGGATTTTCAACCAAAATCGTCGACGAATATAAAAAGGTTCTGCGCGAGCTCCCACGAATTCAGCTGGTTGCCGGAAAAGATATTGATTACAGTGTTTGCTACCCACGCGAGGCTTTCGACAAACAATCCATGATGTGGGATTTGAATTATTTCAAGTATTATTTCCTGAAGCTGGCCAAAATACCTTTCGACGAACAAGCTTTGGAAGATGATTTTCAGGCATTCAGCGATTACTTATTGGCTGTCGACAACAATGCATTTCTGTACCGCGACTTTCAGTCGAGAAACGTGATGTTGAAAAACGATAAAGTTTATTTCATCGATTACCAGGGTGGAAGAAAAGGTGCGCTTCAATACGATCTGGCCTCACTTCTTTACGATGCAAAAGCCAACATTCCGGAGGCTGAGCGTGAAGAATTACTGGAGTTTTATTTGGACGAACTGAACCAATACAAGCAGGTTGACCGCGAAAAATTTAAATCATTATTTGGCGGTTATGTCCTTATAAGAATTATGCAGGCCATGGGTGCCTATGGATTCCGCGGATTTTACGAAAAGAAAGAACATTTTCTGAAAAGTATTCCGTTTGCCCTTAAAAATCTCGAAACATTACTCGCCAAAAATACTATCCAGGTAAAACTTCCTGAATTATTTAAAGTGCTGAAAGCCGTCACCGAATCGGTATTCCTGAAAACAATCAGTCCGTCGAATGACAGGCTAACCGTGCGAATCAGCAGCTTTTCGTATAAAAAAGGTATTCCGCACGATCCTTCAGGAAATGGCGGCGGATTTGTCTTCGATTGCCGTGCCATTCACAATCCGGGTCGTTATGCTGAGTTCAAACACCTCACAGGGAAAGACCCGCAGGTTCAGGTGTTTTTAGAAGAAAAATCGACCATTGCCGGTTTTATGTCATCTGTAATCAGTTTGGTATCGCAATCGGTTGAGGTTTATTCGTCCAGGGGGTTTTCGCATCTGTGTGTGAGCTTCGGATGCACTGGCGGACAACACCGCTCAGTATATGCAGCCGAAAAATTAGCTGAGTACCTGAAAAACAATTATCCGGTTACGGTTGTTTTACAGCACGTCGAACAGGATAAATAACAGAAAATGTCGAAAACACAGTGTAAAAACGATGAATACAAGGAAAAAGATGATGTGAAATTCGTCTGTAAACGTTGCGAACGAAAAGCGAAAAAAGAAGACAAGCTCTGCAAACCGAAGAAAATAAAAGATTGACAATTAGCCAGAGCATGGAACCACTCCAGAATCGATTATTTTCGCTCTTTTCCCTTTCGGTATTACTTTTCCTGATCTCATTTTCGACAAAAGCACAATTTCACATTGAGGGTAAGGTTTACGATGCTGAAACCGGATTATCGGTCCAGACTTTTGTGATTGAAACCGATTCAACAAAAACGCAGTTTAGTGGCGGGATTTTCCTGATTCAATCCAACTCTATCCCCCAACAACTGATTGTAAAAGCTGAGGGTTATCAAGTCTTTCGGCTTTCAGATTTTCCGAAGAAAATGGAGTTGAACATTTACCTGATTCCTGAAAATGTAAATGTTCAGGAAGTGGTTGTAAAGGCATTTCAGTCAGACAAAAGGCTAAAAGACACCCCCGGATCAATCAGCCTGATCACCAACCGGCAACTGCTTCGTGAGCCATCATTCACGCTGGCACCATCGGTAAATAAAATGCCGGGAGTCTGGATGCAAAGCGGATCGATAAACACCAACCGGCTCACCATTCGCGGAATCGGCACCCGATCGCCATACGGCAGCAACAAAATCAGAGCCTATTACGGCGACATCCCTTTAACCAACGGAGTTGGTGAAACTACGCTCGAAGATCTGGATATGGAACAGATTGCCGACATCGAAATCGTTAAGGGGCCAGCCTCCGGATTTTACGGATCAGGCCTTGGCGGATTGTTGCTGTTTAATCCGGCAAAACCATCGAAAGATCAATTTTCGCAGCAGGTTTCCATTGGTTCGTTCCAAACCATTAAATACACCGGAAAGTTGTCTGTTTCGGGCCAAAATGCCGGACATTCGTTGGTTTACTCACATCTTCATTCGAATGGGTACCGCGAAAACAACGAAACCAACCGGCACAACCTGACCTGGACTTCAGCCATTACCCGAAATCGCACAAAAATTGACCTGCTGGCTGCTTTCATCAAAATGGATGCTTTTATTCCAAGTTCCATCGACCTGAAAACCTTTCAGGAAACTCCGGAAAAAGCTGCAGCGAACTGGGCGGCAGCGCGCGGTTACGAAGATTACGGCCGGGCATTTGGAGGTATTTCTGTTCAGCAAAACCTGAATAAAAACTGGCAGACCAAAATCAGCACATTCGGACAATTCAACAAAAACAACGAGTTGCGGCCGTTCAATATCCTTCAGGAAAAGAATCATTACCTGGGATTCCGGTCGGTTCTGGAGAAGAAATACCAAACAGCTAACACGACCTCTCGAATCATGGCAGGCAATGAGTTTTTTACTGAAAACTATCAATGGCAAACGCTTCAGAATAAAAACCGGGTGGCCGGAAATCTTCTGTCCGACAACAAGGAAATCCGTTGGTACAACAATTTCTTCTTTCTGGCTGACCTGAATTTTCAGGAAAAGCTGATCGTTTCGGCCAGCCTGAACCGAAACCAAACCAGCTACAATTACAAGGATCATTTTCTCACGGATGGTAATCAAAGCGGGAAACATCAATTTAATCCGGTCGTTTCTCCGCGATTGGCCGCAAGCTGGATTGTTTCTGAAAAAATTCGAATATTTTCCGTAGTCAGCCACGGGTTCTCCCCTCCTACTTTGGAAGAAACGCTGATGCCCAACGGCCAGCGCAACACTTCGATCAAACCTGAAACCGGATGGAATTTCGAACTGGGAACCAAAGCATCGGTTGGGAAGTCGCTTTACCTGGAACTTTCGGCTTATTATATGAAAGTGAAGAATTTACTGGTGGCCCGCCGAACTGCCGAGGATGCTTATATGGGAATTAACGCCGGAGCAACCAATCATCCGGGCCTGGAATTCAGGTTAGATTATAAATTAATTGACAGGCCGATGTGGTCAACTTATTTTAGAATGAATACCAACCTGACCCGATACCGGTTTGCCGAATTTGTGGATAACGGAAGCGATTATTCAGGAAACAAACTAACCGGAACTCCGGCTACAACCACCAACTGGATGCTTGAAACCACCAATTCCAAAGGATTTTTTGCGAACCTGCACTACCAAACAGTTGGTGAAATGCCCATTCGCGATGATAACTCGATTTACTCAAATGCATACCAATTAGCGAACCTGATGGCCGGATACGAAAAGACATTTAAGAACCTTTCGGTCAGCCTTTCAGGCGGAATCCAGAATTTGCTAAACGTTCGTTACGCTTCCATGATTCTGATCAACGCCTCAGCTGTTGGGAACCAGTCTCCACGCTATTATTATCCCGGATTACCCCGAAATTTTAAATCTACTGTTAGTTTGAAGTATTCGTTTTGAGGCTTTAGTCAACTCGGCTGCCCATATTCTTAACTCGTGCGCCATATCTTCTACTCGTGCGGCAAAATATTTAACTCGGACGCCGAAATTCTTAACTCGTTCGGCCAAATACTTAACTCGTGCACCTAAACCTTTAACTCGTATATCATATCGACTAACAGGACGTCGAAAACATACATTTTGGGCATGGCGTTATCGTTAAATTGGGAACATAATGCCAATTAGTATGAACGAAACGGTTCTTGTTTTATGCTGTTACAAAAAAAAGAGTCCATCACCACTTCAGGTAATGGACTCTTCCGGCATATACGATTATATCTGATTCTTATTCCTGAACATCATCAGGATCGGTAATATTTCCATTCTTTTCCTCGGCATACCAGGCACCCACAACAAGGCCAACAATAACCACAATAGCCACATACAAACCACTTGGAATTGGTGGAGGATCGCCTGCTCCATACGAGTGCATTCCGGAGAGATAATAATTCACCCCGAAAAAAGTCATCAACACCGAACTCAAACCTACCAAAGCAAGGCTATTCAAAGCGAAAGTGCTTTTTAATCCGGGAACTTTCCGAAGATGCAGAATGATTGTGTAAACCAGAACAGTTACCAATGCCCAGGTTTCTTTGGGATCCCAGCCCCAATAACGCCCCCACGATTCGTTGGCCCAAACTCCGCCAATGAATGAGCCAATGGTGAGCATAAAAAGTCCAATGATCAGGGCCATTTCAACGATATAAGAAACTTCGAGAATGGTAAAACTGATGGATTGATTGTTCTTTTTGTTTCGCAAAATCATGAGTACCAGATTGAGCATTCCGAGCAAAGCTCCCATGCCCAAAAAGCCATAACTGGCAGTTATAATGGCAACATGAACTACCAGCCAATACGATTTCAGAACAGGAACCAAATTGGTTATTTCCGGATTCATCCAGCTCATGCCGGCAACAAAAAGGATAATTGATGCCAGAAGCGTAGTTACTGCCAAAGTAATCGGTGATCGTTTCAGAAAAATAAATCCTGAAAGACTGGTTGCCCAACCCACATAAATCATGGTTTCGTAACCATTACTCCACGGAGCATGTCCCGAAATATACCACCGAGCAATTAACCCAAACGTATAACAAAGAAATGCCACAGCTATCAATATGGTTCCGATATTAACGTATTTCAAAAGTCCTTTGCCTGGTTTGAATATTAGCATAAAATGAACAACGAGCAGAACAAAACCCAGCAAGGCATATATTTTAGCCATTTTTCCAAAAATATTCCATTCGTTGTAGAAAATCTCCATGCTAATTTTAGTGGAAGAAGGAATAATATCGGCTCCATAAGTGCGCTGGAATTTTTTGATATAACCCAAATTCTCGTCAGGTTTCGACCAGTTTCCGGAGGCTTCAGCCTGAAAATAACTTTCATAATATACGTTCAGAATATTAGCAGCAAAATCAACTTCTTCCTTCTTCTTGGTTTGTGGGAAAGTTGTGGATGTTACCCAAGTTTTGCGTTCGTCGTTTGGAACCGGGAAAATCTTTAGAAAATCGCCGTTAAAAATCTGGTAGCAGATATTTACGCGTTCATCAACATTCATAATTTCCTTGTCCAGCTTATTCCGCAGCGTCTGCTTTTTATTGTAGGCTTCCTGAACCATATCATTCAAGCGGTATTTTCCTGACTCATCAAACATCTGCCGGAATGAAATAAATCCGCCCGATGCACCTAAAGTTTTTGCTAATTCAGGATTGCCAACTTTTACCAAAGGCACGACCTTCCATTTTTCAGGATTGGCGCTCATTTCAAGGAAGAATTCGACGGCTGACATACCATCCCAATTATCCGTTTTGGCAATTTTTCGCAATAAATCGGATGCAAGCGTGCTGATTGGTTCAATTCGGCCCTGGTGATCCTGAACCAACAATTCGCTAAAAGCATCAATATGTTTATTTTTTGCTGCTGAATTACTAGCTGCAAATGCTGAATTACCAAGTAAACTCAGTCCGGTTACAAGCACACCAATCGTTAGTATTTTGACTGCATGACGCTGTGCCTGAAGCTTTGAGCTTAATCGAATAAGTTTCTGGAATCGGCTGCTTTTGCTAAAAACCGTGAACACCATACCTAAAGCCATGAAAAAATATCCGAGATATGAAATCATTGTTCCCCAATAATCCTGATTTACAGAAAGTACGGTTCCCTTTTCATCCTGATCGAATGAAGACTGAAAGAAGCGATATCCCTGATACTTCAGGATATTATTCATAAAAATACGGAACGGACGTTCAACAGAAGCTACCGGATCTTTAAGCGTAATCTCGCTGGCATATGATGACGGACTCATTGAACCAGGATATCTTTCAAGCTGAAAATCGCGAAGGAAAATGCTAAAAGGCAATTCGCGGGTAACAGCTCCATATGAAATGCTAAGGTTAATACCATTAACGGTGCAGGTTGCCGGGTCGGTAATTTCACCGTCTTTCTCAAAAACATTAACCCGACGAACCTCATTTCCTGAAGTTATTTTGGCCGTAAAAGCATTCATTCCACCCATCTGACTTTGATCGGGCGACTGAACCAAAGCAGGCGTTGCTTTAGCCATATAACTTTTAAAGACAAAACCTGACTGCCCCATCTGATATAAAATATTCTCGTTTACCGGGTATGAAACTGAGGGTAGCAACTTTTCTCCGGTTGGTCCAGTCATTGAGGTTACAGCAACCGTATCAGCGCAAATCATACTTAAACCATTATTGGTCCGGTTGAAAACCACTTTAGCAGAACCGTCACCAGTTTCAAATCCAAAACTAGCTAATGGCATTTGCTTCTTTTGGTTTGGACTTATATAGAATTCTATATGCTGATTGATGCCATCACTATAAATCAAGGAAAGGATTGGGCTTCCGTTTGCATCTGGAACAATTGTTTCGGATGCGCCAGTCACAAACAATTCATTTTCGACGGTTACCTCTTTCCCATCAACCTGAAGAGTCTTTTTATAGTTATTATTGGTATTTGGAGTGAATGCGACCTGAGTCATGCTGTTGACTTCACTGCTATTGGCAATAGCTTTTAAAGTGATATAACTGGTCCCTGAAACGACCTGATTAGTCGATTCTCCTTCACGTATATGCATACTGCCTTCAAATCCGAAATATCGGGTAACTCCTGCCCCGATGATAATCAGGATAAAAGCCAGATGGAACATCAGAATGGCCCATTTTTTCCGGTTAACCAATTTATATCTGAATATACTTCCTGACAGATTAATAACTCCTACCAAAAGCAGTAATTCGAACCACCAGGCCTGGTATATCAAAACCTGAGCAGTAGAGGTTCCGTAATCATTTTCAATGAAAGTGGCATATGCTATCGAAATGGCAAACATGATCAACAGCAAAACCGTGAAAAACATGGAGAATAGAAAAGATACTATTTTTTTCATGATTCTAAAATCTACAAAATTTCAATAAAAAACATTCAACAACTGATGAATTTAAACTTGAGTAACGAATGGGTTATATTTAAAAAAAATCCTTTGTTTTAAATTAAAACAAAGGAATTTTTCCAATTCAGATTGAATCTGAGTTTATTTTGTTGTTGGATCGTCGTGAGCGATTTTAGCCGAATATTCTTTGAAGTTAAATCCTTTGTAATTTGGACTTTCTTCATTGTGGCATTTTTTACACACTTTTTCGTCTGGCATGATCATACCTTTTGACATCGCTAAGGTTTTATCTTTCATTACGGTAGCAACTTTATAAGCACTACCTGGGCCGTGGCATGATTCACATGAAACTCCTTCAGCAACAGTAATTGTAGCAACTAGCGCCTGATTTACACCAGCAGCAGTAGAGTGGCATTTCAAACATTTTGGATTAGTGGCATCAGCACCTTTAAGGCTTTGCATAGCTTTTGCATGAACACTGGAAGCCCATTTGTTGTATTGCTCGCCTTTATCGGCCTTGTTGTGACACATTTTACATTTAGCAGCACCAATATATTTAAAATCCTCAGCGCTTACCATGCCAATGGTAAGAATTACCATTCCAAGTAAAAAAATAATTTTTTTGTAGTTCATAGTTGCAAGTGTTTTTAATGATTAGAAATATTTTGTTATTATTTAAATCAAATTATATACCATAAATTTCTTGACCTAACAAAAATGCAGTTAATTTTCTTCAACGCAAAAAAATATTACTTAATATTTGTCAATAGTACGTGTCTAATATAATTGTGTATGGCAGCTTGAACAAAGCTCAGTCTTCCAGGCCTCATCGATATCAACTGGATGCTTAAATTCTAGAGGTTCAAATGCTTTGGAATATTCCAAGCTATCGGGAGTCCCTTGAGCTAGAATATTATGACATAAATTGCAATCTCTCGAAATCACTTTTCCCGACTGGCTGGCATGTCTATCATTGTGACATCTGAAACAACCATCGTATTCCATGTGTCCGATGTTGTTTGGATAGGATTTCCAGCTGGCTTTCATATAAGGGAAAATATTTTTGGCATAACCATTTTGTATTTCAACTATGGCAGTTGCAATATCCGCTTTTTTACTTGTTGCCAAATCAGGATAATTTGAACTGTAAAAAGCAGAAACTTTCTCGGAGATGGATAAAAAAGCACTGTCTTTGGTGGAATATTCAGGATACAAAACTTCCATGGCAACTTTTTTGATACCTGGCAGTGTTTTCGAAATTTTTCCTGAACTGATCATCTTATCAACAAAATTCTGAGGTGTATTGTAGTTGTGCGATGGACGGTTGTGGCAATCAAGACAATCCATAACACGGATTTCGAGTGAATCGAGTTTTGCCTGACTGACCTGATTTTCGCTGTCGGTATAAACTTCACTTTCGCCGGTTTTCAAATTGGTGTATTTAACCCAGGGAATCACCTGCCGGTTTTTTGTAGTGGTTTTGTATTCAATCCTGACATCCGGATTGATATGCTGGTGGATTCCTTTTTCCAATCCTGCAGCAGTCATCTTCGAACTGGTTTTCATTTGCAGGTGAATAATTTGCTCTGTATTTGAATCGTCAGCCAGGAACGATTCCTCCACTTTTATTTTCCGGTCATAGAATTTTTCGGGCCAATGACATTTTTCACAGGTTTCCCTTGCCGGGCGAAGGTTTTCAATTGGTGTTGGAATTGGTGTTGGATATTTATGAGCAATGACTGAATAAACCTGATACATACCTGATAATTTACTCTTTACGTACCAACCTGCGCCTGCTCCAACATGACATTCGACACAAGCAACACGCTCATGTGATGATCCCTGGTAAGTCGTATATTCAGGCTCCATAACCTGATGACAAAGTTTGCCGCAAAACTCAACCGATTCGGTCATGTGAAATGCTTCATAACTTCCAATTGAGGAAATTATTACAAGGAAGATTGTACCAAAAACAAAGATTATGGAAGCATTCCTTGTAGCAATATTATTGAAATCAAGTATTGGCCAGTTTGTGGGCTTACCTGCAGCATCAGCCAGTCTGGCACGTTTTCGGTTTAACCTCATGCCTATCGGGATCAGCAATAAGCCGCCAACCATAAAGACCGGGAGAACCATATAAATAAACAGACCAATGTAGGAGCCTCCAAAATTAAAGAATGTACTTAATATGAGGAGTGAAAGGATTGCAGCCAGGTTAAAAACGGCCAGAACTGCCCCGATTATTGAAACGTAATTTTTAATTGAAGAAGGAAGTTTCATAATTTACTTTTAGCCAGTTGGACTTTGTGAATATTCTGCAAGTTGGTTAAAAGCAGGCAATATTTCAACAGGTATTGACAAGTGTCATCCCAACTATCTATTTACAGGCGTAACCGTAAATAGATGAACCTTATCGAAGTATTTTTTGATAAGGTTCATCTCCACATTAATCGGTGTTGTTTATTCTAATGAAATAGTAATGAATAAATTATAAGAAGAACCAGAACGATTCCGGTGAAAAGGAAAACATATCCAAAGAACTTCACTGTTTTCATTCGTTTTGAAGGAAACTCGTTCCTCGAAGTTACTTCCTGCAATTTTCCTGACTTTTCAAGTTCTTCAAATTCACGCGGACGGTCTTCCTTGTATTCATCCATTCGAACTTTTCCGGTAAAAATAACTGTATCCATGGGGAATGCTTCGGGGCGAAGGTGTGTATTAAAGAAATGGATCGTGAAAATAAATCCAACAGCCAGAAGCGCTTCGTCACTGTGAATGATTTGTGCTACGTTGATCAACCATCCCGGTAAGAATTTGGTAAAGAAAACCGGGAACCAAAGCACCAAACCGGTTGAACCGATTACAACAACTCCCCAGAAAACAGCCATATAGTCGAATTTTTCCCAGTAAGTCCATCTTCCGTAAGATGGCCGAGGCCCCCTTCCTACGAACCATTTCACAGAAGCAAGGAAATCTTTAATATCCTGACCATTAAACATCAGGGAGTTTTTACCAAAAATAAAGTCTTTCATGCTGAGCCGCTTTTCAGCTTTCATTTTGAACAAAGAATACACATGGTAAGTAAAATACCCAAAAGTTATTACTGCGGCAAAACGATGTACAATACCAGCAGCATAGGCGCCTCCAATAAGCTTCACTAAGAATTTTGCCCAATCCATGTAAGCAAACTTCAGTAACATACCAGTAAACGCCAGCGACAAGAAACTGATAATTACAAAAATGTGGGTGATACTCTGACTCCGTGTAAATCGCCTTACGTAAATCTTTTCGCCCACTTCTTTTGCATGAACTTTCTTTTTTCTCATGGCATCAATCGACCTTGGAAGCCATAAAAGCGTATGTATTCCGAAGAAAAGGAAAACACTGACCAATAAACCGGTCATGGCCCAGAATGTATAATACAGCCACGGGAATTTCGTTTTATTGTTGTGAGTGGCATGAGTTAAATATCCGGTAAACTTCTTACTCGCATCGGCATGACACTGCTGACAGGTTGCAACAATATTTTCAGGACCTACCATTGATTTTGGGTTTTCGATCTTATAAATATTGTGAGCTCCATGGCAATCGGAACAACGGGCAGCCTGAAGATAACCCAATTGGTATACTTTCCCGTGGTAAGTTTCCAAATATGATTCGGCTAACTCAGAGTGGCATTTACCGCATTGTGTGGTAATCTCGCCCATAAACTTATCCTTATGTACTTCCGACATATTGTGTGCGGTATGGCAGGTAGCACAGGTTGGATATTTTATTTCACCTTTTTCTTCACGGTATGCATGATCGCTGGCTATATACTCATTGTAAATCCCCTTGTGACAGCTTCCACAGGTAGCAGCCACATTTTTCGGATGTACCGATGAACGTGGATCGGATTCTTTTAATTCAAAATGCGAAGTATGGCAATCGGTGCAAACTGCTGCCGAAAGTAGTCCTTTCTCCGAAAGACTTCTTCCATGTACGCTTTGTGAATAATCGTGAAATGCATCTTTTTCTTTAAGATTAGTTCCTTCAACAGCTTTTCCTCCGGTTTTATGACACTCGCCACAAAGCTTCGGAATTGAAGCCCTGTAAACAGGAGAAGTCTCATCTTTCTTGTATTTCACAAGATGTGTCCCATGACAATCGGTACAATACGGAGCATTTTCCTTTTTGTTGAAATAGGCCTGACCGTGACCGCTCGCAAAATAAATATCAGATTCCTCGGCATGACAAGCTGAGCAATCCACCTTTCCTGACGTTTCACAAGGACGTGCAAGGTGAATAGATACATCAGAGTGGCATTTTACACAGGTAATGTTCTTGTGGCTTGAAGCAGCCAAATCGCCAACCTCAACTTTTAAAGAAACAGCCTTATTGTCAACCATTTTATGTGTGTCTGAGTTCGCGTGGCATTTCAGACAAGTATTATCAGATATAGTTGAAATCAGATTCTTTAGTTCAACTTTATGAGGTGGGTGACACGAAGTACAAGCTGGTATTGCTCCTGGTTTTGACTCCCACAGTTCTTTATTAATAACCTTTGTATGAACATCTTCTATTCGCGCATGACATTGCATACAGGTTGCAGCAATATTTTTTGGAGAAGTGCTTGATGAAACATTGGTATGTGGTAATATAAGGTGATTCCCATGACAATTATTACAAGTTGCCGATACGATCAATCCCTTTTTGTACAACCCCTGTCCATGAATACCTTCGCTGTAATTCTCCAGAATATTGTGTTCCCCAATATTGTAGGCTCTCGCTACCGGGGCGCCTTCTTTATGGCATGAACCACACAATATCGGAATATTCATCTTGTAGGTTCGGGATTTAGGATCATCCGATTTCAGGATATCATGAGTTCCATGACATTCTTTACACGTTGGAGCATACTTCTCGTTGTTGAGAAATGCACGTCCGTGAATTCCTCTAAAATATTTGTCTTTGGCATCGGTATGGCAAGTTCCGCAATCAACCGGCTTAAGTGTTTCAGGATGTGGAAATTCTGCTACTGCCGCATCAGTGTGACATGATGCACACAAAACACTTTTATGTACTGAATGATCAAGCGAAGTTGGCTTCATGTACAAGGAAACCTTTTTCCCAGCCCGTTCCTTCGTCAACGTAGGATCATCGTGACAAGTAAAACAATCATCGTTCGTTTGAGCCGATAATTTAGGAGCAACCTGTAGTAACAGAATTGCAAGGAAAAGTAACTTACCGGAATTTCTGAAATAAAAAAGAATCTCTCTCATTTTTCTCTTCACTTTTATAATCCTCAAAAGTCCTCAAAATCCTTGCTCTATCCTATAACTAACCCAATGATATTTGTCAATTTACAGCATCAGAGATAGGTATCATCTATTTAAAATATCAAAACCTATCAAATAGATCAATTCATTAGGATTGAAGAGCGAACTTGGCTCTTTGCCCAAAGATTAACAGAAGTCAAAAAAAGGAAAAAGTTGAACACAATCCTGTTACAGATCAGAGCTCAACCTTTTCAATGATATCCATTATTAAAATAAAGTCAACTGATATTCATCTCTTCTTTTTAATGAACCTGATGCCAACCATTAATAATACTTTTGAAATTTTCAAGCGGAGATTTCCCAATAGAGGCAATATATATGTGTATTACCAAAAAGATAGAAATAAAGAATCCCATAGCGGAATGAAAAATTGCAGTCACAAACACACCACTAAAAGTGTAAACTTTATCAATAATTATTTCAGGAAATAAAAGAGCCAAGCCAGTAACTATAACAACAGGAACAGCCATATACATAACTATGATGTATATATATTTCTGAAGCGGGTTAAATTTTCTTTTTGCCGACAGCGGGAACGGGGCAGGCATACCGTGAAACATTCCCCAAGCATAGTAAATCGCCTGTTTTATTGGTTTTTTCAAGAACCCTTGCGGTTTAATAAGGTAGTATTTGCCATTCGGAGTAACAATATTCCCAATGAAATAAACAAAATAGCTAAGGGTTACCACAATACCGGCAATATTATGAAGGTTTACAATCATCTTAAAGCCCACGACTTGAGATGATTCGATACTCGACTGCATGGAGATACCAGTAATAATTAGCGCAAGTATACCCAATGCGTTAAATCCATGCCAGATTCTCAACCAGGCTGGATAAAAATATAGTTTTTCAGGAGCTGTCATTTTATTTCTTCTTTAAAATTCTGAAAATGCTATGTATTATAATCCCACAAAGTGTGAGAAGAAAAATTATGATACTTGCAATTTTAAGATGTGGAATTTGATGTGAACCAATAATATACGATTCATTTGCCAATACTGTATTTAGGCCGGTGCTTTCGGCCCGCTTCTGCAAATTCTGGTACTTGTATAACGAAGCTTTCAGGCGGGAGTTTGCGGAATGGCATTCAACACATTTCCGTAACGCTTTATCCTTGGGAAGAATATCGTGCGAAACCATCAAACTATCAACAACTTCGGTATGACATTCAATACAACGAACATGCTGAAAATGTAGTTCCTGATTTGGTAACCATTCATGAACCTGAACTAATTTAGGATTTTCGTGGCCCGAGACTAATTTGTATTTTTTCATATCGTTATGGCACGAAAGACACATTTTATTGCTGTAATCAACTATTTCAAGAACATTACTGCTTGTTCGGGCTGTGGCCACATAAGTATGTTGACTATGACATTTGGTACATGAAAAATTATCGCCACTTATTTTGTAATGAACGCTTTTCTTAAACTCTTCATCAATCTTTTCAAATTGATAGGTTGCAAACGACTCATCACCACCATGACAATCAAGACAAGTACTTAAAGGTTCCAGTTTTAAGTTGGCCTGGTGAGGGTAAGTTCCATATTCTGAAGAATGACAATCGGTACAATCAAACTGTTTGTGTACGCCCGCTGTCATGGCCACAGTGTCAAGAATGTAATACGGATTCATCAATCTTTTCATCTCCTTATCGGTAACCGAATTATGGAAAGAATAAGATTGACTAGAATGACATTTTAAACACGGATGATGCTCTGCATTTTGATATGATTGAGCATTTAAATTAAGCGAAATACAATATATAAATATTGAGATTAATAGTACCAACCGATATTTCATCTGTCTATAATTTGTTTTTTAATTGTCAGATGGAACTCCCAAACAATCATTTCTCTGCGTGAGAAAGATTTTCCACTGGTCGTTTCATCCGTTTATAATTTGTTTTTTAAAACATCTCGAACACTACTGTTCCTATTTTTTCGACTTTCAAAATAACTCTTCAGTATTTCAGAAATACGAAAATACTCATTTAACAATAGGTCATTAAACTACTTCAGATTATTATTAAAAAAATGGTAATATCCTCAAATAAAGAATATTACCATTCTATAAATTAAAAATCTAAACAAATTTCCTATAAATTAAAAACCCCAAAGTCTGGTGATAACAAATCCAATTGCAAAACCAGTTTTATCCATTTCATTTTGGTTCCACATGATATTATCCTGTGGCAATAATGAAGATGTTGAAGCCATGAAAACCTGGAAAGCATGTGTTCCGGTTGAAACTTCATAACCAAAAGCAACACTTGGTTTTGGGTGATTTGTCCACTCGCGTTGTTCCGAAATATCTTTAATCTTTAAAGGATTGTCATAATTGAAGATAATTGATCCTTGAGGCGATACTTTAATACGGCCACTGGCGTGAACACCAACTTTATCGTGATCATACAATACACCCACAGCATTGTAATGTGTAAAACTAACAGCTGCCTGAAGTGATAACCATTCATTAAATTTGCGTGCGACCACCAATTGTGAAAAATAACTCAGGCGATCATTAAATTTAAAGTGATAAGTTGGTCCTGAATAAGCTTCTCTTACAATACCTGACTCAAATGCACTAACTGCTCTTCCGTCAATTCCAACATTACCATATAACATTACTGAAACTGGCATTGTATTTTTACGGGTTTGTTGCAGAACAGTCCATTTTAAATTTGCGTCGGTAGTCATATACCGTTTGGTAATTCCAGCTCCAATCTGAACGTTTTTACAAGGTACATAATTCAGGCCTATCCTGATGTTGGCAGAACCGTAAATTCCCCAAAGATTAGAATGTCCATTTTCAATGGTTCCAAATTTATGCTGCATAACCATTTCCAGCGTTTTTTTATCTGGAATAACTACGGTTTGCGCATCAATCAGATAACCACTTTCAAAAGTAGCGCTTACCGGATAGTCCTTTTCTTTTGTCCCTGCTGCCTCAGTTGTCACATCTTGCGCAAATGATAACATTGAACTAAAAGAAAGAAGTATTATAAATATGATATTTTTTTTCATTTCAGCGAATATTAAATGTTATCACTAATTATTTTTAGCTCCTTCGGTTATCCATTGAAGAATTAATGCACCTTGTGTTGCAGAAAAAGTTGCACCATGAGTTCCTGAAGTTGGAATAGTATAAAGTTTACTGCTTGCAGGACTTGCTGTATTGACGTATTTAGGTACTAGCTGAGCATAGGCTACGGCCGCTCCCATCGTTGGAGCCTGAGTGCTATGGCATAAAATGCATTTATCTGTTAGAATGGGAAGAACCTGAGTTGAAAAGCTAACCGGTTCACCTCCTGGGTTTACCACTGGAACCTCAACTGGCAATACAAAATCATATTTGCAGCCATTCAGAAACAGTGACAACAAAACTAAAATAAGGAATATGCTATGTTTTTTCATAATATTCATTTTAAAAGTTGATACAAAAAAAGGCTTCTCTTCCTAAAAAAAGAAGCCTTTTTTACATCTGACACCAAGATTTATTATGGAAGTACTGCAATTGAATTCTTCAATAATGTCGTAGTATAGGCTGTATTATGAATACCCAAACTATAATCTCTTAATACTAATTGGAAGTTTAGAATAGCACCATATTGAGCATTTGTCAAACTCAATTTTGGCAAAGCCAAGTTGTCTGCTTTTTGTTCGGCTGTCCAAGTTGCAGCAGGCGCTGGGTTTTGGAAAGGGCCAGTAGCATTTGCATATGTAGCCAAACCTAATTTAGGATTATTAAGGCTAGGATCATAAACATTCAAATAACCGTCATAATTTTTCGTTGTTAAGCCATACCACAAATTAGCTTCAGAATCATTGCTTCTGTTCATTATTTCAACTCCGTCAACAGTAAGTTTTGCAGCTAACTGGGTAAGAAGCAATTTCACGTCATCCCTGGTTTGTTTCCAATATTTTGTAGTTGTTGCTGCACTAATCGGTGCTGTTGAATGGCACCCAGTAACATTACAGCCATCAAATTTACCAACTGCATTAAATGTATGTCCACCGGCACGTCCAACCATAGCACCCATATGACAATCCATACAAGAAGCAACTTCAGTGTGTTTTGAATTTGTATATCCTGTACCAAATTCCACACCACCCATACCTGCATAAACTGCACCTACGGAACCATAATGAACATGCATGCGGTAACTTGGTCTAATAATATTTGTTGTAGCACTATTGTTATTTGCATCATAAGCTATTCCAGTTGGATTCTTAGCAATCGCGTCATAATCCTGAACATTACCTGTCTGAAGATTAGACTGAGGACGAGGTTGGTGACATTTTACACAAAGGTTACTCTTTCCACCGTCTGCTTTCAGGTCAATAGTTTTCTTTCCACCCCACATCACCATTGGAACTGGTTTAACGGTGGTAAAGGCCAAATCGGCAGTACCATAAGTGGTATGTAATGAACTGTGGCAAGTTGAACAGCCAATTTCACCATAAGCAGTACTGGCTAATGTATTGTATTGTAAAGAATATTTACCATTCGAACCAAGTGTGAAAACAGGTTGTACATCACGTGCAACAATGTCTTTAAATGCTTCCTGTGCATGACAAGGAGTACAACCGACGTTACCCGCTTCTTCAAAAGCAGCTTCTCCATACTCATGTTTCGAGAATTGGAATTGAGTAGAAATTAAATCTACCTTACCTGAAGCGTGACATACCTTACAGGTTTCATTTGCGTCTTTACCATTGGTACCATCTTTACCATTAGCACCAGCAGGTCCAGTCAATCCCATAGGGCCTTCTTTTACACATGATGAAGCTATACTCATGACTACAAATGCAGAAAGTAAAAGCTTGGAAAAATTGTTAAGTTTCATAAAATAAGTATGTTAAGGTTACTATTATTATCCTCACGTTGCATGTATGGCAAACGTATTTATACATGGCTAAAATAGAAACCTAAACTGATTATTTTAAAAACGGTCAATTGATGTTTAGAAGCGATTGCGATGATTAAAGACAAAATAAATATTGATATATATCAATCCAATAAAGCAAAAAAAAATTAACCTTTTCGACTGATCAACTGTAGCGCATCTTCATCGAGAATATGAATATTGGTTCCATCAACAGCAATTATGGCAGAAGATTTAAATTCTTTCAAAATTCGGATGAAGCTTTCCATAGTCATTCCGGTCATATCAGCTAATTCCTGCCTCGAGAGTCTGGTATCGAAAGGATTACAAAGGAAAATTTCGTTTTTAAGATATAGCAACAAGTCGGATACTCTTCCCGGCATGTATTTCTGAGTAATTCCGACCAGATTATCCAACATCTGTATATTTTGTTGGTTATTCAGCTTTAGTAGTTCAAAGGCAAATTGACTATTATTTGACACCAACTCATAAATCTTTTCAGAGTCGATAAAACAACACTCCACTTGCGTAACGGCCTGAACCGTAAAATGCCTGATTTCATCAATAAAAATACCTCCACCAGTTAGGATAGAGTGGGTAGCGACCAAACGTAGAATTAATTTCTTATCACCTTCACCTTCAGCTATAATTTTAGCAAGTCCCCTTTTGATACAAACAACGTGACTTGCTGATGTATTTTGCTTTAAAATGGTTTCGCCCGCATTAAAAGTGACATGTCGCTTTTCTTTCACAAGCATTTCCAGTTCTTCTTTTGTAAGGCAATTGAAAATGTTATCTTCTCCTTCATCAAAACAACGTGCACAGCAACGATCTTTGCATTTCAAGCACGCCTCTTCTATTCTTCTAGGCTCCATAAGTTACATCTTTTCAAGTAAATAGATGAGATAGTATATTGATTCAAATTTTAAATTTCAAGCTGCTTAAGATACTTAATCTATTTAAATATTCAAATGACTACATATTTAGTAAAATATGCTGTAAAACTAATTCAAACCTTGGTTATCCCAAATCAATTTCTGAAAAACATCAAAAAAAGGAGGTTATTCTATCTTGTCAGCAATCATTAGAATTGAAAGATAAATCAACTATGGGATTAATAATAAAGATCCTGTAAAAACTAATTTACAGGATCTTTTATTTTTTCGAGTGGAGCTGGCGGGAACAGAACCCATCAGCTATCCAGCTAAATATCAACTGTTTAATTTTTCAAAATTCTTCAAACTCCCGAATTACCACCTCAAAACCGCACTGTTTTGAGTATCAGGCTGCTTCCATTTGCATAACAAAACTACCAAAAAATTCGGAATAAAAGTCCCTGCCTAATACCCAACGTCCAATCCAATGCATTTAAACTTTTCATTCCAATCTAAATCACGACTTTTATTTCTGTATCCTTTTTTTGAGTGTGGAACTGCATTTCAATCAAAATTCAGTTGATAGCGTACTGATCTACCGCCTCCATCACGAGTAAATACGCCCAAATCGTATAATTGCTGTAAATCTCTTGTCGCCGTCGCTTTGGATGCCTTGGTTATACTCATATATTTTCTCGCTGTCATTCCCCCTTCAAAACCATCAACTCCTTGTTCCATTATTTTGAGGACGGCTTTCGACTGACGCTCATTTAACTCGTCCTTGTAACGGTCAAAAAACTGGGCTTTTTTTAATGTGAACTGAACCATGGATTTGGCATCCCTTTGGGCATCAAGTATAACCAGGGTAAAATAAGTTATCCACGAAGTAATATTCAAAGACCGTTGTGCTTCCTTCAGTGCATTATAATAGTCTTTTTTGTTCTTTTCGATGGTTTTTGACAAGCTCAACATGACAGGACGATTGAGTGACTGCGACAACGCTTTTTCAGCAACCGCGCGGCCTATGCGACCATTTCCGTCTTCAAAAGGATGAATCGATTCAAAATACAGGTGTGCTATGGCCGACTTTAGTACCCCTTCGGCAATTTCCCCTTTTAATGGGAAGATAGCTGAATTATACCACTCAATAAAAGCTTTCATTTCTGCTAGTACCTTCTCCGATGGCGGCGCTTCATAGTGTACCACTTCACGTCCAACAGCACCTGAAATCACCTGCATGGGGACGTTTCCCTTTCTCCAATCGCCCGGATTTATATTCCGTGTACCAGCCATTAACAGACCATGCCAAGTCTTAAGTGTATTTATTGTCAGTGGTTCCTGAAAGCTTTTTCGGACTTCAGTCATCAGTTGGGCTATCCCAGTGGCTCTTCGGTCTTTTACAGGAATAGGCATGTCGTTTAGTCCAAGGTTGTTCCTCAATGAGGAAAGCACATCTTCACGACTGATATATTCTCCTTCTATTTCCGAGGTTTTCAAGGCTTCAGACATCATTAATTGTAAAAGCGTTTCCTGCTTCAGATGGTTTGGCAACCCCTGGATTATGCCGTTTATCTCACCTGTTTCTTTTGCAAATTCGAGGATAAGAGGCTGAACATCTGTGGTCTCAAAGGAAAACATAGGCCATTCAGGCAACTGCCAGTTATACTTCATGAGCCGATTATTTTTCATATTCGGCTCAAATATAATAAAATTACGAGCCGAATACAACTAATATTTGGCTCACTCGATCCTGAAAATTGGTGGTCGAGAGAGTCAAAACCAGATTGAACGGAACAATCGTCTCAATTCCTCAAAGTTAGTGTCAATACTGGTTAGGTTTCTTGAACAAAATGGAGGAACGAACCAGCGTAGGTAATTTTTAAAGGCAGTTGAGATTTCATCTCCACTGAGGCCGTTAACAATTAATAATCTTTTTGAATCAGACCCATAATTGAGTCAGATAACATATTTATTTTGCACCATTGTCTTAAGAATACTTACAATTGGAGCTACTTACCCTTTTTCATACTGTATATCCCAAAGAATGACACAAAGGCAAAACAACCTAACGGAATCAGGAACCCAATTGCCATATTAAACGAATCTGCTATAAAACCCATCAAAGGAGGACAGAAAGCACCTCCGGCAACTGCCATTACCAGGAAAGATGATCCTTTCTTAGTGAGCGTCCCTAAATCGCGAATCCCCAATGCAAAAATGGTAGGAAACATTACCGACATGAAAAAATAACAACTAAACAGAGCCACTACGGAAACAGTACCCAAACCCATAACGACAAATAGAATCAGAATAGCATTAATAAATCCGTATAATGTGAGCAATTTCCCGGGAGATACAAATCCCAGAAGCCAAGAACCGGATAGTCTGCCAATCCAAAAAAGACCCATACCTCCGAATGCTAAGATCAATGATGCAGCTTGTTCCGGATTTTTAGGCATGAAAACCGCTCCGAACTTTCCTAAATTCTGCATAATCTGAATTATTGGATTTTGAATGTCAGGCAACTCTTCGGTGACATAATTGATGAAAAATGAGTTAACTCCTGTTTGTGCTGCCACATAAGCGAACTGGGCAGCCACTGCTATGATGAAAAGTGGATGTTTCAACAATAAGCGCATAGACGGATTTTCCTCTTGTTCCTGAGTCGTTTTTTCTTTGATTTCAGGCAATGATGTGAAGATAAAGGCAACCGCAACGACCAAAACTACACTGCCAATCAGCATATAAGGTGTTAAAAGTGAATCGAATTTTGTTGCACCTTCGCTACTACCGCCACCAAAAATAAGCAACCCACCAATTAGCGGACCTAGAATCCACCCCAAACCGTTAAACGACTGTGATAAATTGATGCGTTGCGAGGCCGACTCTTTTGGTCCCAGAACTGTAGTATAAGGGTTAGCAGCTGTTTCAAGGCAGGTTAAACCGCAAGCAATGACAAACAAGGCGATCAAAAATGGCCAGAAAGAACCAAGCTTTGCAACAGGATAAAACATGAATGCGCCTGTGGCAAAAAGAAGGAGCCCGAAAATAATGCCTCGCTTGTACCCGAAACGTTTCATGATCAGCCCGGCAGGGACTGCCATGACCAAATAGCCAATGTATAGTGAAAATTGCACAAAACCAGACTGGGCTTTCGATACGTGCAGAATATTTTGAAAATGCTTATTCAGGACATCCAACAAACCGTGAGCAAATCCCCACAGCAAAAACAAGCTTGTAATCAAAATAAACGGAATCAGGTATGATACACCGTTAGGACTTTTAATAAGTGATATCTTTTTTTTCACTCGGAATGGTATTTTGGGTTATTGTTTTAATTGTATGTCTTACATCGTGTGAATCTCTCTTCTTTAGCCGAAGAGAGATTCACAATTTTTGAGCAATAAACAACCTCGCAGCAGAGCTGTCGAGGTATCACTTAGAAGTCAGTTTTTAGTACGTAGCAGAACTTCTGGGAACTAACCCCAAAGAGATTAGAATGCTTGTTTGATATCAGAAATAGAGATGTTGAACAACTTTTCAGTAATTAAACTTAACTGGGTTTCATCTCCTGAAATGTGAAAAATCATTTGTTTATGCGTGATCCTATCTCCCGGAGCAAGCAAAGCTGCCGGAGATGAACTTTCAATTTCATAGAATGGACCCATCACAGACCCGTCTGCAACTGGTCCATCGTTATACGAATTGACAGCATCGCCGCTCAACGGATCATCTTGTTTACCCCATTTCGAGTTCACATACTTCATCCGATTTTCTGGTTTTGAGAACCAAAGCAAGGTCAAAACCCGATTTTCAGGATCATAACTTCCACACCAAGGTAAAGACCGTAGAGGTGAAAGTCCAATTTTACTCCGGCATTTTCCATCGGTCTTGAAAAACAGCACTCCATCTTTCACCAATAATCGATCAGACGGAACTTTTCCAAAATAATCATCGGTTACAATTTTTTCCAGATCGGTTTCGCTACCTTTTTTGAACGGGACAAATACCACTCCTGATTCAGATGGATTAAACATAGATAATAGCCAAATAGATAAGAATCCGGATTCTTTAGTCCATGCTGACTTTCCCTTGTTGGTCAGTATGTTTTCCGATTCGTAAGCCACGTAGTTTAACGATGTATCGAGCGAAAGCTGTAACGCACTTTCAGCTTCGGAACGGGCAAGCAATTTTACATTTCGCTCCACTCCTACTTCCATGTTCGTTCCGGAAGCGTTGGCTAAAGTAAACTCTTTCCTGAAATTAACACTAACCGGAGTTTGGGCAACCACTTCAAACGGCTTGGTATCAATCTCTTTTGGGACCAGCCAATTGGCAAAGACCTGTTCTTTCCCTTTCTGGAAATAAATCGAGAATGGACCTCCTTCGGGGCCAAACCACAATCGTTCTTCTCCGCCATAAGGATTGAACTGATTGCTAACCGCTCCGGATTTGATCAGTTTGTAGTTGATCCAGCCAAAGCTTCTGCCCGATTCCCCGTTGGCTGTGCTGGTCATTACACGGCCTTGAAGCGCTGGAGAAATCATTAAACAGGATTTTCCCTTTTCGTCACGAAGCTGAACAAAATCCATTTTCTGTTCCTTCATAAAAGCCAAATCATATCCGTAAGTTCCTGTTTTTGAATCTATCTTTTGATCCATCGCTTTTGTTTTTTTTGAAATGGATGTGCTGCAAGCACTTAGTAGTGCTATCAAAAACACGCCAGAAGTGAATAAAGATATCTTTCGCATGCCTGAGATAACTAATTGATTTCGAAGCCTTGCCAACCCGGAAGTTTTGGATATTTGGTATGTGGATCAGTCTGATACCAAAAACAAACTGATGAAATATCAGAATGCTGAGCCAGATATCTGCCGTCTTTGTGCCAACCTAAATCCTGAATCGTAATTTTCAAGTCCTTTTCAAAACGGATTGGATCCATAATATGCCAGCGATATAAGCCAAAGCGTTGCATAACATTGTAATGCCCGTCGCCACGGATTACCTGATTCAGCCCACTATAAGGAGTACAAAACTCGGTATACTCAGTTGCATCCTCGTTAGCTGAATTTTTCACATGGGTATCAAAATCATACGATCCGCAGAAATAATCCTCGGTTCCTGTTCCACAAATGGTTGGAAATTTCGAATCACCATCGATGTAAAATTTAATCTCGCCTTCACCCCACCAACCGTTATTATTCACGCCCCAAGCCATGTACACGCCTACAAATTGGCCTTTACCTTTAATGTTGTCGGCAATTGTATACACTGAAGTTTCATCAGGATTCTGCCGACGATACTGAGCATGAAAATATGCAGCATCAGCTGGCACATCAGTAAGGGTATAGTCAACCTGATAATACAAAGTCATCAGATCTTTATCGTTGATATTTTCCATCGTAATCCGGCATTTTTTCCGAAAGGGCATTGACCAATAGCAGTTAAATGCACTACCCGGGTTAACGCATACCGCAAGCGAGTTAACAGGTGCATATTTATTCCAGCCCATGCAAAAGAAATCGCCGACCGGACATTCAACCGATGGTTCGGCTTCGTCATCCCAATAAATACGAAGTATAGAAAAACGCCAGTTGCCTGTCGGTGTCATCCAAATGTGTTGAATGGCACCAGATCCGTTGATTTCAGCCATTGTAAATATTTCTCCTGGCTTAATTTTAACATACGGATTCACTTTCCAACCCCGACCAAGATCGCGTGCCGCATAACTGGCATTAGCCACATTTGATTTATCCTTATCTTCCAAACTTGCCATACCACCTTTGCCCTTTTCACCTGTAAGGTTTTCAGGACTGATAGAACGAGTCTGGGCATTTGACAAGCGGGATAAATTACCTAGATTCATGTCGAGACCGTTAAACGAAGATTGAGAATTAGCATTACAAATAATTAGTAAACTAAACAAAAGGCAGACAATGCTTCTTTTCATAACTATTTAATTTTAATGATTGTTATTTAATCGATTAAGCTTATAATGAAAAATTACAGATATGATTGTCGTTTTATTAAAGTGGAAGGAAGAGTTATATGGGCGATTTTAGTCGATCCTTGCTTCGTTTTAAAATCTATTTTCCTACAACAACTTAGTTAGCTCGTCTAATTGTTTTATTTCAAAAGTAGGCACACTTTCATGTATTAAGCCTGCCGGGTTAAAAAAGACAGTATCAATTCCAAAATTCTTAGCCCCTTCAATATCACTTTCCAAATCGTCACCTATCATTAAACAATCGTTTTTTTCTGCTTTTACAATTTGAAGTGCAAACTCAAATATTTTTTCATGTGGCTTTTGGTATCCGGCTTCTTCAGAGGTTATCATGGTCTCAAAATAGGGTTCCAGATTGCTGTCTCTGATTTTAACTTTTTGGACTTCAACAAAACCATTGGTTAACAGGAACATTCTATAACCAGCATTTTTTAAATATTTGAGAGTCTCGATCGTTTTGGGAAATAACTTGGTTTTATTAGGACTTTCTGTGATATAATCATTGCTGAATTCCTCAGCAAAAGGTTCAGCGTCGACTCCTAATCGATTAAATGAATCAATAAAACGTTGAGTACTCAATTTATCTTTAGAGAGCCTGCCATTTCTGTATTCCAACCATAAACTCTCATTTACATCGTAAAATGTAGCCAGAAACTTATCAAACCTTTCAACCAATTCTGGAGTATGTTTTGTGACCAGGTCCTTCAATGTTTGCTCCGAATTTGCTCTGTAATCCCATAAAGTCCGGTCCAGATCAAAGAAGAGGACTTTATATTTCTTAGATCTACTTTCTGAAGTACTCATATTTAGAATTTAATTATTCGTTCAATTACTTATTGCAATCACTTAGAGATTTCAAAATTAGATAAATTGCTTCTAACCAGGGAACTTATTGAAAGTTCAATCACTTTGCGTATTTGTTTGGATGGCACAATTCAATTATATTCAAAAACGATAATTTTTCGATGTGCCTATTTTGTTTTTTGTTTTTCTGGCCTACCTTCCCGATGACAATCAATACAAGCAACCCAATGAATGTTGTTTGGACTTTTGGAATCAAAATAGCTGGTATTCATTTTGGTGATATCCAAATTGCAATTCGAAACAGCCGGATGACAATTGCTGCAACTTCGCCTGGCATTGTTCGAGTGCAATTCGTGACAATCCATACACGAAAGACCTTCATGAACACCGCGGGGTGTCCGATCATCGCTGGTTCCGGCCTGATGGCGGGCATTTGGCGCATGGCACTGAACACAATTCCTCATCTGAACATCGTCTGACACTTCTACCGGCCGATCTCCTTCCCACACTTGCAATTTCGGAAGATCTTCCGCAGGTACCTTTACCCTGTCCTGACGGTTGTAAAAACTTACTTTGGAGTTGCTTACCTTTCGATTGTAAAAAGTATTCTTTGGATTGGAATAATCTGGGCTTACACGTGGCAAGCCTTCGATATGAACTTGATGGCAGGCTAAGCATGGAATTACCGGATTTCTGGCCATCAGACTGTCTTTCAACTTCCAGGGTCCCTTTGTGTCAAGTGGCTCAACCAGATCTTTAATGTTTACATCAGCAAACATGCCATGGCAACGCAGACAATCGAAGTTCAACTGTTCAGTATGATTATGCTTTTCGTTCAGGAAAATATCGCGGTATCTGGCCGAATGACCACCCGAAGTCCATTTGGCTTTCTCGTCAGCATGGCACCGCGTACAATTATCCATCACCGCCAAAACCTGTTCTTCGTTCAGTTTAATATTCTCAGTAATGTCATTCTTCGCGTGATTGACAACCATCATTCCTTTTTCCTTCAAACTATGCATGCCATTGCTAATGGCTGTTCCATGACATTCGGTACAGCGCAGATTGCGGTGATAGGATTGAGCAAGCATGTTAACCGAACCTTCAATTTCGTGGCAGGATGCGCAGGTTTTTGAAGGTGATGCAGAATTCCAATAGGTATAAAATGATCCAAAAGCGATCAAAACCAAAAGCATCAGTAAAGGTATAATTATCAATATTTTGCGGAATATTTTCATTTTTACTTTCATGATCCTATGATTTAAACCGGTTTCCTTTGTTCCATTCCGAAGCGATATGACCACCTACCCAATAGCCAAGCGCCATAATCGTCAGAGCGGGATTAAATCCACCATTGGTTACATGAAGGCTACCATCGGCAACAAAAAGATTCGGAACGGAATGAATCCGGCCAAATTTGTCAGTAACAGAAGTTTTGGGGTCGTTGCCCATACGGCAGGTTCCGGCCTGATGCTGCCCTGCGCTCACGCTGTTGGCAATGCCGAAACCTTTCCATGTTTTAACTGCACCTGCCTCTTTGAGCCATAACTCAGCTTTATTAGCCAAAAAAGAACATCCTTTAATATCATCTTCATGTGCTTTCCCTGAAAGTCGTGGAACCGGAATTCCCCAATAATCTTTTACCGATGGATCAACTTCAACGCGCTGGTCAAAATTGGGAATTTCCTGGTATGGCCCATGTATTTCAGCCATTTTTTTGAAATTGTTTCGCTGAAATTCTTTGTGTTGCTTTCCCCACATCTTTTCTCCCGGAGGCCGGACTCCAGAGAAACTGTAAGGCATCCGAATAAACGAGTTGGCAAGGTAACCACCTCCGATAATTCCTGAATTGTGATGGTTAAAATCACAGATTCCAACTGAGGATCCCGGACCAAAGTCATCGTAAATTTCTTCGTCGAACAAACCATACGCATGCGGATAGGCATGTCCCTGAAGATTCCGGCCCACCCAGTCGTTTTCGTTTCCGATTCCGTTGGGAAAGAATTTTGATTTTGAATTCAGTATTAAACGGGCAGTTTCAATGGCTGATGCAGATAGTATAACAATGTCGGCGAGTTGTGTTTTCTTGCGGTTATTCCGATCAAAATAACTGACACCGGTAATTTTTCCATTATTATCAACCATGATTTCGGAAACGATACAATTCGTACGAAGCTCGCAATTTCCTGATTTCAGCGCAACAGGAATCACTGTGTTGTGAGTTCCTGCTTTTGCACTCACCGGACAGGCATACCCGATACAGGTACGCATCCGATAGCAGGCAGGACGGCCGTCATAAGGAATCGAATTGCGCAGCATGGGCATCGAAAATGGATGATAACCCAAGCGAAGCGCTGCCTCCTTTAATATTTCAGCCTCTTTGTTGTGTGAAAACGGAGGCATTGGCCGGGGTTTATTTCGTGGAGCGGCAAACGGGTTCAGCGTATCGTCGCCCGAAACACCAATTTCCCATTCAGCTTTCTCGTAAAAAGGTTCAAGGTCATCGTAACTGATTGGCCAATCGTCGAGTGTTGATCCCGCAACATGCCCATAAGTGCTTTTCATTTTGAAATCTTCGCGCATGTACCGCCAGGCTAAAGCGCCATAAGTTACAGTCCCGGAACCGACACAAGCCGAAATATTGTTATAATCACCTTCGCTTGGAAGAACAATATGCTGACTGCCATCCGGAAAAACATTAACCCGTCGGTACCGGTTGTCGTCCGGGCCACAGGCATTTCCCAAAACAGGGTTTCGTTCCGAATGCAATTCGTCGTTGGTATGATCGTCATATGAAATCCAGTCGCCTTGCTCGAATAACACCACCGACATTCCGGCAGTACTCAGCTCTTTGGCCACCACCCCACCTCCGGCACCGGCACCAACAATCAGCGCATTTACTTTTTGATTGGCCATGATTTAGCTTTTATAACGGTTTTGACCAATAATCAAAGGATAGTCAAGCTTCAGCATTTTGTAACTGACATTGTCTTTGTTCCCTCCATGTCGTGAACTACCATAAAAGGCCTGCATCGAATGAGTTCGAATAAGATCAAAAAACTCCCGGTCAAAACCATCAGCCCAATCAGTACCTTTCATCTTTCCGGCTTCCATTTGTTCCAAAAAAGCAGTTTGTTCAGTCCATGCCATTTTCTCAAATTTCCGTTGAAATTCGGTTTCACAATTGGACTGAATTGCCTGCAAACCTTTTCTGTATTTTGCCTGAAATCGCTGATACGGCCCAACCAATTGCTTGTCAATGTAATTCGTGACACCCGATTCGCGACCTCCCGGCCATTCGTCAGGAGGAATAATCTGATCGGCCAAAGCATCCATCAACTGTGCTTCAGCATTGGAGAAAAAGCGCCAGGATGAAGCCGAACTATTGCATTTCGCAAACAGTAATATTCCTCCTGAACCCATAATTGCCAGTTGAAGGAATTTCCTTCTGGATAGTTTATACTGATTTCTTATTTCCATATTAATGCTTGTCTGTAATTGTGTTCCTTTTCCCGGGTAACATGGCAACGGTCGCAATTCCGATGATTCCCAGAAACATAAGGGCAGCAAAACCATTGGCATAACTTCCGCCCCGATCGCGTAACCAACCAACCAGCATTGGAGAAAAAGCCTCGGCCAAACCATCGAAGGTCAATATTATTCCCATGACCCTACCCATTACATTTACTCCAAATAACTCGGCAGCCATCAACGGAATAATCATATAGTCGCCACCCAACCCAATTCCAAAGATGAACGCAAAAAGGTAAACGATTCCCGGAGTGGAAGCCAGATACAGCAGTGGAATTGATCCGGCAATCAGCGCATAAATCAGCATCATCACATACTTTTTCTGAATTTTGTCTGCCAGCCAGCCCATCAGCAAACGTCCCAGAATACTTGCTCCAAGAACCATCGAAAGCACATTTGCCGATTCCTGCTGTGTATATTTCAAATCAATACTGAAAAACAACTTTAGGTTCTGACCTGTACCGCTGACCGCACCAATTGAACACATACTACCGATGAGCAGCAGATAAAAAGGCCAGCCTCTAACAATTTCACCAATTGGTATTTTTGGCGGTTCCGTTTTAACCGTTTCTGTTGAATTCTCCGGATTGTCTCTGATAAACCAGATCATCGGGAAAGCAATGCATATCATCAGAATTCCGAGAATCATTAACGACATGTGCCAGTCGAGTTGTATATTGAGTCGTTTGGCTATCTGCGGAACAAGCATTCCGCCAAAGCCAATTCCGAGATAGGCAATGCCCATTGCTTTTCCGCGTGTTGTGGTAAACCATCTTGAAATAAGTACCTGGTTCGGAAGCGGCCCTCCTAAAATATACCCCATCGCGATGATCAGATAAAAGAAGTAGAATTGCCAGAGCGAATGCACCATGCTTAAGCCGATCAAAGCCGAACCTCCCAGTACAACACCAAACATCATGACCCGGCGTGGGCCAAGTTTATCGATAACCCAACCGGCAAAAAATGCAAACATGCCAATGATAATTTTCCCGAAGGCATTTCCTGAAGTGACTGTTGTTCGCGACCAGCCGTAATCCTGTACCCAGAAATCATAGAAGAACGGCAGTCCGTAAAATGAAATTCCGACAATTGAGAACAGGCTCAAAAAACCAGTTGCAGTAACTTTAATCTGTCCGGAGTTAGGTTTCTTAAATTCCATTTGACACTTCAGGTTAGGTTGAAATCACACAATTTATGTCGCTTTTGTAGCGTTTGAAAAATCTACATCTTCTTATTTATATCAGGTTGGCCTCTTTAAACATTCGCTTCACAGTTGCCAAATCCTTACCAATGGCCTCAATCACTTCATTTTTATTTAAAGGAATTTCATGCTTTCCAAGTTCTGCTCCTCCCAACGAATATTCGTAATGAATCGAGACCGGACACTTGATTTGGTATTGTTTCAACAAATCAAAATATCTTGAGAAATTCACCATTCCTTCACCCAATGGAACAACTTCAGGCGCCCATTTATCCCGATTCTTTTTCCAAATAAAATCTTTTATTGCTAAAGAATATACGAATAGATTCAATATCTTGAAACCCACATCCCAGGAATAGGCACCCTCCACCATGGCATGCATAATGTCATATTGCGATCCAAGCCAAGGAGAATTAATGTTTTTCAAAACAGCATGTAAATCCCAGATGGAGGACCCAAAATAAGGTTCGGGCTTAAACCTACCTGAATGGTTCTGATATTCACCACGGATCTTGTATTTCTCATTCAGCATGGCGAGTTTTCTCATAAGTGATTCTATTGAAATCAAATTTTCCTCAATCGTTTTGTCCTCGTTGTAGCAGAGCCAATCCATGCGGTAATGACTAATGCCCAGTGAACTGGCCGTTTTCAGTATTTTTTCCGTGATCGGATCGTCAGCATTATTGATGAAAGTAACAATCGAATATATGTTTATCCCTGCCATTTTTGCGGCTTCTACTGCTTTGGGCAGATCTTCCTCCACTCTTTCAGGCAAAACATGACCATCCGCTCTTACGGTCAGGTCAATGCCGTCAAATCCCAGCTCAGCCACAAATTTGGCCATTTCCGAATAATTTAGCCATTGCAATGTTTTTGAAAAAATGCTGAATTTAAATCCTTCCTGATCTCTTATTTCAGGAATCAAACTTTCACTGGCTCTGTTAAAAACAGAATTACCCGCCTGCAAATTCAGTCTTGCTGCAACCGGAATGCCAGCCGCTGCCATGGAGGTTTTCAGAATAAAATTTCGTCGCGAAAAATTCATTTCTTGTCGTTTATAAGCGTGGAATTGTAAGTCCGCCATCAATCATGATGACCTGACCTGTAGAATAAGGAAAACTCCGTTGCGCTAAAGCACTCACCACTTTGCCAACATCTTCGGGTTGACCCCATCTTTTTTGCACACAAAGTCCTTCACCAATCAATTTATCGTATTTTTCCTTTACGCCTGAAGTCATATCGGTATCAATCACGCCGGGGCGAACTTCATAAACCGGAATATCGAATTCACCCAATCTCACTGCAAAAAGCTGTGTAGCCATGCTGACGCCTACTTTTGAGAGACAATATTCACCCCGATTTACTGAAACTACAGTTGCTGAAATTGAAGAAACATTCACGATGCAAGCTGTATAATCAGGGTCAGATTGTTTTTGATTGATCATCCAGTTGGCGACTTCCTGGGTGAGGAAATACGGTCCTTTCAGATTTGTATTCATCACTTCATCGAAACTCTCTTCAGTGGCCGTCAATACATCGCGTCTTTCATGCGGAGCAATACCTGCATTGTTCACCAATACATTAAGTCTTTTAAAATGATTTTTTACCTGTCCGATAATTCGGTTGCGATCGGCTTTCAAGGAAATATCTCCCTGGCAATAAATCACATCTGCTCCAAGTGCGCGGATTTGATCCAAAACGTCAACCACAGCTTCGGCAGAACGAACGCCATTGATGGCCACATCAAACCCTGAACGGGCAAGCGATTGAACGATACCCAGACCAATTCCCCGGCTTCCGCCGGTAACTAAAGCGACTTCTTTCATTTTCGAAAATTTTAGATTTCAGGAATATCCATCCAACACCGTTTTGCCCAGCTTTCCAAACCTTTTTCAGCAAGCTGAACTCCTTTTGCTCCTTCGAGAAGTGTCCATGGAAATGGTTCATCTTTTACCACATGCTTCAGGAAAAGTTCCCATTGAACTTTGAATGCATTGTCGTAAACCTCCTGCTCCGGTACTTTTGACCATCCTTCGAAGAAATTGATTGGTTGAGCAATATCCGGATTCCAAACAGGTTTAGGGGTATTTCCATAGTGCTGTGTGTAACACTCGCGCAGACCGGCAACAGCAGAACCTTTTGTTCCATCAACCTGCAAAGTCAGCAAATCATCGCGCCTGACTCTCACTGTCCACGATGAATTAAAATGCGCAATAATTCCGCCCTCCAGCTCAAACGTAGCATATGCTGCATCGTCAGCTGTACATTTATATGGATTACCATTTTCGTCAACCCGGTTTTTAATATGAGTTGCACCCAGGCACGATACGGCTTTCACTTTTCCGAATACATTATCGAGCACATATCGCCAGTGACAAAGCATATCCACAATAATTCCACCGTCGTCTTCCTTGCGGTAATTCCACGATGGACGCTGTGCAGGGATTGAATCGCCTTCGAATACCCAATATCCGAATTCGCCTCTGACCGAAAGAATCTCACCAAAAAATCCTTGCTGAATCAGCCGCTTGAGTTTGATAATTCCGGGAAGCCAAAGTTTATCCTGAACCACGCCGTTTTTCAGACCGGCTTTGGTGCAGATTTCGTATAATTCCAATGCGACGGCAGTACTTGCCGCAATTGGTTTTTCGCAGTAGATGTGCTTTCCTGCTTTCACCGATTTGCGAACAGCATCGGCACGTCGCCCAGTGGTTTGTGCATCGAAATAGATTGAATAGTCAGGATTTTTAAGTACTTCATCCAAATCGGTGCTCATTTTAGTAATTCCAGTGAGTTCGCAAAGCTTTTTCAGCTTGTTCACATCCCGACCAATCAAAATCGGATCGGGCATGATGGTTTCACCGGAACCGATCTTCACGCCACCTTGTTTCATGATTTCAGCAATTGACCGGAGCAGATGCTGGTTGGTTCCCATTCGACCAGTTACTCCATTCATAATTATTCCTACGGTATGTTGTTTCATAGATTATAAATTTTCTGATTTCTTTAACGTAAATTTTTAGTTCGGATATCAACCGGCTGAATTGATGGTAAATTGTTGGAAGGTTTATCCAGATAAAAGTAAGCCGTAGCCGAAACATCATCGGAACGATAAAAATTTGTCCAACCTTTTCCCATGATATTCTGATCTATTTTTTCAATCTTTCCTTTGGTATAGAAGCGTTTAAGAGAACCTTCATCATCAACTGTGACTGGGATTAAAGGAGTTCCTTCCTGCTGAAATCCTGCAACAGCTGGCAAATCGTCACCACCGATTTGCTGAATGGTTGTGCGAATATTTTCTTTAAAAAATACCGGATCAGGAATATGGAACCGGTAAAAAGCCCATTCCTTGTGCAATGTATCTGCGACTGTACAACCGGTGAAATCAGTGATATACTTTCCCTGTCCCCAGGCAGTTCCGATATAATCCTCGGTTCCGGTTCCAACCAGAGTTGGGAAATCGGTATCTCCATCCATGTACATTTTCACCTCACCCTCGCCAAACCACGATTTTTGATACCGAAGGTCGGCGCTTACTCCAATATTTGAACCCAGGAATCTTCCCTTTCCAGTTACATTTGGCAGCATTTCAAAATCTTCGGCCAGTTTTGTTGCCAAATCGCGGTGCCAATAGGCATGGAAATACAGATTGTCCTCGTTCCATATTTTCGTCAAACTGTAATCTACATCGAAAAAAATATAGTTCAGTTTTTTTGTGCTTTCGTTGGTCACAACGATTTTTGCGCCCTTTCTGAAAGGCATCGGAATAAAGCAATTAAAAGACCGGCCTTCGGCATTTGCAAACAGCGCGTTCTGAAAAGTAGTTGTTTTGCCCAGCCCCACACTAAAAAAATCACCAAAAGGCACTGATACTGCAGGTTTTGATTCACTGTCCCAGAACATTTCGATTTTTAGTGATCTAAGCATTTCAGGAGAACGATCCTGAATGGTAATCCAAATCCGGTTAATGATGCCTTGATCCTGAATATCCAGTAAAACACAGGACTGACCGGCATCTATTTCATCGAAAGCATGACCTTTGGCTCCATTGTTTTCCTTTCCACCTCCACCTTTCACCCCGTTTCGGTTTTCGGGACTGCTCCAACGTGTTTCCTGATTACTATCGTATTCAAAAAGTTTTGAACCGGATTTGATTTTGGGTTCTTTACATGAGGTGAATACGATCATCAAAAAGATGAAAATTACAGACAAGGTAAAAGTCGCCTTTCGGAAAAGGTCAATGTGGTTTTTAACGCTCATGATTATTCAGATTATAATTTTCAAACATGCTCCTGATATACTTTTATGATTTTTTTCAAAAACTCGGACTGATCTTCTTTCCAGTATTCGGTTGAAAATATTTCCACTTCATTAAATCCATTAAACCCAGCAGCTTCCACCCATGACCGAATTTTCCGGATTGGAATACAGCCTTCACCCATCAAACCGCGGTCGTTCAGAATGTCGGTAGTTGGCGTTTTCCAATCGCAAACGTGGAAAGCCAGCAAAGCATTATTTTTTCCGCAACGTGCAATTTCCTTTTCCAGATTTGGGTCCCACCACAAATGGTAAACATCTACCGCAACGCCAACCCAGGGCGAATTCAAAGCTTCGGTCATGTCATTGGCTTGTGACAGCGTGTTGATGGCTGAGCGCGAATCAGCATAGATCGGGTGAAGTGGTTCAATAGCCAGTTTTATTCCGGCTGCTGAAGCTTCCGGGATAATCGCGGCAATTCCATCCTGGATTTGTTTCCGAGAATCTTCGAGCGATTGCGAAGGATCGGCCCCACAGACCAAAACGATTAGCTTTGTTCCTAATTCGGAAGCTTCAACAATGGCTTTCCTGTTATCGTCCAGCGCAAGTTTCCGTTTTGCCTTATCCGAGTTCGGGAAAAAACCTCCGCGGCACAATGAAACAATTGAAAGATCTTGGTCACGAAGCATTTGCCCGGTCTGACTGATGTTTCTTCCATCCAACGCATCGCGCCAAACGGTAATTCCCTTGACGCCATTGGCTGCATAATTCTGGGCAGCTTCTTCAATGCTCCAGGGTTTTGTAGTTATGGTATGGATACAAAGTTTTGAAAGTTCGTTCATCGCACGCAGTTGAAATAGGTGTAATAAGCTTCATTGTTGATCATCCGCTGAAGGTAAAGTCCTGCTTCGCGAATGTGATAATCGCCCCACATGCTCGATTCGCCGTTAGGGATTTTACTTCCTTCCGGAATAAAATCCCAGCCGTTTGGACGATGATAAATGGAGTGCAGTAAAAGCCCCTGATGCTTTTCGGAAGTACTTAAATATGGTTCGTCCAACAAGGTGTTCATCACAGTAAGGCCTGCCTGAAAGTATTTTGATCCGGCTTCCAATTCTCCCTTTCCGGTAAGGTATTTTCCCAGACGCAACAATCCCTGAACAGCAATTGCCGCTGCAGAACTGTCGACAGGTTCAAAGTCATTAAACGGGCTTGCAGGTTTGTTCAGGTAATTGTCTAATTTGTATCGATTTGGTGCACCAGTATCCCAATACGGAATCCCATCGGTTGGTGTATTTTCGATGTAAAAATCGCAGGTTGCCCGGGCAGCTTTCAGCATCATTGAGGATAGTGTTTCTTTTCCACCAAAACCAGCCAGTTCATCTTCACTGATAAAATCCAACGTTTCAAGCTGTTCAGCAAAACCGCACATGGCCCATGCCAATCCTCTGGTCCACGTTGTAAATCCGGAATAACCTTGCTGCGAATTAGGGCATCTGAACTTCCCGTCATTCACATTGAAAATGCTCTCGTGAGCCGTTCTTCCCCAAACATCGTAACTGTCTCTCCCTTCGCCATAAAATACTGAATAGTTTGCAGTAGCCTGAATATGCTGCATTGCCCGTTCAAGCAAATTGATCTTCACATCGCCTTCGCCCTGAAAAACATGACCGAGCAAATGACTGATGATCAATGAACGACAGGAACGAATCGTATCAACAAACAACGAATGTGCGCCATTAAACGAATGAATAAATCCTCCGTCTGGAATGGTTGTCCATCGGGAAGCCTGCACTGCACCTGAAATTTTCAAAGCCAGCTCGTAGAATTTTTTTTCCCATTCGTTGAAAGGGATTTTGCCTTCGCGCATCAGACGTAACAAATTTCCGTAGGTACTGATGTTGTTAAAGCCATGATCATGAACTCCGGTATGGCTGACATGAGGCGCCATTTTCTCCAGTGTTTTCTGTCTTGCCATTTCTAAGATTTTGAAATCTCCGGTGGCATCGAACTGAAGTATGGCCGAACCATATTGGAAACCCTGGGTCCACTCCGTCCAACCGCGTGTCGAATATTTCCCGCCTATGGTATATACAGGAGAGCCTTTCGATTCATCATACTGATTTCCAATCAGATAAATTTTATGATCTGAAAGTTGCCAGAATCGTTGCAATTTGCTGGTAAGGTCAGCTGGGTTTAGTTCTTTGTTAATACTTATCATACATCAAATTTTATCAGGAAATATAAAAAGAATAACCTGAAAACTGCGCTTTATTTTACAAAATATTGATTTTTAATCTATTAAACTCTGAAAAAACAACACGATCAAACAACGATTCTTTGTTGAGAAACAATTGTAAAAGTTTGACCTGATTTTTTCCCCTGACCAAATTATGACCCTCATACCTGGCACCGTAATAAAAATCGTTGTTTAAATAATCAGTAATAAACCTAAGTGCCTGCATATATATCATAAACTTGCCGGAATAAGTTATTGATGATCTTTCTGCTTGCGAAAGCTCGTCTCCCATCTCACTCAAATACCCATGAACAATAGCTTGAAAAAATTCGGTTCGTACTTCAATTTTACTCAAATCGCCTTCTTCCTCGCTTACCGGAGATAAATAAGTGCGCATCATATCTCCCAAATCGCTAATAAAATAACCGGGCATAACTGTATCCAGATCAATAACGCACAGCCCTTTATCTTCTAAATCAAACAGAACATTGCTGATTTTAGTGTCGTGATGAGTAACCCTCAGTTTAAAATCCGATGAAGTAATGATCGTTCTGTACTCATCTGCAATCGACTGGTTATCCATTAAAAAGTTAACGACTTCTCTTGCATTTTTAAGTCGTAACTGATCGGCACATTTTAAACTATCCATAAATTGCTGAAATCGCAATCCTAGATTATGAAAATCAGGAATAGTTGTTTTTAATTGAGATAGATCAAGCCCGGATAATAAATTGGTGAATTTTCCAAATTGTTTTGCAGCTTCATACGCTTGAACCGGTTTTGTCAATTCGATGTGAGTAACAGAGCCGCCAACATACCCAAAAAGCCGGAAATGATCATTATCCTCTGTTTTAATCATATCCTCACCATTAAGTGCTACCACAGGCGATGTGAAATGGTAGTGAGGGTGCTCTTTTTTCAGGTAATCGTCTATCAAACGTATATTTGAAGTTATATCTTCAGGTCGTTTAAATATCTTCTCATTGATTCGCTGGAAAACAAAATCATTGCCCGAAGAAATTTCCCTGACTAGCCAGGTCTTATTTATGAGGCCATTCCCCAATGGACTCATCTCATAATTATCAATTCCAAAGGTTTTCAAAACAGTTGATATATTCATACATCAAATTTTAATAAAAGATATATACTTTCGGTTTAAATCGTCAACACAGTCCAATCATTTCCAGACTATTCGTTCAAAATACAATGGACAAATCAAATTCGCAGCAATCTTTAAGATCGCATTTCTATTCAATCTTAAGCCATTTTAAAATCTGTTCGTGAATTTTTTCATCCGCCTGAACCATCCAGCTTAGATCTTCGCGTTGACTGGCAAAATGAAAATACCGATCGGGAACATAATTAACCGGATTTGAAACAAAGCGGGTTTCAGCATACGTTTGTTGTAAATTCGCCCATGCCTTATTGTAATTACGCAATGCCTGATGAACGGCTTCAATTCCTTTCTGCCGCTGTTTTGTATCTGGGGTATCGCATTGCTCAAGCGCCAACAACAATTGCGGGGCTGTAACTTGCTGATTGTATAATGCAATCGACAATTGCCAGTAATACCGGTTCCGTTTTGATCGATTCTGCAAATCTTCCAGTTTCTCCAACAGATTGCTGTACTTGCCCATCTCTATCCGGCTCTTTTCCAAGCGATCCTTGTACTTAGCAGACCAACTTCCAGGCGAATTCGGATCGGGTAAATCAATCAAAATCGAATCGTAATCTAACTTTCTGTTTTCCATTCCTTCAACCGGTTTAAGCCAATGCTCAACCCGGGGCAATGCCAGAAGTTCATTTTCCGAATCCATCCAGGTACCCTTTCGATAAAAGGCACCATACATCAATTCGCTTCCTTTGCGCAATTGACTGACGAAATCCATATAATCGGGCATTGAAACGCCAAATTCCTTTTGCAACCAGGCCGTATCGAACTCGTCGAGCGAACGGCCTTTGGGCGACCAGCAATATTCTGCCGCGGCTATAAAACCACGAAAGAAATTTTCTATATGAGGCGAAGCATCGTCCCAGGCTGTGCATAGCAATCCTTCACAATTTTTTTCAGCGGCAATTTCAGCAAAACTTTGTATGGTAATAATTCCCGACGAAGCGACCCCATTGTTGCGTTCTTCCGACTGGAAAAGCATTCCCGTATCGCCATTGGTCGCAGTGGCAGCCATAGCTTTTAAGCTATGTTTTTTGTACCAGTCGAGGGCAAGTATGTTTCCGGGTTGCCGTGCCATCGAATAATTCCAACGCATGTAAATACAGTTATTCGGAAAGCCCTGAATCAACTCATCAAGCTTCGAACTATTTGCTTTCCATCTTTCTTCCGCAACCTGTGCCGAAATACTATCGTCATAAGTGGTTTCGAAAACCTCGGCTTCTTTTAGTGGCATATCGTCCCAAAAAATTGGGATTCGGCCATTTTGCTGTGCAAACTCGCACACACGTTTTAGCCAGTACAAACCGAGGCTCGAAACGCCTTCTTTATCAGCAGTTGGTTTACATCTGGGGCACAAACCGATGTTCCCAATTTCATCGCCGCCAATATGCAGATATTTCGATCCCGGTGTTGCAGCAATGGCATCGCGGTACAAATCGAAAAGTACCTGATAAGTTCCTTCGTTCAGCGGACAAAAAGCCCACTTATTCCAGGGAATCTCTCTCAAATAAGCATATTCCTGGTGTTTCAGGATAAAAGTTGCATGACCCAAACCTTGAACCAAAGGTGTAATTTCGATGTGCCTTTCATGCGCATACCGGGTGAGAGCAGCCATTTCGTCGATACTAATCGCTTGCGGAGCGCCAACCAAAGGCTGCCGCTGGTACCGAAGTTTATCTTCAAACTCGAAAACCACCGCATTAATTTTATAGCGCGAAAGCCGGTCGATACTTTCATAGTAATAATTCATGTGATCGAGGTGGTGCTTAACATCAAAATGCACAGCCCGATAAGCAAGCGCAGGGAAATCGGTTATTTTACAACAAGGAACAGGCTTTCCGCTGTCAGCGGCATCTTCGAGCAACTGTTCGAGCGACTGACATCCGTAAAATAAGCCAGCCTCTCCTCTCGAAACAATACTAATCTTATCCGAAAGAATCGTCAAAACATATCCTTCAGAAGATGAAACTAAAGACAAAGCTGTATCAAGAGTCAGCGAAAGCGATCCTTTGCCCGATAATTTTCCAATAGGAAGCCGGGAAAGGAATTGTCCTAAAACAGGGCGTTTTGCTCCATTGCTCAAAACAAGTGTTTTCAGGTTTTCAGGCCTAAAACCCAAGCCATTGATCAACTCAACTTGTTGCGGCTGTGGAATAATTTTAAACGGGGCGGGAAGTTTATCCGCCCCTTCAGTTCTTCCAGAACAAAGGAAAATCAGGATAGATAAAGCAAGGATTAGGAATTTCATATTTCTGGGTTAAGTAAAGTTTCGTTAAGGATTTCGATGCAAAAGTTAAAGGTTCAATACGCTTTTTAGTATGGTATAATAAGTGTTTTTCGACAGATCTTTCTCCAGCTTCTGGCATGTGGATGTGTCGTTGGTATAATAAGCCACAATCCATTGCTGAATCGGTTTGGCATACGTATCGGGTTCTTTTAACTTTTCAATCAGCGAATTAGCAGATTCGGTATCGCCTCGCTGACGAAGTATATGCAGCGCAAGCAGGTTATTAAATGTTTTTCCAAGCCCGGCATAATGCAATTTTGTAAAGCTTAAAATCTCATCCTGAAGTGATTTTGCTTCCAAACGACGACCCAATTTTTCATAGCATATTGCTTCCAGGTAAGCCTGCATCCGATTATCCGGTTCGTAAGGTTTACCAACGCCCAGATTCTCGGGCCATTCTTTCGATTTTCCAAGTTTCACCAGGGCTTGCTTGTACTTCTTTTTATTCATCAAATCGATGGCCAACAAGAGGTTTGCCTGCTCAAACACATATTTTCCCTGAATGGAACCTTCAAACGGAATGATGTGTGTTTTTTCGAGTGTTTTGAGACAAGCTTCAAACTGATTGTTGCCCAACTGAACCCGGGCATATTGCAAGGCCAGGTTGAAATTGTCCTTAAACTTTCCGGTGGCCTCGGTTGAAAGCGGCAAGGCAGTTTTATAATCCGCCAAGCTGATGTATTGCTCAATTAATCGGTACGACGTCCGCCACTCGTTGGGAGCGAATGAATGGGCGATTTGCAGATCGCTGAGCGCCTGATTTTCATCCGTTTGTTTTTCCAGGTATGCACGAGATAAATAGAAGGTTGCAAAATCAGATTCCTGTTTGCAGTCAGCGAACAATTTTATCGCGTCATCTTCACGCTGAATAGCCCAATAATTCAGGCCGAGATAATACCTGAACTTCCAGTTGCTATTCTTTGCCACAGCCCATGTCAGGGCTGAGACCGTTTCTGTCCGGTATGGAAAAACAAAAGCTGGCGATGCATTCGCTATTTCGTTCAATGCCGATGGATCATCTTTCAGAAATGATTTCCACAGCGCGACCAACGGGTGATCCGGAGCATTTTCAAGAACATGAACAGCATCCTCTTTTTGTCCTGAATTATAATAGTCGATGGCTAATTCCAGGTAGGTTTGGTAAGGAAATTCATTTCGGATGCTTGCTTTAAACCTTTGTAAATTTTCCGGAGAGTTATGCAAAAGGTAGCGTTCAAAATCGGCAAAATGGTTCAGCGGATCAAACGAAATAAGGGTTGAAATAATTTGATCTGCCAAATTTGTTTCACCTTTCAGCCTATGGGTAATGGCCAATACTTTTAATGCATTAAAATTAAAACGGTTAAAGTCCAAAGCCTGATTGGCGTAATGTTCGGCCAATTCCAGATTATTCAATTGAAGCTCGATACCAGCCATTTCGGAATTGGCCGCTGAGCGGAATTCCATTGAACGGGCAGCCCATCCCAAAGTTTCGAGCGCATTGACCAAATCGCCCTGCACCCGGTAGGTTATTCCGGCGAAATAATTGGCTGCCGGGTGGTATGCATCCAATTGTAAAGCCTGATTGGTGTAATACAATGCTGAATCAAGTTGATTGCTGCGATAATACAATTCGGCCAGTGCTGTCATGGCATCGATGTAGAGCGGATCTTTCAGCAGGCATTTTTTCAAACTTATTTTGGCTGGCTTATAATTCCGGTTTTCCTTGAACTGAATTCCATCCTGAAACATGCCGGACGCGCTGTTCGGATCGGCTGGTACTGCTGTGGCAAACGGACGTTTGATCAGGTTTTTGTTTACCGAACTGTGTAAAAGATCCATTCCGTCAACCGACACTTCATAAGTCGCATTTTCAGCTAAAGCAACCGAAGTTTTATAAACATCCATTGGACTGAACTTATGGTCTTCAGTCAGAATTACCTTTCCGTTTGATTTAACAACCAGCTTGCCCTGTGCAAAAGCCAAAGCGTTGATCCCAATTTCGAGCTTTCCGTTTTCGTGCTTCACATTCAGCACACCCATTGGCGAAACTTCCTGCAAGCCGCCAATCTCCTTGACCGGAAACCATATTTCTTTCCATTGATCGGTTACTCCTGGATTAAAAGGCATTTCCTTAATTGGGCTCCGGTACGAGCCTTGAGCATATTGGTTAAATGTTCTTCCGGCCTGAAATTCCATGTATTGGCCGTGGGTATCGGTTAAAAGATCTTTCCAGATTTCACCTTCGCGCGACAATGCCCAAAGCCAGTTTTTGCGACCCGGCATTTCGTCGTATAACGCCCAGTGACCAAAGCCAAATTCCGACTTATGATAGTACCCGCCCATAAAATCGTTGTATTCGCCAACCACATGAATGGAGGTGTGCGAATCGTAGGCATTATTCTTATACATTGATTTATTGCGACCATCCTGAACCGGATAGGACTTCACTTCGCCGCTGTGTTCCAATTCCTGATTTCCGGGGTAGAAAAACTCCAGATCGTCTGAAACTACTGTGGCACCAGTCATAAAGCAATAGTAGGATTGCGTCACCGGCGTAGGGTTGCTCCACAAAGGAATGGTCTCGAAATAGGCTTTGTCTTTCGGAAGCCTGATTTCAACCCGCCACTGTGTACGCGAGGGCAAATCTATATTCCCGACAATACAACTGACACTTCCATCCGTGTTTTCTTTGGTAATGTAATCAACCGGACTTGCTGTTGCGGGCGTATGACCAATCAATCCGAGGTTAAATTCTATTCCGCCGGAAGTCCAAGGACCACGCATGGAGATATTCCGAAACTTCACCACATCATTGTTGTAGATAAATTCCTTTCCGGTGGATTTTTCGATGGCGCCCCATACTTTTCCGCCGATTTCAGGAAGGACATAAACTTCGATGTAGTCGTTCTCCAATTTGATGACTTTCCAGCTTTGTTTTTGAGGCGTCAGCGTGTACCCATCGAAAGAATGATACGGATAAACCTTGAAACTCTTTTCGGTTAAAATCGGGATTGGGTTTGGATCGCTAAACGGATAAGTAAGCATTTCTTTAAGCTCTTCAGTAACGGTAGCCTTTTGCTGGGCAAAAGGTAACTGAACAATCAACAACAAGGACAGCAACAACACTAAACGACTCATATTCAAGTATTTTTACAAAATAATCACAACTACTTTTTTACCAATTCGATCCTCTTTACCATTCCCAGATTACTCTAAAAATGAATGGATAGCTTTTTCAACTTGTACCGACCCACAATCGAGCAAATTATGGCCGCAATCGTTGTCGACCAGTTCAAGTTTACACGACAATTGTTTGGCCAGACTCATAGCACTTTGCGGATTGACCATGTGATCGTTCACCGCAACGACGATTAAAACTTTAGCTTTTATTTGTTCGCCGATCTTTTCCGGAGATTTCCCCGAACTTTTATAAATATCCTGCCCAATCATCGCTTCGAGTTGTGAGCGTAGGTTGGAGATATTATAAAATTCATCCACGTATAGTCTTGAGAGAACAGGTTTCAGATCTTCAGCACCGTACATGCGCAGGAAATAATCAGGAGTGTAGAGCTCCATCAACTGTATGTCGGCCACGCGTTGCCGGGTCTGCTCCATTTCATCAGGCTTCCCTACCCGCTCAGCCTGTTTGATCAGTTCGAGTTCTGTATTCCACAAAAGCATATCGTGAAACGACTGTTTGGGCGTTCCGACTATGCTGATTGCTCTGTCCATAAAATCAGGATAAGCAACCAGCCATTCGAGCGTTTGCATGCCACCCATCGAAATTCCACCGATGGCATAAACATGATTCACGCCGAAATGCCCGATCATCAACTCGTGTTGCGAGTTCACCATATCGCGAATGGCAATCGCCGGAAAATTGGGGGAATTGGACGGTGACGATGAAACTCCGTTTCCAAGCGCATCGACAACAATCACTGCAAAATGGCTTGTATCGACAATGGAAGGAATAACTTTAGAAACCTCGCTGCTTTTACCCGTGTACCAGGTTGGCCATAGAATGACATTTGTTTTGTCGGCATTAAACCGGCCTAACATACGATATCCAACCAAGCACTGTTTAATGGCACCACCACCAACTGTTTTTAAATCGCCAATCGGAATCAGGTGCAATTCGCTTTGCGCAAAACTCTGACTAACGAAAGCAAAAAACAACAAACTAATTTTAAACGCTCTGAACATATCGCCAGTCATTATTTTACACGGTTAATCATAAACGCGTTTTCAACTTTCTGAAAACCTACGGCAGGGTAATATTCCATTGCCGTAGGCGCTGAAAGCAGCAATAGCATGGTTTGATCGCCAATTTTTTCCTTGGTTCTCTGGATCAGCCCCTTCCCTATTCCTAGTTTCTGATATTCTTTTCGCACTGCCAAATCCGACAAATAACAGCAATAGCAAAAATCGGTTAGGGAACGGGCTACCCCAACAAGCGTTTCTCCATCCCAGGCAGTTATTACCAGATTTGAATTTGCGTACATCCGAGCAATTCGCTCTTTATCGTCAACCGGCCGGTTAAGTCCTGAACTTTTATACAAGTCAACAACAAGTTCTTTTTCAGGAATCACATCTGTTCTATAGCTAATCATCATACCCAATTAATAATTTGTATAATTATCCTATTTCGCCTGATCTTTTACGGAAATTTCTCCCAGCGGATACCAGCCTTCTTTATTTCGTCCTTCAATAGCTAGTTTCACTCTTGGCTCCCAAGATACCGGCGAAACAATCGCTACTTCGAGCTGATAAGTTCCCAAAGGCATATCGAGCGGGATGTACAGTGTTTCGTCGCACACAATATCACCTGGAAGCCAGTTTCTAATATCGTCGCAGGCTGGTAAAACCTGTACTTTTCCTGAATTCTTCAGTCTGAAAGCCAGTTTGTAATCTTTATAAATGGGAGCAACTCCAACGTTTTCCCAAATTGACGAGAATGAAAGTTGCCCCTGCCTCTCAACAACAGGTGGATATTCGAATTTCCGGAGTACAAACCGGTATCCCATTTTGTTTAGCCAACGATCGACCAACGGGCTCCAAACTTTAGGAACCGGTGAGCTTTTTGCATTGAACGATGTGATGTGCCATTTCAGGCCTTCATCAAAAATATAGTTAACAGTATTCTCGTCGTATTTCAAAGAATCGAGCCAGTGTAGAAATGTGTAGCATATTTCCATGGTTACCGGGGCTTTTTTCCAAGCCTCACTCATACCGCTTTTCACAATGTCGCGTGGGTAGATATCTTTCATGTGCGACCACTGTTGTTCGGGCCAGCACAGCGTAGTCATATCGCCCATGCAATCCATGCGATATCCCAGGTAACGCATTTGAGGCCCTGTTCCGTTATTCCGTCCGTCGGCCCATGATGCGGCTATATTTGTTCCATTTACTAAAACTCCCGGATCGGGTGCATCACCATTCAACGGTTGAAAAGTTAAAGGCGTTTTCTTGAAATTATCAAGATAAGAGTTAATCAACGCAATCCGGGTTTTATCCGATAACAGATGTGACCCATCGCCTTCGCCCCAAAAACCAACAATCGAAATATCAACCGATTCCAGATCGGGATGGCCATCGTAGCGTTGCCCCAAAGCCTTTATCATTCCGCCAAAATACTGCACATACCGCGGATCTTCCGGATCGATTCGCCATTTTACCGAACGTAAATTCTTTTCCTCGCCAACCATTTCGCGGTACCATTTGGGCACATCTTTTTCTCCTTCCTCATAAGGAACTATCCGCAACATAAGTGTTTGTCCGCGTTCAGCAGCAGTTCTCAGTGCCTTGTCAATCATTGGCCAGTTGTATTGTTCTTTTTCAGGTTCAAAAAAACTCCAATCAACCCTGAAGTAAGCAATTGTAGTCTGCGGATGATCGCCATTCGACAAGTTTCCATCAAATTTTTGATAAACAATTGGCAATCCTTCGGTCCAGCCTTCGCCCGGATTCAGATCATCTCCATTGAATCGCTGAAAAGTAGTGAACCCAATGCCCGGATTGTTCAGCACATCGTTTATCTCACGAGGCCTGACAACTATTTTTGCTGGCTTTTGCTGGGCTTCCAAAACCGAAATACCCAACGAGGAAATCAGCAAAATAAAAATCATTAATTTCTTTTTCATGGAATGTTATTTTGTATCGTTTAAATTACTTGCTTATAATCTCAATTGTACACGGCAGACTTTCCTGAAATATCAACCGAATTGATCGCGATTTGGCCATAAACCACATTCACCGAAACTTTACCAGCTTTCAGCGATACGGTTCCAAATCCCGATTCGGAAGACAAAAAACAGGTAAAATCGCCAATACGCGAATCGACGAATAATTTCTGATCAACGGCGTCGTACCTAATTCCGGTTAATGCCTGCAAATATCCGTAGCTCGATAGCGCCCGTGCATACCAATGACCACATTCGTACTCGTTGAATGGATTCCTGGCACGTCCATCATATCGATTACGCGAAATACGCACAATATCAAGTCCTTCCTTCACTTGCCCCATCATCATTAAATGTGAAGCCACCTGATGCTCGATGCCGGTCCACACTTCGTCACTATACACGAAAGGCAAGGAAAGTTTTCCGCCTTTGGGCCACGAACACAGCAGCAAACCGCCCTCGTTTCCAAGGGCATACGATGGACGCTGAGGGTTTGCATGTTCCGATAGGTTTTCTTTGAGGTTGTATTTGTGCACAGCCAGTAAATGGCTTTTAATTTTTGCCGCATCAATCGAATTTTCGAGTCCACACATCTGGGCGATCCAGGCACCCAAAACGCCATCCGACAAACATCCTTTTCCGTATTGATATTTCGGGCCTTCCTTTACCAGTAGGGCTTTTGCTTCTTCTGAATATTCCCCGCCAAACGATTTTTCTTTGGTCGGATCTTTTGCATTTAGCCCTTCAAACTGTATTTTCTGGATAAAAAATTCGCCGTCATACAGTTCCGTTTCAATCATCTTTTTTCCGAGAGCGGCCAGTTTTTTATACTTTGAAACATCGTCATTCAGAAATTCGCCCATTTTAGTCATGGCATTTAAAGCGCCAATGTAAAAACTGGTGTGCATCCCGTCTGGTCCCCAAAATTCAATGTCGTAAGTGTTGTGATGAGGTTCTTCAATTACGCCTTTTTCGCGCGGATCCCAGGTATGAATGCAATAATCCATGCTTGTTCTGACCATTGGATAAATTTTACGCAACCATTCTTTGTCACCACTGATCCTCCATTCGCGATACACTTTCATAATACCGCCCAACTGCCCATCGGCAGCGGCATGAAAGTCGTGCTGCGCCGGTTGAATAGGCAATGTAGATCTGAAATTCTGATGTCCGGCAGCATCCTGGCTTTCGCAGAATTCGGTTCCGCGTAAACTTCTTTCCAGAGCCGGGAACAAATGGGGAATTGCCTGTGCATAGTTCCAAACATGGGTACACGAGCCATGACAACATCCCTCATCATCGCTGCAACCCTCCCAGTTCCAAAGCCGCCCATCGAACTGTCGCAATACGGTTGGCGATTTTAATATGGTAAGATTTGATGCAACAGCTTCAATAACTTCAGGAGGCAAGGTACTCGAATAAAAAGCATCTTTAAATAACGTACTCTTACGCTTCAGTTCGGTGTATTGCTGCCTCCAGTAATTAATTACATCATTTACATTGCTGAACCTGCTACTGTACCATGGCTTATAGGTTTTCCCGTTAAAATCTTTATCGTATTTGTCCAACGAAATGTCGGAGGGTGAATTGCAACAGCCGCGGGTTGGATCGCAATTCTCTTTCCTTGTACCCATTTCGCCAAAAGTCAATTCAGATTCAGGAGAGAACCAGGCCATCATTAACCTGATTGTTTTGGTTTTCCCCGATTCCAGGCTGAAAGCGACAAATAGAGAAGCGCCAGGGGCATTCGTTTCGACAGGTGCGACTGATTTTATCTCCAGATTTTTGATCGTATTCCATGCCATCGACAGTGGATCCCACCATCCGCCACGGAACCAGCAATGATCAACAACGGTTGAATCGTCATCGGTAAAAAATGCCAAATTGGTTCTGAAAGGCTTTTCTTCTGTTCCTTCCTCAGTCAGGATAAACCCATTTTGAGTTGGTGCAATGCTGTTTTTCCCATGTTCAATTTCCAGAAAATTTTTGGCATTGAATGTAAATATCCCGTCGATTGAAGCAGAACCAGTATTTGTAAAATGGTATTCGAGAGCGGCTACCGGCAAACTCGAATTGTCATCGTCGGTTGGTATAAAAGGACTCCAGCCTGAAATTTTTACCTTCAGCGGTAAGTCATCGTCCGAAATATCCAGATCGACAAAAGGGAACCGCGTCAGAAATGAAGCGTTTCGGAAACGAGGCAAACCGATGGTTGCCCCGGTGGAGCCATTGGCCGCATTGGATCGTCCAAATTTTTTCCAGTCAGGAACCGGACCTTCCAACACTTTCGCCCCATTGACAATTCCCTTCACTGCAACTGCGGCGAAAATGCCCGGCTCATTAAAAACATCGGGTTTATTCCGTATAGATACATGCGACAATGCTCCGGAACCTTCCATACATATCATTCCGGCACCCAGTCCTCCCATCGGAAATGCCACGCGATTCAGGTTTTCTCCGGTGTACAAACCGTTATAATCATGTCCAATCCGAATCGTTTCACTTAAACGTTCACCGCTCGTTTGAGCCTGAACCTCTGAGGCCGGATTGAGTATTCCAACCGGAAAGAATGCGGCTGCAGTACCGGTAACTCCAATGCTACGTAAAAAAGATCTGCGGTTCGTATTATTCTTCATGTGTTTATATTTAGTTTTTCAGTTGTCACATGGAACTCGGGGACAAAATACAATCATTCGCTTGTGTGTCTAAAAGCTGT
>JAHEYT010000075.1 GCA_023251455.1 Bacteroidota bacterium
ATTCTTATCTAAGTTATACAAACCTAAAACACTACGCGCCAACATATTCATTACATTCTGTCCTTTGTTTGCCAAAATCATGCTATTTGTAAAATCATCTGGCAGTTCGCGCAATGTTCCAATGTATCCCATGAAATTTGCAAGCTCCTGTTTATTAGGAAGTTTTCCGGAAATTAACAAATAGACTACTTCGTCAAATCCATGTCGTTTTTGATCTATCGCACCTTGCACAAGTGCTTCAACATCAATGCCGCGATAGATAAGTTTACCATCGATAGGCGCAATGCCATCGCCTTCTTTTTTATAACCTACTACATCGCCAACGTTGGTAAGCCCAACCAACACGCCTGAATGGTCCGCATTACGTAAACCACGCTTTACACTGTATTTTTCAAATAATTCAGGCTCTATCTTCGATGCCTTTACAACCGATTCAGAAAGGTGTTTTAAGATGGATGTCATATGTGCGTTATTAATAATTTTATGCTTGAAATAAATTTGGTATCAGATACCGAGACCCAGCTTTTACTTGTCTAAATCCACACAAGCCTTATATATATTTTCAACCAATTCAGGTAATTTTGATTGAGGAACTGCGGAAAAGGCCAAACGAATAACATTGCCAAGTACAATAACTCCAGTACTATATTTTTCGAGCAGGTGCTTGCGGATTTCCTCAGCCACTAAACCTCTTTTCAATTCGATACACATAAAATAACCTGAATTAAAAGGAAGCGGTGAGAAATACTCAGCGTAATTGGGCTTCGAAAGTTCGGTGCGTAAAATCTGATAACGATTTTTTAAAATTTCAAATTTATTCTTTTTCGACTCCTCGTAAGTTGGAGCAGTATATACCTTGTACAATAGCGATTGAGACAATTGGCTGATATTTGATATATTTCCACGCACAGCCCCGGCAGTTTTGTTTTCGAGAGCTTCATAAAGTTCTGCGGTTCCACCTTTAATTGCATACGTCATAAAACCAACGCGAAATCCCCACACATAATCTTCTTTGGTTGGGCCGTCAAGTTTTACAGCCAGTACATTTTCCGAAAGGTTGGCCAATTCAACAAAAATAGATTCAGGAAAAACGTTTTCTTCGTAAGCCAGACCAAAATACGCATCGTCTATAAGCACAACAACCTTTTTGCCCTTGTCGGCCACTTTCTTGATTTCGGCAACTATATCATTTATTTCTGTAGTTAAAGGAGTGTATCCAGCCGGATTGTTAGGGAAATTTAGTAACGTAATAATTTTATCACCTTCAATTTCGTTCAGCTTCTTTGAGAAATCGGTTACATTAAATCCTCCGTTATCAAAAAGTTCGAAAGTTGAAATTTTAGCACCGTAACTGTTTTCTAAAATTAGGTTGTAATTTTCCCAGTAATGATTCGAAAGTAAAACCGTATCTCCCTCGTTGGCAAACAGATATCCGGCCATGCTTATGCCGTGGGTTAGTCCATTGGTTGCAATAGGATTGCTTATTACAGTGTCCTTTAGTGATGGGTTTTTGCGATAGATTGATTCCTTCCAAAGTGTACGTAATTCGGGTTTGCCAAAACTTGGAGCGTAAGGAAAAATATTTGCCGTTGGCATATTGACTAAAGAGTCGAATTCCGGAAGGTGCATCGATGTTCCATCATCTTCTACTGCCTCACCGATTGTTGCATTGATAGCTTTCCCTTTAGCCTGGGCTGACTGAGCTAAAATTCCGAGTTTTGGAAAGAATATGTTTTTACCTCGCTCCGAGAGCATTTCTAACACCTTTGAATTTGATTTTTCGATTATGTTGTTTAATGATAAAGCCTGATTATCCATAGTTGAATTGTTTTAAACATTTATGATATTATTTGATTTATAAGCCGATAAGATATATTTTGATGCCTCTGATAAATCTTTACATATTTTAAAATCATCATTCAATTCATTTCGATGCTTACGACCATGTCCGCTTAACAAATAAATTGGAGTAACTCCTGCATTTATTCCGCATTGAATATCTGATGGGTGGTCGCCTACCATAAATGATTTGGTCAAATCCAGATTGTATGATCTGGCAGCGTGGTGAATAAAATAGGGCTTTGGCTTTTTACATTCACAATTTTCTTCGCTTTTATGGGGACAATAAAAGACATCAAAAATTGTAATTCCTCTGGTTTTCAATGCTCCAACAATATGGCTGTTTACCTTTTTAACCTCATCTTCTGAAATTAATCCTTTAGATATACCAGATTGGTTGGTGATAATAAATAGCAAGAAATGCTCTTGTAAGTTTTGAAGTGCTTTAAAAGTATAGGTGTAAAACTCTATATTCGAAAGAATGTTAATGTGTCCATTATCTTCTATTATGGTTCCGTCCCTATCTAAAAATATTGCAGGATGTTTTGCCATATATTTATATTTTAATGGCAAATATAAGCCTAGTGGCTTAATTTATGAAGTATTACTTAATTTACGGAAGAAAATTAACAATTTAAAAATTTGGGGGTGATTGTATCCAAAGCAGTTCACTTACACCTTCATAATTATTAATCGCATCATGCGATGCCTTGGCATTAAAGTAAATATTGTCACCTTGTTTGAGCAGGTAACTTTTCCCATCCAAATTGAACCGTACTTCGCCGGAAAGCACATGACAAAAAATTTGTCCAAACGCATTGGGGAAGAAACCTTCAATGCCGGATGTTTTGGCGAAACGGACTAAATAAGTATCCATTTGTTTGTTTAAATCGTGATTTGACAAAAGATAAATAATTGTCCCTGATTTGTTTTGGTCGATGTATTTTATATCCTTTTTGCAAACAACCGGATTATTACCTAATGATTCATTTTCACCAACCAGTTCACCAACCGTAGTATGAAGGTTCTCGGCGATCGATTTCAAGGTTAAAATAGAAGGAAATGATTTGGATTTTTCAATTTGCGAAAGTGCACTTGAGCTAATGCCAACTTTTTCAGCAAGTTCGTTAAGATGAAGGTGAAGTAATTCCCTTTTCTTTTTAATTCTTTCTCCGATACGATTCATAAAATTGTCTTATCGTTTTTGCAAAAATAGTTATTAAATAATAAAGCACTACTTCATTATAAAATAAACTGATCCAAGGCTTCTGTTTAACAGTATTTCTATTTTAAGGGAAAAGAGAAGGAAATTAATTGGTCAATTTCGAAAAGGTTTTTATATAAAAAACGTAAGGATGTGAGGGCAAAAAACAGCGCTTTTGCAAGCAGAAGGTTATGTTTTATCTGTGATAATATGCGTAAACCCATACGTCCGAAATCCCATGTATTTTAGCCAAAGCTCCAAAAAGCGGTTTTTTGGTTATCCATTTAAGCCATCAAAGAAGGATTATTTCCTGTCGAAAATCCCTTCATCTTTTATAGAGAATTTAAATGAACTTTATTTATTCCAAAATTTATGAAGTTGCTTCAGGACATACTCAGTAGGAGCAGAAAAGAATTGTGAGCTTTATGGCAATCACGTTGAACAGCTTTTAATGGAACGAGACAAGCTACAAGGCTTGCTAATATGCTGACAAAGTGTGTGCTCTTCGTTTTTTAATGATGCTGTCCGGCTTCGTTGTGGGTATGTTTAATATCTAATAAAACTTTACCAGAATCTTTTAATAAGCCTATCGACCATTTAATGATTACAAGCGAACTGATGATTGCGCCAAGGGCATCGAGCCATACAATATTCCAAATCATGGCTGCTGTTAGCCCGAAAATGGCTGTAACACTGGTTAGAGCATCTGCAATAACATGTAGATAAGCTGATTTAATATTATGGTCGGAATGATCGTGTTCGTGGCGTAAAAGGAATGCACAGCCAATATTCACCAAAAGTCCGAGTACTGCAACAAATATGGCCTCCCTGTATTGAATAACCGAAGGATTGTAGAAGCGTTGAATGGCTTCTGTCAAGATTACAAATGCAAAAATCAACAACATTAACCCGCTGCTATAACCCGATAATGAAAGTATTTTTCCGGAATTGCCAGTAAATGATTTACTCCTTGAAACCCGACGAACAACAATATAGGCTACCCAACTTAACCCAATAGCAAGTACATGAGACCCCATGTGGATGCCATCGGCCAATAGTGCCATTGATTTTGTAGATAATCCGAAGATAATTTCGGCAACCATTGTAAAGGCAGTTATTATTACTACCCATAAGGTTTTTTGTTCGTTGTTGTGATTGTGTTCTGACATAAGTATCAATTTTGATTTTCAGACACAAAGTTACTTGTCAGGCATGTATTGGGTTAGTATGAATTATTCGGATGCTGGTACTTTTTATAAATTACCTCTCGAAATGAAGAAGGTGTTATATTATCCATTTTCTTAAAAAAGCGGGTAAAATAAGACGGGTCGTCGAAACCCAAATTAAAGGCTATCTGGCTAATGTCTTGTGATGTGTGGTATAAAAGCCGCTTAGCTTCAAGCATGACCCTGAACGATATTATTTCACCGGCATTTTTCCCTAATATCTGCATGGAAAGCATATTCAGGTAATTGGCCGTGATATTTAATTCCCCAGCATAAAAATTCACACCCTTTTGAGTTGCATAATGCTTATTTACCAAGTTCATAAATTCGCTCAGTTTATACTCTTTGGAATTTAAAACCCCAATCTTATAATTGGCATTTACGATTCGTCCGATTATGCTGGTCAAAACAACTAGGTAACCCCTGATTATTTCAGGCGCAAACAGATCTTTTTCACTGGTCTCTTTTTCAAGTTTCAGAAAAATATCCAATAAGATTTCACCCTGTCCTACTTCAAGATCAACATAGCTTTTTCTGAATAGCGATGCTGAAGAAAGGTAATCGTTAACGGCCAATTTTTCAAACTGCATCATGTTTTCTGAAAACTGCACCAGTGAAATATCGGTGTCGGAGTTGAGTTTCCAGAAATGCACCTGGGCCGGGTTTAGGATAAATAACCTATTTGGCAATACTTCAATTTCTTCAAAATCGATCACATGAATTCCGCTGCCATTTCGAATCAGGCATATCATATAAAAACTGTGCGTGTGTGGAAAGTTGCTTTCCAATTGGTCATCGTTTTTATAAACCGCATTCTTGACAATGATTTCTTTCCCATCTGAAAGATTTGTATGGCCGATATGTAATTCCGGAATTTTCATTTCATGGCAAAGCTAATTGTTTTAAAAATAGAACCTGCCAGTTAAAAAACAAGCAGGTTTTACTTTATTATCTACCACTCAAACTGCTTTAGGTAAACCATCTCCTGATAGTAGTCTTTTGCCGAAACAAGGTATCGGTCGTAGGTTTCGTACCATGACGATAATTCGCGGTAATACTCAAGCACCGAAATATTGCCGGAACCTAAGGATTTCTTCAACAAGTCCTGACTTTGGATGCTTTCAGCAATTTTCTGGTAACCCTCAAAGTTGTTTTTTAACGAAACGGCTACCTGATATTTGGCGGCAATGTTCGATTTCAATTGCTGACTGTATGCAAAAGCGCTGCTTTCGGTGGCCTGTTGTTGCGACTCTGCATATTTTACCGTGTTTTTATTTTGCCACAACGGAATGCTGATGCCAGCCTGAACGCCTCGGTACGAGCCATCAATAATGGTTTCCTGACCATACCCTGCCTTGAATTGTGGTAACCAAAGCGATTGCTGCAATTTTACATTATTGCCAGCTATCTGTTGTTCGTAACCCATCGCTTTTAATACAGGATCGTTCTGAATGGCTTTCGAGAATATTGAATCAACAGGTAACAACTGCCAGATTGGATATTCAGGATTTGTTAGGGTAAATGCCCTTCCTCCGTTCATAGCAGCTAAAATCTGTATTTTTTCTGTCCGTCGTGCTTCGTTCAAACTAAGCTCATTTGCCCATTGCGAGGTTTCGATGCGTACTTTGTTAATTTCCATCTGGTTGGCATCGCCTGACTGTAAACGTTTTTCAAACAATGATTTCACATTTTCGGCATCGGCAGCCCGTTTCTTTAATTCAACGGCGTACTTGTCGAGGTAAACCAGTTCGATATACTGTGAAGCTGCATCAATCAAAACATTTCGGGTATTAAAACGGTGCAATTCTCCTGATTTTTCTCCTGATAGTTTCGCCCCAGTCTTTTTTCGGGAATAAACGGTCGGGAAATAAAACGATTGGGAAACACTTAAAGTCGATTTATTTCCGATAACGTCATTGCTTCCGGGGAAATAGCCGTACTCAACCTGTGGGTCGACAGGTGTTAATCCGGTGCGGGTAAATGCAATTTCTGCATCACGGTTCTGAGACGAAGCCTTTATTTGCAGATTGTTGGCTGCAACACTGTCTAAAACAGCTTGCAACGAAACCTGCGCTTTTGCCACCTGTGCAATGATTAAAAATAATATAATGAATGTGTAGCGTATCATGCTTTTTCAGTTTTAAATTGGTGTTTATTCCGGCTTACCAAATAGTACACAATAGGTACAATAAAAATATTCAGCAGAGTTGAAGTTAATAACCCGCCCAAAATAACCTTGGCCATTGGACTTTGAATTTCGTTACCTGCTACATCGCCCGACAAAGCAAGCGGAATAAGAGCCAATGCCGCTGTTAAAGCTGTCATCAGGATTGGGCTCAATCGTTCACGTGAACCCGTAATGATGGTGTCCATAAGGCTATGGCCTTCATGTTGGAGAGTCTGGTAATTCGAAATAAGCAAAATCCCGTTTCGGGTAGCAATTCCGAATAAGGTAATAAATCCGATAATTGCCGGAATACTCACCACTCCAGAAGTGAAATACAAACTGAATACCCCGCCAATCAAAGCAAGGGGAAGGTTAAGCAGGATGATGGCCGCCAGAGTTGTATCCTTAAATTCCTGAAAAAGCAACAGAAAGATAATCAGGATTGCGATCAGTGAAGTAATCAGCAACATTTGTGAAGCCTTTTCAGCGCTTTCGAACTGTCCGCCATATTCGACCCGATAACCTTCAGGAAGCTGAACATTCTGGTTGATTTTTGTTTTGACATCATCAACAACACTTTTCAAATCGCGCCCGGCTACATTGGCCGAAACCACAATTTTGCGCTGAACATTCTCGCGGTTTATGGTATTCGGGCCACTTGCTGAAACCACATCAGCCACATAATACAAGGGTACTTTTTTGCCGTCTTTGGTGTCAATCAGTGCATTTCTGACATTGTCCATTGAGCCACGGTTTGCAGCATCGTAGCGTACTACAAGATCAAAACTGCGGTTGCCCTCGAATACTTCAGACACTTTTTCACCTGCAAATGCAATGTCGATAAATTCAGTAAACTGATTGATCGTAATCCCATATTTGGCCAACATATCGCGTTTGGGTTTTATCTGTACTTGTGGAATATCAATTTGCTGTTCCACGCTGATGTCAACCAAACCTTCAATACCTTCAACATTCGTTTTAATCTGGTTGGCAATACTGAACAATTTTCCCAAATCGGCGCCAAAAAGCTTGATGGCGATATTGGCTCGTGTTCCCGAAAGCATGTGGTCGATACGGTGTCCCAAAGGCTGTCCAACAGTAATATTCACCCCTGAAATCCCGGCCATTTTTTTACGGACATCGAGCATAAATTCTTCGCGTGACCGCTTGTCGAGCGTAAATGTAGCTTCAATCTCAGCGCCATTTACACCCAAAGCATGTTCATCAAGTTCAGCCCGGCCCTGACGACGGGTTACCGTTTTCATTTCAGGTATCGAAAGCAAGGTTTTATCCACGATTGCACCTATTTTATTGGCTTCGTCCATTGAAATTCCAGGCAAACTGACGGTGCCTATATTCAGTGATCCTTCGGCAAATTCAGGCAAAAAGCTTCGCCCCATCGTAAAAAATACAAATCCGGCAACAACTACCATTAAACCAGCACCCCAAAGAATCAGTTTCTTTGCGTTCATTGCATGGCGCAGCATGTTTTCGTATTTCTCTCCCAACCATTTTACCACCGGGCTACCAGCTTCGTTACGGGCGAGCATTTTCGGACTGGTCAACAGGTAGGATGATAAAACCGGTGTTAACGACACGGCCACAATAAGCGAAGCGAACAATGAAACGATAAAGGCGATGCCCAGCGGTTGAAGCATCCGGCCTTCCATGCCCGAAAGGAAAAACAGCGGGATGAAAGCCACGATAATAATCAAGGTGGCATTGAGAATGGAACCCATAATTTCTTTGGTGGCCTTGAAAATGACTTCAGTGTAGCCTATCCGTGCGTGATGTTCGTGTTTCGCATTTAACTTTATTCGTTTGTAGGCGTTGTCAACAACAATAATGGCATCGTCAACCAAAACCCCAATGGCAATAGCCATACCTCCCAAACTCATGGTGTTGATGTTATAGCCAAACAATTTCAAAGCAATAATGCTGATCAACAATGAAATCGGAATTGCCACCAATGAAATGATGGTAGTACGGAAATTCATCAGGAAAACCAGCAACACGATGATTACAAAGAATGAACCTTCGATAAGCGCTTTTTGAACGTTATTGATTGAAGATTCAATAAAGTCGGCCTGACGGAAAATATGCGTGTTGATATTGATATGCGAGGGCAAACTTTTTTTAAGGTTCGCAATGTTTTCATCAATTTTTTGGGTAAGAACCAGCGTGTTGGTATTGGGCTGTTTTAAAACCGTAAGTATAACCGCAGGTTTGCCGTTTAACGAACCATATCCCAAGGTAGGACCCGCACCAATGGTTATTTCAGCAACATCTTCGAGTTTTACAGGATAATCGTTGATCACTTTAACAACCGACTTTCCCATTTCGGAAAGGTCGTTGGTACGTGCCAATCCGCGAATGATATACTCGTTACTGTATTCGTACATTACCCCACCAGTAGCATTGTTGTTCATGCCGTTACACGTTTCCATGATCTCAGCAAGCGACACCTTGTAAAAATTCATCTTTGACGGGTTGAGCAATATCTGGTACTGCTTAAAGTCGCCCCCGATGGTGGTTACCTGCGAAACCCCAACGGTAGCCAGCAGTGCAGGCCGGATTGTCCATTCGGCAATAGTCCGCAAATCCATCTGACTCGTTGAATCAGAAGTAAGTCCGATCAACAATATTTCACCCATGATGGACGATTGCGGCGCTAGCGTGGGCGAGCCTACACCAACGGGCAATCCTTCGCCAATGGTGATGAGTTTTTCGCTTACAATTTGTCTCGCTTTGAAAATATCGGTCCCCCATTCGAACTCGACCCAGACAATCGAAAATCCGGCAGAAGACGAAGAACGCACCCTGCGTACATTGGTAGCACCATTTACGGCTGTTTCAATCGGGAATGAAACGAGTCGTTCCACTTCTTCGGGAGCCATCCCATGCGCTTCGGTCATTACAACTACGGTAGGCGCTGTGAGGTCGGGAAACACATCAACTTCCATATCAGAAGCAATGTAGGCCCCGCCAAGGGTAAGCAATGCAGCGCAAAGCAATACCAGCAGCCTGTTCTTTAAAGAAAAGGTGATTATATTATTTAGCATACGATCTGTTTTAACTGATTAATGAGCATGTCCGTGAGCAGGAATAGCACCTGATGCAGTAGCAAGTTTAATCTGGTATGCGCCTTTGGTTACTACACGTTCACCTTCTGCCAAACCAGACAATACTTGTATGTTAATACCATCCGAGCCACCCAATTTTAGCTCACGTTTTACAACGCTTTCTCCGGCAGTCTGCACATAAGCGAAAAATAACCCTTGTTCTTCGATCAATGCAGAAACCGGAATAACAATTGCGCCGTCAAAAGGCTGTAATTTCAGGTAAACATCAACCAACGAACCTGGCACAACTTCACCTTTGTTGTCGAAACTGAAGGTCACCGGAATAAACAGCGTATTGGCATCGTTGCTTTTTCCATACGATAACAATTTTCCGTTAAGCGATTCTATGCTATAAGTTTTATTGTCGTATGCAGTTTTAAAGTTGGCTGAAGAAATGAGCGGCAGCTTTGAAAAGTACTTCTGCGAGACTTCGGCTTTCAGCACCAAACTCCGGTTTTGTGAAACACTGGCTATCGGCTGGCCAACAGAAACATATTGTCCTTCAGCTACCAAAATATTCTTTATAAATCCTGAAATGGGCGAAACAACCTTTTGACCGCCTGACTGGTAGTTGCGCGAAAGATTGTTGTAATTGGCCTGTTCGGTTTCATACCTTGCTTTTACTTCCAGAAAATCTCGTTGCGAAACAATGTTGTCTTTCACCAATTCTTGTGCACGATCATAGTCAGCTTTGGCTTTGTCGTAAGCTACTTTGGCCTGAGTAAAACGGGTTTCAGAGTTTCCATCGGTAAGGTTTTTCCCTGAAATTGCAAATAACATTTCTCCTGCGCGAACCGACGTTCCAACAACTGCTTTGTTTCCTGAAAAAGTTACCACACCATTGCTATTGGCCGTAACCACCATTTCGTCGCCTTGTGCCGGTAAAATTTCGCCCGTTGTTTTAATAACTTCATTGAACGGTTGGCGGATAACTTTCATATTGGCAAATTCAACTTTCCATGCCTGTTCTTTTAAATAAGATATCTGGTTGCCGCTGGGTTCTTCCTTGGCTGAGGCAATGGCGGCATTAACATCGGCAAAAACTGTTACGTTATCAATCACAATCTGGTCGGTATAATCTTTGTTTTTTACATCAAAAACAAGTTTACCTATGCCAGTTGCTGGTGGTACCAGAGCAAATCTGAAAATACCGGGAGAGGACGATACCGTTGATTCCTGCGAAACAGTTTTATCGCCAACCACTATCGACATGGTAATGGTTCCATCGGATACAGCAGTAAATAAATCTCCCAGTTTGGTAAAATGTCCGCCTAATTTTGCTGTGTCGCCAACCACAAGGGTGCGGAACTCTGCAAATAATTCGGTATTATCAGTATAGACGGTGTATGCAAGTGAAGGCAGTTCAGTTGTTGCAGCTCCTTCTTTAGAATTGTCTGAATTGTTCTGTTTCGATTGGCAGGCTATCAACAGCAGCACGGCAACCGTATAAAAAAATAATTGCTTCATAAATTGATTATTTATAAGGTAATATACCCACAGGTGGGAGTAATAAAATAAAAAGATACTTTGGGATTATTCAGGCAACAGAAGGACTTCCCCGCATAGCATTGGGGGAAATGATAAATGGGAGGGAATTTAATGGAACTAAGAAGTCAGAATGAAATGTACTTTCCGGAGGTTCGGCGTCAGGGATACGCAATAAATGATTGGGGATTAAAAAGCAGTAGGGGAAAGTTATCTCTCTTTCGAAGTTTGTGCTAACCCGAACAAGATCAAAACCTTCGGAAGCCGACACATGGTGGTGGGCAGGTATCGGAAAGTGATCGGTATGATCGGTTTCGGAATTACTACCCTGCTGATTATTGGTATGATGTTGATGTGAAAAGAGTTCAATATCATCATCCATATCATGATGATGGTGCGGTATCATCTCATGGATGACCACCATCATAAATGAAACGGCTAATAATATGGCGAGTATATTTTTTCTCATCGGACTCAAAAGTATAAAAAACAATTGAAAATCAGTTTTGGTTTTGTTTGGGACATTTCATCTTATTTTTTTCATCTTTTACTTTTAATCAAATACCGGCACAACATGATCATATCGAAAGGTTGGAGTTGGCCGTCCGGGACTCAAGCTGCGCAAAGAAATAATATTGAACTCAAGATTTCTGGTTGTGCATGAATCTAGCGTTTTTCGTATAATTTGCTCCAGTTTTTCCGGACTCATCTCTACACGAGCATTTAAGGTTAGCCGAGCTTTTGCGCTGGCTCCTGCAGATCCGCGAAAATTCAATGTTTCGCCCTGACCAGTTAGATTACCGGTCATATAGTTGTCTCCGGTTTCAATAATAAGCTTGACATGACCGACAGAAGCTTTCAACCGATCAAACTGTTGGCTCAGATCTTGAAGAAGTTTCCTGGCAAACGAATCCCAGTCAGTTGGTTCCCCGCTGAGTTCGATGTTGCTGTTCAACCATCCCAACACGGCTTCGCCTTCGGCATACACATCGTAATCTACTTCCACCAACCGTTTCCCGGCATTAACGCTGTTTTGCACTTTTTTCAGCCATTCGTCCAGTCCTTCTCCTGAAACTGAACTTAAAGTCATCACTTCGGAATCAGGGAAATGTAGTTGTGTCTTTTCTTTGAGTAAAGTCAGTTCGTCAGCCGAAACCAAATCGGTTTTACTGATCAGGATAATATCACTTTCTTCGAGTTGTTTTCTGAAAATATAGGCTGCGCTTGGGTGAAGACAAGCATTTCCGCCATTCAGTATATCCGAAAGACGATCAGGATCGACCAAAACAGTCAGTGGACTAACCAACAATTCGCCACGCAGGTTTTCTTTGAGCGGCTGTACAATGGTGGCCGATAAATCGGTACAGCTTCCTACTGGTTCGGCAATAATTATATCAGCTTCAGCTTCTTTTCTAAGTTTTTGGGTGGCAGCAATCAGTCCAGAAAAATTACAACAGAAACAACTGCCGTTTACTTCCGCAACTTTCACTTCGTTACGAGAAAGTATCGCCGTATCAACAAGGTCAGGAGCCTGATCATTGGTAATCAATCCGATTCGCTGACCTCCATTCATAATCCTATGGGCTGCCTCCCATAACAAAGTGGTTTTTCCAGCTCCTAGGAATCCACCTACCAAAATTAATCGTGTAGCTTTCATTTCTATTTTTTATTTGATATTTCGTTGGAACAATTGCAGGATACAGATGATCGTTTCATAGCTGGTTCAAGGATGTAAACAAAAAATACTGAGGCCAATATTCCACCTATAACCGGAGCAAGAATATAAACAAAGAAAAATCCTCCTGATTGGTCAGGAAAGGCCGCATTACCCCATCCGGTAGCCCAAGCCACCAATCTTGGCCCAAAATCCCGGGCAGGGTTCAAACCTGCTTGTGTCAACGGAGCAATGAGACAAATAATAGAAGTCACAGTTAGTCCAATGAACATTGGTGCAAGCGCATCATGTGGACGGCCTATATTACAACCTTCCGTAAGAGCAAAGATCATCAACAATAAAAGAAAAGTTCCAAATGCTTCAGCTCCTATTGCAAGTGGTAAGGAAACTACCGCAGAACTTCCGGGAACTGAATAAAATTCACCAAACATTTTGGCTGTTTGTATGGATTCTACTGTTCCGCGAATAATACTATGGTTACTTTCATAAGCCTGAATCGAAGGATTAAAAAGTAGATATATAATTAGTCCAGCCAATATTGCCCCTACAAATTGTCCAATAAGATAAACAGGCAATTTACGAGCTGACATTCTTTTGCCAATTACCATTGCAATACTAACAGCCGGATTGAGGTGAGCACATGACAGATGGCGAGTCAAATAAATGGCAAGAGTGACACCAATTCCCCAAGCAAGACCTATCTGTATAATTCCTTGATAAGCTCCAAACAATACTGAAACGGCTACTGATCCACACCCAAACAATACAAGTATAAAAGTACCAAGAGTTTCACCAATAAATTCTTTTGAATATCTCATGTATTAAAAAATAAAGTTCATCAAGTAACCAACAAGAACGATTCCCAAAGCGATTACACCAACAAAAGTCAGGATAAAAGGTAGTTTTAGGACTTTCTTCAAAATAATTAACTCTGGAAGTGAAATTCCAATAACTGACATCATAAAAGCCAATGCTGTACCTAAAGGAACGCCTTTTTCGATTAAAGCACTGGCAATAGGAACAGCTCCAGCCGAACAAGAATACAATGGAACGCCAATTAAAACAGATAACGGAACGGAATACCATTGGGATTTGCCCATTAGAGATGCGAGATAATCTTCAGGAACATATCCGTGAACTACTGCCCCAACTAAAATTCCCAAGATTAAATAAAACCATATCTTAGAAAAAGTATCTTTCACAGCCTGAATTCCAATTGCCATCCGATCATCCATAGTTAACCTTCTGTCTTCAATCTGACTGATTCCAAATCTTGTATTTAATACCCAGTCCTGAAGCCATCTTTCCAATTTCATTTTCCCGATTATCCAGCCGGACATAATGGCAATAACCAGTCCTGAAAATATATAGATTACACCAACTTTCCATCCGAACAAACTAAACAGCATAATTACAGCAACTTCGTTGATCATTGGAGCCGCAATCAGAAACGAGAAAGTAACACCAAGAGGAATTCCTGCTTCGACAAATCCTAAAAAAAGCGGAATAGCAGAACAAGAACAAAAGGGAGTCACAATGCCAAGGCAAGCAGCTATTATATTTCCGGCAAACAGTGATTTTCCTTCAATCACTTTTCTTGTCTTTTCAGGAGAGAAAAATGATCGAATAACTCCGGCACTAAAAATAACCAAAACCAACAACAACGATATTTTAAGCAATACGTTGATAAAAAACCACAACGTATCTGACAATTCAGATTCAAACGGCAGGGAGAATAAGTCAAAAACAAGAAAATTTGTGATAGCTCCTTTGCTATAGAATAAGAGAAGCCATAACCCAATCACGGTAATATACCGGAAATATCTTTTTGTCATTAGGGTTCAGTCGTTCGGCATTAAAACGTTAATAATTGTTGGGTTAAAGATATTAAATATGCAAAATCAGCAGATAGCATTTGAAATCATTAACAACCTTCCGCTTTATAGACTACAATTTTCAAATCAACATTCACCATCAACTTAATTCCGCACTGGTTGTTAAACTTAAACTTCTAAATGAGAATAAAATCGGAACAAATGGTAGGAAGAACAAATCAAAACTATACACTCCGTCAACTCATTCTATATTTTTTCAAGCTAGGTTATTCAGGATTTGGCGGTCCTGTTGCACTGGTTGGGTACATGCACCGCGACCTGGTTGAAAACCGAAAATGGATTTCGGAAGAGGAATATAAAGAGGGGCTTGCATTGGCACAACTTGCTCCCGGCCCGCTGGCTGCACAACTGGGAATCTATCTGGGTTATGTCCATTACGGTATCATTGGCGCTTCGCTTTGTGGAATGGCATTCATAATTCCTTCGTTTATCATGGTTGTTCTGCTCGGTATCGCATATAAAATCTATGGAGGTTTACCTTGGATGCAAGCTGTATTTTACGGCGTTGGAGCCTCCGTTATCGGAATTATTGCAATGAGTTCGTACAAGCTTACAATTAAGTCTGTCGGAAAAATCAATCTGCAATCAGTCAGGCAGAATTGGATACTCTGGGTGTTTTACATTTTGGGTGTGGCAATTACATTAATTACGAAAGCTGAGAATGTTTTATTTTTTGTAGTTGCCGGAATGATCTACATGATTGTGAAAGCTCCGCCCGATTGGATCAGGAAGCCCCGAACAGTAAACAGCATTATTTTATTGGCAGGAATTGGTTTCTGGAGCTATGAATCGGCTACATTATGGGACATTGCTTTGTTTTTTGCTGAAGCTGGCGCGTTTGTTTTTGGAAGCGGATTGGCTATTGTTCCATTTCTTCATGGTGGTGTGGTCGTCGATCATCAGTGGCTCACAAAGCATCAGTTTGTTGATGCGGTTGCCGTAGCCATGATTACGCCCGGCCCCGTGGTAATCACTGTGGGATTTATAGGTTATTTGGTGGCAGGTTTCCCCGGCGCCTGCGTTGCTGCACTGGCTACCTTTTTGCCTTGTTACTTGCTCACAGTTATTCCGGCACCCTATTTCAAAAAATATGGGCACAACCCGTCGATAAAAGCATTTGTTGATGGAATCACCGCTGCTGTGATAGGGGCGTTGGTTGGTGCAGTAGTGATAATTGCGACCCGGAGCATTTCCGACCTTTCAACAGTATTGATTGCCATTGCGACAGTGTTTGCCATCCTCTATTTAAAGAAAGTTCAGGAGCCATATCTAATTCTCGTTGCCGCTATAATCGGACTGATTTTAAAGACATTTATTATCCAATAAACAAATATCTGAAACCATGAACAGGAACGAATTTTTAAAGAGTGGGTTGATTCTGGGGGGCGCGACTTTGTTGCCAACCAGTTCTGTATTTAGTCAAAACCTTTCAGAAAATAAAATTGATCTATTGGTTGATCAAGACGGGAACTTTTCTTTGATGGCTTTGCCTTATTCCGAAAGCTTTCTGGAACCGTTTATGGATGCTGAAACCTTGCATTTGCATTATGCTTTTCATCATGGAGGCGCGGTCAAAGGCGCCAACAAAGATTTGCAAATGATTAAAAAAGCGATGGACGAGAACAACCTTGAAACTGTTGATTACTGGACTAAAAAATTATCGTATCATCTTTCATCACATGTTCTACATACTATCTTTTGGACCAACTTGACGAACAAACCAACAAACCCGTCAGGAGACTTGCTTAAACGAATCGAAAAGGACTTTGGCAGTTACGACAAATTGAAAATGTACCTTGCAAAAACCTCGAAAGATGTTGACGGTAATGGCTGGGGGATTTTAGGCTATCAACCATATACCGACAAATTAACCATTTTGCAATGCGAGAATCATGAGAAATTAACACAATGGGGAGTAATTCCATTGCTAGTGATTGATGTTTGGGAACACGCTTATTATTTAAAATTCAAAAATAAACGGAACGACTTTGTTGATAATCTGTTCCGCATTATTAACTGGGACAACGCGTCACAACGACTTGAAACTGCATTAAAGCTAACCAGATAATTCTACCATTGCTGGGTAGTGTCTTATAATAAGATTTAGGGATGAATCAATAAATGTTCTTGATGAATCGTTGGAGCCAAAGATCCGGTTTTGTTAATATATCTAAAAGTCCTCTAAAATTTGGTACAGAATAGTACTTTTGGCATGTGAGAACTCTCAGAAAAATAGTGGTAATTGGACTTTCGGTTTTATTTTTGTTCTTATCAACCGGAGTGATGCTGTATCAAACTCATTGTGAATGTTTGGGGAGCAGCAAAGTTTCATTGTTTGCAGCCTCCGAATTGAGTAACCATACAACCGCTGAAGACAATTGCTGTTCTACAGAATCGAAACCTGCCAGCTTTCAACTGGACATAATACAACAAGCATGCGGATGTGATTTACCCGTCTTCATTTACCTGAAATTATCCAGGCATTTGGGAGAGGATTCAACTCTTGAGTATTCTTTGGCTAAAATAATCAGTCTTCAGAATATTGCTGTTATTGAAACAGTTGAACAATTACTTCCGGAAAAATTATTCGTTCACTTCACAAATTACGCACCACCCCATACTAAAAAGGTTGGACGCGCATTAGTTAACTTCTTAAATCAGTACAAGATAGCCCTTTTCGTATAATCAGGTTTTAACATTTCGTGTTTACAATCAGATTATAAATATTTCAATAATATTGAGATGAAAAGAGTTATTATTTTGCTGTTAATATGCCTATCGGTATATGGTTACGCCAATCCAATTAAAGGAAAGGTATTCGGACTCGAAAACGGGGCGAAGAATATTTTACCCGGTGCTAATATTTATTGGGCCGGTACTAAATCTGGAACAATTGCCAATGAGAATGGTGAGTATAGCATTCAATCTGTTAAGAATAAAAATCTTTTAGTTTTCAGTTTTGTAGGATTTGAAACTGACACCATTAAATGGAGCGGGCAAGAAATGATTGATGCTGTTCTGGCAATGAATGTGGAAATTGAACAAGTTACAGTTATTCAGAAGAAAAAAGGAACATACATTTCCCGAATCAATCCCATTTACACAACACAAATCAATGGGGCCGAATTACACAAAGCAGCCTGCTGCAACCTTTCTGAGAGTTTTATGACCAATCCGTCTGTTGATGTTTCATACAACGATGCGATAACTGGTGCCAAACAGATTAAACTGTTGGGGCTCGATGGTACTTATTCACAATTACAAACCGAAAATTTTCCGAATTTAAGAGGTTTGGCTACCAATTACGGATTAACTTATATTCCGGGTCCGTGGCTCGAATCCATCCAGGTTTCGAAAGGGGCAGCCTCAGTACTGAATGGTTATGAGTCGATTACAGGACAGATAAATGCCAACTTTAAAAAACCTGATGGTATTGAGGCTTTTCATTTTAATGTATTTGCGTCAGCAGAAGGAAGAACTGAGGTGAACTCTAACTTCTCGGTGAAACTTTCAGAAAAGACATCTACGGCATTTTTTATTCATCATTTTAACTTTCAAAACCGAATTGACGAAAATAAGGATGGTTTTCTGGATGAGCCGCTCAATAAACAAATTCACCTGTTTAACCAGTGGAAATATACTTCTGGAAATGGCTTTATGCTTCATTCCGGGATTCACTACCTGAACGAAGATCGGGTTGGGGGACAGATGGGCTTCAGGAAAGATATGGAGCGGAATACGTCAAATCCGTACGGGGTAAATGTGCAAAACGAACGATTTGAAGGGTATGTCAAGGGTGGAAATGAATTCAACGCAAGGCATAGTATTGCTTTTATTTCGAATTTTACGTACCATAAAATGGGCTCTTATTATGGGCTGAACACGTATTCAGGAAACGAATACACCATGTATGGGAATTTGGTCCATACATTTTCGATTGACCCGATGAATGTACATACATTAAATTCAGGGATGAGTATAATTGTTGATCAAGCGGATGAAATTCTCAATCAAAATTCGATTAAAACGAATGAATTAGTTCCTGGAGTGTTTAGCGAATACACCTATAAACCCAGCACAAAGCTTACCCTGATGGCTGGAATGCGTGCCGATTTTCACAATACGTTTGGCACATTTGTAACCCCTCGGGTTCATTTGAGATATGGGCCTAATGAGCTTCTTAACTTTAGGATTTCTGCCGGGAAAGGTTATCGGTCGCCACGCATCCTTGCCGAAAATAGTTTTCTGCTGGCCAATTCGCGTTCTCTGAATTTTACTGAAAGCAAAATTCTGGAAGAAGCCTGGAATTATGGTGCGAGCATCAACCTGAAAATACCTTGGACTGAAAGACCAATAAATCTAAATGCCGAATATTTCAGGACTGACTTTATAAACCAGTTGGTTGTAGATCGCGAAAGTTCGGCCAGTCAAATTTTATTGACTGCGTTGGATGGCCAGTCATTTGCCAATAGCTACCAACTGGAACTTCAGTACGAGTTGCTTCCTAGGCTCGATATTACGGCTGCTTATCGGGTGAATGACGTAATGCAAACCATTAATCATGAGTTAGTTCGAAAACCACTGGCCAGTAAATATAAAGGGCTAATTACCCTCAATTATTCCGACCAGTTGAAAAAATGGATGTTCGATTTTAACGCTCAGCTCAATGGTGGTGGACGCTTACCAATTGTAGCTGGCAGTCAATTAAATTCACCAACCGAATTCCCGGCATTTACTGTGATGAATGCCCAGGTTACCAAGTATTATAGATACTGGAACCTTTATGCGGGAGCCGAAAATTTGTTGGATTATACACAAGATCATCCAGTTTTAGATCCCGAACGTCCTTTTGGAAATGAGTTTGATGCAACCCGAATTTGGGGTCCCGTGATGGGGCGTAGATTTTATGCAGGTATCAGAATTACACTAAATCATAAAACTAAATAAAAAATGAAAAAGATTATTCAATTGATTGCACTTAGCCTTTTAGCAGTATTATTTATTAATGAATTAAAGGCACAGGAACCTAAAAGCGACTTAATTACTGTTTGTTACAAAACGACAATGGACTGTAATGACTGCCAGGTAACCCTAACCAATTATCTGAAATTTGAAAAAGGGGTGAAAGATTTGAAAGTTGACCTGAAATCCAATACCATTAAAGTCGTTTACAAGTCGGAGAAAAATTCTCCTGAAAATTTGGTAAAGGGAATTAAAAAACTTGGGTATGAGGCCAATCCGATTACAGAAAAGGAATACAAAATCTTGGTTAGGGAATCTCCCGGAAAATAAATTAATTGTTAGATGTCCTAATCACCGACATAGACGGTGGTTAGGACATTATCCCTTTACCGTTCCTGCCCAATAAGGCTTGGTGTAACAAGTAAAAGAGGCCACAGAAGAATTGGTCACTCATTTCTAAACCGATAATGCCTGCATACAACCTGATACTGTGAGCTTCAAGTTCATCGGATCAATTATTTTCTGGTTGTTTTTTTAATCGATTATTGTATCACAGGAAGTGTGAAATAGAATGTTGAGCCTTTTCCTAATGCTGATTCAACCCAAATCCTCCCACCCATTAATTCTACAAGATTTCGCGTAATCGCTAAGCCAAGACCATTACCACCATATTTCCGTGTATTTGCATCTTCCACCTGCCTGAACCGGTCAAATATTTTATCATGATATTCAGCCGGAATACCAATGCCTGAATCCATGATGTAAAACTTCACAAAATTGGATTCTTGTTTGTAGCCAATTTCAAGACCACCACTTATAGTAAATTTAGTGGCATTATTGATTAGATTATAGAGAATCTGTCTAAGCCGGTCTTCATCAGCATTAATTACAATTTCATCGTTATCCTGATAGGTTACCTTAAATTCAAGCCCTTTCGCTTTGCTGAGGTAAGCAAACTGTAACTCTACATTTAATATAAAATTTTGAACATTAATCAACTTCTTGCAAATTTTTAATTCACCAGATTCTAGCATCGAAATATCCATAATATCGCTGATAATGGTTAGGAGGTTATTCCCGTTGGTAATAATTTGCTGAATGAAGAAATTTTTCTGAGTTTCATCAAAATCACAATCCTCAAGCAACTCTGAAAACCCAATGATACTATTCAATGGCGTGCGTATTTCGTGTGACATATTAGCCAGAAATGCAGATTTTAAGCGGTCTGCTTCTTGTAATTTTTTATTTTTTTCAATTAAGGTGTGTTCGTAATTGTTTCGTTCTATCTCGTGTGCTACCCTCACTGCTACAACTTGAAGGATGGTTTCGATCTTAGTGGCATTATCAATAGGCTTGGTATCGAGTAATGCAATCAGTCCAATTGGGGTTCCTTTTGTGTCCCAAAGAGGAATGCCAATGTAGCTCTCAGCCTTCATGTCAACCAACATTGCATCGTAAGGGAACAATGCCTGGATATTCCTGACGTAACAACAGAGGTTCCGCCCCATCACATTTTCGCACGGAGTGTTTTTTAGTGGATAGAAAACGTTAGATTTTACTTCATCGAACGCAATAAATGATAATGTCTCCGCAGCATTTTCTTCTGGAAGAAGTTTGTCAATAATAACGTAGGCAACATTTAGGTTTTTAGCTAAAAACAGTGAAAGCGAGTCGTAAAAATCCTGTTCATTTATTGTCCACCCCTTTTGAGCAATAAACATTAAAGTTTCCGTCAATAAATTGTCAACTTTCCCCATAGATTGTCACTTTTTCAGGAGCAATACCAAAAACGAAGCAATATGTTCTGCCAAAGTTAAAAAAACCATGATAGTATCCAATGAGACAAATAACTTTGGAGTTAATGGTAGTAATAGAGTTTTTTGCTTACAACAGGTGACTTAAAAGTATTTTTAAACCAATGCCTACTAAGATAAATCCGCCGATAATCTCCATTCTTTTTCCAAGTCTGCCGCCTACTTTTTTGCCAAATAACATTCCAATCATTGCAACAATAAAAGTAACCGTTCCAATGATCAGGATAGACCAGTAGATATTCATATTAATGAAAGCAAAGCTAATACCAACCACCAATGCATCAATACTTGTGGCGATAGCCATACCAATAAGAATTAAGGGGTCCAAAGGATTGAAGTTGCTATTCTCTTTTTCGTTGCTTAAGCTTTCGTAAACCATTTTAAACCCAAGTAGAGCCAGAAGTCCAAATGCAATCCAGTGATCGTAGTTACTGATAAGGCTTTCTATCTGCTTGCCGAAAAACCATCCAATTAAAGGCATCAATGCTTGAAAAAATGCAAGGGTAATTGCAATTTTTACACCTTGCCAAAACCGGATATTTTTGATGGTTAGTCCTGAGGTAATAGATACCGCAAAAGTGTCAAATGAAAGACCAATTGCGATTAAAAAAATTGTAATAAAATCCATAAATAGAATAAAAATAAAGGCGGGAACTCCGATTCCCGCCCGCAAAAATAATCAATTAGTCAAATAAATTCGACAACCAGCTCTTTTGTTTGTGATGATCATAAGAGTCGCTATTTCTTGGGTATTTATGATGGTCATCATCGTCATGATGCTGATTAAACGATTGATTTGAACCATAAAACCTGTTCTGACCATCAGGTGTAGATCGCTCAATAATTTTATCTAACTCACCTCGATCGAGCCAAACTCCCCGACATTTGGGACAATAATCAATTTCAACGCCCTGTTTTTCCGACATAACCAGAGCAACATTACATACTGGACAATTCATAGTTTATAAATATTTAATTAATAATTGGGTTAATGTTTTTGATGCAAGATTTTTTCAGTATAAGCAAGCATAAATTAACAATGGAAAACAAAAATCGTAAGTGACAGAACGACAACCAGTGCCAACTTTGTTCAATTATTTTTTCAGTTCAACACAAACCATTTTCTCCATATCCCGAACAATCAGTTTACCCTTACTATAAGCCAATGGAGCCCATGCCTGCGATTTTGGGGAATTGAAAAATGAAGCTTTACTGATCTCTCTATAACCCTTGGGTGTGGGTTCAATTAAATGAATATCACCATTTTTACCATTTTGATTGATGATTAATCCATCAATCATTATTAGCCCACCAAGCTCGAAGTTTGGAGCCGAACCCTTTTCCCAAACCTCCTCGCCATTAAAAGTTAAACATGTCATTTGCATTTTTGCACCTGCCGTATTGTTAAGGTAAATATGGTTGTCGAAAATCACAGGCGGGTGCATTTTGCTTCCAGCCCCGGTATTAAAAAACAGTTCTTTTACTTCAAAGAGATCACCTTCTTTCATAATTTCCAACATTACGGTTACCGGATCGTATTTATCGTTGTAGGCACATTCGGTTAATAGCAGTCTTTTTGAATCCACTATCGTAGCCGGAGATATACTGGCAAATGAATTCAGTCCTTTGTATGTCCATAGTTCTTTCCCTGTTCCGGCTTCAAAAGCCACTACCTCATCAGAAACCAAACCGTCGTTTTTTACGCATGAACTGATCATTATTATTTGATCCACTCCTCCATAATTTCCTAAAGCCGGTGAGACATGAAACCGGTATCCGCTTAATCTACGACTTTCCCATACCACCTGCCCCGTAAGTTTATTGAAAGCAACTACTCCGGCTTTATCTCCTTGTGGAGCAGTAATTACCAAATCTTTATATATAATTGGTGATTGCGAAAATCCCCAATTTGGTAATGTTCCACCATATTTTGCCAATAAATCGTAAGACCAAACCGATTGATGATTATTTTTATCGACACAATGCAAATGCCCATGAGGACCTACACTCCAGATGTAGTTTTCATCAACAGTAGGTGTCGCTCTCGATCCTGGATAAGGAATTTCTCCTTTTGCTTCGTAGGCAAAGCTCCATTTTTCAACCCCTGTATCTAGATCAATACATCTTAAAATATCTGTCTCCTCTGCTTTTCTGTCTAGTACAAACACTTCATCGCCATATATACTTGCACCGCCATACCCAGGGCCAAGCGGAATAGACCACAATTTTGCCGGACCATCCGCTGGCCATGATCTTAAAATTCCCGTACCGGTAATAGTTGCATTTCTATCAGAGCCCAAATACTGATTCCAATTGGTTTTAGGTTGGGTGTACGCACTTAAAACACTCAGTGTAAAAAGTAAAAAAAATAAATCTCTCATTTGATTGTGCTTGATTATTAAGTATTTAAAAAAATGGATTCCAATGAAATATGATTCCTGTTTGTGTCAATCTATTAATGTTTCTGATGCAAGATATTTTCTGTATAAGCAAGCATAAGAGCTGAAAATAAGAATACTACATGAATTATTACTTGCCACATTACATGTTCAGATTCATGATTTTTAATATTTATAAAGGTTTGTAGCAGATGAATACCAGATACCCCAACTAACGAACCGGCTAATTTTACTTTTAATGAACCAGCATCAATTTTTTGAAGCCATTCAGGTTTATCTTCATGCTTATCGATATCAAGCCGACTAACAAAAGTTGAATAACCACCAATTATAACCATTACAAGAAGATTCGCTACCATTGTAATATCAACCAAAGTAAGTACCCCAAGCATCAGTAAGGTTTCACTAATTTCGTTTATGCTTGTACAGAGATGAATTAATTCAACCAAATATTTGTAGGTGTATAACATTCCTCCTAAAATAAGCCCTGCGTAAAGAGGTGCCTGTATCCACCTGCTTGAGAAAATTATTTTCTCAAATATAATTTCAGATTTGTTGCTCATAATTTTTCTATTCTAAATTTATTGTGACATAACTTAAATGGCAAAAAACAGTTAATTAAAATATTACTGAGTACCTTTTTCCTCAAGGGCAAGAATATATTTCGTGTTTTTCTTAAACACTACAGATGCCAATACTGATATTAGAAGTATTCCAAGGATGGTCAATAGAGAATAAATAATTGGTATTTTATAAAATCCAACGATAACCATTTTTAATCCAACAAATACGAGAATAGCAGATAAGCCATATTTGAGGTAATGGAAATATTTGGTAATCCCGGCAAGAGCAAAATACAATGCTCTTAAACCTAAAATAGCAAATACATTTGAAGTGAAAATAATAAACGTATCACTTGAGATTGCAAGAATCGCAGGAATAGAATCCACCGCAAATATTAAATCTGTAAATTCAACAACCAGCAACACAATAAACAAGGGAGTGGCAACTGTTTTTGAATTTATTTTCACGAAAAAATTTCTCCCATGCATCCGTTCCGAAACCGGGAAAAACTTTTTGAATAATCTAACCAGTGGATTTTTGTCAGGAGCTATTTCTCCTTCTTTGTGAAAGAGCATTTTGACTCCTGTAAAAATCAGAAATGCACCGAAAATATAGATGATCCAGTGAAATTTACTAATGAGTGCGACACCGGCAAAAATAAAAACAGCACGCATGACTAAAGCTCCCAGAATCCCCCAAAACAGTACTTTGTGCTGGTATTTAGGCTGAACATTGAAAAATGTAAAAAGCATAATGAATACGAACAGATTATCTACGCTCAACGATTTTTCAATTAAATATCCGGTCAGGAATTCAAGAGCTTTCTCTTTGCCTAAGAAGATATAAATGCCATAATTGAAAATAAGTGCCAGCGAAATCCATACAGCACTCCAAATGAGAGCCTCCTTGATTTTTACTTCATGCGATTTACGGTGAAAAATACCCAGATCGATGGCTAATAACAATATTACAAAAGCAATAAACCCAGCCCACACATATACATCAATAACCATAATTAGAAATTTAAATCAGATACTTAATTAAAACCAAACCTCCAATCAACAACTCGGTGAAACCTATTTCTTACGCTTTGAGATACTTTTAATAAATCCTTTTATCTTGCCCCAAAATTTTATTTTTTTCAATTTGTTTAGGTTTAAGCTTGTATTTTAAATACTCTACTATCATTGGGAGTATTGAAATAAATACTATTGCCAATACAACTACTGAAAAGTTGTTCTTAACAAATGGTAGATTTCCAAAAAAGTACCCACCAAATGAACAGATGAATACCCACAAAATACCTCCAATAATGTTGAATAAAATGAATCTCAAATAATTCATTGATCCCACACCTGCAACGAATGGGGCAAAAGTTCGGATAATTGGAACAAAACGGGCTATGATAATGGTTTTTCCGCCATGTTTTTCGTAAAATTCATGAGTACGGTACAGATATTCTTTTTTGATTAACCGATAGTTTCTATCGAATACTTTTTCCCCTAAAAACTTACCGAGTGAATAATTTACACTATCACCCAGAATCGCTGCAATGCACAAAAGTCCAATCAAAATCCAAATATTTAATATGCCAAGAGCGGCAATAGCCCCGGCAGCAAATAATAGTGAATCGCCTGGGAGAAATGGTGTTACAACCAATCCCGTTTCGCAAAAAATAATCCAAAACAAAATTAGATAAGTCCAATTCCTGTATTCTGTCACCAAACGGAACAAGTGTGTATCTAAATGAAGAAATACATCAAAAAAACTGTTTACTATTTCCATAAAACATTAATTTTCTATCTTTTAATTCTATGTTTATTATTTACTGATCTTATTATCCATTTTTCTAAGCTTATAATTGGAAATATGACAAATCCTGAAATTAGTGCTAAAATTACTCCTCGCATGTCGAGTGTCGTTGTTCCGAACACATTTTGCATAAAAGGTGAATATATAAATAGTGCTTGTAGAAAAAGAATTGCACCAATACCATAGAAGATTGTTATGTTACTGAAAATACCAATTTTAAGTAATGAATCGTTTAGCGAACGGCAATTTAACATGTAAAATATTTGAAACATAATAACAAAGGTGACTGATATGGTTTGTGATTTAGCCATGGCTTCTGTAGCCAGCATTCCATCAGTTAGCGAATTTGAATATTCCCAATTAAAGAGTAAAATGGTTCCTGCCGTCATTAAAATAGAAACAAAAAACACCCTAAATGTTACAAAACCATTAAAAAGAGGTTCGTTGGGCTTACGTGGCGGCCGATTCATTACATTGGGTTCTTTAACCTCAAACGCCAGAGGGATTGCAAGTGCGATAGCCGCAACAAGGTTTATCCAGAGCAACTGGGTTGGGAGCATTGGTAGCAACAATTCTTTTGTTAATGGATTAAATGGGAAAAACATGATCCCGTAAATAAGGATGAATGCCAGACCCAAATTGGTAGGGAGTAAGAATGCAAGAGATTTAAGTAAGTTATCGTAAACTCTTCGTCCTTCCTCAACAGCCGCGCTGATGCTTGAAAAGTTATCATCAGCAAGCACGATATCAGCCGATTCTTTTGAAACCGATGTGCCTGTAATACCCATAGCAACGCCAATGTTTGATTGCTTTAATGAAGGAGCATCATTAACCCCGTCGCCAGTCATGGCAACAATATGATTGCTTTGTTGAAGCGCTCTTACCAATCGGAGCTTGTGCTCGGGTGCCACACGGGCAAATATGTTTGTATTTTTTACTGTCTCAATCAGTGCAGTGTCATCCATTTTAGATAATTCAACACCTGTTACAACATCACCTTTTTTAGATAGGCCTATTTCCATGCCTATAGAACGAGCAGTAGCTCGGTGGTCGCCGGTTATCATCTTTACTACAATGCCTGCATTATGACATGCTTTGATCGCTTCAATTGCTTCGGTGCGAGGAGGATCTATCATTCCAATAAGCCCAACAAATTGAAAACCATCCTGAACATCTGAATTAATTAATTCAAAGTTGTTGCTTTTAGCCCAATTTTTCTGGGCAACTGCAAGCACCCGCATTCCCTTTGAACCTAAATGTTCAATTTGAGAAATAATTTGCTGCGAATCTAAAAGAAACCCTCCGGCATGTTCTGAACAACGTTTCAAAACAACTTCAGGCGCACCTTTTAATATAATATAACTGTTAAGGGTAGCCATGTATTGCAGTTCAGAATCGAATGGAATAACATCTCTTCGTTGATGAATTTGACGCAGCCCATCAATATCAATTCCGGCTTTAGTTGCAGCTACAATTAAGGCCACCTCGGTGGGGTCGCCGGAAAAGCTGTGTTCTTTACCTTCGAATTGCATGTTCGCATCACTGCATAAAACAGCATTTTTGAGCAAAACTTTAATTTCTTCAGGAAGAGTGATTAACTCAGACCCATTAAGTATGAAAGAGCCGGATAAATTATAACCAACGCCTGTTAATTGAATGCTATAATGATAATTCCAGATTTCATTTACTGTCATTTCGTTGCGGGTAATCGTACCCGTTTTGTCGGAACATATTACAGTTGTACTGCCCAACGTCTCAACAGCAGGTAGTTTTCGAATTATTGCCTTTCGTTTTGCCATACGTTGCACACCAATTGCAAGGGCAATCGTAACAACAGCAGGCAGGCCTTCGGGGATTGCCCCGACGGCCAATGCTATGGCAAAAATCAGGCTGTCTTTTAAAGCCAAACTTAATATAACACCATTCTCAGTAGCACGCAATGTGCCTATTATCATTATTATAACTGTTATAACAATAATACCCATTGTTAAATACAGACCAACCGTCTCAAGCTTTTTTGTAAGAGGGGTCTCCAAATCTGTTGTTTCTCCAAGCATATCAGAAATTTTGCCCAGTTCAGTTAACATACCTGTTGAAACAACAACTGCGGTAGCTGTGCCTGAAACCACCAATGTTCCGCTAAAAACCATACATTTTCTGTCTCCAATTACAGTATCTGTATTTACAGTCTCCACTGATTTTTGGGAAGGCAATGATTCACCTGTAAGTGCAGCTTCCTCAACTTGCAAGTTTTTTTGATAAATAAGTCTCATGTCTGCCGGTACTCTATCCCCTGCTGCCAGATTAACAATATCGCCTGGTACAATTTCTGAAACAGATATCGTATTGTTTTGACCATCGCGCAATACAATTGCACTTTCGGGCACCATATCATTTAGCGCTTCAATGGCATTACCTGCCTTGAATTCCTGAATGAATCCTATAATAGTATTTACAACAACTACCGAAAGAACGACTAAGCCATCGGTAATTTTGCCTAATAATGTTGCCAGTGTACTTGAACCTATGAGAACCCATATAAGAGGATTGTTTATTTGTCTCCACAGAAGTTTAAACGCTCCATCTTTCCTTTTTCTTTTGATTTGATTCAGTCCATATTTATCAAGTCTTTTTTTTGCCTCACCTGAAGATAATCCATTTTGTGAACTACCAATATTTTCAAGAACCTGTTTGTATCCTTTCGCGTGCCACTGTCCCATTTCACTATTTTTATATGTCATTTTTTCAGCCCATTTATAAAGATTAAAATACTTTAATTGCAATAATTGCAATGGCAATACATGCGGTTGCCAGAATTGCAACAGGTTTCTTTTTAAACTCAAACAGTTTTTTTACCTCTGGACCTAATTTGATTATCAGGAATGAAAATAGATAAAACCTGAACCCTTGACCGATAAAAGTTCCGATAGCAAAGGGGAAGATATTCATGTCAAATGCTCCGGAAGAAATTGAAAATAACTTGTATGGAACAGGAATAAACGGGGCTAAAAACAAAATGCCCAAACCCCATTTGGTGAATTGAATATGAATGGATTGGTAAACAGTCTCTGTAAATCCTGGAATATTTTCAAACACAAATCTGGCAAGTGCGGTAAATTCGCCATGAGCATCGAGCCACACAAAATGACCAATTGAATATCCCGCTAAAGCGCCGGTTAATGTTCCAAGAGTCCCAAATAATGCATATTTATAGGCTTTTGTGATATTGAGCAACGTTAAAGCCATAAAAAACATTGGAGTGGGCAACGGTAAGAACGATGCATCAGCAAAAGCACAAATAAACAATGCCCAAGTACCCCACTTAGTGTTTGCCCATTCCATTCCCCAGTTGTGTAGCGATTTAAGCCAGTTCTTCATTCCTGTTTTTGATAAAATTTATGGAACAATCATGCACGTTTCATGACTTTACCTTGAAATTCTTTAAAAAGCTCATCTTTATTTTTCCCTTGTCTGATACCATTTAATAAGAGAACCAGCATGGTTGGGATTTCTTTTTCATTAAAGCCGGATTTTGCAGCAAAACTGCTTGCCAAATACATTTCATTTTTATTGATTGTTCCATCCACAAGGGTCATGTTTACAATCTCATAAATCTGATCAAAACGAGCACGTAACCCAGAAGGAGGGGTGTAATCTGACTTCCCGGTTTTCCTTATCAAGTGATCGGTTTCTTCAACTGTAAATCCCAGTCTTTTGCTTACCCGGTGTAGTAAGTCCAATTCCTTTGTGCTGATGACATCATCTGCCAAGGCAATCCTGATCAGATGAACCAAATACTCTGTATTATCCTTAACTATTGAGTCTGAGTGAGAATCCAATTTGTCCATTTTGTATGATTTATATTTAACATTTACAAGAAAATGTTCGTCATTATCTGGGTTGTCCGGTTTCATTTTCCTGATCCTTTCCAAAGTTTATCAAGAAATCCGGTTACATTATCCAGAATGCCTTGAACTCCGTTCTGGCTAATATAATCAAGAAGTTTTAAGATTAGTGGCAATAAAATGGCAATCAGGGCAATAACAATTGCCACAATCACAATGAATGCAATAATGACAAGTCCTTTCAGCTTTTTGTTGCTTTTAAATTTTTCAAGAAAATATTCCCATTTAAAATTGGAATTATGCCTTTGATAGGGATGTCTGAAATTTTGAGCATGGCTTGGGCTATCCTGATATCTGTGATTATTGTCGAATCTTCGATCCTGTTGTTTATTTCCAAAAAAGTCATCTAGTTCCATGGTGAGAAGTTTTAATAATAAGTTAAAGCATCATTTTTTAGATGATTGATTAATAAATCATCGTGATATTTATAAAATAATTCAAGAGCTTTAATTAAAGCCCTGAAAATCAAGATCAAATAAGAATGAATACGGTACAGATAAATAGATTAAACTCCTCGTCTAACAAATAGACTGAAGTACTATTACTTATCCAATGTAAAGGAAATACCAGTTAGGAAGATTTTGGCGGCTGCCAGCTCGAAAAGAAAAACTCTTTTAATAAAAACGAGTCGTTTGAAATAGGAATGACTATCAGTTGTTCAACAAAATAGAAAGGCTCGTGAACCTGATTAATATGGTCATCTTCAAACGAGTCAACTTCGGAAAGAACATTATTATCCTCGCAATTCTGTTTAGAAGAAAGTTCGGTATTACAAACAGGGGTATTGTA
>JAHEYT010000076.1 GCA_023251455.1 Bacteroidota bacterium
TCTTTGGCTGCGCGAATCCAGTCCTGCTCATGACCATTTGTATCAGCATTCTGAATACGCCTGATTATTTTTTCAGGTTCTTTAAAATGAGCCATTTTTGATGTTGGTAATAATGTTGGATTGGCACCATAGCAACCACACAGGATTTTCCCTTTTGTACCGTAAAAAATGACGCCACCATTCCAGTCACCCATCGCTTCTCCTTCATTCAATTCTTCCGGACGTTCGGGCAACATTCCTCCATCGTACCAGGTTACTTTCACTTCAGGCATACCAACCTTCGAAAGGTTATCTCTCTGTGGAAACCAGTAAGTGACTTTTTCGGCATTGGGAGCCGATTCATTATTTACTGTGGTAGAGCTGGCTTCAACGGCAGTTGGATATTGCAACATCAGGGCTTTGAAAACCGGATCGAGAATATGACAGGCCATATCGCCCAGAGCGCCGGTACCAAAATCCCACCATCCGCGCCAGTTCCAAGGCGTGTACACTTCGTGGTAAGGCCGAAATTTGGCTGGCCCGATGAAAAGATCCCAGTTCAAAGTATTCGGAATTCGCATTTTATCGGTAGGTCTTTCCAGACCTTGCGGCCAGATGGGGCGGTTAGTCCAGGCATCAACCGAAGTCACTTCTCCAATGCTACCGGCCCAAATCCATTCACAAACCTTGCGGATTCCTTCCCCGGAATTCCCCTGATTTCCCATTTGTGTGGCAACTCCGTATCGGGTGGCAGTTTCAGTCATTATTCTTGACTCGAATACTGAATGAGTCAGTGGTTTCTGAAGGTAAACATGGTGCCCCGATTTCATGGCCATCAAAGCAGGCAAGGCATGTGAGTGATCGGGTGTTGCAATCATCACTGCATCAATATCCTTCTGCTTCGCAAACATTTCGCGGTAATCCTGATATTTTTGAGCAAGTGGCCATTTCCGGAATGCATTTCGTCCGGCATATTTCCAATCGACGTCGCACAAGGCAACAATATTTTCGGTATCCATGTTCGAAAGGTTATTAAAACCCATACCGCCAACGCCAATTCCGGCGATATTTAGTTTGTCGCTCGGGGCTTTGTGCCCAAGTCCGGCAATTACTCTTGAAGGTAATATGGTTACAGCCGTCGCTGCCAATGTGGTTGTTCCCAGAAAATGTCGTCGGCTGATGTTCGAATAATGATTTCCCATGGTATTATTGCTCCGTAAGAATAGATTTTCTAATTCGGTGAAAATAGGTATTCTGCTTTAAATTCAGAAATGAAACGATCAATCTAATCGTTAAAGAATTAAAAAAGGCGGACATTTTCATGTCCGCCTTTCGGTATATTTCCATTTAAACAATTATGCCGGCATTTCTGGAAGACTCCAAGGTTTGCGGTATGTATGTTTGATCAGTTCAGCTGCAAACTGAGTTGCAGGAACAGGATCTGTCCATGTTTTATTGAATGTTGGGTGACCGTCGTGAATTTTGAATCCATCTTCGATAACGATTTTAATTTTTTCGTCGTCAGTGATGTTGGTGAATTTCATGTTTGGTCCGTCCCACAACAATTCTTTGTTCAGGGTTTGTAAACGAACAGCCAATACGCCCATAACTACCATTTCGTTGAATGGTCCGGCTTCGGCGAAATTAGAAGCAGTTTGAACACGATTTTCAGGTGATTCTTTCGCAGCACGAACCCAATCCATTTCGTGTGAAGTTTCAACACGACGACGGAATTTAGGAGCTTCTGGTTTTGCAACACTGCCATCAGGACGTAAAATCCAAGGATTAACACCGTAGCAACCACAAACTAAAATACCTTTGGTACCATGGAAAAGGACGCAACCACCCTGATCGTTTGGTTCTTTACCTGCAGGCCATCCAGCTGGAAGCATTGGTTTGATACCACCATCGAACCAGTAAACTTCAACTTGTGGAAGCTGAGCTCCTTTTTTCGATCCTTTCCATGGACGTTTGGCTGCACGTGCCGGGAATGTCAATTTTACAGACTGTGCAGTAGGGGCACAATCCTGAAGCAATAAAGTTGAATTACCCTGAGCTTTAGTTGGGTAGCCCAATTCGAGACCCATAAATACCGGATGCAAAATATGGCAAGCCATATCGCCTAAAGCACCTGTACCATAAGCCCACCAACCGCGCCAGTTCCAAGGGTGATAAAGTTCGTTGTAAGGCCGCATTTGAGCAGGACCTGTAAATAAATCCCAATCCAAAGTTTCAGGAACCCATTGTCCTTGTTTTGGAGTGTTCAAGCCTTGTGGCCAAATCGGACGGTCAGTGAATGCTTCAACTTTAGTTACTTCACCAATTTCGCCGTTAGCAAGCCATTCGCAGGTAAGGTTTACACCTTCGCCTGAAGAACCCTGGTTACCCATCTGAGTTGCAACATTGTGTTTTGCAGCCAATTTGGTGAGTAAGCGAGATTCATAAACAGTATGAGTCAATGGTTTTTGAACGTAAGCGTGTTTGCCCATCGCAATTGCAGTAGCGGCAATGATAGCGTGAGTGTGGTCGGCAGTTGCAACCATAACACCATCAATAGATTTGCCCAGCTCGTCGTACATAATTCTCCAGTCTTTGTACTTCTTGGCACCTGGGAATTTGTCAAATACACCGTTTCCGCCAGTATATTTCCAGTCAACGTCGCAAAGTCCGATGATGTTTTCAGAGGCTAAGTTTTTAAGGTTAGCGAAACCCATACCGCCGACACCAATACCGGCAATGTTTAATTTGTCACTTGGAGCTTTGTGTCCCATACCGGCAATTACATTGCTCGGAAGAATGGTAACCGCAGCTGCAGCCGTTGCTGAGGTAGCAAGGAATGATCTTCTGCTAAATTTGTTTTCCATTGGATGAATAATTTGATTTAGGTATGAATAAATTATTTGTGATCAAAAAAATCATCTAAAGGTAAAATTATCTTCCCTATTCACCAAGCATAATTGAACGATCTTTCCGAATATCAACTTACCTTGGGAAACAAGCCTCATGAAGTGTTTTTTAGACGCTTAAGTGTAAAATCAAGTAAATGAATTTTTTCGGATAGTTTTTGTCTATTCAGGATTGAAAAATTCGATTTGACTGGCGAACAATAGGAACTTATATTTGTCTATTATTTTTAAGAATTCTAAATTATAAATACGAATATCATGAAAACTATTGGAGAAAAATTTCCGGCTTTTACGAAAGAAGCTGTTGTGTCGCTCGAAGTTGGCAAAGAGTTTAAAACATTAACCAATGCCGATATCAACGGCAAATGGACTGTATTTTTCTGGTGGCCGCTCGATTTCACATTCGTTTGCCCTACCGAAATTGTTTCGTTCAACGATCATTTCGCTGAGTTTGCCAAACGCGACGCCAATGTGGTGGGTGCATCAATCGATTCACAGTTTGTTCATTTGGCCTGGAGAAACAATCATCCCGGATTAAAAGGACTTAAATTCCCGATGTTGGCCGATACCAGCAAATCGCTTTCAGAAGACTTAGGTATTCTGGAGCCAGTAAACAAAATTGCATACCGTGCCACTTTCATTATCGATCCGGAAGGAACTATTCAGCATGTTTCTGTTAATGGATTAAACGTTGGAAGAAATGTAAAAGAAATTATCCGCATTCTGGACGCACTTCAAACCGGAGAACTAACTCCATGCGACTGGGTACCGGGTGAAGCTACTTTGTAATTGTTTAGTAGATCATAGAATAGGTGAAATGGGCTGTCCGGAAGGGCAGCCTTTTTTTTGTTTACCGAATGTGAAATGAATCCTAAAACTTTGATCCAGACTAGCTGATTTTCCATCCGTTCATAAATCGGATTCTATATTTGCGCCCTTAAAAAATGAACAAAATGGAAAAGAAGATGGGGAATCCTGCGGTGGTTGGACTGGCAGGTTTTGGATTAACGACACTTTTACTGCAATTTCATAACATCGGACTTTGCGGACTTGGACCAGTTGTGGCTATGGGTTTTATTTTTGGAGGACTGGCTCAAATGATTTCAGGCTTTCAGGAGCAGAAAATGGGTAACAACTTTGGCTACAGCGCTTTTGTGGCCTACGGTAGTTTCTGGATTGGACTGGGCATCATCTGGATGCTTAACTTTTTCAAAGTATACGAATCGAGCCACACCGATGTGGGTTATTTTATGCTGGCATGGACGCTTTATACCGTGATTCTTTTCATCGCCTCGTTAAGGGTACACAAAGCAATGGCAATTACTTTTGGGTTGTTGCTTCTTGGTTTTATCCTGCTTGTTGTCGGGCATTTTGGCGATCCGATTTGGAATAAAGTTGCCGGTTACGAACTTATCCCTTGTGCATTAATGGCGTGGTATATGATGGCAGCCATCATTATCAACGACTTGGCCAGAAAAACAGTTCTTCCGGTAGGGAAAGCTTTTATCAGGTAAGATTTATCCGAAACAAAATATGGAAAGGTTCGCCAATAGGTGAGCCTTTTTTGCGTTAATACCAGAAGGATTCCATCTCTTCTTGAAAGATGGAATCCCTTTTTATTTGATAAAAGATTAAAACTAAAGAGCTGATTTTCGGTACATTTTGAAAAACAGCAATGGGAAGAATGCAAAATTGAGGATTACAAAAGAGGTTAGAAAAATGGATGTTGACCATGACCAATGATTTAATCTAAAAAGTGCAAAAACAACCAATAGCTCAAATCCAATAAATCCAAATGAATAGATTAATTTATTGCTCAACGACTTAGCTAAATCTCTTTTATACAGATTTAAAAATAAGCTGGGTATAAAAAGAAAAATCAAAATGACAGAAGTGAGCAAAAAAGTGATTCCAGGATGGCCAAAATGATTCAATTTCATAAAAACAGTTGTGGTAATCCCAATTGCGGATAAGTAGCCCGATACATACAATAATCGTTTCATAGCTTTGATTTTTTAAAACGTTAATAAAAAGACTGTCTCTCGATGGATTTCGTCAAACCCGTCGGGGCAGATATTCTGATAGGCCTTATCATACGATTTTTTAAAACTCAAACCCTTTTTCATTTCCTCTTCAATGGCACAACAAAAATGATCAATCAAATCTTCTTTCATTTCTGCCGATTCAATTTTACTCCTATTGATAATTTGGGCTATAAACTCAATATTTTCGTCAGTTAAATTGCTCATAGAATGATTTTTATGATGTGATTATTTTATTTATTGTAAAGATAAAATCCAATAGTTCAGCCTCTTTCTCATTCTTTACTTTAATGCCTTCAGGTGTTAACGAATAATAATGTCGAACCCGGTTGCCAATATTCTCGGTTACTACGTCAATTAGTCCATCATCCCTTAGCTTGTGTAAAGCTGGATATAATGAACCTTCCTTAAGCAAAATTTTATCGTCGGATAGTTCTTTTACCAATTGGGTAATTTGGTATCCGTACATTTTGCCTTTCTCTTCAAGAAGCTTGAGAATGATAGCCGATAATGTTCCTTTTAATAATTCTTTTGAATACATAGAACTAAGATACATAGATTTACGATGTATACAAATTTTAATACTGTTTTTTTGATCAAAAAACATATTGATCTTATTAGGAGTATGCAGCCTGAAAATGAAGAATGATTTTGTTGTGGAAATACAACACGAAAAAGCGGAACCCAGTTGCCCGGATTCCGCTTTGATTTTGCAAACTTATAAAGTTAAATGTTTAGAACATATCTTCTGTTCCCTGGCTTTGCTGTTCTGCCGGAGCCTGACGATCCATCTTGTAATTGTTAATTTTGTAGCTCAATGTCAACATCAATACACGTGGTTCGCGTGACATTTTAAATGTTGATTTAAAACTGTCACTCGCCGAAGTTCCCTGCATTCTCATTGTTCCTAAAAGGTCACGTACACTTAAAGTTGCCGAAAGTTTCTTTTTCATGAAATCCTGACGGTACGACATGTTCACGAATGCCATCCCTTTCTGCTCTCCCTGAGCCGATACTGATGGGCCACGGTAAATACTTGTGATCTGTACGCGACTTTCAGGATTAATTTTAATCGTTGCATTCATACGGCCAGAATAATTGGTACTTTCTCTGTCGACCGATCTTCCCAGAACTTCACCCTTCAGTTTGTAGTTGTATAACGTGAAGCTGGTGTTTATCAACAACCATTTGGTCATGTTGATGTTTCCCATAATCTCGCCACCCATCGAATAGTCGCGATTCATGTTAGCTGATGTCATGGTAGTAATACCATCGTTGTATTCCTGAATTCGTGTTATCAAGTTATTCGTGGTGCGGTAAAACGTTTCAAGCGAGACGAATGAGTTTCCAAATTTTTTCATGTAGCTGAATTCATACGAATCGGTGTATTCAGGTTTCAAGTCAGGATTTCCCTTACGAATGGTGTACTGGTTCTCGTAGGTTGGGAAAGGATCCAGATCGAAGCCACGAGGACGATTGATACGACGTGAATAACTGGTCATCAGCTGGCTTTTATCAGCAAGTTCATATGACAAGTGTGCTGATGGAAATAAATCAAAACGGTCGAGCGTATGGGGGTAAGCTACATTGTCTTTATAATGTTTTATTGAACGTTTGTTATATTCGCCACGTAAGCCTACCGAATATTGAATGGCTTTTACATTTCCGGCATAGGTTGCATAAGCAGCATGAATATTTTCGCTGAAATCCATACTACTTGTAAAGAGCGGATTATTTTCAAACTGCTGTGTTGTTTTATTGAAGCTCTGAAAATCCAAACTTTCCTTCTCAGTTTCAATACGGCTTTGAAAACCTGCCTCAAACTTGTCGCCATCATTTAATGGTAACGTATAATCAAGCTTTGCCCTGTATTCGTTTGACTTGCTGTCTTCTGCTGATTTCACACGTGATAGGAAATCATTGGTTTTGTTAAAACTGGCATCTGCCACTGCTTCATCAATTTTTGAGTCCGACAGTCCGTCACGATTCCGGTAGTTAAACGAACCTTCCAGTTTGTGCAAGCCTTTTCCATCGAATTTGGTTAAGAAACTGGTATTGACATTGACAAAGTTATTTTTTCTTGTTGCATCGTTATCCTGAACAGAATAGATGTCAAATGTTTTTGGGTTATTGTAATTGCGCAGATTTGAGGCTCCAAAATTGCTAAAATTAAAGTTACCAACTTCCGAGGATACTGTAATTGAAGTTTTTTCGGTTGGATAATAATCAAACCCGCCTTTAATTTGCTGCCCACCTCTTGACATGTTTCTTGTTCCTTCAGTATTCAAATAGGTTGTGGTATCATTAGCGTATGTTTCACGGGTCATTTCCATTTCACCTTTGTCGGTATTGTCGCTCCAGTTGCCGCCTATAAACAGGTTGTACTTTTTTGTTTTGTAGTTCAGCATCATATCAGTCCCGTATTTATCCCCTGTTCCAAGGTTGACGTTAATAATACCGTTTACTCCTGCAATAATATTCTTCTTCATCACCACATTGATGATTCCTGCCATTCCATCCGGATCGTATTTTACCGAAGGATTGGTAATAATTTCAATATTCTGGATAGCCGACGACGGGATTTGTCTCAGCGCATCGCTTCCGCTCAACACGCTTGGACGTCCATCGATCAGTACCGTAAAGCTAGATGAACCACGAAGGCTCACATTTCCGTCGATATCAACATCAACCGAAGGTGTATTTTCGAGAACTGTAACAGCAGTTCCTCCGGCGGCATTGATGTCGTTGGTTACGTTAACCACTTTTTTGTCAATCTTGTATTCAACCCGATTACGTTCAGCCACCACATCAACAGTACCAATTTGCTCACGCGATGCAGTAAGCTTTATTGTTCCCATATCAAACGAAGCTGAATTCGGAATTATCTTAATGTCGTTGATGGTTGTTTTCTCAAATCCAATGAAACTGGCCTCTACATAATACACACCCAAAGGCAACTCTGTGATTACAAATGTTCCGGAAGCGTTTGTAATACTACCAGTGATTAATTTGGAATCCTGTTTGCGAAATATGGAGACGTTGGCATATTCCATAGGTGTCTGAGTCTCAGAATCAATAATTTTACCGGTAATTTTTCCAATCTTAGGTGCAGCATCCATTCCGGCTCCTGGTCCACCCGGACGGCCACCTGTAGGAGGTACCTGTGAAAATATAGAGCCTGCTGTTACCAGGCATAAAAAGAGTAGTGTCAATAGCTTCTTCATCTGTTTAATTTTTTTGTTTCTTATTTTCAAAATTTGCTTTTCTTTTTAATCAATAGCATTAAGACCATGCACAACTAACAAAGTTTAATTGATGATTAAAAAAACTTGTTAATGATTGTAAACTTTGTTTCACGTGATTTGATGCCTGTGCTTTAAATTAATGTTTCATGATTTTTGGCTTTAAGTCTTATCGTTTTCAATACAAACATAAACTGAATGTTCTGGCAATCAACTTGAATTTTGAATGAAGCTGATAAAATGAGGTATGAAATGTCGTGATATCGGAATGAAGTGTAAGTGGATAGACAAAGGGTTGTCGGTGATTTGAGAAAAGGTATGAAATAGACTCCTGAAAGTTTTCATTACTTTTGAAACTCAGAAAAACAGATAGTTGACCATGCGAAATCCAATCATAATACTCGTTTTTGCAATTTTTCTGACTTCCTGTATTTCGGGTGGCCGAATCGTTGAAATCAACGATTCAACTAAGGGAATTGAAAGCCTGAAGCTGATTCAGAATGTTTCGGGAATTTCGATTGATAAAACTATAAATGTGTCGGACCGCATAAATCATCCCATTTCAACCACCCATCTGCTTGAAATCAAGAAAGGAGAAAAGGCTTCCCTGCTACTTGACATTCAAATGCAATCGTCGAATAACCCCGATTCGTTGATGCTGATGTATCTCGATGGGGAAAAAATTGAAATTACGGCATCCAAAGATGGCGCCACTCATATAAAGTTGCGCCAATTTGTAGTGCCTGAAAACCTCTGGATTTCAATTGCAAATACCGAAAAAATCCAATACAGGTTTAACCTTGGGAAGGAAGAAATTGAGGTAAAACTGAATAAGAAAGAAACCGGCAAGCTAAAAGAATTTCTTCTCAAAGCCATTCAATTACGCGATGACAACTTGCCTCCAGTGCCCGAAGGATTAAAGAAACTTTAGGCAGCACCCGCATTATTTTCTTTTTTGATCTTCCAAACGGTATTCAGGTTTTTCCTTCTGATCTTCCTGCATATCTTCCACATCGTCAATCAGCGGAGATTCTTTGATGGCCTTCCAATCGAATTTTTCATCCAGCGGAGTCAATGCTTTTTTTGGGTCGAAAATACGTTGATCAACCGGAACTGCATTATAAGGAGTGAAATCAGGAGTGGCCGTAAACATATCCGCAAAGTCGTTGGCAGCAGCATCGTATTGATTCAGATACGGCAATCCAAGCACATTCCAGAAAGTTTTGAAAATACTACCAAAGCTGTAATGCACTTTCGAAACGTAGTCGCGTTTAGCGTAAGGCGAAATAACCATTAGCACACTTCGGTGCGCATCCACATGGTCAATCCCGTTTTGGGCATCGTCTTCAGTAATTACAATGGCCATATTTTTCCAGAAAGGAGTGTGCGACAGGTATTCCACAATCCGTCCAACAGCCAGGTCGTTATCGGCCATGTAACTTTCCCTGAACGGGTATCCAGCTTCGGGCCGTTCGCTGGCTCCATGATCGTTCGGAATAATCACGGTAATTATTGATGGCATTTCAGTTCCGGGCTTAATCCATTTTTCGTCAAATTCACTGATAAACTGGTGGATCCGAAACTGATCGGGAATAGCAGTATTGTAGGTTGGGTACATTTTAGATGTCCGCGAAAACATGGGCAATGGAACCGGGAAATTCACGTAATGCTTAATCCCTGAATATTTAAATGAGTCGTCGTAAAAAGCTGGTTCAAACATGGTCCCGAAACCGAAGTTGAAGAATTCTACCTTGTTGCGCTCCAGATGATCCCACATCGACCCGGCCTCGTTGTAATCTTCCGGATAAATTGCTCCGGCTGAGCCGTTCATTCCCAGGCTGCCCGGAGCCTTCGACTTCTCGTTGTACGAACGGTTTCCCCCGTAACTGGCCGGGACAGTCGACTCGACCCATTCGTTCGGGTAGGTGTTGACCAACCAGCGGTGACCATCGGCCGAAACATCCGAATCCACATAGAAATTGTCGGACATCGCAAATTCGGTAACTAGTTTCAGGTGATTCGGCATTACTGTAGAGTTGGTTACTTTCACCGATTTGTCCTTGTTCGTAAACGTGGCGTTATAGCCATAACGGGCAATGGTTGGGTCTCCCCTCCCCTTTTGCACCTGTCCGAAAACCTCATCGTAAGTCCGGTTTTCCTTCGAGATAAAAACCAGATATTTAATCGGCGATTCCTTTTCGCCACCAAAAACCGGAATGGGATTGTTTGCCCGGTGTTTTTGTATCTTGCTGTATTCTTCAATCCGGTAATTGTTATCAATTACTTGTTTTGTAAGGCTGCTAAGTCTTTTATCGTCCGGCATATCCATGACTGAAACTGATCCTTTCATCAGGTTGCCGATGTAGCTGCCTTCTTTTCCTTCCTGAAATGACTGGCCGCCATTCGGGCCGCTGCCAAAACCTTTGGCGTTGCTTACCACCAGTGTTTTCCCATCGGGAGTAATTTCAAGTTTGGCCGGAAACCAAGTTGTTGGAATGTGGCCGATTAGCTTTAAGGTTGGGATATCGATTACGCCTATGGAATTAACTCCGGATTCGGCTACAAAAAGCCTTTTCTGATCAGGGGAAACTGCCAGTCCAAACGGAATTACACCACGAAACTGTTTGACTGACTCATCCAATTTGAGTGGTATTTCAACAGCAATGGTATCGTGTTTCATGTCGATAACTGAAATATTGTCGTTTGTTCCATTGCTCACAAATAAATAGCGATCGGTCACCGCCAGCGAATTGGGGCTGGAACCACCAACTGCCGGAATTCCTTCGATCATTTCACCAACCAAAACACCGGTTTTTATTTTAGCCTGAATTTTGGGTTTCGCCGGATTTTTCACCGAGAACGACCATACCGAAAACGATTCAGGAACATTAGGATCGCCCAAACCCGGAATATCCATCGAATCAATTCGGGTTCCATTTTTCATTTCTTCGGAGCCGAATCCAAATGCGGGAAAATCAAGCGCTTTCTTATAATCTTTCTCAGCTTCGATATTGCCTATTTTGCTGTATTCGAACATGCCCACATTGGCCACATACACTTTTTGCTGGTCGGGCGAGAGGATAATGCCAAAAGGGTATCGCCCTGTTTTTGCACTGGCAACAATCCTTTTCGTCTTTGTATCCACCACAATCATCCGGAAAAGCATTTGATCAACTGCATACAAATACCGGCCATCTTTGCTCAGCTTCATATCGCCAATGTATCCGTCCGCCGTTTTCTGCCTGTCTCCGGTTACCGAACAATCAACCGAATCAAGCTTGGCTCCGGTGTCGACCGAAAACAGGTAAATCTTATTTTGCTGACCGCCGGCCACATACACCGTTTTATTGTCCGGAGAAATAGCCAGTCCCATAAAAACAGATGCCAGAACACCTTTATCAGTCGATGGCCCGGGCGGAACCTGCAAAACAATTGGGTTATCCGATTTTAGGTTTTTGATAATCGAAATGGAAATAGGCGAAGTACCCGAATTAGCTGTAACAGCAACGGTTCCATCAGCGCTCAGAGTTAATCCGTAAGGATGCGGCGCGACTTCAATTGATTTTCCATACGGAGTTAAAAAGCGTCCATTGGGAATCACCGTTTTCCCTGATTTATTGATCTCAGTGTATTGACTTCCGGAGGGAGAAGAGACAACTTTTAGATTTGTAGGCTGTGCATTTGAAAGACTCAGCATCAGGCAAAAAAGAGCGACAAAATAATATTTAGCAGACATGGTATTCTGATTTTTATAGCTGATGAAGATAATTGTTTATTTATTCTCAAAAAACAACAAATGACAGCTGAAAATTAAACTTTCAAGAAACGACAGAGTATAAAATACACTAAATTTTGTTAATGATTTGTTTAATACAGATTAAGGTTCATACAAAAGACGTATTTTCGTAGCAAAATCAAAAAACAACAAGCGTGCATCACAATCTGGTATTAATTCCAACTTACAACGAAAAGGAGAATGTCGAGCGAATGATTCGAAAGGTTTTTTCCTTAAAAACTCCTTTTGAAATTTTAATTATCGACGATAATTCGCCAGATGGGACTGCCGCAATTGTTGAACGGATGATCCCTGAATTTCCGGACAAACTCCATATCCTGAAAAGAGCTGGAAAAGAAGGACTTGGAAAAGCTTACCTAGCCGGATTTCACTGGGCGCTGGATCGGCCGTACGATTACATTTTTGAAATGGATTGCGACTTTTCTCACAATCCGAAAGACCTTGAAAGACTATATTCAGAATGCGTTGAACACCAAGCTAGTCTGGCAATCGGATCACGATATATTTCAGGAATTAATGTGGTAAACTGGCCTTTGGGAAGGGTGCTTATGTCGTACATGGCTTCGGTTTACGTTCGCACCGTTACACGGATGAAAATCATGGATACCACTGCCGGATTTAAATGCTACCACCGCAAAGTTTTGGAAACCATTGATTTCGACAATATCAGATTGAAAGGTTACGGATTCCAGATTGAAATGAAGTTCAAAACATGGAAACACGGCTTTAAAATCGTGGAGGTGCCTATCATTTTTAAAGACCGCACACAGGGAGCTTCAAAAATGAGTGGTGGTATTTTCAATGAAGCGCTTTGGGGCGTAATGAAAATGAAGATCAGAAGCTGGTTTACCCGATACGAAAAAGTCGGGCAACATTGAACGAAAAAAATAAGCTAATTTTAAGACCGCAACCGCGGTCTTTTTGTTTATATATTCAGTAAATTTGATTGTATTGTGTTGAAAACAAAAAACGAGATATGAAGACACTCATTAAAAACGCCAGGATCATCAATGAAGGACGCATCTTCGACGGAGCCGTTCTGATTGACGGAGAGTTTATTGCAAAGGTTTTTACCAATGATCAAATTCCGCCCGAACTGGCAAATAAAGTAGCTGTTATTGATGCTGCAGGCCAATACCTGATTCCCGGAGCGATTGATGACCAGGTTCATTTTCGTGAACCGGGACTAACCCACAAAGGCGAAATTGCAACAGAATCAAGGGCTGCTGTTGCCGGAGGAGTAACTTCGTACATGGAAATGCCCAATACGAATCCGCAAGCTGTAACCCAGGAAATACTTGAAGAAAAATATCAGCGTGCTGCCGAAGTCTCAGCGGCAAACTATTCGTTTTACATGGGCGCCACCAACGACAACCTGGACGAAGTGCTGAAAACGGATGGCTCAAAAGTTTGCGGAATCAAAATTTTCATGGGTTCCTCAACCGGAAATATGCTGGTTGACAACGAAGAAGTCCTTTCAGAAATATTCAGGAATACCAAGTTACTGGTTGCTACCCACTGCGAAGACGAACCAACAATCATCAGAAATATAGCCACTTATCGCGAAAAATACGGCGAATTTGTACCAATTTCAGCACATCCAAAAATCCGGAGCGCCGAAGCTTGTTTTAAATCGTCGGCCAAAGCGGTTGAGCTGGCAACCAAATTCGGCACACGATTACATGTTTTACACCTTTCAACGGCTGATGAAATGAAGCTTTTTAGCCCCGGAAAGGTTGCCGACAAGCATATTACTGCCGAAGTTTGTGTACATCATTTGTGGTTCGACGAACACGACTATATTTTAAAAGGAAACCTGATTAAGTGGAACCCATCCATCAAATCGGCTGCCGATAAAGCGGCACTTTGGGAAGCTTTGCGCAGCGATAAAATTGACGTAGTAGCCACCGACCATGCACCACACACCCTCCAGGAAAAAGAGCATTCGTACTTTAAAGCGCCATCGGGCGGACCGCTGGTTCAGCACTCGCTGACAGCCATGCTCGAAATGAGCCGTAAAGGACTGATCTCAGTTGAAAAGGTGATTGAAAAAATGTGTCATGCTCCAGCCGATTTATTCCGGATCGACCGCCGTGGCTACATTCGCGAAGGATATTACGCCGATTTAGTTTTAGTTGATCCGGCTCATTCATGGGTGGTGTCTCCTGAGAATATACTTTATAAATGCGGCTGGTCGCCATTCGATGGTATGGAGTTTTCGCACCGGGTGATGGCCACCTTTGTAAATGGCAATCTGGTTTACGCGAATGGCGATATCGTTTCGGCAATACAGGGTAAAAGGTTAAAGTTTAAGAGGTAAAAACTTTATAGCTTCCATCTCTCAAAAAGAGTTGGAAACCTTCAAATACAAAAGAGGCTCCGTTTCCGGAGCCTCTTTTGTATTTTATATTTTTGATTTGAAGTTTATTCAACAACAATCAGCATGTATTTCGAAGCTTTCCAGAATTCTTCCGGTTTGTCGATAACAATGCTTTCAACTGTTTTTTTATCAGTCATAACCATGTGATACGAGCCATCTGGATGATAAGTAACCAATTTGGCTTTTTTCGTATTCAACGGCAATTGACTAAACTCGCGAATGTCGATCTTCATAAAGAATTCGCGGTTAAAATCTTTTTTCAGTTTCAATGTTTTGCCCATTCCCAAAACGCCACCTTCTTTTTCAACCACGTTTTTAGCTTCCAATTCTTTTTTAGTGCCGAAGCCATAAAATGCGGTGTTTAATTCGGTCGTTTTAGTATCAATAACTTCATTTTTTTCCTTGATCGCTTGTTCGCTTTCTTTCGTAATTGTTTCAATTTTCTGATTTAATCCGGCAACATTTAAGTGCAACCCTTCCAACTCCTGTTTCAGAACGGCAACTTCGGCATCTTTATCGCCCACTTGTTTGTTAAGCATCTCAATCATTTTTTCAAGCTCGACAATTTTCAAGTTCGAATTGCGAAGTTTCCCCTGCAAGGATTTCATCAGATCTTTATTCTTCTGAAGCAGGCTGTTGATTTGAACAATGTCTTCAACAATACGTTTTTTCGCTTCAGCTTTTAGTTCTGTTCCGGGAGCGGTCTGTACCGAAACGATTTTTTCGATGGTTTTAATAGAGTCCAGGTTAGATTGAATTTCGTTCATCGCACTGATATATTCCAGAATGGAATTATCTTTTTGAACGCCTAATTGCGCGATGCTGTCCTGTTTTGCCTGCATACGGGCAATTTCTTTTTTGTGTTGGCCACATGACACAAACACCACAACTGATAAAACAAATAATAACTTTTTCATTGGATAAAATTTAGATTGATTAAAAATTTCAGTAAAATGTATGGTTTAGGCCTCGGGTACAAAGATAGTCAGGTTTTTAATTTATGATCGATAATCTGATTTAAAAGTAGAAACGTGAACTAGTTATCCTTTATTATCCTGTTTGCCTTTTCCTGAATTACACCATTCAAATCGATAAGATCTGCCAATTCCAGAATCCGTTGTTCGGTCTCGTCAAAGCCAATTTTAAAAATTTCATCAGCCTTGCCAAAATCGAACGTATTAAACAGCCGGGTTTGTGGAGGATCGATCACAAAGTCGCACACGGCAAGGCTTTCGTTTACATTTTTGGCAAAAATGAGTCTGAATGTACGTTCAGCAATAGCTTTAAATCCGGCAATGTTTTCTTCCCTGTCGTTGCGATTGACATGTACACCAATCAGGAAGCGACATTGATTGCGAATGCAATCGACCGGGAGATTATTGAAAATACCACCATCAACATAGGTTGTTCCATCAATGATCTGAGGTTCAAAAATCACCGGAACGGATGCCGATGCCAAGACCCATTGGAAGAGTTTTCCTGAACTTTTTGTTTCTGAAAGTCCGGAGTTTAGGTTCGAAACGGTGCAATAAAAAGGCTTTTTCAAGATTGAAAAATCATCTTCCGGAATGTTTTTTTCGAGGATAGAGCGAGCCTTTTTCAGATCGAGGAGTCCGCTTGTTGGTAATTTCCAGTTAATCATCCGGTGAAGTTTACTCGATTTCACCAGGTCAAGAATTTGCAAAGGTTCCATTCCTGAAGCATAAAAAACACCTACCAAAGCACCCATACTTGTTCCCGAAATGATTTCAGGATGAATGCCATATTTGCGAAGTGCCTCCAGCACTCCAATGTGAAGGATTCCGCGTGCACCACCTCCGCTGAGTGCAATTCCAAATTTGTAGGTTTTTTGATTCTGATTCATAATTCAATTGTTTTAGTGGACTTCAACCAAACAATGTTTTATCGAATTTAGAATGTGCTTGAGTTGAATGAAAACAGCTGAATATCTACTTTATATAGTATAAAGGTACGCTGATAAATTGAATTAAAAGTTACACAACTTCCGAAAAATATTACATGATTCACACTTTATGAATGTTTGATGACTCAGAACACAATTAAAATTGGTGTTTCTGATTGAAAGAACATGTTCGTTTCTTCGAAAGTTCGTAATATTGTACGCTTTAAAAATTGACCAAAATATTTTGGAAATGCTGCTTTTAAAGGGAGAATCATACAATATTCTTTCCATTTGACAGTTTATCCTTAAGTCAACAAATTTCAACTATTGGGCAAACACTATTTATATCGGTTTTTATTGGTTGCAGTGCTTTTTTTTCTGGCCGGATGTACGACAGAGAAAAATACGACCGTTTCACGCGCATATCACAATCTGACAGCACATTATAACGTATATTTCAATGGCAGGGAAAGCCTGAGAACCGGAGTAGAAAAGATCAACAACTCGGTCGAAGATGACTATTCGAAAGTTCTTCCCTTGTATAAATCGAGCAACCCAACCACTTCAAAAGCTGCCAGCTCCCAAATGGAAAATGCAATTGTAAAAGGCTCAAAGCTGATACAGTCTCACTCCATTACCAAAAAACCTAAACGCCGAAAAAACAGGAGTAAAGCATACATCCAATTTGCCAGCCGCGAAGAATTTAACGACTGGATTGACAATGCCTATATCCTGATGGGCCAAGCTTATTTTTACCAACATAACTTTGCATCGGCCGTTGAGAATTTCTCGTATGTATTAAGAAAATTTGAAGACGACCCATCGCGCTATACCGCATATGTTTGGCTGATCAGGAGCTACACCGAAATGGAAAGATATGTTGAGGCTTTTGAAATTATTCAGCAAATGCAAACCGACGAAAAATTTCCGCGTCAACTCGCTGGTGAACTGGCCGCTGCAACTGCTGACTATTATGCCAGACAACTTTCGTACGTAGAAGGAATTCCATTTCTTTCGATTGCAGTAGCCCAAACCGACAAAAAATTAGAAAGGTTGCGCTACAAATATGTTTTGGCGCAGTGGTACCAGGAAACAGGCAACCCCGAGAAAGCATCGCAGATTTTCAGAGAAGTGGCCCGAATGAATCCTCCTTACAAAATGGCATTCAATGCTCAAATTAATGCAGCCGGAACATTCACAGGAACCGGCGACGTAGAGAAGCTGAAAAAGGAATTGCGTAAAATGCTACGCGATAAAAAGAATCTGGAGTTTCGAGATCAGATATATTTTGCCATGGGTAACATCTCGATGAAAGAAGGGAAAAAAGATCAGGCCAAACAAGAATATACCAAATCAGCATCGATGAGTGTTGATAACCTTTATCAGCGGGCTCTTTCATGTTTATCTCTTGCCCAGATCTATTTTGAAGAACCTGAATATAAAAAGGCACAAGCTTACTACGACAGTGCCATGGTGGTTATCGACGAAAAATATCCGAATTACAAACAGATTTCAGAACGCCATAAAAGTCTGACCCGGTTAACCGATAATATTTATGCCGTTGAACGCGAAGACAGTCTTCAGCGTATTGCCCAGCTGGACGAACCAACCAGAAACAAACTCATCGACAAGTGGATCGCTGAAGTCCTCGAAAAAGAAGCCAAAGCTAAACTTGCCGAATCGGCCCAAATGATGGACCGGAATTATTTCAGGCAAAACGAAAGCCGGTTTGGGTTAAGTCAACAGCAGGAAAATGCTGGCTGGTATTTTTATAGTCCAACAACTGTTGCCTACGGAAAGGTTGAATTTGAGCGCCTGTGGGGAAAACGGAAGCTCGACGATGATTGGAGACGCGCAGACAAACGAACTTTTGCAGAGGAACTGGCTGAACAGGCCGAAGATTCGCTGCTGACCGACGAAGGACAAACCAAGAAGATAAAAGATCCGAAAAGTCGTGATTATTATCTGCAGGATTTGCCAATGAACGATTCGCTGATGAAAATTTCGCATACGAATATCAGGAATGCGTTATTTAATGCCGGACGTATTTTAAAAACCGATTTTTCTGACTTCCCAAGGTCAATCGAATCGTTTGAAGACCTGAATATAAGGTATCCCGAAAATTTATTCGCACTTTCGTCGTGGTTCGAATTGTGGGATTTATACACCAAACAAAACAATCAGGAAAAAGCAGATTATTACAAAAACCTGATTACTTCTAAATTTCCGGAATCGAAATATGCCAAATATTTGCTGAATCCCAACTATTTTATCGAGCTCGAAGCTAAGGCCGATAGCATGAACCGACTGTATCAACAGGCGTTTCTGGAATTTAAGGAAGGCCGATATGCGGATGCCGGACAAATTACCGATCAGATTATGCCATTGAAACCTGACAGTATGCTCCTGCCCAAGGTTAAATTCATTAAAATGGTTGCTGATGGAACAGCCTCGACCAGAGATAATTTTGGCAAAATGCTGGCTGAATACATAACTGCCTACCCCAAATCAGAACCAAAACCTTTGGCAGAGAAGATTCTTAAATTGATTCAGGATAGTACATTGGTCGATTACCAGAAACTGGTTGCATCAGGTTATCTGAACGACAAAATCAACAACAGTGAACTATTGCCTGCAAACCAAAAAAGTGCTGATGAATTTGGCGGTAAATTCTCGTATGATGAAGATTTACTGCACTATTTTGTGATTGCCTACCCACAAAATGCTAAAATTGACCTGAACCGGTTGAAGTTCGACCTGGCCAATTATAACATCGATCATTATACCAAACTCGATTTTGATATTGAAACTCAAAATCTGAATAACAACAATTCACTTCTGCTTGTCCGATCGCTAAACGATAAAGAACAGGGACTGATTTACTTTAGGTCGATCATCAAAAAAAGAGAGGTTTTCGAAGCGCTTAAAAATATCAAATACGTTAATTTCATTGCTTCCTCAACTAATTTCAGGGAAATTACAGCCGACAAAGATTACGCTGAATACCTAAAATTCTTCATCAAAAATTACAGCCAATTTATCACTGGCGATTTCTCCGGAGAACTACTTCCGGAACCTGAAGAATTGTTGGCAAAAGCACGGCAGGAGGAAGAATTGCTGAAAGAAAAAGGAAGCTTTGTCACCGTTGCGCCAACAGGTTCTGGACTTGATATTTATTCGAACGAGGAAACGGGTTCTCAAAATTTTGTGGTTGCGGTAAACGATACGAAAGCGAGCCTGAAACAGGCAATCGCAGCTTTCAATACCCATAATCGCGACCAGTTCAGGCAAGCCGACCTTACAATCAGTCAAAAACAAATTGCCGACTACCAGTTAATGATTGTCAGCAAGTTTAAAACCAAAAATGAAGCAATCGGCTATTTTACAAACACTTTAGCCAATCGGAAACTTTTCAGAAGTCTTGACACGCTGGGTTATCGTAATTTCATTATTACCGATGCCAACCTGAAAAAGCTGACCGAAACCAGGAAAATTGCAGAATACCTGAACTTCTTCAAGATCAAATACATTGACATGGGAACTGGGTCAAGTAACCAACCAGTAGAAAAACCTGCTTACAGCGGACCTTTCAATGTAAAGACCGATGGAATCCAGTCATTTGTTCTGATCATTCCAAAGGAGGAAGCCAACCAGGAAGCGCTTGTAGCAGCGATCCGTCAGTTTAATCAGAAAAACTACGGCCAGCAATCATTGGTAGTATCTTCGTCTATGCTCGACGATTTCAGGCTAATGATCAAGGTTGAAGGCATTTCAAATGCTCAGTCCGGATTGGAATATCTGCGTGCAATTGCCAACGACCAGCAGGTTTACGGCCCGATTCAGGATGCAAACTACCGAAATTTCATCATCACTCCCGAAAATGAAACGATTTTCAGGCAGAACAAAAACATCTTGATTTACATGGAATTCTACAAACAATTCTATCTAAAATAGTTTCAAGTTCCAAATTTCAAGGCTGAACTTGGAACTTGAAATTTGGAACCCGGAATTCATCTGCGTTAAAGTTTGTTAAGTCTATACTATTCTCTCTTTCCGTTTGTTTATTACCTTAGTTCCTGATATCAATATCAGGTAAATACCTCAATTATGAAGAAAACAAAAATACTTTGGACCGACGACGAAATAGATTCTTTACGTGCTCACATTATGTTCCTCGAAGAAAAAGGATTTGATGTGGTAACTGCCAACAATGGGACTGATGCAATTGAGCTGGTCCGCAATGACTTTTTCGACATCATTTTTCTGGACGAGAATATGCCCGGACTGAGTGGCTTACAAACGCTGAATGAAATTAAAGCCTATGACCCGAACATTCCGGTGGTGATGATTACCAAAAGCGAAGAAGAAGATATCATGGAAGAAGCCATTGGTTCAAAGATGGCCGATTACCTGATCAAACCCGTCAATCCAAAGCAAATCCTGCATTCCATTAAAAAGAATGTCGACCAGCGACGATTGGTAACTGAACGAACCAACTCTGCCTATCAGAGCGAATTTTCGAAAATTGGCATGCAAATCAGCGACAAACTCTCATTCGACGAGTGGGTTGATGTGTATAAGAAATTGGTATTCTGGGAACTTGAACTGAGCAGCTCTGAAGATTCGGCGATGGACGAAGTCCTTAAAATGCAAAAAGCCGAGGCAAACAATTCATTTGCCAAATACATCCGGAACAATTACCAGGCGTGGTTTGGGAAAAACCCTGTTGGTCGGCCTTTGCTTTCACCCGATATTTTCAAAAAGAAAGTTATACCTCTGGTTGACAGTGGAAACAAAGTTTTTGTTCTGGTAATCGACAATCTGAGGTACGACCAGTATCGCGTTTTGGCTACCGTTCTGAACAATTATTACCGTGTTGAAGAAGAAGATCTATACTGTAGTATTTTGCCAACGGCCACCATGTATGCCCGAAATGCCATGTTTGCCGGATTAATGCCTTCAGAAATTGAACGACTTTATCCGCAATTTTGGGAAGATGATGACAATGAAGGTCACAAAAACCGTTTCGAATACGAGCTCCTTCAGACACAATTAGCCCGGCTTGGGAAAAATTACAAGCTATTCTTCGAAAAGATTGGTGGTATAAAAGGGAGCCGTAAGTTGACCGATTACATCGGTAACATTCTTCAAAACGACCTTTCGATAATGGTCTTTAACTTTGTGGATATGATTTCGCATGCCCGAACAGAAATGGACATGATTAAAGAACTGGCAAGCGACGAATCTGCTTATCGGTCGCTCACCCTGAGCTGGTTTAACCACTCTTCCCTACTCGATTTGCTGAAACTCCTGGCTGAAAATAAAGTTAAAGTAGTTCTTACGACCGACCACGGAACCATTCGTGTTGACAATGCCCTGAAAGTAATTGGCGACCGCGAAACAAATACCAACCTGCGCTATAAACTGGGAAAAAACCTCAATTACAATTCGAAATCGATTTATGACATTAAAACTCCGGCAACCATTTATTTGCCGTCGCGCAATGTGAGTACTTCGTATATTTTTGCGGCCAACACCGATTTTTTCGCCTATCCGAATAACTACAACCATTTCGCCCAATACTATAAGAATACCTACCAGCATGGGGGAATTTCGCTGGAAGAAATGATTATTCCGGTAGTGACGATGAGCCCGAAATAGTAAGGAAGAAAAATTTATTGTTTTCAAATATCGTCTAAAAAATAAAAAGGATTGAATGACTTATCTGCTCATTCAATCCTTTTATCGTTTATAAAAGCATGTTCATCGAAAAAATGTGATCATCACCCTCTTTTTTGTAACTTAGAGTCGATTAGCGGATTAAACCTATTGAAGAAAATGTAGTCATAGAAACCGTGACCTAACTTTTCATCATGAAGCCAGTCCCGGCAAGAATGCACGAAAAGCAACTGAAGTCGAACCAACTGAACCGATCCTTTTGAATGAAGATAACTATTGAAAACCTCAACAAAGTCTATCCGAACGGCAACCATGCGTTAAAGGATGTGAATCTGGAAATCAATAATGGTATGTTCGGGCTACTTGGACCAAACGGTGCAGGTAAATCGAGCCTCATGCGCATATTGGTTACCCTCATGCAACCTTCTTCCGGAAAAGTAATTATGAATGGTTACGACCTGACCAAAGACCGAGAACAAATTCGCTCCATGCTGGGATATCTTCCGCAGGATTTCCGCTTTTTCTCGCACCTGAAAACCTACGAGTTTTTGGATTATGCTGCCCGTTTGTCGGGAATGAAAAACAGCAAAGAACGGAAGCTCGCCGTCGATAAAATGCTTGAAGAAGTGGGTTTGTTCGAGGCCCGCGACCGCAAAGCCAACAATCTTTCAGGAGGTATGAAACGCAGGCTGGGTATTGCACAGGCTCTGATCAACAACCCAAAAATCATTATTGTTGACGAACCAACCACCGGTCTCGACCCAGAAGAACGCATCCGGTTCCGTAATTTACTTTCGACCATTTCAACGCAGGATGTCATCATTATCCTTTCGACCCACATCGTGGGCGATATATCCAGTTCGTGTACCGATATGGCATTGCTCAATCAGGGAGGACTGGCATTTACCGGCTCGCCCGATGAGTTGGTGGTTCAGGCCGAAGGGAAAGTTTGGTTGATTCAAGCAACAGAAGCTGAATATCTGGAAATTAACGAAAAATATCCGGTCATCTCCAATGTTCCAAACAGCGAAGGTTGGGAAATCCAGGTGGTAGCCGACTCCATCAATGGATACAGCGGACACAACATCGCTCCAAATCTGGAACATGCCTACGTGTATTTTATGGAAAGTAATTTAAATCAATGGACAGCCATTTAAACCTGAACCCCTATGATTTCAGTTCATAACATCACGTCCATCGCCAAATACGAAATAACCACACTTTTGCGAAGTTGGTTTTTCCGGATTTTTGCACTGATTGCCATTGCTGTTTTATTCTTCTTTAACCTGGTCGTTTTGGTTCTGGAAAATGGAGGGAATTGGAGCATGAAGGCGATCTCATCCATCATTCCTTATGTCACCCTCCTGATGTTGAATACCGTCCAGGCAATCATTGCTATATTCCTGGCTTCCGACTTCCTGAAACGCGATAAAAAACTGGATACCACCGACGTTATTTACATCCGCTCGATGTCGAACGGCGAGTATGTGGCTGGAAAAACTATCGGAAACCTGGTTGTTTTCATTATCCTGAACCTGATTGTTCTTTCTGAAGCGCTTATTCTTAATATGATATCCGCAGAAGTGCCAGTCAACTGGATGGCTTACCTGCAATATTTCCTGATCATCAGCCTACCTACACTGATTTTCATTCTCGGTCTTTCGTTCTTCGTAATGAGTGTCTTGAAAAATCAAGCCATCACATTCATCCTACTGCTTGGTTATGTAGCAATTACGATTTTCTACCTCAATACCAAATACTATTTCCTGTTCGATTACATGGCTTACAGTTTGCCATTACTGAACTCTGATTTCATCGGGTTTGGAAACCTGCAAACCATAATCGTTCACCGTGGAATGTATGCCTGTTTTGGTATTGCGTTTATTTTCCTCACTGTTTCGCTCCTGAAACGTTTGCCGCAAAGTCCTTTCAGCAATAAAATAACACTTTTCCCTGCCCTGATATTTTTCGTTGCCGGTATCTGGCTGGGTAAAATGCACGTTTCCGCCTTTGTTCAAACTCAGGAGCAGAGAGAAAACATGCGGACGCTGAACGATGCCAACCAGACCACTCCCCGCTTAAAAGTGGAGAGCTACAAGCTTGAGCTCAAACATCTGGGCGACAATATTGAGGTGACAGCCAAACTGAAAGTGAGCAATCCGCGAAACGAAACGGTTAATCGGTTTGTTTTCAGCCTGAATCCCGGATTAAAAGTCAGTAAAGTCAGTTTCAACGGGCAGGAAATTTCACCCAAACGAGAACTTCAGCTGATCGAATTTTCAGGTTCAAAACTTGAGCCGGGTGAATCGGCCGAACTTGAATTCATGTACAGCGGAAGTCCGGACGAGGCACAAAGTTTTCTCGATGTGGATGACAAAACAATGGAGACGCCTAACAGGGCAAATTTGTATAAAATTGATAAACGATCTGCAATTGTTTCGCCCGATTACGTGCTGCTTACCCGTGAAAGTAACTGGTACCCAATTGCCGGAACAGGTTTTGGGAAACAAAGCAAACAATGGATGCAAAAACAATTCAGCAATTTTGACATCACTGTAACCACAAAGTCAGGACTGACAGCTATTTCGCAAGGAAAAGCAGACGAAAAAGATGGGGCCTTCCACTTCACAAATAGCCATAATCTTCCTCAAATATCTTTGGTAATTGGTGACTATACATTAAAATCGCAGGTCATCGACGGTCTCGACTTTAACTTATACATCCATAAAAATCACGACTATTTCTCGAAATTTCTGGAACCAATAAAAGACACCATTCCCGATTTGATTAAAACTGCCCTAAAAGATTACGAACGGAAGATAGACATGTATTATCCTTTCGACCGCGTTACCATGGTTGAAGTTCCGGCGCAGTTTTATTCCTACCCCCGAACCTTGATTGGTGAAAGGGAACAGATTCAACCCGAAACCATTTTGTTTCCTGAAAAAGGGCTGTTGATTGATGAAGCCGATTTTGCCGGAAGTATCTGGCGCATGGAACGTTGGGGCCGGGGCGACGACACATCAACTCCTGAAGAGAAGAAAATAAATGCGGTGAACAACTTTTTATCGCTCTTTACACAGGCAGCTGCCCGGGCTGATATCAGCCAGAGTCAAGGTGAGATACAAGTTGCGGAAAAAGCCAATCCTTTGTATTTCTATCCGTTATTTTATAATTACGCTTATTTTATACAATCAGACCAGTGGCCAATTACCGACCGTATATTTGAGGCGTACCTGAAAAAGTCGTCGGCCGAATCGGGAGCAATGGGATTTATGCAGGGTATGCAAGGCATGACTGAAAACGAACAAGCCAACCTGGCTTTTCTCGATCATTCGTTTGCCGAATTGTTGGACGATCCGGAGAAAATACAGATTATCGACAATGTGATCCAGCTGAAAGGGCAAACACTTTTCTCCATCATCAAACGCAAAACCGGAGATGAAGCTTTCGACGATTTCATGTTTAACTTCCTCAAAAGTATCCGGTTCAACTCAACAACCATTGAAGATTTTAACGATCGCATTAAGCAGCAGTTTAATACCGACCTGCTTCCGTACATGGGAAAATGGTTCAGCAGCAAAGAATTGCCGGGCTATTTAATTGGCAGCGTGAAAGCCGTAAACGTATTGGATGGCGACCGGTTAAAAGCAATGGTCAAATTCAAAATTACCAATTCTGAAAAAACAGAAGGAATCGTCATGGTTCAATTCAGGCTTGGCGAAGGCGGCGGCCCGGGTCGGGGACGATTCAGCGGTGGTGGTGCAAACAGCGAAACCATTGATAAACTTTTACATCTCGAAGGTGGACAAACCAAAGAAGTGAGTTACCTGCTCGATGGAACTCCCCGCAACATTACCATCAACACGCTTACATCAAGAAATATTCCAGCAGAACTTCGTCTTCCGTTGGATAATATTGAACAAGATATTAAAGCTGTTCCGTTTGAAGGCGAAAAAATTATGGATACTCCCGTACTTCTGGCTGAAGAAGGTGAATTTATTTGCGACGACGAAGATTCGACTTTCCGTTTCACGGTTTCGGACGACAAAAGCCTTTTGCAAAAATTACTCATCAAAGAGGAACAAACCAAAGATAAATATATCGGATACAATACCTGGAGGGCTCCAAGAACCTGGCGGGCAACGACAAACAGTGGATTTTTCGGCGAGTTTATCCGGTCAGCTCACTATGTAAAATCGGGCGACGGCAACAAAAAAGCGACGTGGAATATTGCGATTCAGGGAGACGGAACCTACGAAGTATTCAGTTATGTTACAAAAATGCGCCGTGGACGCCGTGACAATCAGGATGCAGCTGGTGAATACACCTATACCATCAACCACAACGGGGAGAAAGAAAATGTGGTGATTGACCTTAAAACTATTGATGACGGATGGAACAGCCTTGGTTCGTACTATTTTTCGGGCGATACGGTCAAGATAGAATTAGGCAATAAATCTGCGGCGCAAACAGTGGTGGCCGATGCAATTAAGCTGGTGAAACAGTAAAACAATGTCATTTATTGACATTTGTTTCACGTCATTCATTGTCATTAAAATTAGCGGACAGCAATCAATGACGACCAATGACTTAATGACTATTGACTTGGAATTTGAAACTTGAAATTTGGAACTAAAAATATAAACCTCAGACGATAACCATTATGCTTCTAAAAAAACTGATCCAAAGGGGACTTACGCTGTTCATTTTTTGTCAGCTTTTGCTACCGGCAAATGCTCAACAAATTCTGACACTCGAAAGTGCGCTTGATATAGCGCGCAACAACAGTCCCGACATTCGTCGCTCGCTGCTGAACCTCGAACGCTCCGAACAAACCTTAAAAGCACAAAATGCCGCTCTTAAATCGAACTTCTCGTTGAGCCTGACTCCGTTTGGTTACGACCAGACCCGTTCGTTCGATAACTTTAACGCGAAGTGGTTTACCAGCAAAACAACCCAGTCGTTCGGAACTGCTATGATTTCGCAGCCATTCCTGCCTACCGACGGAACCATCAGCCTGGTCAACCGTTTTGGCTGGCAGAACAAATCAAGCATACAGGGCGATAACAGCATCGACAGCAAATCATTTACCAACTACCTTTCGCTAAGTATTGCCCAGCCTATATTTACTTACAACCGGACCAAACTTCAAATCAAAGAGTTGGAATTGGACCTCGAAAATGCCCAGTTGAACTATGCCATGCAAAAGCTGAACAGCGAAAAGCAGGTGACCCAATTCTTTTACGATGTTTACCTGGCGCAGATGAACCTGACCATTTCGCAGGATGAGTTTACCAACACGCAAAAAAGCTACGAAATAACCCAAAACAAGGTAACTGCCGGAATTGCTGCCAAGGAGGAACTTTATCAGGCTGAACTGAACTTTGCCACGGCTAAATCAACCCTTCAGAACGCGCAGGTAACTCTCGATAACCTTAAAGATCAGTTTAAACAATACATTGGCATGGACATTATGGAAGAAATAACCGTGATGACCGATGTGACTTTGAACCCGGTTGTGGTTGATGTAAAAAAAGCCATTGATTTTGGTCTGAGTTCGAGGATGGAGCTTCGCCAGCGCGAAATAGATATTGAAACTTCGCAGTTTGCGATGATACGCACCAAATCACTAAACGAATTTAAGGGCGATGTTAGTTTGTCGTTAGGTATCAGCGGCGACAATGAAAAATTAATGAAGATATATGAAAACCCAACCAACAATCCAAGAGTATCGGTTTCGTTCAATTTGCCACTTTACGACTGGGGTGAAAAGAAAGCACGCATCAAAGCACAGGAAGCTGTAATTGAAACCCAGAAACTGAGTCAGGTCGAAGAAAGAAAACAAATTACGATTGACATCCGGAGGGTATACCGGAGCTTGCAAAACCTGATCAATCAGATCGATATTGCCAAACAGAATGAAAAAAATGCACAGCTGACCTACGAAATCAACCTCGAACGGTATGCCAACGGCGACCTCACCAGTATGGATATGAACCTTTTTCAGAACCAGCTTTCCACAAAAAAAATGTCATACGCTCAGGCTTTGATCGACTATAAAATTGAACTGCTGAACCTCAAAATTCAGTCTCTTTTCGATTTCGAAAAAAACGAAGCCATTGTTCCTGAAAATATCATTCAAAAGAAAAAATAAAACTAACTATATTATGAAATCCTTTCACCAATTTATCGCTTTGATAGCCCTTGTTGGGGCGACAACTGCCTGCAACAATCAACCGACCAACACAACCACTGAACTGGCAGTTCCTGTTTCGGTTTCCGACATTAAACCCAAGTCGATTGAGAAGATTATTAATACCACAGGAACACTGAATGCCACTAAAAAGACTGTGTTGAATACCGAAATGACCGGCAAATACAGATTATTGACCAATCCGAAAACCCGTCGCCCGTTTGCTTTGGGCGATCTGGTCGAAAACGGACAGGTTGTTGTTCAGCTCGAAGATGCCGAATATGTCAACGGGATCGGTCTTGACAGCAAAAAGCTGAATCTCGAAATTACCGAGCAAACCATGAAAAAACAGCAGTCGCTCTTCGAAAAAGGTGGAGTTACCCAGCTCGATTACCGCAATTCTGAAGTGAACTATACCAATGCCAAAGATGCTTTCGAAAGGGCTAACCTTCAATTGGCTAAAATGAGCGTTCGTGCTCCTTTCAAAGGCGTGATTACCGATCTGCCAGCGATTACCAATGGCACTCAGGTAAGCACCGGAACAGCAGTAGTGAGCCTGATGGATTACAGCACCATGACCGTTGAAGTGAACCTTCCGGAGAAATACATTAACGAAGTGGCGATTGACCAGCCGGTCCGTATCATGAATTATACCTTGCCCAACGATACTTTACCCGGAAATGTAAAAGAATTGTCACCGGCCATCAGCACCGAAACCCGCACATTTAAAGGGGTTATCCAGGTTGCCAATCCTGAACTGAAACTGCGTCCCGGTATGTTTGCCAAAGCCGACATTGTTCTTGCCCGTAAAGACAGTGTAATCGTAATCCCAAAAGAAATCATCATTTCAGGTCAGCGCGGTAAATCGGTATTCATTGTCGACAATGGTACGGCAACCGAAAAACGCATCACCCTTGGCTACGAAACCCAGAATGAAGCAGAAATAACTTCCGGATTAAAAAAGAACGACCGCCTGGTGATTAAAGGCTTCGAAACACTGAAGAACCGCTCGAAAGTAAAGATTGTGAAATAAAAAAAATGTTACGAGTTACGGGTTGCGGGATACGGGTTGATGAGCCTGCATCGTGTAATCCGAAACACGCAACCCGAAACATAAACCGAATGAAAAAATTAACACAATTTGCTGTCAACTTTCCGGTGACCATCCTAATGATGGTGCTTGCCGTTGTTCTGCTGGGATATATTTCCTTCGACAAGCTGGGCATCGACCTGTTTCCGGAGATAAACAACCCGCGTTTGTTTATCGAGCTCAAATCGGGAGAACGCCCTCCGGAAGAAATGGAGAAACAATACGTAAAAAACCTCGAATCGCTGGCCATCCGCCAGTCGGGCGTATTGCAGGTTTCGTCGATTTCCAAAGTAGGAACGGCGCAGATCACCGTTGAATACGCCTGGACCAAAGATATGGACGAAGCTTTTCTTGATCTTCAAAAAGCGGCAAGTTCTTTTGCTCAAAACCAGAGCCTCGAATCGATAAACATCACACAACACGATCCGAATACCACTCCGGTAATGATTGTTGGCCTTACGCACGAAAGCATTACCGACATGAACGAACTCCGGAAGGTAGCCGAGAACTACATCCGGAATGAGTTGGTTCGGCTCGAAGGCGTTGCTGACGTGGAGGTTTCAGGATCGGAAACCAATGAAGTTCTGATACAAACCG
>JAHEYT010000031.1 GCA_023251455.1 Bacteroidota bacterium
CTTGTTCAAGGCTTTTAACTGGTCGTCAATGTTGATAAAGAGATACTCAGCAATCAGTGTAAGTACGTCTTTACTTTGAGGATCAATCTTCCCGGTAAACAGATAACTTCTTAAGCTCAAAGGACAAATATTATCCAACCAGGTCGTTTTGAACCGTCCTTGTTCTCCTGTAAGTACTAAGCACAAATGGTTTTGACAACCTACCTCATTCAGTGCATTTGCAACTACCCCGACAAGCCATTTGGTCAGATACAACAACCATTTTTCAGGATTCGTTACCTGTGCCGTTTCGGCCAATGTTTCTATGAAACGGTTAATCTCAGGATTCATGCGAGGCAGATTTTTGAAATAATCCTGGACTGGATTAATCTTTGGAGAAAAATCACTTTCCAATATTCCCCGGATGTTTTCAGCAGATGTGCTTAATCCCAGATTTTTATCCAATTCTCGTTTTAAGGAGTTGAGAACAAACCGGGTCACGAGAGTAAAAAGCATACAGCTATCCATTGACTTATATTCGGATTTGCACTTCACGGTGTTGTACCTGAAGGCATAATTTTGATTAAGATAGAACTCAATGACTTCATTTTTGGATTGTTTACCCTCTGATAATATGGTTTGCCCCGGTGATTGGGATTTTCGCTCCTTAGCCATTGCTTTATTTTCTGCCACCGGACTTTCGCCCGGCAAGTTCCAATGCTAATTCTGAATCAACAATAATTTTTCTACCTATTTGGGTAATGGCTTTATCGATCTTCCCGCTTTGTTTGATCCGGTTTGCTGTTGGAGTACTGCATCCGAATAACCGGGCAATACCTGCAATTCCATATACATACTTTTTTTGTAGGTTGGTAATGACGGTTGTTGCCGATTGTACCTGCTTGGATTCCGAATTTTGCTGAAGGAATAGGAACTCTTCCCCAGTCATTTGCCAGATAGGCTTTTCTTTTAAGTCTTTAATGTTCATATCAAATTAATTTTACGTGATACATAACGATAGCCGGCCGGTCTATCAATCATGCCGCAATATTAATTTGAGTTTCCTAGAGTATCAGGGAATCGTAGTTATTGAGAATCCTACTTGCTGATATTCATTGATATACAAAAGATATTGGTGATGTAATTTCGTATTACGACCGTTGCTGGTTTATTAAAACGGATAGTTATGAAATACTATTTTGTATTCATTTAGAAGCGGTACACGTCTTTTCCTTTCAAAGTTTTGCCCGATGGTGATATGATATCGGGATTCAAAAAACGCTTTTATTTTGGGGTCTTTGTTGGGGAGAAAATAGTTATTATCGAGCATTCCGGCCAAAAACGTAACTAACCGTTTGATGTCCGGTTTCCCGTTTTCATGGGTTGAAATCCAATGCAGTTCTTTATTCTGGTTTTCTTCCTTCAGATATTTATCAGTGAAGAGCCTTCTTTCCAATATCAGGAACTTCTCAAACATTCTTGTCCTGAAAATCGCATCTGGTTCATCCAATTTATCTGTCTGGTCATTCTTAACTAAAATGCCATTAGAAATATTTTGTCTGAATGATTTTACCTGACTCTCAGCAATCACATCCTTTTCAGGAATATAAACATTAATGAATGCTACAAGTTCTTTACCTAGTTGGTAAATGTCAGTGAAAAAGTTTTCACAAAATGGAGCAATCCGATTCCTTTCCTCCTCTTCTTCACCGGATAATTCGTTTAATTCCTTTCGTGTCTCATCAATAAGTATCTGGCGTTCTGTTTCTGTAGGATAAGGATACGTTTTTACCAGTTCCAAATCTCTTTCCAATGAAACTCTTTTTTCATGGTAGTACAGCAAGGATTGCTCGATAATCTTGTGAGCATTCAGATTTTCCAGGATTGCTTTATTTTTTTCAAAAAAAGAGATGTTCTCCATTAACAACACAAGCAATGGGTTTGCAATAACTCCGGCTTTTTCTGCCGAGCTAGCCAGAATAAGGTTTAAAAGATTGGCTTGAAAAACATTAGCTTCTTTGTGTTTATTGTAGAACTTGTATAGGAACTTTTGAGAAGACAGATCTCCTGAATCAGGATTCTGAATCTTATTTGAGAAGTGACGGTTAACCTCTTGCCAGGACGAATATATATCAGAAAAATACTCGATAACGGATTGAATGTTTTGAAGTTGCTCCATATTATTTTTATCTCAAAGAATGAATAACACCCTTTAGTGTTATACTGCCATTAATCGAATTTATACTGCCATTTATAGTGCCACTCTTTGTGGAGATTTTTATTTCTTCTGATGTTAACATGACAACTTATTTTTATTATGCTTCAAAGATAATTGGATTTGATAAGGTGTTATGAATTTCTCCTTAATTACAGTTGGTTGAACTTTTCCATAGCACTGACTTTTATTTCGTCAGCAATATCTATGTATGGTTTCATGGCCTTGTAATCGCTGTGTCCCGTCCATTTCATAACTACCTGAGGAGGGATACCCAGGGATAAAGCATTGCAAATAAAAGTCCTTCTTCCGGCATGTGTACCCAGAAGTGCATACTTTGGTGCAACTTCATCTATCCGCTGATTACCTTTATAATAAGTTTCACCAACTGGCTCGTTTATTTCAGCAAGTTCGGCCAGTTCTTTCAGGTAGTCGTTCATTTTCTGGTTGGTAATTACCGGTAGAACTTTATTATTCTCAAAATGAACCTCTTTGTACTTTTCTAAAATAGATTTACTATGGTTATTCAGTTCAATGATCAGGCTATCTGCCGTTTTGACGGTTGTTATTTCTATGTGATTATCTTTAATATCACTTGTTCTCAGGTTATACACATCAGAATATCTTAAACCAGTGAAGCAGGTAAACAAAAACACATCCCGAACCCGTTCCAAATATTGTTTAGTTGCTGGGATTTTATAATCACGAAGTTTGTTCAACTCATCCCAGGTCAAGAAAATTACTTTCTTTTGGGTATTCTTCAGTTTGGGTTTAAATAATTCAAAAGCATTGTTGTTGTGATGACCTTTTTTGAACGCCCAGCGAAGAAACCATTTGAGGAAGCCGATTTGTTTGCCGATGGTACTGTTTCTCAAATCCTTTTTATCCCGAAGATAATTTACATATTCAGTTAACCCGGATTCGTCCAAAACCTCAAAAGTCAGGTTGGAATTAAAATTGGTTAAATGAGTTTTTACCGCTGCAAATTTTTCGTAGGTAGAATCTGTCCAGTTATTTTGAGTTCCACATTCCTTCAGAAATTCATCGAAAACATTCATGAAAGAAGCTTTCGATATTTGAGGTTCCGTTTCATTGGAAATGTCTTTTCTACATTTCTTATTAAAGGTGCTTTTAACTTGTTCCGGGGTTGGTGTGGTATCTGCTACTTCAAAAGCTTTAAATATTTCCTGAATATCTGTATAATATTTTAATAAATCAGCGTTGATTTCAGAAGAGCTTTGTTTAAGTTTGTTGGTACAACCGTTCTTTACACGTTGCTTGTCTGCTTCCCATTTTAATGTATCTATTCTGTAACCTGTGCTAAAATCTATCCGGGTTCCACCATAGATTACTCGCATCCGAATGGGAACATTATCTGTGACCAACACATTGTTATTTTTTCTTCTTTCAAGTGTGAAGATGATGTTGCGTTTGATATTCATATTGGGGTATGATTAATATTCTCACCCAAATATACACCCAATTTTGAATAAATGTGAAGATATTTTGAGATATTTTGTTTATACTAAAATTAGTTTAGTGTTCTTGTTTATAGCGTTTTAAATTTCTATAATACTTAATGAAGGTTCAAGAGAAAGAGCCTCACTCTCCGCTTTTAAACAAAAAAAGGGAGGTCTTTTCAGAACCTCCCTCGTCAATAACCCCTAAAATTAACCCCTAAAAAAAAGTGCTTTAACAATGTGCAAGGCCATCTTCGGATTTTCTTTTAACCGACGGGTCGAATAACCAAACCAGTCTTTCCCGAATGGCACATAAACGCGCATTTTATATCCTTGTTTTACTAAACTATTTCTCAGTTCCGGAGTAACGCCGTAGAGCATCTGAAACTCATATTTCGTTTTGTCAATGTTATTTTCCTTAATAAAACTTACTGCATTGTCAACCAAAAATTTGTCGTGTGTGGCAATTCCAACATACATGTTGTGGTCTAACATATATTTCAAATCGTCCAGATAATGTTCGCGTACTTCTTCGAAATCTTTAAATGCTACATGTTTGGGTTCAACGTATATCCCTTTGCAGAGTCTGAAATTTAAAGGATTTCCATTGACATGGATACTGCTCATGTTTATTAAATCATTCTTTGTACGGCGCAGATATGCCTGTACGACCAAACCAACATTTGCCGGATATTTTTGCTGAAGTTTACGATACATTTCCAATTCTGAATCAACACATTGCGAATCTTCCATGTCGATGCGAATGAATGTTTTCTTTTCCACCGCTTTTAAAACAACTGCTTCAATATTGGTGTAGCAAATATCCTTGTCGATCAGCAATCCGAACGACGTTGGTTTTACTGAAAAGTTTCCAACAATACCTTCGGAGGTAAATCGTTCGATAATGTTTAAGTATTTATTGCGGTTTTCTTCGGCCTGTTCAATAGTCGAAATAAATTCACCAAGAAGATCAATAGTTACTTCGATTCCTTGCCTGTTTAACTCGCGCGATGCTTTGAGCCCATCTTCAATTGTTTCTCCAGCGATATATGGTTTGGCAAAAATCCAAATCAATTTCTGGGGCATGTATGGAAGTATGTTTGCAAGTAATTTATTAAGCATGTTCTTGTATTTTCAGTTCATATTTCAGAAAATAAAAATACGTCAGTCGGGAGGTTCTATTCAATGATGTTTATCACGGTGTATGTATGATTTTGCGCAGCTTTTATGCTGTTTTTTCTTTCTAAAAGCTTATCTGTGCCTGTTCTTAAAAATAATCAGGTTAATTAGTGGATAGTGGCAATAAATTTTTATTTTTGGCAAAATTTTATTGACAGAGGGTATATGAAAAATACATCAATTGTGCTATTTGCTGTTTTGTTTTTGTCAGTTGCAGGACTTTATATTCTGCATTTTAGTGGAACTAAATCACATGTTTCGGGGAAGAGTGGTTTAAGTGGCGGTAGTGAAAGCTCTGAATTGAGCATTGCCTATATTAAGGTTGACTCTCTGGCCGTGAACTACGATTTTGCACAGGAAATGCATGATGGTTTTGTTAGACAGCAGGAGGCTTTTACAAAGGAATATGGCGAAAAACGCAATCGCTTTGAGTCCCAGGCAGCAGCTTTTCAGGAAAAAGTTCAGCGTGGAGGTTTCCTTAGTCAGGAACGAGCCATGCAGGAGCGTGATCGTTTGATGGGTGAAGAACAGCAAATCACCAAGCTTGATCAGGAATTATCGACCAAACTTGCTCAAATACAAACTGATAATAACAAGCAGCTTTTGGATAGCATCATGAGTTACCTTAAAATATACAATAAGGATAAAAAATACACTTATATTCTTAATGCAGGTGAAGTCCTGATTGGTGATGAGTCAAGCAATATAACCAAAGAAGTATTGGTTGGTTTGAATGCAAGATACTCAAAGGCAAAATTGAAATAAATCAATTCTGAGATATGTTCTGAAAAATCCGAAGCAATTCGGATTTTTTTGTTTGATGTAATTTATACGTAATCATACCTGGATGTTTGCAAACCGATATATTGAAAAAAACATTGTTTATCCTGAATTCATTGATGCGGATATTTTACCTTCTGTATCAATGATTGTGATGATTCCATGTTTGAACGAGCCGGAGATTTTTCGCACGTTGAAATCCTTATGGTCATGTGATCAAATCAGTTCCTGTTGCGAGGTGATTGTCGTTGTTAATGAATCAGAAAACAGCACTCAGACTGTCAAAAACTTCAATCTGGAGACTTACACCAAACTGCATGAATGGAAAAAGGAGAACGATCGGGAGAACCTGATTTTGCACCCGATTTATGCGAGATCGGTAAATTCGAAACATGCCGGTGCCGGAATGGCCCGAAAGATTGGCATGGACGAGGCTATTCGTCGTTTTAATACATTGAATCGTCCGGATGGAGTAATTATTTCAACTGATGCTGACTGTTTGTTTTCACCGAATTATTTGCAAAGAATCGAATCTGTATTCAAGGAGAACAAATCGTGTTTTGCTGCCACCCTGAATTTTAAGCATCGGGTTGGTGAAATGGCAGACCCAAAGCAAAGACTTGGAATTCAGCTTTACGAAGATTACCTGCACTATTATAAAAAAGCGTTGGATTATGCCGGATTTCCTGATTCGATTTATACTATCGGATCGGCATTTGCTGTCAGGGCTGAAGCTTACGTAAAACAAGGCGGGATGAACCGAAGGCAGGCTGGTGAGGATTTTTACTTTCTAAATAAGCTAACCAAGCTCGGAAAAATTATTGAAATTAACGATGCTTTTGTTTATCCATCGGCACGGATTTCGGATCGGGTTCCTTTCGGCACGGGTGCTGCCATGTCTAAATGGATGAATGAAGATGAAGACTTAACGGTGACTTATAATTTTGCTGCTTTCCTTGACTTGAAAGTCTTATTTGACCAGATCGATTCGTTATTCAGGAATAATGCTGATGACAGATTTATAGCTTCTTTACCAGCCTCAGTTCAGGAATACCTTCAAATGCTCGAATTTCCTGTCAAACTGAAAGAAATTAATCAGAACAGTTCTTCATTAGTTTCATTCCGGAAGCGCTTTTTTCAGTTCTTCGATGGTTTTCTCATTCTTCGTTTCCTGAATCTAGCTCATCAAAAATACTACCCACAGCAAAATCTTTCGGAGGCCATAAAACAGTTGAAAGAATATTCCGGCTACAGCCTAAAATAAAAGAGCCGAAGAAAAATTCTCCGGCTCTTCATGGGGGTTGCTGTATTTAATTTATCTTACTCCGCTTGACAGCAAGTAATACAGGTCATTCCATTTCAATTCTTTCTTGAAATCGGAAATACAAGTGTTTTTGTTGATCTGAACCAATTCGATTCCGGCCATATCGCAGAAATCTTCAATGTATTCGGCTGTAACCGCCTGGCTAAATGCGTTGTGGTGAGCGCCTCCAGCATAAATCCATGCAGCAGCGCCAGTTTTAAGATCTGGCATTGGAGTCCATAATGCACTGGCAACAGGCAATTTTTCGAGTTTTGCTTCCGGTTCAACACATTCAACGTCGTGCACAACCATGCGGAAACGGGTTCCCATATCGATAAGGCTTGTGCAGGTTGCAGGACCAGTTTGAGTATTAAACACCAACCGGGCAGGAGCATCTTTACCACCAATTCCCAATGGATGTACTTCAATTTTTGCTTTGCCATCGGCAATAGATGGACAAATTTCGAGCATGTGTGAGCCCAAAGCCTTGTATCCAGTTACAGGATTGAGGTGATAAGTGTAGTCTTCCATGAATGAACAACCACCTTTCAGTCCAGCGCCCATAACTTTTACGGCACGAACTAAGGCTGCATGTTTCCAGTCACCTTCAGCACCAAAACCGTAACCGGCAGCCATTAAACGCTGAGAAGCTAAACCTGGTAATTGTTTTAAGCCGTGAAGGTCTTCGAATGTGGTAGTGAATGCTTTGAAATCACCAGCTTCCATAAATGATTTAATACCTGCTTCGATGCGGGCCTGATAACGTACGCTGTCATGATATTTTCCGCCAACCAAAGCTTCTTTGTCAAATTCGTAAGTATCGTTATATTCTTCAATCAGTTTATCGATTTGAGCTTCGCTAACATTGTTGATAATTTTCACAATGTCGCCAACTGGCCAAGTATTGACCGAAAGACCAAGTTTAATCTGAGCTTCTACTTTATCACCTTCAGTAACAGCAACTTCGCGCATGTTGTCGCCAAAACGGGCCAATTTAGCTCCCTGCATATCGTACCAGGCAGCAGCAGCACGGCTCCAAACGCCAATGCGTTCCTGAACGTCCTCTTCTTTCCAGTATCCAACTACTACTTTACGTGCTTTCCGAAGACGGGTCAAAATGAACCCATGTTCGCGGTCGCCATGTGCAGCCTGATTCAGGTTCATAAAATCCATGTCGATTTCGCTCCAGGGAAGGTCGCGGTTATATTGGGTATGCAGTTGAAGCATCGGCTTGTTCAACAATTTCAGCCCGTTAATCCACATTTTCGATGGAGAAAAAGTGTGGCACCAGGTAACAACGCCAATACACTTTTTGGTCGAATTGGCTTCAATACAAACATTGGTTATTTCATCGGGGCTTCTCATTACCGATTTATACACAACGCTAACTGGTATTTGGCTGGAACTATTAAAAAAAGCTGCAATCTCTTTTGAATTGGTTGCCACTTGTTCCAAAACTTTTGGGCCATACAAATCCTGGCTCCCGGTTACAAACCAGATTTCTAATTCTTTTAAGTTTATCATGATCTAAATTTTAAAATGTTTCAGTTTTGAAGTTGTAAAAATAGGCATTTAATAATAAACGTAAAACTAACACTTATGAAATTAAGCACACTAAAAATTGTTGTTGAACATGTTTTGGTGTTATTCCTTGCTAATTAATTCTTTGGCTGTTTCCTGAATGATTTCCCATGCTTGAATAACGTGACTTGATTCTGTATTGGTTTGTCCGATGCACATCCGAAGTACGTAGCGCCCATTGATAACTGTATGCGTGAAGTACATTTTCCCCTGATTGTTGATTGCTTCGAGTAGCTTCTTATTGAAATCGTCGCCTTTTTTATGGGCAAAGCAAACCAGATTGAGTGGGGCAGGGGCGATCAGCTCAAAATCTGCTGAAGTTCTGACCCATTCGGCAAACTGCTGTGCCATATTAATATGTTGCTGAATATGATATCGCAATCCGTTTACTCCATAATGCCTGATGACAAACCAGAGTTTCAGCGAACGAAACCTGCGCCCAAGTTGAATGTGCCAGTCGCGGTAATCAAATACAGCCCCACTTTCAGTAGCTTGATTTTTCAAATATTCAGGAAGAATACTCAATGTTTTAATCAGCACCGACCGATCGGCCACAAAAAAGCAGTTGCAGTCGAAATTGGTAAACATCCATTTGTGCGGATTAAACGAGAAACTGTCGGCCAGCTCTACGCCATTCAGCAGGTATCGATATTCAGGACAAATAGCCGCTGTGCCCGACATGGCTGCATCAATGTGCATCCAAAGTTCGTATTTCTGGCAAATTTTGCCTATCTCAGGTAACGGATCCATGGCATTTGTTGAAGTAGTTCCAACGGTGGCGCAAACAAAGAAAGGGATTAACCCGTTTTGTACGTCGTTTTTAATTGCGGTTTCAAGCAAATCTGGCCGCATCGCGAGGTTTTCATCTACTTCAACCAAGCGAAGGTTATTTTTCCCGATTCCGGCAATTTTTATGGCTTTTTCTACCGAAGAATGGGTATGACTCGAAATATACGCAACCAGGTTTCCCAAATTTCCGGAGTCGTTGGTTTGATAATTGGTTTTTCGTTCGCGTGCGGCCAATACAGCACTTAATGCGGCACTCGATGCGGTATCCTGAATAACTGCGCCGCCGACAGAAGTCGATCGGAATTTTTCAGGAAGTTGAAGCATTTCGGCCAGCCAATCCAAAACCTGCGTTTCGAGCTCGGTGCAGGCAGGGCTGGTTGCCCAAAGCATTCCCTGAACTCCTAGTCCGGATGAAAGCAAATCGCCCAGAACTGACGGCCCGGACGAATTGGATGGGAAATAGGCGAAGAAGTTGGGCGATTGCCAATGGGTAATGCCGGGCAAAATAATGGAATTCACATCGGCCATGATTTGTTCCATCGATTCACTTTCTGCTGGTGGAGCATCAGGCAACTGGTTTTTTATTTCTCCGGGCTTGACTTGCGATAACACCGGATATTTTTCAATGTTTTCGTAATAGTCGGCAATCCAGTCAATCATTAGTTTTCCTTGTTTCCTGAATTCGTTAGGAGACATGTGATAGTTTTGGGTATTTTCCATTGGTAATTTTAGCGAATTGTAAAGTTTGTAAATGTTCTCGTTGGTGTAATTTCAGAAACAGCGAATGTCTTAACGATGGCTCTGGTGGGACCTGTTTTCATCCAGTCGATAAAGACATCGAGATTTTCGGGTTCGCCGGTCGCTTCAATTTCAACTTTTCCATCAGGCGTATTTTTAACCCAACCCGAGATGTTGAATTCCGCCGCTTTGTGTTCAGAAAAATAGCGAAATCCCACTCCTTGAACCCGTCCTGTAATGACCAGATAGACCGATTTAACTGGCATAATTCGTTTAAAAATTGACTTGGATTAAAAGTGGGTGTGGTCTGGTTATGTTGTTGGTGTATTGGTAAACTCAGCAATTGTTTCAGGCTGAATTAAAGCCCAAATGGAATAGATTCCGATGGCTGTTCCAAACGGAAAACTAAATATTTCAACGACTGAAAGAATAAGGGTAAGAACACGCGCCCATTCTTTCCTTTTGTAAAGCCCCATTCCGGCCAAAATGCCAGGCACCGATATAATAATAAATACAATTGCTAAAATATCTGCAATTAGCGAAAGAATCGTTGCTCCATTTGCATCATCGACAAATCCTCCAACCAATTTAAGTACTGTAAAAATCAGGAAGGCAATTAGTAAATTGAAAATACTTAATCCGATTTGAAGGGCGGCAACAATGTTAATGTGTTTTTCCATGGTAGTAAGTTTAGGTAGATTTTTGCTGATTTAAAAGTATAAATTCTTTGATATTTATTTAGCTTTAAGGTCGATTATTATAAGTCATTAATTGGAAAGGAATTAAAACAATGGCCGTTTTAAAAGTACTATTTCTTGCAGTTGTGGTGATGGCGTTGGTAGTGGTTGGTCTCGCAATTCAAACCTTGTTTAAAAAAGGTGGAAAATTTCCGAATACACATATCGGAAGCAATAAATACATGAAAGAAAATGGCGTAACCTGCGCCCAAACTTTCGATAAAATGGAGCAGGCAAAGGCAAGGAAAGAACTTCGGTTCAAGCAGCTTTCGTTGGATGAGTCTGATACGAAAAACTTTTGTTGAAACAGGGCCTTTTTATCAATGGAAGATAAAAAATAGGCTTATTGCAGCTGAAGTATTTCTTGATTCCTCGAGTTTCGCTTAATAAAATGTATGGAAATTTCATTAAAAATGGTTGCCTGATCGAGATTACAGCAATGACCACTGTTTTTGATTATTTCCAGTTTCGCATGTACATGACTTTTGACCAAATCGGCCACCATTGGCAAAAACATATGATCGCCATCGCCCATCAGGTATAAAACCGGAGCCGACGGTTCTCGGCGCAAAAACTCATTGAGGTTCGATTTAATTTCACGGGTCATATTCATCCATTTTGCAAATTCCTTTTCACCAAGCTTAATGGCTTCCTTAACGAAAATATTGCGCGATTCACGATGTTTCCGGTAGGGCATCAGTATTAAGGCATTTAGTTTATACAACCACATGTATGGCAATACCGAATTTAGGATCTTTGCCATTCCAATAAGCACTTTGAGTGTTTTGTTGAATTGAATAATTGCTCCACCCAGAACAATAGATTCGGCTCTTCCGGGAGCGAGTTTGTCAATTGCCCTGATTACGATGCATCCCAAGGAAATGCCAACCAGATGAGCTTTTCGGATTTCGTAATGATCCATCAGATGAATCACATCCAATGCAACTTCATCAAACGAATATCCTGAATTTTCTTCCTGACTGGTAGGTTTCGATTTGCCGTGGCCGCGAAGATCGACAAGGAGGACATTAAAATGCTTCTTGAATTCTTTTAGCTGCCGAAACCATACCACGTTGCTGCCTCCTGCGCCGTGCACGAACACAACCCATGTTTTAGATTTCGGATGTATGAATTTGCGGTGATAAATCATGGCACAAAAATAATAGAAAATGAAGGCTTGTACTGGCATACGACATAAAAAAAGACGCAATACAATCGTATGACGTCTTTTCTCTCAAAAAAATGTTGGGATTAACCTCCGAAGTCGTCAAATAAAACGTTTTCGTCAGGCACTCCAAGATCGTAAAGCATTTTATTTACGGCACTGTTCATCATCGGTGGACCGCACAAGTAATAATCAATTTCTTCAGGTTCTTCATGTTTACTCAGGTATTGATCGTAAATTACCTGATGAATAAAACCTTTATTCCCAGTCCAGTTATCTTCGGGTTGTGGATCGGATAAGGCAAGATGGAATGAAAAATTCGGAAAGTTCTTTTGAATGTCCATGAACTCTTCGTAGTAAAATACTTCTCTCCACGAACGGGCACCATACCAGAACGTGACTTTCTTTTTGGTTTCTTTCAAAGTATGAAACAGATGGAACAGATGCGACCGCATTGGAGCCATACCGGCACCACCGCCAATAAACATCATTTCGTTGTCATTATTTTTCAGGAAGAATTCGCCGTAAGGACCCGAGATGGTTACCTTATCGCCAGGTTTACGCGAGAAAATAAATGAAGAACAAATTCCCGGGTTTATTTTCTGGAAACCGCCATTGACGCGGTCAAACGGAGGAGTTGCAATGCGGATGTTCAGCATCACAATGTTTCCTTCGGCAGGGTGGTTGGCCATTGAATAAGCGCGGAAAGTAGGCTCCGGATTCTTCATTTGAAGGTTAAATATTCCAAATTTCTCCCATTCCGGGCGGTATTCGTCGCCAATGACCATGTCTTTAAAATCGATATCGATTTTTGGAACATCAATCTGGATGTATCCGCCTGATTTAAAATTCAGGTTTTCACCTTCAGGAAGTTTAACCACAAATTCTTTGATGTAGGTGGCCACATTGTTGTTCGAGACCACTTCGCATTCCCATTTTTTTACGCCCAGCACATGCTCCGGAACTTCAATTTTCATGTCTTCGCGAACCTTAACCTGACAGCCCAGGCGCCAGTGTTCGTGCTGTTCCTTGCGGGTGAAATGATCCGTCTCCGTAGCCAGAATCGAACCTCCGCCTTCGATGACTTGACAACGACATTGGGCGCAGGTACCGCCTCCGCCACACGCAGAAGGAAGAAATATCCCACTTTCGGACAAGGTTGAAAGAAGCGAACTTCCAGGATTTACAATTACTTCTTTTTCATCGTTAATGCTAATTTTTACCTGACCTACGGCAGTTAGTTTAGCTCTGGCAAACAACAATGCCGAAACCAATACCAGAACGATGACCAAAAAAGCCAGAATGCTTGAAATGACTACAAAAATGACTGAACCTAATATCATTGGATTTATTTTTTTATTAGCATTAAATTTTTATCCCCATGAAACTCATGAATGCAAGTCCCATTAAACCGGTAACTATAAATGTAATACCAATACCCCGGAGTGGGGCAGGAATTTTATTGTATTTCAGTTTTTCGCGAATAGCCGCCAGAGACACAATGGCAAGAGCCCAACCGATGCCAGATCCTAATCCCCAGGATAAAACTTCGCCCATATTTTTGTATTCTCGTTGTTCCATAAATAAAGAACCACCGAGAATGGCGCAGTTCACAGCTATCAGAGGGAGAAAAATCCCAAGGGAATTATATAGAGCCGGAGAAAATTTTTCAATGATCATCTCAACTAATTGAGTCATAGCTGCAATGGTTGCAATAAAAACCATAAAACTCAGGAACGATAAGTCAACATCTTTGAAACTATCGCCAAGCCATACTAACGCACCAGGCTTCATCACATGTTTGAGCAGCAAATAGTTAATAGGGACAGTTATTACTTGTACGAAAACTACAGCAACACCTAGCCCCAAAGAAGTTTTAACAGTTTTTGATACGGCCAGGTAGGAACACATCCCAAGAAACAGGGCAAATATCATATTGTCGATGAATATGGCCCGTATGAATATGTTTATAATTTCTTGCATAATCGGTTGGTATAATAGGGATTAATCTTTTTCAATCAGTTCTTTATTGAAGCTCCGCTGTATCCAGATGATAACGCCAACGAGGATAAGTGCCATGGTAGGCATAATCATCATTCCGTTGTTAATGTATCCTGTATCGTAAAATGACTTCGGAACAACATTATATCCAAGGATAGCGCCTGAACCAAAAAGCTCCCGGATGAAGCCAATAAAAATTAAAATCATGGCATACCCAAGTCCATTTCCAATTCCATCGACAAATGAAGGCCAGGGTTTATTGCCCATAGCAAATGCCTCCAAACGGCCCATGATAATACAGTTGGTAATAATTAGCCCGACATAGACAGAAAGTTGTTTGCTGACATCATAAACAAATGCCCTTAGTAGCTGATCCACGAGAATTACCATAGTGGCTACAACAACCAATTGCACGATGATGCGGATGCGTGGAGGAATGTAGTTACGCATCGCAGAGATTACAAGATTTGAGATTGCTGTAACCACTAAAACCGATAGTCCCATTACAATTGCCGGTTTTAACTTCACCGTTACTGCCAAGGCCGAACAAATTCCGAGGATTTGTACCGTGATCGGATTTTGCAAATTTAGGGGATTAGCAAGCAGTTTGAAATTTTTGGAAGATAATATGTTCATCGCTATCGGGTTTTTAATGACGATTTTGAATAAAATAAGTTTTATATTGGATCAGGCAACTATCGAGCATCGCTTCGAGTCCCTTTGAGGTAATAGTTCCTCCTGAAATGGCATCTACTGCATGAGGATCATCTTTCGGCGCCCCTCCTTTTACAATCTTAATGGATACGAAATCAGTTGAATCTTTAAAAATTGTTTTGTCGGCAAAAGGTTGTTGAAACCAACTCAGTGAAATTTCGGCGCCGAGTCCCGGAGTTTCGCCCTGGTGGTCAAATGTTACTCCGTAAATGGTGTTCATATCGGGTTTTAAAGAAACATAACCCCAAATCGGTCCCCAAAGGCCCTTACCTCTTACAGGTAATGAATAAGCATTGGTCTGATCGTCGAGCGTGCCCACGAAAACAGGCAATAATCTTTGTGAGGCAGGTTTCTCAAGCTCAATTTTTAACTCAACATCAAATGCAGTTACACCATCTTGTTTCTCTCCTTTTTTGTTGATTACATAACTGTCGGTAATATACTTGGCATAGAGGTCGACAGCATTTTTGGTTGTTGATGGTATCCGGATAGAAGTCAGAATGTTTTGTTTCTTCTCCACCTCAATGTTTTTATCCTGAAACGGTTTCAGTTGCATTGCAGCCATTGATAGAAGCAATGCAACTATAATAACCATTACCGTGGAAAAGATAAAAATATAGGTATTACTAAAGTTTTTCATTGTTTCCTGTGTTTAGGCGTTTGCTTTTAATTTTGCTCTTTTCAATCTGCGTTTAATATGCCCTTCGACAACAAAATAATCAATCAATGGCGACCAAACATTCATCAGCAGAATGGCTAGCATCATTCCTTCAGGATAAGCCGGATTAAATAACCTTATCAGGACGACAAGGAAACCAATCATAAAGCCATAAATCCATTTCCCTTTTTCGGTATGAGATGCTGTAACCGGATCTGTAGCCATAAAGACTGTTCCAAAAGCGAATCCACCCATAACTAAATGATAATAGGCCGGAAGTGTCATATAATCATTTAATGGGAAAAGATTGCAAAGAAATCCCATGCTGAGTGTTCCGAGTACGACTGAAAGCATAATTTTCCAACTTCCGATACCAGTAAAAATTAGAATTGCAGCGCCTATCAATATGGCTAATGTTGATGTTTCACCAATTGATCCGGGTATAAAACCCATAAACATATCGTAGAAGGATGCCATTTTTGATGCTGCACCTTGTCCAATCTGGGCAAGAGGTGTGGCGCCTGAAAAACCATCAACGGGTACTTTGTTCGGAAGATCATAAATCCATACAGAATCGCCTGACATTTGTGAAGGATAGGCAAAGAACAGAAATGCGCGGGCAAGCAAGGCCACATTCATGATGTTATATCCGGTACCTCCAAATATTTCTTTGCCAAAAATTACCGCAAAAGCAACAGCAAGGGCAACCATCCAAAGCGGAATATTGACCGGAAGAATCAAAGGAATCAAAATCCCGGAGACGAGATATCCTTCGTTTACTTCGTGACCGCGGATTTGAGCCGCTATGAACTCAATTCCCAGGCCAACGCCATAAGAAACAACCATAATTGGTATGATTTTCAGGAAGCCAAAAAGGAAATTCTCAGCTATGCTTCTTTCAATTCCAAATGCGAGACCATTCTGGTAACCAATGTTCCAGCTTCCAAAAAGCAAAGCAGGAACCAGCGCCAGGATCACAACTGTCATCGTCCGTTTTAAGTCGATGGCATCATGTATATGAGTTCCTGATTTGGAGGTGTGGTTGGGCGTGAACAGGAATGTCTCGATTGCACCAAACGTTGAACCGAATTTGGCCAGCTTCCCGCCTGCCTGAAAAAGCGGTTTCTTTTTATCTAAATATTTCCGGAGTGATTTCATCTTTAATTTCTTGTTAATTACCCAGTTCTTTAATCATCAAAGTAATGCCATCGCGTAAAATCCGCTGAACTTCAGTCTTCGAAGTACAAACATATTCACACAATGCAAGGTCTTCTTCAATCACTTCATAAATGCCCAGTTGTTCCATTTTGTCGATGTCGTCAGCAATGATTGCCTTCATCAGAAATACCGGGAGAATATCCATGGGGAGAACTTTTTCGTATTGACCGGTCATAACATAAGCGCGTTCTTCGCCATTCAGGTTCGAATCGGCTTTATATACTTTCTTCGGATTCAACCAGGAAAAGTAGGAATGCGAAATGCTGAACTTGTTCAGGCGAGGCATGGCCCATCCCAGAAATTCATAATAATCGCCTTCAGGAATAACCGTAACCTGTTGATCGTAAAAACCTAAGAACCCATCAGTTTCAATTTGGGTTCCAGTCAGCACGTTTCCTGAAATAAAACGTTCTTTGCCTTCTTGTTTAGTCGCATTTCTCAGTATACCTGATAGGTTGGTTCCATGTATCACTTTTAAGTACTTCGGAGATTTTACTTCTGAACCGACAAGAACAATAGTTTTTGTAAAATCGATCTTGCCTGTTTCAAATAAACGACCAATGTAAATAATTTCCTGTGGGCTGATTGTCCAGATGATGTCACCTTTATTGATAGGACTGACATGATGAATCTGAATTCCGACATTTCCGGCGGGGTGCGGACCATCGAACTGGGTGATTTCAATGTTTTTAATTCCAGAAAAGAACCCGTTTGACTGTTCCGGACGAATCCCGACATGAACTTTGCCATCTGTCAACTTCGCCAAAGCATTAATTCCGGTTTGGAAAGTCGATGCCTGTCCCTTTAAAATAAATTCGTAATCGGGAGCGAGCGGAGCCGAATCAAATCCTGAAATGAAGATATGAAGCGGAGTGCTTTCATGTTTGGCAACAGTACCATAAGGGCGCTGTTTTAAAAACGGCCACAGTCCGCTAATTTTCAACTTTTCTTTGATTTCTTCCCTGGATAGATTTTTGGGATCGGTCTTAGCAAATTCGACACAATCGTTTTTACCATCTGCTTTAATGACAACTTCCAATACCTTTCGGCGTTCGCCTCTGTTTATTGCTAAAACTTCGCCACTGACAGGAGCCGTAAATAAAATTTCAGGATTGTATTTATCGAAAAAAAGAGGTTCACCGGCTTTTACTTCCTGTCCGGCATTTACCAGTATTTTTGGCATCAGTCCGGGAAAATCGGTCGGTTTAAGGGCAACAGAGTCCGCTTGGATCGATGCTCCAAAAATTTTCTCGGCATCCCCTTTTAAACGGATATTTAATCCACGTTTTAAATTGATAACCTTTGACATTGTGTTTCCTCGTATGGTTAGGGTTAAGATTTTTAAAAGTAAAAAAATTAAAATCTTTTCACAATCTTTGTTTCAAGAACTTACATGAATTGAAATATTTATATATCTGGAGCCGTTTGCTTAAATGGTACAATTTTTGAAAATTTGGGTTTACCCAAGTAAAATATAGTCTGGAATTTAATCAGGAACTAAGATGAACAATAGACGGCTGCTGCTTTTTGCTATCCTAAATATGCTTTTGGCGCTCAATTCCCAGGCATCAAAAAAAGTTGATCAGTTTTATTATCAGAATGCAGTTTTTCGCGATGAGATTAAATCGGTTACGATGTTTCGCGAAGGGAACGAACTTTCGAATCCGGTAATTGAACTCGGAAGCGATGTTAAACTTTTACTTAAATTCGACGATCTGGCCGAAGATGTAAAAGACTATTCCTATACCATCATTCATTGCGATGCCAATTGGAATGAATCTTACATTCAGCAAAACGAATATTTATCAGGATTTCCTGACAATCCGATTGCAGATTATGCCATGAGTTTTAACACCACCGTTAAATTTGTCAACTACCAATTGAGCATTCCAAACGATGATTGCTCCCCCAAATACTCCGGAAATTATGCTTTGGTTGTTTTTGAAGATAATAATCGTCAGAATCTGGTTTTGACACAACGGTTTTATGTTGTTGAACCCAAGGTAAGAATTGAAGGTCTGGTGAAAAAAGCAACCTTCGATGTTTACAACGGAGAAAATCAGGAAGTTGATTTTAAGGTTATTAATCAACAACTGAAACTTATGAATCCCCGGGAGGATATTAAAGTTGTTTTGATGCAGAACCGACGGTGGGATAATGCGATACTGGATTTAAAGCCTAATTACATTCGCGACAATGTGTTAGACTATGACTATAACAAGGAAAATGTATTCCCGGGTGGAAACGAATTTCGTTATTTCGATATCAGGACCAAACGGCATACTGGCGAAAATGTAGAAAGCATTAAATTCATCAGACCTTATTTTCATGCGGCACTTCTGCCTGATGAAATTCGGAACAACTCAAAGTTTCTGCCTTACAAAGAAATGAATGGAAATTTTGTGATTGAAAGTCAGGATCGGGTTACTGATGCCGACACGGAATGTGATTATTTGTTTGTGCATTTTTATTTGCCGATGCCAAGCCAGCTGGTTGGTGGATCGGTTAATGTTTTTGGCGCCCTAACCGGTTGGAATGCCAATAGGTCGAACGAAATGAAGTGGAATTATGAAGCTGCGGGTTATGAATTATCGATGCTTTTGAAACAGGGTTATTACAACTATCAATATGTTTATGTTCCTGAAGGCGCTAAAAAAGCCGATTCAGTTAATTTGGAGGGAACTTTCTTCATTACTGAGAATGAATATCAGATATTCGCCTACTATCGTGATCAGACGGGCCGTTATGACCGTTTGGTCGGTTTCTTTACACTCAATTCGACTACAAAGTAAGATGGCTTAAGGGTTGCAACCTATTTTTTATCCTGAAACCCGCAACTTGTAACTCGCAACGATTTCATGTGAATTGCGACTGAGAACTTCTTTAACGAACGATTTTCAGAGGACTTTCTTCTCTGACGTAAGGAATAGTAAACGAGAATGTTGATCCAGCGCCTAATTTTGATTTAACTAATAATTCGCCACCAAGTAAACGTACGTAGTGTTGTGCAATTGACAAACCTAAACCGGTTCCTTCATAGGCGCGTATGGTTCGGTTATCGAGCTGATGAAAACGTTCAAAAATCCGAGTCTGATCTTTTTCCGATATCCCAATACCTGTATCTTTCACGAAAAAGACCAGATGACTTGATTCCAGAATCCGGTACCCGAATTCAACTTCACCTTGTTCCGTAAATTTAATTCCGTTATCGATAAGTTTCTGTAGAATGGCCTGAAGTAAAATGGAATCGGTAGTAATTGCGAATTTTGGATTTGGATTTTCGCAGCTTAATTTTATCTTGATATTTTTTTTGTCTTCCAGATCGTAAGTGAATTCTTTATAAAGTGAAACCATCATATCATTTACTCTGCACGAGGACTTTTTGACTGTCAGGGTATTGCTTTCAATTTTCGATAGACTGATCATGTCATTAATCAGTGCCATTAATAGTCTTCCATTGGTAAGAATAATTTCAACGAATTTGCTTTTTTCATCGTCATCAAATTCCGGAGAACCTAACATTTTTGAGAATCCGATAATGGCATTCATCGGGGTCCTGATTTCGTGCGAAATGTTGGCAAGGAACGCTGTTTTTAAGCGGTCGGCATCCTCTGCCTTGTTTTTGGCTTCCTCCATTTTAAGTTCAGCCATTTTCCGGGACGTGATATCCCGAGCCAGCGAAACTACCGAATGATCATTCAACCGGGCAATACGCATTTCAAACATGGCCGACGAACCTTCAACTTCCAGTGCATATTCAATGGTTTCGATGCTGTCAAATTCAATACACTGTTGAATGCACTGGAATATTTTGCTTGACATTTTTTCTGAAAACCCAACCTCAAAAATCGAATTTCCAATGATGTCGTCAGGCTTAATTTTAAGAGCTTCGGATGCTTTGAATACAAAATCGACATAAACTCCATCTTTGTCAATTATAAAAAACAAATCAGGAATTGCTTCAAGAAGTACCTGATAGCGTAATTTATTCTCTTCCAATTCGTTTATCCGGCGCTCTTTTGAAGTTGTGTCAACGAATAAGCTGATGATTTGACTGTTGGAAATTTTAAAGGTGTCAACTTCGAAATACTTATCCAGCCGTTCAAGATAAAACGAAAAATGAGTCTTTTTTGAGTGAAGATATTCCTTATTCCAGTCAAATGAGCCTCTGAATAATTTAGGAAATACATCATCGGCTGCCTGATCTTTTAATTCGCGCGATGTTATTTTAAACATTCGTTCAAATGCCAGGTTCGTTCTCCTGACTTCCAGATGAGAGGGAGTCCCGAATTCATCCTTAACAATTTCGAGATACATCATTCCCTGTGGAAGATTTCTGATCGTTTGATTGATTGTTTTTTCGGTATTCTCGTTTTGCTCAATTAACTCGTTAATCGTGTTTTGAAACCGCCATGAAAGCAGAAGTGAAATCAGGAAATAGCCGGAAAGAGTAATTAACGGATTGGTATATACAGTATCCGTTTCCCATTGGTAACGAAACAACAAGTCTGTCAGTCCTGCCTGAAAAGTATGCAAAATCAACGTTAAAAATGAAATTCCAAAAAACAGGAGCAGGTCTCTTTTTTTATCACTGAAGATCAGGAAAAACAGAAAAAATGGGATTAGTGTCCATAAAGTATTTGATACCGATTGGTGAGTCGGTATAATGGCAAATGAATTAGAAATAAAGAAAAAATATGGAATAATCGGGATTAAAAAGAAGATGTTAATAGCCCAAGTTAGATTGATGTGACGGAGTCCATAAAATGCAACTCCAAAAAGAATAAGTATTGTAACATCGCCAGGTAAACATTCACTGGTCGAAAAGCCAATCATGTCGAGCGTAAACATTACCAGCCCAGCCAATAATCCAAGTATGATAAACACATGAATGCCAATGATTTTTAAAATATCATTTTTGGCATCAGTATTATAGCGGCTAATAATTGATTTTGTTATTGCTTTAAGCATGAAATTGCATCATCATTCAACTTTACGAGGCAATAAATATAGTAAAATTTAGATTCCAAATCTGACAGGCTAAATTTATACAAAAAAGGAAACGTGATTTTTATTAGGAATTTAGCTGATCGGATAGCTTAGTTTTGCGGTCAAGGATAATACAAAAGTCAAAATAACACTTACATCTATGTCAAAAGGATTTTTTAATATTCCGGATGCGAAAAATGAACCCATCAAAAGCTACATGCCAGGGTCACCGGAGCGAATTGAATTAAAGAAAATGCTTAATGATTTGAGATCAGTTGAGCTTGAACTCCCTATGATTATTGGGGGTAAGGAAGTTACAACCGATCGCAGGGTGCGCATTTCACCACCTCACGATCATAAACACACACTTGGATATTATCATCAAGGGGATTCTTCGCATGTGCAAATGGCTATTGACGCCGCCATGATTGCCCGCGAAAAATGGAATACCATGTCGTGGCATCACCGCGCATCTATATTTTTGAAGGCTGCCGATTTATTCGCAGGACCATATCGTGCCAAAATTAATGCTGCAACCATGCTTGGCCAATCGAAAAATGCTTATCAGGCCGAAATTGATGCGGCTTGCGAAATGGCTGATTTCTTTAGGTTTGGTGTGCGCTGCATGACCGATATTTACAAAATGCAGCCCGAATCTGCACCTGGAATCTGGAATTATAATGAATTCAGGTCACTCGAAGGTTTTATTTTTGCACTTACTCCGTTCAATTTCACCTCAATCGCCGGAAACCTGCCCGCAGCACCTGCAATGATGGGAAATGTGGTAGTTTGGAAACCTTCGAAAACTGCAGTTTATTCTGCTGCTGTGATCATGGAAGTTCTTCAGGAAGCAGGTCTACCCGACGGAGTCATCAATCTGGTTTATGTTGGCGGGCCTACCGCGGCTGAGGTTATCTTCCAATCGCCTGATTTTGGTGGTATCCATTTTACTGGCTCAACCGGAGTATTCCAGGGAATGTGGAAAACAATCGGAGAAAATATTCATAAATACAAATCATATCCACGAATCGTTGGCGAAACTGGTGGAAAAGATTTCATCTTCGCCGATCCAACTGCCGATCCACAAGCTTTGGCTATTGCCATGTTGCGTGGTTCTTTCGAATATCAGGGCCAAAAATGTTCGGCAGCTTCAAGGGCTTATGTGCCGCAAAGTATTTGGGACGACGTTTGCACTCGTTTAGGTAATGAGCTGACTACTGTAAAAATGGGACCTCCTGAAGATTTCACCAATTTCGTGAATGCTGTTATCGATGAATCATCATTCGATAAATTGGCTGGGTTTATTGAACAGGCTCGTAAAGATGATGATGCTGAGGTTCTGTTTGGTGGAATCTGCGACAAGTCGGTAGGATATTTTATTCAGCCAACAGTAATTCTGGCGCATAAACCCGACTATGTTACAATGTTTGAAGAATTGTTTGGACCAGTTTTGACTGTTTATGTTTATCCAGACGAAGAAATGGATCATACTCTTGATATTCTGGACAAAACTTCGATTTATGCGTTAACTGGGGCAATCTTCTCTCAGGATCGTTACAACATTGAACGAATTGCCAGGAAGCTTGAAAATGCTGCGGGTAATTTTTACATTAACGATAAGCCAACCGGAGCTGTTGTTGGTCAGCAGCCATTTGGCGGAGCAAGAGGTTCTGGAACAAACGATAAAGCAGGCTCAATATTCAACTTTTTGCGTTGGACTTCCATTCGTACAATCAAAGAGACTTTTGTCTCACCGAAGAGTTACACCTATCCGAATTTTGCCCCGGATAAGGAATAAATTAAATTTTAGCGGAAAAGGAGATGAATTTTTTCATCTCCTTTTTTTTTGTGCCGGAAAAACCTATTTTTGTTTAAAATCATTCCCATGGAAGCCAAAGAATTAGGATCAAAAATCGTAAGATCGGTCATAAACAAATACTTGATTGCGTTAGGTGCATTCGTGGTTTGGATCATGTTTTTTGATGACAACAATTTAAGGCAACACCAGCAAAATCTTCACGAGCTTGCCCTCCTTCAGGAGCAGGTTGATTTTTACAAGCATAAAATTGATGCTGATAAGCGTAAACTAATTGAATTGCAAACCAATGATGAGAACCTCGAAAAGTTTGCGCGCGAACAGTTTTTTATGAAAAAAGCCAACGAAGAAATCTACGTCATTGTTGAGGAAAATTAGAATTTAAGACGTTTTAGTCTTTATTGTCCATCCTGATTTGCCATTACGGCTGCAAGATCTTTATTATTTTACGATCTCTTAATCCTTGTAATTTGTTTATATCTAGTCGATTGATTAATTTTATCTGAAATTCAGTTATTTCTTTTGATTAAATTGTGAGATTTACTATATTTCTTCAATCAAGTTTGACCGATGAAGATAAATACAAACATATTCCGGATAGAGACCAATCATATTGCCCCACAACAGGGGAATATACTGATTGCGGAGCCTTTTTTGTCCGGAAGCTATTTTAACCGGTCAATAATAATCCTGGCCACATGCAACAAAGATGGTGCTGTTGGTTTTATCCTGAATAAAAAGGTTGATTTCCCCGTCGAGGATCTTTTTGTCGATTTCCCTGATTTTGATTCAGAAGTTCATATTGGAGGGCCAGTTGGTACCGATTCCATTTATTTCATTCATACCCTTGGCAATTTGATTCCAGGGAGCATTCATATTAAAGACAATCTTTATTGGGGTGGCGATTTTGATGCCCTCAAGTTGCATATTAAATTGGGTCTTGTAGACCATTCACAGGTTCGTTTCTTCCTTGGCTATTCTGGCTGGGATGCAGGTCAGCTTGAGGAGGAAATTAATGAGAACTCCTGGTTAGTGGCCAATGCTTCAGAAGCCGATTTGATGAATATTGATGAAAATGAAATGTGGGCGAAATCGGTGCGTGCCATGGGCGGTAAATATACCATGTGGGAAAATTTCCCTGAAAATCCTTCGCTTAACTGATAACTCGCTGGTTAAATAATTCGCTGATCTTTCGGATCGTATTGTTGAAATAACGTTTTTCTTCAAACCCAACAATCCATCGTATTCCTTTAATTGAATTGACTACCATTATTTCTTCAGTATCACGGACGTCTGCATTTGTTATTCCTTTATTATCAGTGTATTCAAGGTTTAATCTGCTAAAAATGTCCAGCATAAGTGGCTTTGTAATATCCTGATAAGCGCCTTGTATACTGCTTACTCCTCTAACCGTTCTCCCTTTAATCAGGTAAATGTTTGATTCAGGAGTTTCAATAATCTGATCGAATGAGTTGACCAGAATAAACTCATCAACCGATGATTCTTTAAGGTAACTGGCAGCTATTTCCCAATAAATTTCTGAACCTATCGACAGATTTGAAAGGGTTGAGGTTGACTTCCGGATTTGATCAAAGATTTCGACATACAAACCCTTTTCATTCAACTCATATCCAATTGGATCTGTCGTTTCTGATTGGATGGAGAAATGTACTTTTTGTTCGGTGAATCTTATTGTCAGAATTAATACGGAGCCTAAGAAATGTTTGTTTTTAGTCAGTGTTCGTTCCAATTGCCGCTTCAGACCTGCGCCATTATTATCGGTGAATTCAGTGAATGATTGATTGTAAAGACTCAGTTTAAGCTTGATCAATTCCAGTGTTTCGTTGAAAAACGGGAAAGAAGTCCGGATTGCCCTGAACTTTTCGGAGAAATGAATCGCTTCAGATTCTATGAGTGAAATCTGATATTCGTCCGTCGGGACAAACGATCCGTTGACTAAAATATATTTGCCTTTGCTCATTTGTTCAGGAATGAGAGGTGTGGAAACATGTTCTGATTGGGAATGATTTGGATTCCTTTAATCCCGGCTTTTTTAGCGGCATCCATATCCGACCGGCTATCGCCAATCAAGTATGAATCAGGCTTGCTGATTTGGTATTTTGCGATAAGTTTATCAATCATCAGCGAATCGGGTTTCCGGCACAGGCATTTTTCAACTTCCGGATGATGGGGGCAAAATGCAATTTCCGTGATTTCGATCTGATTTGCACTTAATTCCTGAATCAGCGCTGCATGAAGTTTCAGAATGTCGTCTTTCGAGTATAATCCGCGAGAAATTCCACCCTGATTACTGACAATGAATAGCTGAAATCCTTTTTGCGTAAGTATCTTCAGATTCCCGATGGCGCCATCGACCAGAGTTAATTGATCTGTTTCCCAAATGTAATAATGTTGGCTGTTATCAACCAAAACACCATCACGATCCAGAAAGATTGCTTTTTTGCTCATATCAACCGGAAGAGTTTATCCAGGAAACTTTCGAGTAATTGGTAATTAAGCAGTATCGGGAAAATAAAGCCAAACAAAGCTCCCAGAAAGTGCGCATCGTGAGCCACATTGTCTTTTTGTTTCATGCTCATCTGGTACGAATAAACCAAATACAATGCGGCAAACACGATTCCCGGTATCGGCAGAATACCAAAAAAGTAAATTTTGTTCCAGGGATCGAAGAAAATGGCGGCAAAAAGCACGGCAGAGACGGCTCCTGAAGCTCCTACCGAGTTGTAAAAATAATTGTTGCGGTGTTTGATCAGTGCATATATGTTTGATACGAGAATACCTCCAAAATACAGAAGGACATAATCCAGAATTGCATTATTGCCGAAGTTGAATTTGAAATAAGCTTCGATAGCTTGCCCAAACGAAAACAGCACAATCATGTTCACAAACAAATGTTCCCAGTTGGCATGAATAAAGGCATGGGTAACCAGCCGGTGATATTCTTTCCTGTGAACGATTTTGCTTGCATTAAACTGCAACTGATCCATCAACTTGGGAGATTTAAATGCTGCGTAGGATACTGCTACAGAGATTACAATTAGTATGATAGTCATAACAGAATGGTTTAATGTAAAATGCGGTAAATCATTTCTCGCTGAAGGTCGGCTGGCGAGGCCGAAATATTTCCAAACCCTTTCGATTTCATGTCGTACTCGCGCAGAATACTCACGATTTCGACCAATTTTTTGATGTTGTAGTTCTTTGCTGCTGCCACATAAGTTTTCACGAAAAACGGATGCACCTGAAGCACCGAAGCCACATTATTCTGAGATTTATCTTCCAGGAAATGATAGTTCAGTATTTTGGAAAAATAAGAGAACAACGATGAGATTACTATCGGAACCGGATTGGATGATGGATTGGCCCCAAAATAGTTGATGATCCGGTTGGCCTTCAGCAAATCGCGATCACCCAAAGCATTCTGAAGTTCGTACACATTAAATTCCTTGCTGATTCCAATGTTTCTTTCAATGTGATCTGGCGTGATTTGAGTACCAACCGGCAATGAAATAATCAGCTTGTCTAACTCATTGGCAACTTTGCTCAAATCGGCTCCTAAAAATTCTGAAATCATGGCGGCGGCCTGTGGAGAAATTGTGTATTGCTGGCTCTTCAAATAGGATGAAATCCAGGTTGGCAGCTGATTGTCGTATATTTTCTTCGACTCGAACAGCACTCCCTTCTGATCCAGCAGTTTTGGGAATGTTTTTCGTTTGTCGAGGGTTTTGTATTTGTAGTTAATAACCAGAATCGTCGAATTCAATGGGTTTTTTGCATACGTTTCCAGTTCCTCTATCTTCTTAATATTTTGAGCTTCGCGAACAATAATTACCTGATAGTTAGCCATCATCGGAAAACGGCGGGCGTTGGCAATAATAGTATGTGGCTCGGTATCTTTTCCATAAAGTACCGTCTGATTAAACCCTTTCTCAGCTTCAGTCAATACATTGTCGGCAATGTAATCGCTGATTTTATCAATGAAATACGTTTCTTCTCCCATCAGGAAATAAATGGGATGGTATATTTTTTTTTGAAGGTTGCTGATTATTTCTTCGAAAGTCATTCTGGTTTCAGGTGTTAAAATTTCAGGTGTTTAACCGATTCTCCGTTATTTTTGATTTCGAGCAAGGCATCAATGCCGGTTTCGAGGTGTTCCAGCACAAAGTTGTGAGAAACAATCTGGTCGCTGGCTTCAGTTTTTACACCGGTCGAAATCATAGGCTGGTCCGAAACCAATAACAAAGCTCCGGAAGGGATTTGATTGTAAAAACCGACTGTGAATATGGTTGCTGTTTCCATGTCGATGGCCATTGCCCTCGATTTTTCGAGATACTTTTTGAAGCGTTCGTCGTATTCCCAGACACGCTTGTTTGTAGTGTAAACAACTCCGGTGTAATAATCGTGTTTCCGGTTTCTTATGGCGGTTGATACGGCACGTTGGAGGTTAAATGCCGGAAGTGCAGGTATTTCGGGTGGTAAATAATCGTTAGAGGTTCCCTCGCTGCGAATGGCTGCTATCGGAAGGATGAAGTCTCCTAATTGGTTTTTGGCTTTCAGCCCACCGCATTTTCCCAGAAAGAGAACTGCTTTTGGATGCACTGCACTCAATAAATCCATCATGGTTGCAGCATTGGGGCTTCCCATCCCAAAGTTGATAATGGTGATTCCCTCGGCGCTGGCATTGGGCATGTTTTTGTTTTCACCAACTACCGGCACTCCGAACTTCTTGGCAAACATATCCACATACATATGGAAATTGGTAAGCAGAATCAGATCATCAAATTCATCCAACGGCCGTCCTGTATATCTTGGAAGCCAGTTTTCTACAATTTCTTCTTTTGTCTTCATAAAAAGTGTCTATAATTCGGAGTTCGGTGTGCCTTGAGTTACATCCGAAGGAACTTAAGTTACTCCGAACTTTTTTCTATTTTTACAAAAATACAAACTTTGTTGGCTTAGTTATGCAAAAACTGAATTTGCCCGAATATTCTTTCAAGATAAAAACCACCGAAGGTAAGTCGTATATTTTCGATTCGCTCCGGAAGAAATATGTGCGGCTAACTCCTGAAGAATGGGTGCGGCAGAATTTTGTTCAATTCCTGATCTCGGAGAAGAAATATTCGGTTTCGCTGATTGCTGTTGAAGCAGGTGTAAAAGTGAATAATAATCCGCAACGGGCCGATCTGGTTGTCTATAACCGCTCCGGAAATCCTTTACTGGTGGCCGAATTTAAAGCGCCAGAAGTGAAAATTAACCAACAGACTTTTGATCAGATAGTCCGATACAATATGCAGCTTAAAGTTGCTTTTCTGATTGTTAGTAATGGTTTGCAGCACTTTTGTTGCCAAATTAACTACGACGATAATTCGTATGCTTTTCTTCCTGAAATTCCTGAATTCGCAGGAGTAATTTAGATTTTTTTTATTTTCTCCGTAGGAGATAAATGTCAATAGAAAAGATATATCGTGAACACAAATTTCCCAAAGGGAATTAACTGGTTGATATTTAAGTCCTAACGGATAATAGATTCTATCGTCTTTATTTTCTATTGACATTGATGCCCGATGGGCAAAATAGATACAATCTAAATTTGTAATGAGTTTCTTAGCCTTATGCTTGTTTCTGAAGTATCAGTCCCATACGGGCCAAGGCCAGGTCGAATGTTGGGGTTATATTATTGGGACCAATTAATGCGGGAATTCCACCTTTTTCAAGCTCTTCAAAAACTTCAGGCTGAACTCCTGACAGAATAATCTGTATTCTTCTTGATTTTAAGTCTTTTAGGGTTTGTTTAAGGTTTCGAAGCCCGGTTCCATCAATAAACGGAACATGCCGCATCCGGATAATTACAACTTTCGAGGTATGGCTGATTTCCTTTAGGGTTTCTTCGTACCGACGTGCAGCTGCAAAAAAGAATGGACCGCTGATTTCAAATATTTCAACTCCCTTTGGTATATCCGCATAATTTTCAAGCGAATCAGACTCATTTTCCAGAGGAACTACTTTACTTAAATTAGACATCCGCTGCATGAATAGCAACGATGAAAGTACAACGCCAACTTCGATGGCAACCGTTAAATCGACAAATACGGTTAGGATAAAGGTGCTGAGTAGGATGAAAACGTCATATTTGTGGCCTTTCAGAATGGAAAAGAACGATTTCATTTCGCTCATGTTGTACGAAACTACAATCAGGATTCCGGCCAGACAAGGCATCGGAATCAAAACCGCCCACTTACCGAATACCAGCATGATCAGCAAAAGTGTCACGGCATGAATAATCCCGGCGATAGGAGTTCGCCCGTTATTTTTGACGTTTGTTGCAGTACGCGCAATTGCCCCGGTTGCCGGAATTCCACCGAAAAACGGAGTCACAATATTGGCAATTCCTTGAGCAATCAATTCGGTATTCGAACGGTGGTTGCTACTGATCATACCATCGGCAACTACTGCAGATAGCAGCGATTCGATGGCACCCAACAGAGCAATCGTCAGTGCCGGTTGCATGTATTGTCCTAATTGGTCGAATTGTATGTTTGGAAAAGTGAGTTCGAATTTATTTGGTATTGCACCAAACACACTTTCGATGGTACTTACCTGAACGCCAAAAACAGCGACAATTACTGTCATAACAATAATTGCTATAAACGATCCGGGAACTTTAGGGATCAGCCGGCCTGAAAATAGAGTTATAATTATTGTTCCAACGGTAATGAGTACTGCTGAAAGATTAAAATTCTGCAACTGGTGAAGGTAAACTTCCCATTTTCCGATGAATTCAGCCGGAAGTTTATCGATAGGTAATCCCATCGCATCTTTTATCTGGGTAGAGAAAATGACCAATGCAATACCACTGGTGAACCCAACAATCAACGGATGCGGGAAAAATTTAAGGATAGAACCTAGACGAAGAAATCCAAAGGCAATCAGCATAATTCCGGCCATGATGGTAGAGATGATCAACCCATCGAATCCGTATTTTTGAATAATTCCGTAAACAATGATGATGAAGGCGCCAGTTGGTCCGCCAATCTGAACCCGGCTACCGCCAAGCAATGCAATAATAAACCCTGCCACTACCGCAGTAATAATTCCTTTATCAGGAGAAACTCCGGAAGCCACAGCAAAGGCAATTGCCAATGGCAAAGCGACGATTCCAACTATGATTCCGGCAAAAATGTCGTTTGATAAGTTTTTAAACAGCAGGCCCTTCTTGAAAAGGCTCCACGTTTTTGGCAAGAAGATTGGTTCCATTCTTTTCAAATTTTGAAGGTGCAAATGTAAGGGCTATTGATTGCCATTGTCCTTTGATCGTCGATTTTTTTGAAAAACTTGATAACAGATTAAAATTCAGGGCTACAACATGATTTATCTGGGGAATAATTCGATTTGATCGAAGTTTTCAGGATAAAATCCCCATCGACCGATTTATTCTGCCAACCCCGATCATTTTTGCAATGTACTACTGAATTACAGGTTTTGCTGAGAAAATGGCGAATCTCTTCCTACATCAACCTTTCAGAATTATAAACAATTCGAATACAATATTCGTATTAATGCATGTGATTAGAGTGTAACAACAATGACGAAAATAATAGTGTGGATAGGGTTTATATTGGTTTTTGTTGCATGTTCGACCAAAAGAAATATTGTTGAAATTAAAAATAAAACGGTTGAAGTTGCGACTGAAGACAGTATTGAATACCAACTCGAAACTTTCGACCAGAAATTTGAAACCTGGTATCTGTTGCACAATAATCCGTCGCAGTATCACTCACAGTCGTATTACGAGGGATGGAACAGGCAATATGTTTCCGCATGGAATGCCAATGCCATGACCTCACGGAAAAGTTCTTTTTTTGAACCTATAGTTGGTTACGACCCAATGACTGATTATGGGTTTGAATTGAACCACAAATTGTTTTACTATTTCCAATACGTTGAGCATGTTTTGAAAATTCAGATCATGTCGGGCGGATCAAATGCTACACAGCTTTGAATTTTATCCTGAAAACTTTAATTCTTTCCCGGAAGTCAAAGTATAGACTAATTGAGAGCCTCGCTCAAAAAAAGGATTGTTTAAGAAAATCTTTGATAATCTGAGGTAAACTACAAAATCTTCTGAAACATCAACTCGTTTTTCCAGCCATCCAGCGTTCGGCGCCAGTCTTTTTTTGTGCCAACGAGTTCAAATCCGTTGCTTTTGAACAGGTGAATGCTGGCCAGGTTATCTTCGCTGATGTTGGCATACAGTTGGTGCAACCTCAGGTAATTCGTAGCATAGGCGCAAAGCAATTGCAATGCATCGGTGGCGTAACCGAGTTTACGGTCTTTTTCGTCGTGGATCAGGATTCCGACCCCGGCACGAAAATGGAACGGATCGAAGTCGAAGAGGTCGATGGCGCCGACAGCCTTACCGTCGATGGTCTCAATGATCATCCTTATTTGCTTACTTTCGTAGATGTCGTGCTGCGAATCCTTGATGTATTTGGCCAAAATGTACTTGGAGTAGGGTTCGAAGGTGTTGCTAATCTCCCAAATTTCTGCATCATTTTCCCACTCAAACAAAATGTCAATGTCTTCGGGTTCGAGCGCCCGGAAACGAATTTTGCCAAATTCCAGTTTCATACTTGTCATGATTGTCCGATATTTTTCCAGGCTTTCAGAACGATTTCCATGTCGTTCATCAGCCGATAATCTTTGGCGTAAACGATATTCAACTCATCTTTCTTTTTCTGCGGAATGGTTTCCGGGAAAAGCGATGCTGGTGTCAGGATGCCTTTTCTGATCAGGGGTAAATGGTTTTGATCTCCGGAACAGTATCCAACCCAGCTTTTTCTGCCGGCGAAAACTTCGTAAATACTGCGCAAAAATCTGGATTTAGAATTTACCAGCCAAATGAGTACAGGCGATAAAATACACAGGCAAATAGCTGTTGTCAGGTCGAATGCACGTTTGTTTTGGCGGTTATTTTCTTTTACGATCGAATTGATGTGAACCACATACATGTCGCCTGCTGTCGAAATGGAGTTGCTGCCAATAATCGAGAAACTCTCAGGAGGCGCGATCTTATAATCGATGTTCAGGTCGTTTAAGTCGAGCATGATCCGGATAATTTCCTGCGACGAAATATCTTGGGACGAAAAGATAAGCTCATCAATCTTATTGATGAGGATAATGTCGGTCAGTTGTCCGGTATTGCCCAGAAACGACGGCTGATGTTCAGTCTTGTCAGGAGAGACATAACCCACAATCTCAATTTTTAATCCTGAACTGCTTATTAATTCAGCTATCCGTTTTGATTCGGCCTCCCGTGCAATAATTACAACGCGTTTCTGTTGCCTAAATTCGAGTTCAATTCCGCGCACGCCAAGTCTGGAGAGAATAAATCGGTATGCCGGTAATGCAAAAAACGACCAGCCGGAACCAAAAAGCAGCATCGCCCTTGAATAGCGCATGGTTTCATCGATCAATGAATAAAAAACAAGGATTGAGATTGTTCCCCAAAGTAAACCTTTGAAGATCCGCCCGAACTGGATATTCTTCCGGTATCCTCCGTTGAGCCAGATGCAGCTAATCCAGATCAGGATATAAATCGGAACCGCGACATGCAGATATTCAGGAGGATAATATCCACGCTGAAATTTATAGGTTTCCCAAATAGGAAGCAGGACAGCGAACCCGAGGAATACAAAAAATGCATCGGCCAAGGCTAGCTTGATGGTATTGAATAACCTTCCGATTAACGACAAGAGAGCCCTAAAGTAAATTGCCAGATTAATCAGAATGGCAAACTGGCGGGCATTCCCTTTCGAAAAGTGTTTTCCGGCAAAAATGATCATCGCGTTATAAAATACTTTTACATAGTTGATGCTGCCTTTTTTTGTGCTTTCGCCTTTATAATGAATGATGGTTGTTTCCGGATAATAATAGTTTTTATAACCACCTTTAGTAATGCGGTAAGAGAGGTCGATGTCTTCGCCATACATAAAATAGTCCTCGTCGAGCAATCCAACCTTGGCGAGTGTTTTGCGGCGAAGTAGCATGAACGCGCCTGCCAAAACATCTACCTCGTGAATTTGATTATTATCAAGATAGCCCAGATGGTAGCGTCCAAATCGTTTTGATCGGGGGAAAAGACTTGAAACTCCGGACATTTTCCAAAAAGCGACCTCAGGAGTGGGAAGCCCACGTTTCGATTCGGGTAAAAACCGGCCTTTACCGTCAATCATTTTTACGCCCAAACCACCTGCATCTGGTGTTTTGTCCATAAAAGCAACAATTTTCTGGAAGCAGTCTTCCTCAACTACTGTGTCTGGATTCAACAGTAAAATATATTCGCCTTTTGCAATCCGGATTGCTTGGTTGTTGGCTTTCGAGAAGCCTACATTTTCTTTATTGGGGATCAGAATAACTTCCGGAAACTTTTCTTCAACCATCTGATTGGAGCCATCTACCGAATCGTTATCAACTACGATAATTTCGGAACTAAGCTTCGAGGCCGCTTTTAAAGCGGTATGAAGGCATTGCTCCAGAAAATATTTTACGTTGTAATTGACAATGACTACTGATAATTTCATTCCGGATTTGTTGTTTTTGCCTTTTTATTTTGTTCTTTTTCCTTGTTTTACCTGATGATGGATTCTTCGAAATTCATACGGTTCACAATCGACCGGCCAAGGGTAACTTCGTCGGTATATTCCAGTTCGTCGCCAATCGAAACTCCGCGTGCCAGCGTCGAAATCTTCACTTCCGTATTTTTTAGTTTTTTGTAAATGAAAAAATTGGTTGTATCTCCCTCCATGGTAGTGCTTAGCGCCAGAATTACTTCTTCGGTATTCCCTTCGTTTACGCGGCTTACAAGCGAATCTATTTCCAGATCGGAAGGTCCAATTCCATCCATCGGAGAGATAATCCCACCTAAAACGTGATACAAGCCTTTAAATTGTTGTGTGTTTTCAATCGACATCACATCCTTAATGTTTTCGACCACACATATGATAGAAGGATTTCGCGAAGGGTTGGCACAGATGCTGCACGTATCAGTGTCAGAAATGTTATGGCAAACTTTGCAATGTTTAATTTCAGTGCGCAACTGAATCAGACTGTTCCCAAATATTTCCACATCCTGAAGGTCTTGTTTTAGCATGTGCAGAACCAGACGTAAGGCAGATTTTCGGCCAATGCCTGGCAACTTCGCAAATTCATTCACAGCATTTTCAAGTAATCTCGATGGAAACCGATCGATATGCATATTCCGATTATTTTGTAAGCCTCAAATTTAATCAGTGAATTTGATTAAATGGAATTGGTGACTGAATTTCGTGCGTTTATTTATTGAGATATTTGGCAACGGTTGACAGCACATCGTCCATTCTGATAGGTTTAACCAAAACCTCATTACAACCTGAATCAAGACATTTTTGTGTGTCTTCGGCCATGGCATACGCAGTTTGTGCTATGATCGGCAACGACTGATTGGTCATCCTGATTTGACTTGTGGCTTCATACCCGTTAATTTCTGGTAATTGAATATCCATCAGTATCAGGTCAATTTTTGAACTGTTGTACATCTTCAGAACATCAATTCCGTCTTTCGCCCAAACCACATTTGCTCCTGTTTTTTGAAGTATGCTGTACAGGTATTCGTAGTTGTATGGCGTGTCTTCAGCAATCATAATCGTATAGTTACTGAAGTTATATCTTGATGGAGTTGCCGGTTTCACAGCAGCCCTAACCATAGGTATTTTTATTTTATCATACGGAAGCGTTAAAAAGAAAATGCTTCCTTCACCTTCAACCGATTTGACATTAATATCGCCACCCAGCAATGCTGCCAGGTCTTTACATATCGATAATCCGAGACCGGAGCCGGGAGAATCGGAACCTATTGTTTCTTCGGTTTGGGTAAATCGCCTGAAGATGTTTCTAATCCGGCTTTGAGGTATTCCTGATCCAGTGTCGGAGACGAAAAAACGTAATTTGTTGTCGTTTATGATGGTATATCCAATTTCAATATGTCCTCTTTCTGTGTGTTTTAATGCATTTATATACAGATTGTTGAGTATTTGTTTGAGACGGTAAGGGTCGGTGAAAATTACATCGTGATGCGCTTCTTCCGGAATTTGGAAAATAAGTTCGAGATTTTGAGTTTCTTTCTTTCTCAGAAAATTGCTATAGGTCATTTCAAGTTCCGAAAATAAATCGCCAAGCGAACAGGCTTCTTTTTTTATTTTCAATTCGTTGGCTTCAATCTTTGCAATGTCGATAATGTCGTCAATTAACCTAAGTAAGGACTGGCTGTTTTCTTCAATGATTCCGGAATATTTGTATCTTTTATGTGATGGTAGATTCTCATTTTTAATGAGTTCGCTAAATCCGATGATCGTATTGATTGGAGTCCTGATCTCGTGGCTCATGTTGGCCAGAAAAAGATTCTTATAGTTGTTTGCAATTTCAGCATCCTGTTTTGCCTTTTTTAAATCTTTCTCTATTTTTTTTAGGTACGAAATATTCTCTGCTATTTTTACATAGTGGGTTATGTTCCCAAAATTGTTTTTGATTGGTGAGATACTGGCCAGTTCCCAATATAATTCACCGTTCTTTTTCCGGTTTTTAAATTCGCCCTGCCATTCGTTCCCTGAACTGATCGTTTTCCAAAGCTTTTCATAAAAGCTGGTTGGTTGAAATCCCGATTTAAGGATACTGGTTTTTTTGCCCAGTATTTCCTGATCATTCCATCCTGTTATCTTGCAAAATGCGGGATTAAAGAATTCAATATACCCATCTTTGTCGGTGATAACTACCGAAATTGGACTTTGTGTTATTGCCTGATGAAGCTTTTTAAATTCGCTTTCAGATTTTTTTTCCTCAGTAATATCGCGGTGAGTTCCCAGCATTCGTATTGCTTTCCCATTTTCGTCTCGGAGAGCCGTGGCACGGCTTCTAATCCAGACATAATGTCCATTTTTATGTTTTAACCTGAACTCAGCTTCGTAAACACGTAAGTTGCTGTTAAGGAAGTTATTGATGAAAAGAACCATCCTGTCTTTGTCTTCCGGATGAAGTAATTCTTCCCATATCGAATAATTATCAGGAATTTCATCAGGATAATAACCCAAAATTGATTTCCACTTTCTCGAATAAAATGTTTTTCCGGTGCCTACCACGTAATCCCAAATCCCCAGATCGGCAGCTTCTATGGCCATTTCATAACGTTGTTCGCTTTCAAGGAGCTTTTCCTCAATAATTTTATGACGGCTAATGTTTTTTAAGATAATTAAAACTGATTGTTGTTGGCTGGCAGGATCTGTTTCCGGAACCATTAACAAATTCCACCACACTCTTTTTTGATCTTTCAATATCAGAATATCTTCTTCTTTTTGCCGTTGTTGTTGAAAAACTGAGGCAATCAGGGTTGAGATATGTGGAGTGTTTTCTCCGAATAGCTGCGTTTCTTCAAGTGTTTTTCCAGCAACAATGGAAGCTTTTTCTCTAAATTTGACTGTGAAATTTTTGGAAACATATACAACCTGCATATCTGTATTTATCCTGATCAAAACTTCTTTGAGTTTTTCAGGCAGAGTTTGGTCTATTAATTTATCTTCCAGCTTGTCTTCCTCGAAGCTAATAAGTGTTAATCCGGAACTAAGAGGTGTAACTGAGATGGATAGAGTACTGTTCTTGCGGTTAAATGATAGATGACTGATAATCCTTGCCTTTATAGCTGCAAGAACTTCATTTTCAATGAAGAAACGGATGTTTTTTTTAAGATTTTCTGTAATTTGAATAAAATTCCCATTTAAATCTAAATGCTCTTTTCTGAGAATTTGGTTAATCTGCCCTGAAAACTCTTCAATCTGAAGATTTTCATTGAGCATTATATACCCCGAAAAGTATTCTGTATGGTTGTTTGAAAGAAACATGGCCTCAATTAGTGTTTATATCCTTTAAATTTAATGAATAAAGATCAACAAACATAATCATGTTTGTTTTTTTTCTTCTCTTAATGAAAAATGCTTGTGTTTACCTGCTTGCCAGCTGAGTATTTAGCACAAGTCATAAATTTTGAAAATATGGCAATGGACTGCTATGCGTAATACAGAAACCTTTTAATCTTTTGCGTTGGAGTTTTTTCAAAAGGCGCGGTTTGCCAAACGACTCGTTGTATCTGCGAAAACTTGTTTAACTGCTCATTCACCTTGTTTTGAATTTCCTTCAAAATGATGCTGGTTTCATCGTTTATGAATGAAGCAGTTTCTGCTTTAATACTGTTGTATTTTTTTTCGAGTTCTTCCATATTCAGATGTACCAGGGCGACAAGCCTTCCTTTTTGTTCAACGACAAGCGATTCAAGTACATATTCCATCCGGTTGATCAGAGATTCGATTTCTTCAGGATAGATATTTTCGCCACTCGATCCAACGATCATATTTTTCATTCGCCCCTTGATGTAAAGGTTCCCATCTTTGTCAAAACAACCCAAGTCTCCGGTCTTCAACCAACCATCTTCAGTAAAAGTATTTTTGGTAATTTCAGGTTCCTTGTAATAACCCAACATTACATTTTCTCCTTTGGCCTGAATTTCTCCTAGCCCTGTTTTTCGATCCGACTGGGCAATTCTGAGCTGGACACCTTCCACTGCTATTCCGGTTGACAGGAACCGTGTTTTTCCGACTCCGGCACCGGCAAGCAATGGCGACGATTCGGTCATTCCATAGCCAATGGCCAGCGGGAAACCACCTTCCATCAAAAAACGTTCAACGTTATCGTCCAGTTTTGCACCGCCAATACCAAAAAATTTCAATTCGCCACCAAATGTTGCAAAGAGCTTTTTTGCAGCTACCTTGTGTAATAGTTTTCTCGAAGTTGGAATTTTGTAGAGTATTCGTGTGATAAACTTGCGGTTAATTTCAGGTAGTATTTTTGACTTGTATATTTTTTCGATGATCAACGGAACAACCAGCATGATTGTTGGCCTGACTTGTTGTAATGCTGCCAGTAAAACTGTGGCTACAGGTGGTTTCTTCAAGTAATTAACTGTAGCTCCATATTTGACGGGAAGAATTAATCCCAAAGTATTTTCGAAGGTGTGCGAAAGCGGCAGAACGGAAAGAAAACGGTCGCCCGGTACAATGTTTTGAATAATCCAGCTTTGCTGTGCAGTCCACACAATATTTTTGTGGGTCAGCATAACTCCTTTCGATTTTCCAGTAGTTCCCGAGGTGTAAATGATTGAACAGAGGTCTTTTTCTTCGACTACAGGGTATTCGAAAAGCTGCTCATTTATATCCTCGAATAAGAGCTGAGCTGTATCTGAAACGATTTGAAAATTCTCAATATTAATGACTGTTAGCCCTGCTAATACTTCAAGTTTTGGGCGCAATGTTTCTGACACGTATACCACGGACACATCGGCATGTTGAATGATGTTTTTTATTTCATTGGGGTGAAAGTCAGGAAGAATTGGAACAACGACAGCCCCAAGTATACATGTTGCGAAAAATGCGATGCCCCATTGTGGCATATTCATACTGATTATGGCAACCTTATCCCCTTTTTTTATTCCAAGCGACTGAAGTTGAAGTGCTGCTTTTTTTACTTCAGTTTCCAGTTGTCTATATGTAAGGTTTTCTTCACCAACAAATATCAACGACTGATTATTTGCAAAATCCCTATAGCTTGCCTGCAACATAGCAGGAATAGTCAAAACTTCGAGCCTCCTCATATTTCAGTATTAAATGGCCGATTGAATAAAAATCTAACCCATCAAAAATATATAAATGTTCTGTTTGGCATTTAAATTACACCGTGTATTTAGATATTTTGCCTTTAAATGCTGGGAAAAATGAGATTTATTCGAATTCTGGAATTGTTTCGTCGGAGTTTTGTCAATCTGCCATAAATCTGTTTTTCATTTAATCGGCGAAAAGTTTATTTAAACATACTCAGGTTTAATATGTTCGAATGATCCTCTCATTTAGATTATAAAATTGTAAAATAAATTGTGTTGGATGTTTCAAAAGAGCCGGTAAATGATATAAATTTGAAAGGAAATGAATAAAACTGAAATCATACAAAAGACAGAGCGGTTTATCGAATCTGAGTTTCGTTCGGAAGGAAGCGGACACGACTGGTTTCATGTTGACCGGGTGCGGAAGATGGCTTTGCGTATTGGGGAGCAGGAAGGTTGCGATTTGTTTATTGTTGAGATGGCGGCTTTGCTTCATGATTTGGATGACTGGAAATTAAATGGAACCGAATCGCAAAACGGAAGTAAAACAATGAAATGGCTTGGTATTATTGAACTTGAGGCCGAAATTGCTTTGCATATTCTGAAAATCACAGAGCAAGTCTCGTTTAAAGGTGCTGGCATAGAAACACCAGTTCAATCTATAGAAGCTGCCGTAGTTCAGGATGCTGATCGTCTTGATGCAATTGGCGCAATTGGAATAGCCCGCACTTTTACCTATGGTGGACATAAAAGCCGGCTGATCTATGATCCTTCAATATCGCCGGTTATGCACGATGATTTTCAGGAGTATAAAAACAATACTGCACCCACAATTAATCATTTCTATGAAAAGTTGTTGTTGCTGAAAGATAGAATGAATACCGATACGGCCAGAGCTATTGCAGAACAAAGACACCAGTTTATGAACGATTATTTATCCCAATTTTATGAAGAATGGGAGGCAGCACGATGAAAAAAACAACAATTACTAATACATCAAGTATGAAAATTGACCACATAGCAATTTGGACCCGTGATTTGGAAGGTATGCGCAATTTTTACACGCATTATTTCAATGCCATGTCAGGATCGGGTTACTATAACCATTCCAAAGAGTTTCGATCTTATTTTCTTTCGTTCGAGGGTGATTGTAGGCTGGAACTGATGGAAATGCCTACTGTAACCAATAATAAAAACGATTATCGGAAACACTATTCAGGCATTACTCATTTTGCCTTTAAAGTTGGCTCGCGTGAGCGGGTCGACCAAATTACGGATATGCTCCAGCAGGATGGTTTTGAGATTATCAGTCCCGGAAGGATGACAGGCGATGGATATTACGAAAGCGCGGTTTACGATCCGGAGAAAAACAGGATTGAAATTGTCGCCTAATGGGAAAACGTCATTAGTCATTAGTAAATGATTATTTCCTAATGACTAATGACTACTTTCTTCCCGGCATATTTTCGGCAGCGTATTGCAGTTGTTCGTACCATTCCTCGCCGTATTTCCTGATCAAAGGTTCTTTCAGAAAAACATAAAGAGGTAATTCTGCGCCTTTTCCGCACACACGTCCCGGCTTACAAATGTCGATTTGCTGGTAGTTTACAGCGTCAAATCGCTTATACTCGGTAATACGGATCGGGAAAAGATGGCAGGAAACCGGTTTGCGGAAACTAATTTTTCCATCCAGAAAAGCTTTTTCGATACCACATTTCAGGATGTCATTTTCCTTGTAAGTATAAACGCATTGTTTGTTGTTTTCCAGGGGAGTTACCAAATCGCCATCCAGATCAATCACGGCAAATCCTTGTTTTCCAATCTCATTCCGATGGGTTTCAGATAAATAAACTTCTATTTCTGAATAACCTTCCTGGATGGCTTTCACTTCTTCAGGAGTAACTGGTGCGCCCGAATCGCCTTCAACACAACAGGCTCCTTTGCATTTCAGTAAATCACAAAGGAATTTCTTTTCCAGAATATCTAAACTAACAATGGTGCGACCGATTTCGAGCATAGCAGGTAAAATAAAATCCTGACAGATTCGATGGACCTGTCAGGATTGAATCAAATTTTCGTGAGATTATTTTTCAATCAATACTTTTCCAGTCATTTCAGCCGGAACTTCCAGACCCATAATTGACAGCAGGGTAGGAGCAACATCGGCCAGAATGCCGTTATTGATTTTAACGTTTTTATTTTCAGTAATGTAAATGCATGGAACAGGGTTCAGTGAATGAGCTGTATTTGCCGATCCATCTTCGTTAACTGCATTGTCCGCATTTCCATGGTCAGCAATGATAATGACTTCGTATCCACCTTTTTGGGCAGCTTCAACAACGGCTTTCACGCAACTGTCAACAGCAGAAATTGCTTTTACAATGGCTTCGTAAACTCCGGTATGACCAACCATGTCACCGTTTGCAAAATTCAGGCAAACAAAATCAGCAGTTCCGTTTTCCAATTCAGGAACAATCAGGTCGCGAACCATTGGGGCTGACATTTCAGGCTGAAAATCGTAGGTCGGAACCTTGGGTGATGGGGCTAAAAGTCTTTTCTCACCAGGGAACTCTTCTTCGCGGCCACCGCTGAAAAAGAACGTAACGTGAGCATATTTTTCAGTTTCGGCAATACGAATTTGCTTCATTCCGGCTTTCGAAACGATTTCGCCCATCGTGTTATTCAGGTTTGGCTTGTCGAAAATAACATTGACATTTTTGAAATCAGCTTTGTAGTTGGTCATGGTGTACCACTGCAAAGGAATGGTCTTCAATCCAAATTCAGGAAGATCTTGCTGCGTAAAAGCAATGGTTGTCTGGCGTAAACGGTCGGTGCGGAAATTGAAACAAATGACCACATCGTTTTCCTGAATGGTAGCCAATGGTTTCCCATTTTCGTCAACCATTACGATCGGTTGAAGAAATTCGTCGGTAACACCAGCTGTGTATGATTCTTTTACGGTTTTCAACAAGTCGGTCGAAGGGGTTCCTTTTCCTTCGGTGTATAAATCGTAGGCCAATTTAAATCGGTCGTAGTTTTTATCGCGGTCCATGCCAAAATAACGGCCAATCAGCGATGCAAATTTACCATTGGTGCCTTCCAGATTTCTCAAATCTTCTTCCAGAAATCCCAATCCTGAACGTGGATCGGTATCGCGTCCGTCAGTCAATCCGTGGATAAATGTGTTTTTCAAGCCGAAGTCGGTTCCGATCTGGCAAAGCGCAACCATGTGATCGCTCAAAGCATGAACCCCGCCAGGGCCAATTAAGCCAATCAGGTGTACGTTTTTGTTATTCTCTTTCGCATAGGTAAATGCTTTCACGATTTGTGGTTCGTTCCACAATGTTTTTTCGCGGATGGCTTTGGTGATTTTTACCATATCCTGATAAATCACACGTCCAGCGCCGATGTTGAGGTGACCCACTTCCGAATTTCCCATTTGTCCATCGGGCAAACCAACATATTCGCCACAAGTAAGTAATTGTGAATTTGGGTAGTTGGCATTTAGGTAATCCATGAAAGGCGTTGGAGCTGTTGCAATAATATCGCGTGCGGTACCATCACCAATTCCCCAACCATCAAGTATCATTAAAAGTGCTTTTTTATGAGTTGCCATAATTTAGATTCGTTTTAAATAGTGAACTAATTTGCGACACAAAAGTATCGTTTTTTCTATTGATTTTACCAAGATTGTTTGTCGCTTAAAATGAATTAACAATTTACTTTTATTCAGGTTGAGTATTTCCATAAATTTTAACAAATGGCCTGAAAATGAATTTCGCGAGCTAATGTCAACATAAATCTGATTTATGGGTTTTATGTATTATAATTTGATCGCAAATCAGTTATTTATCTTTTTTTGATCGTCGAAATATGAATTTTTATTTCGTTCAATTGCCTATCTTTAACCTATGAACCTCAATATGCTGCTATGAATTTAAAAAGGATTATTTCAGGCGTGTTCGTTTGTTTATTTGTATTCCTGCATCAGGCGAATGGTCAAAATCTTAGCTCTGACCAGATTGTCACTGAGGCTGATTTATCATCTGATGTGTTCCCCGCTTCGAATGAAAAGTCAGGCAGTTTGGAAAAAGAATCGAATTCAAATCATTCTTTACTAAATGCTGCTGAAGTTATAACTCAGCAGACTAATGATGTTCCCGATCTTGCCTCACTTCGGTTGAAAAATAAGATCATTCCCCTGAGCAATCCGGTTTATCAGCTACTCGATTATTTTGAAACAAAGGGAGAGTTTGGTTTTCTGCCTCAGGCCAAGCCGTATACAAAAGTTTTTATTGCTGAACTTCTGTTACAACTTGTCGCAAAGGATAATTTGTCGAACCGTGAAAAGCTGTTGGTTCAAAGGCAGCTTGCCGACATTATGCAGGATACCAACGGATTAAAGATTTACAGACAAGCTTCAAAAAGTAGCTATGCTGTAGCTGGTTTTAGTGCTGAGACATCGGTTCGCAGTGGATTTGGCGATAAAGGAACCTGGTCGACGAGTTTGCTGGGAGAACCATATTTATCTGGAGATTTAGGTGAACATCTGACTTTTACTGCCGGAATGGGTTTGGCTATTGAGCGGCTAACTCCTGATATTTTCTACCAGTCGTACACCCGCGATAAGCAGGTTGTGTTCCCTTACGAAAACGTTGGATATTCCTATTTGCCTTATCAGTTTAATTTCGATACCATGTGGGCGCATGTTTTGGCTTCGAGTACATCAGGCGAAGGACAGCCGGTTAAAAAGGATGTTACTGCAGGCATGATCTATCATACTGAACTGAATGGTTCATGGTTCGATGGAGCCATTCAAATGAGCATCAATAATCAGCGCCGAGCCTGGGGCCACGACCAAAATAATCTGGTTCTTTCGTCTACTGCACGCCGTTTTCCGGGAATTGAACTGAAAATTCAGCCTGCCAAATGGATACGCTATTCGTATGTGATGGGATCATTATTTTCGTATGCCAGCCAGGATTCTAATTACAGAAGGCAAATTTACGGTTATGATTTAGGTGATGTACAAAAGAATTTCACCTACCACCTGATTGAGTTTATGCCAAATCGCTGGTTGCAAATTTCGGCTGGAGGTGGCAATATCTGGTCGAAACGCTTCGAACTGGCTTATATGGTGCCATTTGTAATGCCCCATTTCACTCAGATTGATGTGGGCGATAATGATAATTTAACCATGTATTTTGATGTGGCTGCGCTGATTCCTTCAGTTGGAAAAGTTTGGGGCGGTTTTTTTGTCGATGAATTTGATTTTAAAACTTCCGGAAATTTGATGAAAATGCCTCATAACCGTTATGCCTGGCAACTTGGCTGGAAATCAAACCTGCTCTCCGGAATTATTCCCGGAACAACTTCGACGCTGAAATATACCCGACTTTCACCTTTTGTTTACACCCATTATCCGGAAACTGATTTTAATACTTTTGGGAATAGAGCTTTGGATATGACTTATACTCACGATGAATTTAATCTTGGCTTTTATCTCCCGCCTAACTCTTCGGAGCTGAATTGGAAGCTGGTAAATGTTGCAGTTCCAGATTTGATTTTATCACTTGAAAACAAGCTGATCATACATGGAACCAACGATTTGGCAAGTGACAATATTTATCAGATTTACGGTGATGTTTACCGCCAATATTTTGAAGAACCAAACAGAGCCATGGTAAAATATCCGTATGAAAATTTTACAAAAGATGGAATTTACGATTGGACTATGATGTCTGAGTTTAAGTTTGACTGGAAACTGCGGAATTCTGGCTTACTGAATTATTACCGTTTGGTTGGAAGTTTGGGGTATGCGAAAACAAGCTGGAAAAGCAACGAAAGCCAGGTCGTAGAACCTGAATCCCGAAGCCTGTTCACCGGAAGTATCGGGATTATTGTAGAGATGTAGCGGTTCGCTCTTGATTCGACTAAAAAAGAAAACCTCCAATCCGGAAGTCAAACGACAACGGGATTGGAGGTTTTTGTTTATTCGCTAATTCTTAAACTCTTAGCTCTTGGTCACTTGAAGTCCGGTGCCTGAAATGCTGAAATCTACAAACCGTGCCCGATGATTGACCGGATTGGTTGTTAATTCATGTCTGATCTGATTGGCAGCTTTTTCGTCACCAGCCATGATAAACATGAATCCGCCACCGCCAGCGCCAAGCAATTTGTGCCCAATCGACCACGGAGCGATTCGATCGATGAGTTGCTGAATTTCGGGAGTATTGGTTCCGGAATCTAGTTTCTGATTCAACTGCCAGCTTTTTTTGATATTTCGGCCCAATCCCTCAAAGTCTTTTGCTGACATGGTTGCGCTGGTATTTTCAGCATGATATTTCAATTCATCCAATAAGGAAAGATGTGCCGACGAATTCAGAAACATACCTCTCACAATGTCGGCCAGAATACTTTTAGCAACCCGTGTAATTCCGGTATAATAGAGCAACATCCTGTTTTTATATAGCGGATCGGTGAACAGAGATTCAGGCAACCATTTGATCAGGGGACTTTGCATTTTTCCCGGGCTGGTTTCGAGCAATTTGATGCCTTCGAGAATTCCGCCAAACTGATCCTGCCAGCCGCCGCCGGTGGTAAGTAATTGCTCGAGGGCCAAAGTGCGTCGGCCAATTTCGGCTTTGTCCCATCCCAAGGCGCAAACTTCCGAAAGAGTTCCAAGCACCGTGGCAGCAAGTATAGAACTGGTTCCCAGACCGGAACCTTTGGGGACTGCCGCAAGTATTGATATTTCCAAACCACCACCTGCTTCAATCAGTTGTTTTTGCAAGGAAGGATATTTTCGGCAAGAAAAATCAGGAATAAAACCTGAAAGAGCCAGTGCTGCTTTGGGAATTGCAAAAGGCGATCCGACGCTGTGAAATTCTCGTAATTCCTCGTAAGTTGTAATGGTTTCCTGAGCCCCCAAATCGATTGACCGAAGCACAAATTCGGGTTTTTCTGAGGCTTTGATGTAACAATGCAAAGGTGGTTGGCCATTCAATTCAACAGCCAGATTGAGAACTTTACCGCCATACAGGAAACAGTAGGGTGGAGTATCCGACCATCCTCCGGCAAGGTCGAGCCGAACCGGACTTCTGCCCCAGGCAATCTGGTCTGGTAGCAGGTTGATCGATGGTTCAACAAGATTCTGGTGAAAATGTCTGATAACCGAATCCCGGAGATAATCAAATGCTTTCTTTTCTTCCTGTTCATACTCGAGCCCTTTTTTGCGCTGAACGCTTGCGCGAAACATATGAGCATGCAGATGAACCCAGTCGTTGTTTCTAAACTGAAGTTCTTCCGGAAGATCCAGGTTATTTTTGATATATTCATTAGCCAATTTTTCCAGATCGAGCTGATAAAATACTGAATTCGAATAATTACGGGCGATTGCTGGAATGGCTTTAATGCGGTGCCTGGTGCGTTGTTTTTCAACTTCATAAATGTTGCTGATTTGACCAATTCCGTCGGCACTTACGCGTTGAGAAGCCAACCACAAATCGGTAAATTTCGGATTCGGAATTGGTTGATTATCGATCAGCCATTGAATGAATGCTTCAATGATATCTTCCTTTTTTACAATTGGGAAAAGCGGAAGAAATTGTACGTCGGTGTCTCTATCCAAATGATTGAATGCATCTGCCAGTCCCCGTTTCTCTAACCAGACATTTAGTTTTGTCCCCATGAACAGAGTCGATTCACTACTCCGGGGACCTCTGAATGGATCGTTGAATCCGTAATTTCGGATTACTACTTCATTTGCGGTGATTGGGACAAGATCAAGACAGGTTCCGTCGTTTAATTCAATATTCCAGTTGTTATCAGGAATATTGGTCAATGCATGATTTTTCTGCAATTGCCAACCCGCCGGAACAAAAGCATTTTCGATCCAAATATTGGAGTGCTTGGAGTTTAGGTTTGCACTGACTTCAGCATTTAGTATAAAAATTGAAGGGTGAGGTTTAATCTGGCGGTGCCAGATTTCTCGTTGATCGGTAACCCGGTTTTGAATTGCGAGATTGGATGTGATGAGTTCTGAGGTATTGCCTAAATGATAAAATTCGCCTCCTTCAAGGTTTACCAAAGCAATGCTCAGTTTATTGATTTCGGCATCGGATTGAACGGGTGAATTACCCATTGCAATTCCAAATTCGCTGTACAGATCGTAAAAATCGGGTGTTTGGTTCCCGTAAGTTTCTCCATTCCAGCCACAGCGATCCATCAGCAGTTTGACAGCTTTTGGACTGAGCAGCCAAATGCCAATGTCCATCAGAAAATAGTACTCATGGATGAGTTCTTTTATTTTCTGAATCGATGGTTTTTGCAGCATGAACTGCATTTGTCCGGGCGAATCGTGGCTGGCAAAAAAGACACCATGGTTTGTAGCTTTCTCAGGTTCGAGCCACATTCCAAAACAGACCACATCAGCATCCGGAATTTCAGGAATATTCTTTCCTGAAAATATTAGGGTATCACCGCTGGCAATCAAGGTGTTTAGTTTCTCCGGAGCCTGGCTGAGAATTTGATCGAATAATGGGGTCTGAAGGTGAATGAGCCGTTGATTGAGTTGCTGTCCGCGCGACCATCGAAATACAGGCATTGGCAATAAACTTTTGCCAATTGGAGCATACGCGGGCAAACGTCGGCTTTGGCCTCCGGCATGAATGAGCACCCGTTTTTCTTTTGGCAACCATTCCTCGAATTTCTCTTCTTTTTCCTGATTAAATGATTCAGTCAGGAGATAAGCTGTACCGCCTCCTGATCCAACTCTTTTTTCAATCGGATCGGATGCAATAAACCAATCATCAGGAGAAAGACCGGATATTTGATGAAAATGCGTAATTGTATTGGGCGGAACGGAGATGAGATGCTTCATATTGATATATGAATTAGCGACCTAAATACCAATGGTACAACTTTTCAATGCCTTCTTCGATTTCTATTTGATGATGCCATCCCAAAGCATGAAGTTTGTCTGGGTTGGTGAGTTTTCGCATGGTGCCATCGGGTTTTGATGTATTAAATTCCAGATCGCCTTTGAATCCTAATTTTTCTTTAATCAGGAATGCCAGATTTCGAATCGAAATTTCTTTTCCAGTCCCGATGTTTATATGGGTGTTGCGAATTTCATGAGGAGACATTGAATTGGCACGAATGGCGTCTTTGAAATCAATATTTTCCATCAAGAAAACACAGGCATCGGCCATTTCTTCGCTCCAAAGGAATTCGCGCATGGGCGAACCTGTTCCCCAAATTTCTACTGAAACGGATTGCACGGATTTTGACAGATTAACGCGGATTCCATATTTTGCAAGGATTGTCAGTATCTCATCGTTCGTATTACTTCCTGAAATACCTTCGATCGGGCGTTTATTTAAATCTTCACGAATCGCTTCCCAGTTATTTTCTTCCAAACTTTTGCCCAAATGCATTTTCCTAACCATGGCAGGCAATACATGCGATTTTTCGAGATCAAAATTGTCGTTTGGACCGTAAAGGTTGGTTGGCATCACCGAAATAAAGTTGGTGCCGTATTGCAGATTATAGCTTTCACAAAGTTTGATTCCTGCAATTTTTGCAATGGCATAGGGTTCATTGGTGTATTCGAGCGGGCCAGTTAATAAGCAATCTTCGGGCATGGGCTGTGGCGCTTCGGCCGGATAGATACAGGTTGAACCCAAAAAGAGTAACTTCTTTACCTGATTTAGGTAAGCCGCATGGATCACGTTGTTCTGGATCATGAGGTTTTCGTAGATGAATTGCCCCCGATAGGTGCTATTTGCTACAATGCCACCCACTTTTGCAGCTGCCAGAATCACATATTCAGGCTTTTCTACTGCAAAAAAAGCATTTACCGCATTGGTATCCATCAAGTCCAACTCATTAAGGTTTCTTCCAATGAGGTTGGTGTACCCTTTTGATTGAAGATTTTTCCAGAGTGCAGAACCTACAAGTCCTAGATGACCGGCCACATATATTTTGGAGTCTTTATTCATTTTTTTTTGATTTAAAAGGTTATCCACAAATGCACACAAATGGGCACAAATGCATGCGATCTAAAGGATAATACGTTTGTACTGGAGTTTGGTCGTTCCAAAGTTTACCAATAATGCGATCTTCTTACCTGTTGCTTTCAGATAATTCAGAACCTGTGCAGTATGTATTGGGAGAAGAGCTTCGGTAGCCTTAATTTCAAGAATGACCTCATTAAAACATATAAAATCGGCAATGTATTTTTTAGTCAGCAAATGATCTTTAAAGTAAATGTCAAGAACTTTCTCTCTTTCAAACGGAATACCTTGGTCAGAAAATTCAAAACATAATGCTTCCTGATATACTGGTTCAAGAAAACCACATCCCAATTCGTTTGCAACTTCCATGCAGGCACCTATAATTTCATAACATTCATCTTTGAAAGGAAATTCATCAGTGTTCATTTGTGTCCTATTTTGTGTTTATCTGTGGATAGTAGAATTATTCGAAGTAATTCAACGTTCGGTATCCACCTTCTCTCAGCCAGGCATCTTTCTTCATAAGTTTAATGTCCGATTGCATCATGTCCTTAATAAGGCCGTTCAGATCGTATTGTGGCTCCCATCCCAATTTTGATTTTGATTTAGACGGATCTCCGATTAAAAGATCGACTTCAGTAGGACGGAAATATTTAGGGTCAACAGATACGATGGTGTGAGGGGCGATTCGCGATTTCATTCCACCAAGATAGCGTTCACCCACCTTTTCAATGAAGAGTCTTTCATCGATGGCTGTAATTGAACCTTTTTCTTCGGCACCTTCACCTGAAAAGCTCATTTCAAGTCCGATTTCGGCACATGAAAGTTTGATAAAGTCTCGGATCGTAGTGGTTATGCCAGTGGCAATTACATAGTCATCCGGTTGGTCTTGCTGAAGAATCAGATACATTGCCCTGATGTAATCCTTGGCATGACCCCAGTCGCGTTTTGAGGAGAGATTACCCAGAAAAAGCTGTTCCTGCATTCCAAGGGCAATACGACTAATTGCCCGGGTAATTTTACGGGTCACAAATGTTTCTCCGCGGATGGGTGATTCGTGGTTAAACAGAATTCCATTACTGGCATGCATCTTATAAGCTTCACGGTAGTTTACGGTTATCCAATAAGCATACATTTTAGCAACAGCATAAGGCGAGCGTGGGTAAAAAGGAGTTCTTTCTGTTTGCGGAACTTCTTGCACCATTCCATACAATTCGGATGTAGATGCCTGGTAAATTCGGGTCTTCTCAATTAGTCCGAGTAAACGCACTGCTTCCAGAATACGCAACGTTCCAAGTCCGTCGGCATTACCGGTGTATTCAGGAGTTTCGAAACTTACAGCGACATGTGACATAGCTGCAAGGTTGTATATTTCGTCAGGTTGTGTTTCCTGAATGATACGTGTCAGGTTCATACTATCGGTCAAATCACCATAATGAAGTTTGAAATGGCGATTTTCAACCTGTGGGTCTTCATAAATATGATCGATACGCTCGGTATTAAACATGGAAGAACGCCGTTTAATTCCGTGAACCATATATCCCTTTTTTAGCAGGAATTCACTCAGATAGGCACCGTCCTGGCCGGTAACTCCGGTAATTAATGCAGTTTTTTGTGTCATTTTTATAGTGTTGTTTGTTAATAATTGTCTTGTGTTGGTTTGGAAATTGTATGATGCTTTTACATTCCAAATTAATAAGCGTTTATAATAATGGTACGGTCTTTTCTATAAACTCCAATATTCTAATTGTTTGATTCGATTGGCATAGAGACCTTTGACATCAATTAATAGACAGGTTTCGTTGGCATACTTTAAGAAATCAGGTTCGGTCATTTCCCTGTATTCGTGATGCGCAACGGCTACAATAATGGCATCGTAAGTTCCTTCGGGTTGTGGTTTCATTTCAATCTGGTATTCGTGCATCACTTCCTGGGCATCGGCATACGGATCAATCAGATCGACGCTAACACGGTATGATTGTAATTCATGAACGATGTCAGCAACTTTGGTATTGCGCACATCCGCTACATTTTCTTTAAAGGTGAAACCCATCAACAGCACTCGTGATTGACTGAGGTGTTTGTCGGCGGCCAGGATCCGTTTTACGGTTTGCTTGGCGATATAGCCACCCATAGAATCGTTTACAAAACGTCCGGCATCGATAAGATGGGCATGATATCCAACTTGTTTGGCTTTGTGCACTAAATAATAAGGATCAACTCCGATGCAATGGCCTCCAACGAGTCCCGGATAAAATTTTAGAAAATTCCATTTTGTTCCGGCGGCTTCAATTACATCGTAGGTATTGATGCCTATGCGGTTAAAGATGATCGACAATTCGTTCATGAGGGCAATGTTAACATCACGCTGGGTATTTTCAATGATTTTACCTGCTTCGGCAACTTTAATACTTGGAGCGCGATGTACTCCAACAGTAATAATTTGCTCATAAACCCGTGCAATGATTTCGAGCGATTCATTATCACAACCCGAAACGATCTTTATCGTGTTGGTCAGGGTATGTACTTTGTCACCGGGATTAATACGTTCCGGCGAATAACCAACTTTAAAATCGATACCACACGTCAGCCCCGATTCACGTTCAAGAACCGGCACGCAATCTTCTTCGGTGCAGCCCGGATAAACAGTCGACTCATAGACCACATAATCTCCCTTTTTCAGAATCTTTCCTACAGTGGTGCTGGCACTGATGAGTGGACGCAGATCGGGTTGATTATAGTCATCAATGGGAGTTGGCACAGCTACAATAAAGAAGGAAGCTTTACGCAAATCTTCAGGATCGGAGGTGAAAGTGATATCTGTATGGTTAAAGTCTTCGTAAGTCAATTCCTTACAAGGATCGATTCCGTTTTTCATCATCTCTACGCGCTTGCTGTTGATGTCGAAACCAATAACCGACATTTTTCGGGCAAATTCAAGTGCAATAGGAAGGCCAACATAGCCAAGCCCAATCAGAGCGATTTTTTTTTGACGGTCTAATAGTTGAGTGAGCATATTTTGTGGTTGAATGAGTATAATAGAAATGGACGCATACTTGGACGCTTTGTCCGGATTAGTTTATAGAATAACTTATTTCTCAAAATTAGAAACTCTTTCTGAGTATCGGAAATTGTTTGAAATTAGTTTTAGTCCAGTATTCGAATGCGAGTGTTTCGAATCTGCAACCATATTCTGAATAACATTTTTGATAAGTCAGAAAGTAGTACCCAAATGTTTGTTAGTAAAAGGTCTAGTTTAATGAAGAATAATGGAGTAACAGGTGCTGGATTGTATTGTAATTTGATTGAATATATAGAAGATGACCTTTACTGATTTCACAGCTTCGCTCTCTCTGTCACACGGACAGTTGGAGTCTTAATTATTAATAGAAAGTTCAAAAGTAACCCAAAAGGTTATACAAATCAATATTTTTTTAAATTAACGGTAACGATAAAAATAAATTAGTACTTCCAAAAACCTGAATAGGACACTCCCAATATTATAGCAAGGTTGTTACCATACATTGTTCCCCGATCTCCAGAAATTCCCAGACTTATTTGCGTGTTCTTTATGAATTTTGCAGCAGTTGAAGTCTCCAGTTGCCATGAAAGCTGTTTCTGTGAACTATTATAAATGGGTGCTGTATGTCCAAAATTTTCAGAATAGGCCAATATTAATCTGTAATTGACTGATTTTATGTTTCCTTTTCCGGAGAAATAATAAAGCCTGACAGTGTTGTTGATTATTGAAGTTGAGCCATCTTTGTTGTATTTTGGCGAGGTGAGCCAGGGGTTTCCAATGGTCATTCCTCTATAACTCCACCCGTTGGGAGTGATACTATTGCTGTAATATCCATCCTGCCCTCCATAAATAACACCATCGAGATCGTGCCAGGGGCCGTTCTGATCGGTTGTACACAGGTACTCAAAGACGAAATGATTAAAGGGTCTAAATTTTGGAAGTTTGACTGACATTCCCCATAGACCATCTTCGATCGTTGGCGTGTTTGTAATGAGTTTTACAACTGGAGAATCTTCTGCGATGCTTTGCCAGTAAAGGGAAACAAGTGCAATTTTAAATTTGAGATCTAAACCCAGATTTTGTGAAATAATGTGATTCCCCAGGGCATTTTCACGATCTGACCAATTGGCAGTTGAACTTCCGTTACTTCCCGTAAATATCCGGAGATAATTTTCCCAGTTTACAGGCATTGTTCCATATACATCAGATTGTCCGCCCCATTGTGCAACATGCTGAACTCCATACGATAAGTTAACTGGAAACGAACCTCCCAGACGGACATAGGCATATTTGTGATGTAGCAATAGTTTTTCAAGGTTTTTTTGATTCTCAAACCAACCATGTGAAAGGCCACCTTTGACCTCCAGATAACCCTTGGTGTAAGGTACAGCGATATAACCGTTGGATTCAATTGCCAGTTTGGGCATGGGCCTGCTGTTTTGCGACCACAACATTCCTCCACTCGAAAGTTCTTCGTCCTGATTGCCAAATACCTGTCTTTTACTACCTGCATAGACATTCAGGAAGTACATTTTTCCCTGAGCATAGAGCTCACCGGGGAAAAACCGGCTTCTGGTTCTGGATATATTACCGTCTAATTCCACGCCAAACCCGTAGTCAAATGTTTTTAGCTTCTGCACTTCTTTATGCATTGTTCCCCAAAGGGCCAATGAGTTGGGTGAAATGTCGAATCGATCATATTGATTCGTGGTTGATAAAAATGGCGCATAAGTTCCTTGTCCTCCGTTAAAGCGTGTATTGATCGAATAACTGATCGAATCTGGTTGACCTTGAGCCTGGAGTAAAACTGAAGTCAGTATAAGGATCAGTGTATAATAGTATTTGATTTGCATGCAGAAGTTTTTTATTAGAATGGATATTGTTGTATACGATATTATGATCCGCCAGCTAGTTGATTGCAATCTGCTGTTTAATCTGAGATTGCTTCGGTCGTACTTCCCTCGCAATGACGCTCCGAACATCGTCATTGCGAAAGCAGTGAAGCAATCTGTTAGTAATAAGTAATGAGAACTATTAAATGTCGTATCCGAAAAATCTGTCGCCGCGATGCGGCTAAAAGAATTGAGGTAATCTTTAATTCTATCATACTATCGGTGCGACGCACCTTAACCCTTTTTGAAAACCGCGGAGCGGTGAAAGTATGGTAGTAAAGTTTTTAAAAAGGGATACATAAAGCCGCAGAGCGGTGACACTATGTGTTGTGAACTTAGGGACAATACAAAACTCATAATACGACATTCTTTCATTCCTGTTACTTAGCACAGAGCTTACCTGTACTTAGGGTTGAAACATCCAGACATCTGATTTTCGCTCCGAATCATCTTCGCCTCCTACCACATAGCCTTTCCCGTTGATTGTAAATGTAACCACATTTTGGCGTGCTCCTCCCGGGAAATCTCCACACTTAGTCCATTCATTCGTAGCAGGATCATATCGTACTACATCTGAGAGTAATCTTCCTCCATTTAAAGATCCATTCCAGTAACGTCCCAGCATGATGTATCCTTGCCCGTTAATGGATATTCCTTTCGATAGAACACGAACCTGGGGTAAATCGGCCACGCGGCTCCAGGTATCCGTTTCGGTATGGTAACAATAAAAGTCTTTATACCTTTCAATGTCGTAGCCTGTTCCTACATAAAGGTTTTTCCCGATTGCAAACCCGGCAGTACCGGTTCTTTTGACCGGGCAATCCTTTAATCGAGTCCATTCATTGGTCTTTGGATCATATTTATAGGTATCGGGTTTAAATTGAGTACTTGTATAACCTTCTGTGGTATAAATACAATCGTCAATCACTGCACTGAACAAATCGTTCGACGCTTTTCCCGGAAATGAGGCAACCTGTTTCCATGTGTCGTTTTTCAGGTCATATTCCCAGAGGTCGTTATAAATGGGCCCTGTGTATGGCGCAATAGCACCCAGACCTACATAGGCTTTGTCTCCGATTACCCCGCCGATTGCTTTTACTCTTGCTTCGCCAGGAAAATCAGCTTTGCGTGTCCATTGATCGGTTTGGCTGTCGTATTCCCAAAGGTCTTTCAGAAAATCAACTTTCCAACCAGATCGTCCCAAACATATGTAAGCTTTGTCCTGATATGCAAAAGAGGTAGCCGAAGCACGCGCCTCTCCAGGAAAATCATTCAATTGTTTCCAGTCGCTGATAGGTGTTGATTCAAACTTTTGACAGGCGCCTAAGAGGAGAATACAAAGAAGCAGGCAATCGTACCTTATTTTAGAAACCATATTTTTATAAATAGCATGATATTTAAAATGTAAAATCCTTTAGCGACCAATTTTGCTGGTGATAAAGGATTTCATGGGGGAATATTTGAATGTGGGGATACTGTTTTTTATTCAATAGCCGTAACCTTCAGGCGTTCGACTGAGTTCACGCCGAAGTCTACGGGAAAAAATGCGAACGAAAGGAGGGCTTTAGCCCAAAGGCATTTAGGGCTAAAGCCCATTTTTAATGTCAATTTATCCAATGGCATAAATGCCGTTGCTAATTAAAGAACATCAAATAACCGATAATTCGGAATTTAAAAATACGTCCTTAAATTATATACATTTCTTATCATTCGCAGCTAATAAAACAGATTAAACGTCAGTAGATGAAATGTATTAATCATTTTTTTTAACACAGATTTTCCATTCTTTTTGACGGCAGGTTCCGCTGGATATTCCTTTGATTCTTTCGTGTCTCCCAAATCCGGAAATTCAGAGATGTTTTTTCCAGGGTTGGAGTATTTAGGTTCTTCCGGATGGTTTGTTGGTTGAACGACATCGAGTACCTCATATTGTGAGTTTTTCGATTCAAATTCAGGAACAATCTTCTTCATTCGGGTAACAATCTGCCACTCATCTTCCTCGTTTAGGTTTTTCAGTAATTCGATGATACTGGCTTTTGATGCATGGTAATCGTGCGGTCTGATCTTTCCAATCATGATTTTTTTGTTGCCTGTTGGAAGCGTTTCTTCCTTGTCTGCAAGCAATTCTTCAAACAATTTTTCTCCCGGGCGCAGGCCAGTTTCCAGAATCTGTATTTCGGTATGTGGCATAAACCCCGATAATGAAATCATTCGTTCAGCTAAATCATAAATACGGACAGGATCGCCCATATCGAAAAGATAAATTTCTCCGCCATTACCCATAAAACCTGCCTCCATAACCAATTGGCAGGCTTCCGGTATGGTCATAAAATAGCGGATGATATCGCGGTGTGTTACAGTAACCGGTCCACCATTACTGATTTGCCTTTTGAAAATTGGTATAACCGATCCATTTGAGCCAAGCACATTACCAAAACGAGTGGTTATAAACTGGGTTTTTATGTCAGTCTGCTCAGATAAGGCCTGGATATAGATTTCGCAAATACGTTTGGTTGCTCCCATCACGTTGGTGGGATTCACTGCTTTGTCCGTTGAAATCATCACAAACTTTTCCACGCCAAATTCTACCGCAAGATCGGCAATGTTCCGTGTGCCACCAACATTGTTGCTGATTGCCTCATAAGGCTGAAGCTCCATGATCGGTACATGTTTGTACGCCGCAGCATGATAGATAATCTGGGGTTGACAGATACTGAAAATTTTTCGCATTTTAAATCCATTGGTCACATCGGCAACATAGGCATGTAACTGTACCTGACCAAGCATGGGTAAAATTTCATTCTTGATCTCAAAGATGGCTGATTCAGCCTGGTCAACAATCGTTATGCTTTCAGGATTCAGATACACCAATTGCCTGACAATTTCAGAACCGATGGACCCCGCACCGCCGGTTACCATAACCCGTTTCCCGGCAATGCCTTTGCTTATCGAATCCACTTTCATGGAAATGGGTTCCCGACCTAACAGGTCTTCAATTCTTACGTTAGTAATCTTTCCTTCGTCCAGCTTACCGTCGAGTAAGTTGGAGGGATCAGAAACTTCTTTTACTTTTAGTCGATTAGTCAGACATTGGTCAACGATTTCCCGTTTTCGTTTAATTTCAACCTTGGAACCCGATATGGCCAGGATCATTTCCTGAACTTTTTCTTCCCTGATTACATTCCCGAATGCCTTTTCCGGCGAAAATATCTTTACTCCACCAACGCTGCTGTTCCACAGACTGGGATTGTCATCAATGAATCCTATAATGTTGTAATGGATATTGGTATCTTTCATGATCACCGAATGGGCGATGCTTCCCATGACTCCTGCACCATAAATCATGATGTTGATCGTATCGTTTGGTTTGGCAAGAAGATTCCGGTAGGTAAACTGTACTCCGAATCGGAATGATACCATCAGGAAAACCGAAAGAAAATAGTGAACGATGATGATTGACCAGGGAATAAGAAGTACTTCGGATATGTTATGCCCAAAAATACTTATGAGAAAATAGCCGCCTGAAAAGACCAGATGAGCCTTTGCCAGGATAACCGCATCTTGCATGGTTGAATGTCGAAGTATGCCCCGGTGAGGTTTGAAAATTACTGCTGCCAGCATGAAAAAGGGAAGTCCGGTCATGAATTGCACCAGCATCATAGGTACGTCAACATGCTCTGAAAAGAGGTTAAAACGGAGCAGGTATGTTAACAAAAAGGACGATGAAGCAATGGCCGCATCTACCAGCAGAATAATCCAGCGTGGTAAAAATCCCTTGTCAATTAATTCCTTTAATTTTATTCTCATGTTATAAGTCTTTTTCTCGTTACAATAGATGTAACGATTATGCTAATGGTTGCGTGTTGTTAAATAATGTGACACTACAATAACGATTTATTACGAAACTTATTATTGGGTTATTCTTAAAGCTAAATGATGGAAAAGTATACCCATAGATTTCCAATTTTCAAATTTAACGATTATTAGGTTAAAAGAATTCGCTGATCGGCCAGGGAGGACCTGAAAGTGAATGAAATGGCCAATATCTTACACGAATGATATGATTTGGCATATGAACTGACTATTTTTTTTTTTCGTCATTGCGAATGGAGCGCAGCGGAATGTGGCGATCTGTTCTTGAATGTGAGATTGCCACACTCCTTACAGTCGCTCGCAATGATGCTTTGTTGGCCTTGCCCGTCAACTGACGCAGACGGCAAAGAATAGCTTTTCAATCAACAGTTTCGGATTATCCTTTGCATTCATATCCGTCAGCTAAAGCAGACGGCAAAGGATATGGTGCTCTGTTTATTTCATATAACTAGCGTACATCATTGCCTGATAAAGCCAGATATGGTCCGTCTTTAACTTCAAAGATCACGGTGTCGGGGGAAATAATTTCCAAACTGTGCCATTGCCCTTGAGGTATATCTATTCCATAATTACCTTTCAACGGATCTAAGTCAAATGTTTCAATAACCTCTCCTCCTTCGTTATGAAAAAACACACGTAGGATTCCACGAAGTAAAATGTAGGTTTCTGCCGTATGAGTGTGCCGATGAATTGGAATTACTGAGCCAATCTCAATGGCATTGAGCAATCGTTGTGATTTCGATTCCGGAGAAGTATGAAAGTTAAAGTTCATTCGCAACCGCTCGTTGTTGCGGGCTTGTTCGGAAATAGAATCTAATAATGACGTATTAATCAACATGGGTTCTGAATATCTATCTATTTTGAATTTATTAAACCAAATCTCCCATCGAAGAGCGAATTAGTTACCGGTTGTTGAACTTGAGTTTGCTTCGTTGTTCGTTCCTCACTCCTCGCAATGACGATCTGAACAGCGTCATTGCCATTGACCGGAGGGAATGAAGCAATCTGTTGTTATATGAGATTGCCACGCTCGTTACAGTCGCTCGCAATGACGCGCTGATGATCGCGTACCGTCGTTGCGAACGCAGTGAAGCAATCTGTCAATTAATTGTACCGGTTAAATCCTTCCATTCCGGGTTAAATCCATCGATTAAATCGAGCTTCTTCTGACGAGAACCAGCTTTGATCTGTTTTTCGCGGTAGATTGCCTCTTCAATGGATAAAAAGCCTTCAAAATAAACCAGCTGCGTTACATTGTATCTTGATGTGAAAGAGCATTTGTATACTCCAGTGCGATGCTCATAAAGTCGGTTTGCCAGGTTACTGGTTACTCCGGTGTAAAGTACAGTATGGTTTTTGTTCGTAAGGATGTAAATGTAACCACCTCTTTCCATCGTTGTTGTTTGAGTTTGCTTCGTTGTTCGTTCCTCACTCCTCGCAATGACGCGCTGATGATGGTTCCCGTCATTGCGAACGTAGTGAAGCAATCCTTTCCAGGTTTCGTCATTGCGAGGCACGAAGCAATCCGTCAATTAATATGAGTTTGTCCTTCGATAAACTCAGGGCAGCGCCACGTTCTCCTTCATCGGACTCGCATTGACAGGGAAGTGGGGTTCACAACCTTATTCGTTTAATGAATCAGGCATTTTAATAAAAAAAAATAAGGTTTTAATCATGAGGGCGATTCTTGCTGCTAAAGTTTAAAAAATGAGAATAAGGTTTCGTCAGACAAGATTCGGGAACTCATCCGGCAAAGGTTTTTTTTAGCACACAGCTGACATTGATCCCTTTCCCACCATTTAAAATTTATCATTTACAATGCCCATTCCCTTTTTCCCCATTTATAATTCATCATTTATAATTTATAATTCCCTTTCCCTTTTCCACCCATTTAAAATTCATCACTCATCACTCATCATTCTATCAATGTTTTACTCCCTTACTCATCAGAACCGAGGTAAACGTGAGCAATACGATCTTGATATCGAAGAATAACGATTTGCGGTGCAGGTATTCTTTTTCGTAGGCCACCTTTTCTTCCAGCGATATTTCGTCTCTTCCGTTAATTTGTGCCCAGCCAGTTATGCCTGGTTTTAATTTTTCAACCTTAGCCGCTACACGCAAGGCCATTAAATCGTCCTGGTTATACAATGCAGGACGCGGACCTACAAAAACCATTTCGCCGCTGATGATATTAATGAGGTTAGGCAATTCATCTAAACTTAGTTTTCGAAGCAGCCCACCCGTTTTTAAACATATTGTTCCGGGTTTTCCAATAAATGAGTAGCTACATTGGGGGTGTCTTTTTTCATGCTGCGGAACTTATAAATGGGGAAAAAGGAATAATTTACCCCAACACGTTTCTGCTTGAAGAACACGGGGAAGCCATCTTCGATGAGTATCGCTATTGCAACAATTATAAAAACAGGCGACAACAGTATGATCAGGATGAATGCGATGATTCGGTTAAGCATATCTATTGAATAAATAAAAGCGTTTGGCAACAGATCACTACGGTTTAAATATTAATTTTTTAGGATCTTGCCTGCAATCAAAAAAGGTGAGAAGATGGATTTCCTGCTGGTAGTAGTCTATTTTGTAATAGAATGAGTTGTTTTTATCAACAATGGCTTTTCTTATTTTTTTGTTTTTTATCGAAGCAGAAAAAATTCCGGGATTTTTCTGAATGGCTGTAAGTGTGATTTGAACTCTCAGATTAAATTGAGTGATTTCTTTTTTTGTCCAATTTGCATGAAGATAATCAAGTACGTTTAAGAACGTAATTTTTGCCTGAGCAGACCAAATAACATGCATGTCAGAATCCATATTTTTGTTTGGCTTCCTGAATTACCTGCTCATGCGTAAATATATTTCCTTCCTCAATATCGTGAATACCTTCAAGAATTGAGTCTTGAACTTCTAGTGGCAGTTGATCCCACCAGTCCTTATCTACTTCTTTTTTCAAAATAGTATTTACACGAGAAAGTAGTCCCGGGTTATTGGTACTTAGAATTTTTTGGACGATATCGATTTTTAATGCCTGAATATCCATTTTCTGATGATGTTGTTGTTGTGAATGATGTAAAGTTACAAAAATTTAGATGGAGTTAAATCGTGAATACATATTTGAACACTGATAACAATCAGAACACTGATGACACTCCTGCCCGACGCAGCTACCGTGTGTACGCATCTTTTTCGACTCTATAACTATTGATAGAACCTTATTTTTATTAGGAAACCTCAGTACAAAATAGGAATGACTCAAACCTTATTATATCCCGTATTCTACTATAAAATAAGGTTCTAGTCGGATGGTGGTCGCCGGGTTACTGAGGTTCTTCCGCGAAAATAAGGTTTAACAAAGCACAACTACCAAATCAGTCTTTATAGAGCCAACTTATAGATTTGTGGGTACACGATAGCCCGACGCAGGCAAAGATCTTCACTGATTTTTTCCTCATTCCTCATTCCTCATTCCCTTCTGTGTTTATTTGTGCTATTTGTGTTTATCTGAGTTCAGGGGGTTTCTGGTGTTGTGTTTTATCCCGAAACTCGCCAATGTCTTTTCCAATCCTTCTTTTGCCGTAACCGGCATCTTCTAATGAAGATTAGGATTTAAGATCGGAAATGTAATCTGTTTGGGTTGAGATTGCTTCGTCGTTCGTTCCTCACTCTTCGCAATGACGCTCCGATGATGGTTGCCGTCATTGCTAACGCATTGAAGCAATCTGTTATTTGTTGAGACTGCTTCGTTTCTTGTGGACATTTACAACGTTAAAGAGTAGGGTATTCGATTAATACCTGTAATGCTCTGGTTTATATGGACCATTAATTGGGACTCCGAGATAATCAGCCTGATCAGGAGTGAGTTGTGTAAGTTTTACTCCAATCTGTTCAAGGTGCAGACGAGCCACTTCTTCATCCAGATGCTTAGGTAAGCGGTAAACGCCTACTTCATATTGTTTTTTCCACAATTCAATCTGAGCAAGTGTTTGGTTGGTAAATGAATTACTCATAACAAAGGAAGGATGACCAGTTGCACATCCCAGATTAACCAAACGTCCTTCGGCCAGTAAGAAAATAGAATGGCCATCGTCATAGGTGTATTTGTCAACCTGTGGTTTGATGTTTGTTTTTTGAATGCCCGGCCATTTTTCGAGACGGCTTACCTGTATTTCGTTATCAAAATGTCCAATGTTGCAAACAATGGCCTGGTCTTTCATGGCAGCCAGGTACTCGGCGGTGATAATGTCTTTATTTCCGGTTGTGGTGACGTAAATATTCCCTTCGTTTAAAGTGTCCTCCAGCGGTTTCACTTCAAAACCTTCCATCGCAGCCTGTAAAGCGCAAATCGGATCAATTTCAGTTACAATAACACGGGCGCCGTAACTTCGCATCGAATGGGCACAACCTTTGCCTACGTCTCCATAACCTGCAACCACCACTACTTTACCTGCAATCATTACATCGGTGGCACGTTTGATTCCATCGGCCAATGATTCGCGGCAACCATAGAGGTTATCGAATTTCGATTTGGTGACTGAATCGTTTACATTAAAGGCAGGAAAAAGCAATTGGCCAGATTCCATCATCTGGTATAAACGATGCACTCCGGTAGTGGTTTCTTCAGAAACTCCTTTAATTTCAGGTGCAGTACGGCTCCAGCGTTTTGGATCTTCGGCTAAGATTCGTTTTAAAACTTTAAATAATTGAATTTCATCTTCCGCCTCTAAATCTTTATCGAGTATACTAGCGTTTTTTTCCGCTTCATATCCCAGATGCACCATCATCGTTGCATCGCCTCCGTCATCTACAATCAATGTTGGTCCTTGTCCGTTTCCAAAGTCCAGGGCACGCTCGGTGCACCACCAGTATTCTTCCAGTGTTTCACCCTTCCATGCGAATACAGGAATCCCGGCAGCAGCAATAGCCGCAGCAGCATGATCTTGTGTACTGAAGATATTACAACTGCACCAGCGTACTTCGGCGCCCAATTCAACCAGGGTTTCAATTAATACGGCTGTTTGAATGGTCATGTGTAGTGAACCCATGATTCGGGCTCCTTTTAATGGAACAAGTCCTTTATATTTGGCACGGGTAGCCATTAAACCCGGCATTTCTTTTTCAGCAATTTCTATTTCCTTGCGGCCAAATCCGGCCAACTGAATGTCTGCAACCTTGTAATCGGTTAATGTTGATGTTAAGATCATTTTTCGAATGTTAGATATGTATGTTTGAAATGTATTTCTCGGTTTTAAACGAAATGTGATGGGTAATGATTGTTCTTCGTCATTGCGAACGCAGTGTAAAAGTTGAGTTTGCTTCGTCGTTCGTTCCTCACTCCTCGCAATGACTTTCAGCGCATCGTCATCGCGAGCGAAACATAGTGGAGCGTGGCGATCTGTCATTCAATTGCACCAATCAAATCCTTCCATTCGGGATTGAATCCATTAACCAAATCCAGTTTATTTTGACGTGAGCCCGCTTTGATCTGTTTTTCTCGGTGGATTGCATCCTCAATGGATAAGAACTCTTCAAAATACACCAACTTAGTTACGTTATACCTTGATGTGAAAGAATCTTTGTAAAATCCAGTTCGGTGCTCATATAAACGGTTTGCCAGATTGCTGGTAACTCCGGTATAAAGTACAGTATGGTTTTTGTTCGTAAGGATGTAAATGTAACCTCCTCGTTCCATAAACTTAATTTTGTCGTCATTGCGAACGTAGTGAAGCCCGCCTGCCAATGAAAAAGCCTTTGTGGCGGGCAGGCTCTATCATTTAATACGAGATTGCCACGCTCCATTTCATTCCGCTCGCAATGACGCTACGTTGAGGTTTCCCGTCATTGCGAACGCAGTGAAGTTATCTAAACCTTATTGGTGCCCTAAAATTCTTTTAACTGTTTCACACACATAGCCTGTTTCTTCTTCAGTCATATAAGGAAATATCGGCAACGAAACATTTCCTTTCCAGGTTTTTTCGGTGTTCGGGTAATCTTCCGGATGAAGATCGTATTTCTGTTTGTAATAGGTCATGCGATGCAGTGGTTTGTAATGCACCGATGTGCCAATACCTGCTTCAGCCATTTTCTCAATAAATTCATTTCTCCCAATGGGCGAACTCTCTTTGATAACAATGGGAAATAAATGCCAGGAATGATCTTCGAATGGAACATGACATATCGGTAAATCGATTAGCTCTAATCCGGAAAGGTTTTTATAATAAAATTCGGCCACTGTTTGCCGTTCCTTTCTGAATTCTTCAGCTTTTTCCAACTGAGCCAAGCCAATAGCTGCATTGATATCGGGCATGTTATATTTATAACCAGCCTCTACCACATCATATTCCCAGGATGGTTTGGTACTCGTGAAACGATCCCAAATATCCCTGTTGATTCCATGCAACCTCATCGTTTTTACGCGTGCATGAAGGGCATCATCGTCGGTGGTTAACATACCACCTTCTCCGGTGGTAATGGTTTTGTTGGCATAAAAGCTGAAACAGGTAATGTCTCCAAAACCGCCAATCATTTTTTCGTTAAGTCGGGTGGGAAAAGCATGGGCAGCATCTTCCAGTATTTTAATTCCGTTCTTTTTACAAATATCCAGAATTCCTTCTTGTCCCGGAATAGTCATCGCAGCAGGCTGACCCCCAAAATGAACAAGTACCAGGTATTTTACTTCCGGATGTTTCCTGATGGCCTCCTGAAGAATCTCCGGTGTAATCAAATTCGAACCGTATTCCACATCAAGTAGGATAGGATCGGCATTTAGATAACGAATAATCTCTGCTGAAGCAGTAAAGGTCATTGATTGTACAAATACCCGATCGCCCGCTTGGACTCCCAATGCTTCCAATCCCAAATGAAGGGCGGCTGTGCAAGAGTTTACTACACAGGCATATTTCGTATCTACTTGTTGGGCAAACTTTTTTTCAAATTCTGCCGCTTTGCCCGCAGTAGTCAACCAACCACTATCGAGTACTTCTTTGATGTATTTGAATTCGTTACCGTTAACCGGCACTTTAGCAAATGGTATTTTAAGTTTTAAATTCATACGTGAATAATTTGTTTTTTAATTGTCGTATGGAATAGCCATAAATAATCAATTCTGGTTTATTTGAGCTTATACTCATGTGGCTATTTCATTTTATGATTACGGATTGAATGGTTCGTAAAATGATCATCAAATCCCCTGAAAAGGAATGATGATTGACATAGTTGATGTAAAGTTCTAATTTGCGGGGCAGAATAACATTTTTGTAAGTTTCTTCCGGGTTTGAGGATTGCGCCAACAGCTCTTCTTCATTTCGAAATTCAATGGAAGCATTATCGGTAATCCCGGGTTTAACCTGATGAACAATTGCCCATTGTTCAGGATATACTGCTGTCCACTTTTTAACTTCCGGACGCGGCCCAACCAGCGACATATCTCCTATCAAAACATTGATTAGTTGCGGAATCTCATCCAATTTGGTCTTACGCAGAATCTTTCCCAATGCGGTAATTCTCGATTGGTCTCCGGCATCAAAACTTCCTTCTGAGGGTTTGGCATTTATTCGCATAGTCCGGAATTTCAATAAGCGAAACTCTTTGCCTCCTTTGCCTACGCGGGTTTGGATGAAAAAGATAGAGCCGGGCATCAACAGTTTAATAAATAAAGCAACAATTAGCAATATCGGTGAGATGATGATGATGCCAAAAAATGATGCCAGAAAATCAAAGATTCTTTTAATGTGCATATTTGTATTCTAAACTAAATTCTTAATCAGTTTATACATTTTGCGGTTTGGATAGGTTGTAAATTCATAAAACACTTCATAACCGCTCTTTCTATAAAAAGCAATAACATCATCATTGTTGTAATAATCAGTAGTTAATGCAATTTTTTTACATCCTTTGGTTTTTGCTTCTGCTTCAAAATGTGCAATCATTTCTTTACCTATACCTGCACCTTTTGCATTCGGCGATACAGCAATAGAAAGCAGTTCTGCATAGTTTCCATCGTCATCATTAATTTTATTTTTTTCCATATTTAGCACTAATCGCCATAAGGCATAAGGTTTAGAAAATAAAATAGCTATTCCCTGAAGGAAAAATGCCAGAAAGTTTTGTTTCACTAACCGCTTATGGTAACCTTTGGCTTTTGCAGAGCCAATGCTGAAACCAATCAATCGGCCATTATCATCAACTGTGCAAATGGAAATCGATTCAGTGCTCTTTAAGCAAGCAGAATAGTAAGTATTCAAAAAACCTGAACCTAGGGTGGAAAGAAAGAAATCTTCGAAAGCTTCAAGATGTATCTGTGTTAAAATCTTACTTTCCGAAACTGCTGGTTTTCGATGAATCATTCCCAAAAATGTCATTAATTAATATTCCTAATTTCTTTATTTGATTGTTTTTGTCATACTTTAATCCTGATTTAAATGAATTAGTTCTCATTTGCTCTCTTAGCGTTTGATTCGAACTTAGCTTCATTTTTGCACTTTGAAAGTGAAGAATATCAATTCAGGCAAATTTGTATGTATTCCACCAGATGTTAGACTTTTAGAATCAGTTAGACTACAAGAAAAGGCGTTGAGGGCTTACTGTACACCAAACGAAACTTGTATAAGTTCAAATAATTGTTCTCTTGTCTGATTCATTAAGTTTATAATGTCAGTCTTATCTTACTTTATCACAGATTACGGAAAATATCAAGCATTCTTTCTTGGATAATCTTTATATCGAAGTCTTTGATACGTTGAAGATTGTGCCAACCCATTTTTTTTCTCATATCATCATCATTTGCAAGTATATTGAGTTTGTTTGTCCAATCTTCTAGATCAGAAGGTTTACAAAGAAAACCTCCTGTGCCATTATCCATCAAATCAGTATTGCCACGCACTTCAGACATTAGGCAAGGCAAACCTGTAGCCATGGCTTCCATTGCACTTCTAGGTAAGCCTTCCTGTAGAGTGGTAAATAAGAAAATGTCTGATGCATATAATAGGTCTTTAACATCGTTTCTTCTACCAAGAAGATGAACCTGATGGGATATTCCAAGTTTTTCTGCTTGTTTCTGAAGACGATCGAACTCTGGACCATCTCCGCAAACAAAGTATTGAAGTTTTGGGTTCTTTGCAGTAGCTATTACATCAAGTGCGAGAGCATAGTTTTTTCTCAATACTAAATCGCCCATTGAGATAATTGCAATTTCTCCCGCTTTCAGACCTATCTCTTGTCGTTTTGTTATTCGGCTTTGTTCGGATTGGGTTGAATAATTTGTTAAATCTATACCCACACCTGGTACATATTCTATCTTGCCGCCTTTCTTTAGGGTAAATTTCTTTGATGCTTCGAAATCTTCATGGTTTATTGTAATTAAAACATCTGTATAGCGAGCAAGAATTTTCTCAACCCATTTGAATAGCGTCCTATTGATTAGTGGAGCACCCGTATAGAAATGGAAGCCATGTGCTGCATATACTACTTTCTTATTATATTTACGTCCACAAATTCTTCCAAGTACCCCTCCAATAGGAGTGTTACAATGAATCACTTCAATATTCGGATTTTCGCGAAGAAAAGTGCACAGATTCTTGTAAGCCACCATGTTTGCCTTCCAGTCAAAGATATTACGAAATACATTCTGGTTGTAAAATGTAATGACGTAATCTAACGACTTTACCATTTTCGGATACGTTCTATTGATACCTTGATATAGCTTCCAACCCATCATGTTTGCTGCATGGATAGAAGGCGCTTCGAAAGATCCTGTTTTGAATGGCTCAACTGAATCTAGTTGTTCCATTGTAAGTTCTTGGCTGTTGTAAATAAATAGATAGCCTTTTTGCATATTCTTTTATGAAGATTTGATTAAAGGCAGATATTTGTTTTCAAGAAAATTCTGTACAATTTTTTTGTATTTCTCATTCCATAGACGATTCGCAATTTCCGAATATTGAATATTTTTCTCTGGTGTTATATGCTTTATCAGTTTGCAGAAATCTTCATACGTTTCTTCAATAGCATAACCAGTCTTTAAATTCAATGTTTTATCTCCTACAATTGTTCCCATAGTTGTAATGATAGGGTGAGCAAGATAAAGACCTTCGTAATACTTGTTGGGTGCAGCGAGTATATTATTTTTGTTTGGTGTACCATCTGCATTCCATTTGCTATAGCAAGCAAGAATAACATCAACAGAATTAAGTATCTCTAATGCTTTGGTATATTTAACAGAACCATGATAAGTTATATTCGGATAATTATCAATATCTTTGAGTTCTTTCTCCAAAGGGCCGAAACCACCTATCTCTATATTTAAATCGGAATGTTCTTTTGCATATCTTATTGCATGCTCAATACATCTACCAGGGCCAAGTATTCCTACATATCCTACAGTAAGAGTTGAATTGGGTTCATGTTTTGGAAGTTGGTAAGAGAAATTTGGAATATTTGGCAAAACCCATAGTTTTTTAGGCTTGAACTTTATTTGATTCTCCCGCTCTGGCTCGCATACAATCACTGCAGATGCACATTTAATGTGTAACCATTCAAATGCATATATAACATACTTAAAAACACCTCGAATATTTCGTGAGTCGACATACCAATCAAATACATCATATATAACTTTTTTTCTGCAGAAAATACGCATCAAAGTAGCAGGAAGAACAGTATCAAAATCACAGGCATGTATAACTTTGTATTTTTTGCGAATCTTCCAAAGATTTCTGAAAAGAAATATATTGAAGCCAAGTAATCCACTTATATTACCATAGCGTTTTCCGTATTCAGAACCTTTTTTATAATATAGTTTTGACTCTGTTTCTGTTTCTTTATCCTTACGATCCCAACACATTGTTACATGTGGAATACCTTTGCTCTCCAGAAAATCCACATACTTTTCAAATCGCGAATCTGGACTCCCATCAGTTGAACGTAATAATACTATCATAGAGTTTAACTAAATAAGTAATTTTCATAAGAGCCATAAATCACAGATGCATCACCATTAAGGAAACGCCATAATAGAAGAATTGAATAAATAAAGACGATAAAAAGTGCAGCAATTCTATTATTTCTTTGTTTAATGGCAGTAAATAAGTATGGTACAATTATTATCTGTAATTCTCTAAAAGCATAAGGCAATCTATGTGCTATTAATATAAAGTCATTAAATGCTAAAGACATAAGAATTGAAATAGCAAATCCATTTCGTAGAATGATGTAATGTCTATCTTCTATCTTCATTTTATTTCGAAGATGCATGAAAGTTAGAAGAATCCCGATTCTGAAAAGTAATCCTATGCTCAATCCCATCGTTGCAGAAGCTTCTGAATTGCTATATTGTTGCAGTTTTATTACAGTAACCTCTAAAGGGATATAGTTAATAAAAATGCTAGATAATGACAAATGCATTATACACAATCCAGTAAAAATGGCGACTACTATTGCTATTGTTCTATTCTTTACTTTTACTTTATCAAGAAAATAAGACAATAAAAAAACAGCAGAAGTATAATGAAAACTGATAGCTATAATAATGCTTATAATAAATCCCATCTTTTTATTTTCAAATAAAAAGTAAAGACTTAAGAAGCAAAAAGCAATCGACATACCTTGTCTTATACCATCATTATCTCTCTCAAAAAACAAACCACATAGATATATCAGTAAAGCAGGAAATAGATATGGGCATAATTTTCTAAATATCAATGCTTTTGTTCCAATTGAAACACATGTGAATAAAAAATAGTACATTACAAAACCGGCACCAAATCCTTTAATTATGAGACTAAATAGTTGAAATCCAGGCTCATAAAAGCTATAAAAAGAGAAGGAGCCATCAACATATTCATAAAATGATTTATAGCTAGAATAATCCGTTGATCCTTTAATCTTTAATCCTGCTACTATGAGAATTACAGTAATGCAAAATATATATGAACTATTCACCTTACGATTGCCTCCAACCTCATTCAAGCCAAAGACAAAAAACAATATAGCCAAAAAATAATAAACCACTTTTATGGATATTTACTAATAGGTGAACCTGAAAAAAGTAATCCTGACTTCTGAATTAAAATAAAATACTCTTGGTATAATGAACTACATTAACTCAATCACTTTTTTTGCAATATTCAATGGAAGCAAAATCTCTGGAGTATTATAATCTGTATTTATTCTGTTTTTTAGCCGTAATAGATAATCAGAGATAGACTCTTCGGTGTTATCCGCGATATCAAATCTATTATAAGAGTTAAGGTACTTCTTCATCTCTTCCTTTTTGTCTTCTTCAAGTGTAACAAGAATTACTTTCTTCGATGCGGATAGATAATATATTTTGCCAGGTATTTGAGTGCCATATAAATTTCCAACGCTTACAACGACGTCAGCATCATTCTCAATGGCCTTTGCGTCTGATTGCTTTAGACGTGGATAAATCCTTATATTTGACGTATTTTGTAATGATAAATCGGTGTTTCCAGCTATTATTAGAGTTATAAAATCTAGATTCTTGCATGCATTATATAATGGCAAAATATTCCTAACATGGGAAGAATAATCTCCCAAGAAAGCGACTGTCAATTTCCCTTCTCTTTTTGAATTCTTGCACTCTGAATTAATTGAGTAACTTTCATCACAGACCAAAGGAACAAAGCCAATTTTTTCTGATAAGTCTTTATGGTTTTTCTTCTGTTCTTCTGCTGTGAATGGGGAAACATACAGAGAATAGTCACATTTTTTTATTACATTGTGCTCGACTCTTTTAATATACCATTTGGGGAAGACAGATTGAGAAGAAACGTCACCAGATAAAGGATCCCCCCAATGCTGAATCCACTTTCCATAATTAAGACCGTTCTTTATACATTTTGCGATGAAAAGGTGAGATGTTTTAGGATCTGATGTTGATATTACAATGTCGAAAAACTGGTCATATATGCACAGCTCATTGGCCTTATTGATATAATCCTTAGAACGATCAAAAAGGTTTAGTTTTAGATATATTTTTCTTAACATCATTAATGCTTTATGTTCAAGGCCGCTACTATTAGAATTGATAGTTGCTACTTTCTGACCAAGATTATTATTCGTCATTCTAATAATATTATATGATGACAAATCGTTATTTTTATCATAATATGACGCATTTTTATCAAGATCTGGCATAATGATTGTAATATTATGATCAAGGTCTCTGAATCCCTTTAATAATCCTAAATTGCTAATTGAAACTGATGTGTTTGCTTCTAATGGGCACAATGTTACAAATAATATATTCATATTTTCGATGTTTAATGATTGTATTCATTGCTAAGTACATGCCAAAAATTTAAAGATACCAATATCATCCTGAAACAAAGCATTAACAGCATTGAAGCAATATAAGTCAGCCCATATTTGAATAGACTTTTGGCTTTACTCCCATGCTTCCTTATCGGAATTGGGTTGACGGATATCCAAATAATCGCCGATCAGGTGCGCTTATGTATAAGTGATGATCGCCAATGTAAATAGCTTTACAATACTTTCAATTTCAGTTAAGTGTGTATTTTCAATGTTGAATCCACTTGTTGTTAAGGTTCTGAAAGCTGTTCCAGGTTGCTAGCGTTTATTGTAAATCTCAAGGGCATGCTCTGGCTTATAGAAAGAGACAATAATCTGCAGTTCATGTTTGAACCACGCCAGTCAAAAACCTTTGAACAAATTAATAATCGCACAACGGGTTAATTATTAAAAGATCGTATTTAATTTTAAAAGCAATTTTTCGTGTTCATAAATTTCAAGTGGCACTGATATTTACAATCCATTGTCGTATACTTGTTTCTGCATCCCATGACGATTATTTAACAGTGACTGGAGAAATTTTAAATAATATTTGTTTTTGTCTTTTTGCAAGTTTTCTTCCCAAAAATAGTCTTAATAAGTTTTTAAAATATAGCTGAATGATAAATTTTATTCCATGATTACCCCACGCCTTGCTTGTAAATATTTTGTATTGATTTTGCCCAACATTATTAAAGGAATCTTTATTGTAAGTGTTAATGTGTTCGTTATCTGGAAATAGTCGTTCTTGATATGGGACAATAATGTTTAGTTCCCTACATTTCGTCATTAGATGTTTTGCAATCAATTTATCTTCCGACAAGTGTTCGAAGACATTTGATGCTATTATTATATCAACACTGGGAATTTCAGTATAATCCCCAACTATAAATTCTGCCAAATGGCCATACTCTTCTTTGCATTTTTTGATAGCCGCTTCTGAAATATCCAATCCCATTAACTTCGCCTTTGGATAAGCTTTTTTATAAATTGGGAAAGCATCACCTAATCCACAGCCAAAATCTAAAATTGTTCCGGAAAATTCTTTGGAAATATTTAGAATTGGGATTTGAGATATTGCAAATTGTTCGGTTTGATTTCTTCCCTTTTTTTGTTCCCAGTCACCTGATGCAAATCGATTGTTCCAATAAGATTTTGTATTTATGTTTGTCATGATAAGGATTTTATTTTGGATAAATATTTAGTTGTAAAAATTGCTACAAGCACAGTATGGCTGGTATATGAAATTAGCATAGCATAAGCCAATCCTTTTGCACCAAATCCCAAATTTATTAATATATATGAGCATGATAATAATATTATACCCCAAATTAAGTTTAAAAAAAATCCAATCCACATTCTTCCTTTTCCTGCAATTGCTTGGCCAATGACACCATTGATTGCAATTAAAACAGTAGAGAAGGCAAGGATAATAAGAACAATTTTACCTTCTTCAAAACCTATTCCGTAAGTTTTCATAATGAAAGTGGATGATAGTGAAATGATAGCAGCAATTATAAAAGAAATTGCAAAATTAATCATTACATTTAGCTTTAAGATGTTATTGAATTGTGTTTGGTTGCGGGTTGAACTTGATAATAAAGGAAGCACAATTTGAGATAATGCAGCAGGAATAAACATTATCGCACTTCGCCATTGATTGGCTGCATCAAAAATTGCCATCTCCTCATACCCATGTGGCTTATTAACAAGCATTGTGTTACAAATCCAAATCACAGGGCTAACTATTAGTCCACCCAATAATGCTGGTAAACTAAATTTATATATTATTGGCCATTCATCCCAGCTTTTTTTGAAAATAATATTTACACCAGCCTTTTTTGATTCTTTTCGTACTGCGATAAAATTGAGTATCCACAATAATATAAAATTTAAACCAAAACCGATCACAGACCCGGGTAAACCTAAAAATAAAGCAAAACCAATTTGAAGAGGGAATGCACATAAACCAGCGATAAGGCTTACTTTAGCAATAGTTTTAAAAGCTTCGTAGCCTGCAAGCGTGCCTGTTTGTGCACCATTTATTGCGCTAAAAAAAAGCATGATTGCACTCAATCTTATCTCATTAACAAGATGTGGTGCATTAATTGTTTTTGTAGCAATTATTGGCGCAGTGATTAATAATACTGTTGCAATAATGGCTCCTATACCTCCCGCAAACAAAGTTGATAATCCAATTATTTTGCCAGTTCGTATTTTATCATTTTTATGGTATTCAGCTACATATTTTGTGGCTGTGAGTCCTAACCCAAAACCTGCAAAAACGGTGAACATGTTTACAGTAGATCGGATCATTCCCAATTCTCCGTATTCCGTTTTTCCTAATATCCTTGCTACTAGAATAGAAGCAATTAGCATTAAACCTTGAGAAACGACAGAACCGGTTAACGACCAAAATGCCCCACTGGCAATACGGCTTCCAATGTCAGAATTTTCTACTCTTTCCCAAATGAGTTTAAAGGTTGATGGAAGTATAGTATATACTTTTCTGAGTAGCTTATTCAAATTGATTTTTTAATTGATTGATGATTCTTAGACATGCTGCCCCATCTCCGTAAGGATTATTTGCCTTGCTCATGATTGTATAATGTTTATCGTTTTCAATTAATAAAGCTACGTTATCAATTATCCGTTGTTTTTCGGTACCCACCAAAAGAACCGTACCTGCATCTAATGCTTCCGGGCGTTCAGTGGTATCGCGCATTACCAAAACAGGTTTACCTAAACCAGGTGCTTCTTCCTGGATGCCACCGGAATCGGTAAGGACGAGATAGGAGAGGTTCATTATATAGACAAATGGTAGATAATCGAGTGGCTCAATAAAGTATGTGTTAGCATTGTTTTGAATAGATTGCTTCCCGTCTCGTTCCTCGCGGTTCGCAATGACGGATTTGCCAAAGACTTCGGTTATAGCATTGCGGACATTTGGATTTAGATGCATTGGGTAAACAAAATCAACATCAGGAAAAGTTACTGCCAATTCTTTTATGGCTTCACAAATGTTTAGGAATCCTTGTCCGAAGTTTTCACGACGATGGCCTGTAATAAGAACTAATTTTCGATGATTCACAGATTTCACGGATGGTGACAGATTACACTGATTGTGCCATGCATTAAGTTTTTCAATAGGTAAACCAAAGTTGATAAGTTGTTTAGTGATTGTTTCGTCTAAACTCTTATCATTTTTCATTTTGTCGATCACCCAATAGAGGGCATCAATTACGGTATTGCCCGTAACATGAATACTTTCTTCCGGTATATTTTCCAACAGCAGGTTTTGTTTGCTGAGTTGGGTAGGGGCAAAGTTGTATGTAGCAATACGACTGGTGATTTGGCGGTTCATTTCTTCGGGCCAGGGACTGTAAATGTTGTACGTGCGAAGACCTGCTTCTATATGCCCAACGGGTATTTGCTGGTAGAATGCTGCTAAGGCTGCAGCAGTTGAAGTAGAAGTATCGCCATGTACCAAAACTACATCAGGTTTGGCATCTTTTAATACATCTCTCATGCCTAATAAAACCCTGCTGGTCACATCGTATAGATCTTGTCCGGCTTGCATGATATTTAAATCGTAATCGGGAGTGATATTAAACAATTGCAAAACCTGGTCAAGCATTTCGCGGTGTTGCGCCGTTACACATACAATTGTTTCAAATTGATCCGGATTTTTATGAAATTCTTTAATCAAAGGGGCCATCTTAATGGCTTCAGGTCGTGTGCCAAAAACTAAAAGAATGCGTTTCTTTTTTAGATTATTTGTCATTAAAGATTGATTCATTTTTATTTTAGTTGTTGATGTCATTTATATAATTTTCATGTGTGAGATGTTCATACTTCTTTAATTAATGTTTTGGCTCCGCTAGTGCAGATTTGCCCGCCAGAGGCTGATAAACATTCTGTACCTTTTAGCTGAGTATCTGAGATCCGTTTTACGCCACCTTGTTGATCTGGTCGGTTTCAATTGAAGGCATTGAGACCCGTTTCATTTTTAGGCAGCGGGTTTCCCTGCGCTCCCGCACGATTTTATCTTGTGGTTTATTTAACTTCTTTTCCACGCGATGTAATCGCGCGGTAGCAGGGGTATTATGTTTTGGTGTTGACTCAGGGTCTGACTTCGAGTCAGGCTCTGAGTAGGGTTAAAAAAAAGAATCTAAAAAAGAATATATCCCGAATAAAGAACTAAAAACGTAATCCGAAGTTTCTTTTAAAAAGAGTTTTCGGTGCGAGAGAGATCCGTTTTAAAGGATATAACTGGAGATTTCGTCGCTCCAGGTACGGTTAGGGTCGCTACCGGCAGCCGCCATTTTGAAAACATATTGCTGTCCGGCGGTAAGGCTTTCAATCAATAGTCTTCGTTTGGTAGATGTCCGCATGGTCCAGATACTGGTTGCCACCACTGGCGTTTTGGTGTATTGGAACTCGTAGAAGCTGGCATGGTTAATCATGTCGCAACTCAGTTCAATACTGCCTTTGTTGGCCCCGGTGACCACTTTGAAATTATCGGGTTTAGGCAAAGCGCCCACAGGTCCCGCTGGTTTGTTGATATCGAATCCACTGCTAAGGATGATTGCCTCAACGCCATTGCTGGTTACCTGCACATAGTACGAAAGGCGGTGCAGTATGTCAACCAGGACCTGGCGTTTGGCATTCTTTTCAGCCGTGTCATCTTTCGATCCGTTTTTGGATTTCACAACGGCGTCCTTCAGTTCGGTAATCGCCGTTTGCAAAGTCTCCAGGGCCGGATCGGGAGAAGGATAATGAGTATTCCCATTCATGTCGTCATGAATGACCTGGGCTTTGGTTCCCAAAGTTTCGTCAGAAAACTTATTTGTAGAAAAGTTTTTGCTAACTGTGTAATATTCCATAGCGTTCAACTTTAATGTTCATAAGATAACTCATTTTAATTGTTTAATTCAGGATATATTCAATTTTAGATTCAGAACATCAAAATTGTTCTACACTAAAATCATTTTATTATCCAACAATTAAACAATACCTCCCAACAACAGAACATTATCATACTATATTGGAACAATGTAGATTGATAAAGGAACTTTATTCACCAACAAAAGAGCATTGTTTGGTGATAAAGTGATTTTACAAATCGTTAATGGAACATTATTCTACTACAATTGACATTTGTTCTTCAACAAAATGATTTTCTTTCAGAACAAAATGACTTTCTCTGGACCTGTTTTTCTTTTATTGCCTTAAAATTCAATACCCCAAATCAGAATGAATTGAATAAAGTCACACAAAATCAGACAATTAATATCCTGAAGTACTTGGGGTGGCTGACTTTTAAAAAAGAGGTCCTTCAAAAATCAATTTCGTATCTAATATAATCAAATGTTTTGAATAATAATCTAAAAATCAAATGCTAAACAGGAGGAAATACAGAATAATAAGTGAATGATACGATATTCGGTGCGAATGATATGATTTGGCAAATGAAACGACTAAAATAATTGTTAATGATCAATTGTAAATGGTTTTATCCACAGATGAACACAAGTGAAAAACACAAATGGACATGGGTTAAATCAGATAAACACAGATTGTTAAGAATATATAGTTTGGTCGATCAGAACATTATCCTTTGCCGTCTGGCTTTAGCTGACGGACATGCAGTATCAAGGAAAATGATAAATGGTCAAATGGTTTTATCCACAGATGAACGCAAATAAAAAACACAAATGGACATGGGTTAAATCAGATAAACACAGATTGTTCAGAATATATAGTTTGGTCGATCAGAACATTATCCTTTGCCGTCTGCTTTAGCTGACGGACATGCAGTATCAAGGTAAATGTTAAATGGTCAAATGGTTTTATCCACAGATGAACACAAATAAAAGACACAAATGAATGATGAATTGTCAATTGGATATTCTCTAAAAATTATTTCATTTGAATCGTTAACCGTTCCAATAACACCTCACAAAAAAAGATAAAGGCTTCGACTTCACTTGTCGTTGGTTTCCCATGAGGCAGAAGTCCCAGGTCTCCGGGATAACGGGCATCAATATATACTTCATTAATAATTTCAAGTAGAGTTGTTTCAGTTTCTGCGAGCTGAATATTTGCATTTACCTGAAGTCTTAATAAATCATGTGATTTAATGGATGGCTTACCCTGTTCTTCAATTACTGCTTTGAAGCATTTTTCGAGGCATTGTTGACAATGGAACGCAACAATATTGGTAAGTCTTACTTCGCTTGCAAGCTTTTTTGCTGCCCAAAGGTCATCTTCGGCGGCACTTAACCAATCTTTAGTTGTTTGCTTCATATATAACCGAACCGGAGCTAAAAATTTCTTTTTTGAAACCACTGTTTAATTCAACGAACCGCTCATACATAGGTTTCGAATGTACAATCAGGTCAATATCCGCGAATTTTCGTAATGAGTTTAGGGCATTGGCAATCTTAAGCTTGATTTCCATTTTTTGGGCAAACGATTCGAAAACAAAATTATCATTGGTGACAACCAACAAATCAATATCGCTATCATCTGATTGTGTTCCTTTTGCATATGAGCCAAACAAGATAACCTTGTTTATATTTAAATGCTGCAAGGAAAGGTTCACCTGAGATATAATTTCATTTTTTGTCATAAGGCAAATGTAATAAAAAGATGAAGGTGATAAAAGACATAACGATTTTATCCACAGATGAACGCAAGTGAGTTATGAATTATAAGTTATGAGTGAAAAATAATTGTTAATGGAAAATGATAAATGGTCAAATGGTTTTATCCACAGATGAACACAAATGAAAAACACAAATGGACATGGGTTAAATCAGATAAACACAGATTGTTCAGAATATATAGTTTGGTCGATCAGAACATTATCCTTTGCCGTCTGGCTTTAGCTGACGGACATGCAGTATCAAGGTAAATGTTAAATGGTCAAATGGTTTTATCCACAGATGAACACAAATAAAAGACACAAATGGACATGGATTAAATCAGATAAACACAGATTGTTAAGAATATATAGTTTGGTCGATCAGAACATTATCCTTTGCCGTCTGCTTTAGCTGACGGGTTTTTTTGAAGCCAATTCTGTTTCGTCCGAAAAAAGGGTGTTGCCTTGAAAAATATTATGGTGCGGACGATTCTCTTTCTTGCTCTTCTGTCCGTTGCCTAAAGGCAACGGCAAAGGATATTGCTGCAAATAATCATTTTAGTTGATCAGAACATTATTCTTTGCCGTCTGCTTTAGCTGACGAGTCATGTTATCATTGTTATTATTTTCCCATCGTCTTCCATTGCGGCGCATATATCTAAACATTTCAATCAGAGCCTTCCCGTGCGCCTGATAATTTGTGTTATATTTTGACACTACCATACTTGCACCGCTATGCGGTTATTGAAGGATTGATTTTTCCCTTCTCTTGTATTCGGACTGAAGGATTGAATTACTGAAAATGGGGTCAATGTCCATTTGCAATAATAATTTATCATTCATAATTCATCATTTTTGCTCGTTCCATTTTGTCTTGATGTCTTTCAGATATACTTTACCGAAGACCATTCCGGTTCCAACGATTCCGCCTAAAAACAACCAGATAAATACAATCATTGGTTTCTTGGGTTTCGACCGTTCGCTTGGCACCATGGCAGGTTCGAGAATGGAAAAAACAGGTGTTTCTTCCTTGACCTGTATTTTGGCCTGCTCCAGTTGTTTGGCCAGTTCGTTATACACGTTCATGGCAATGGTATAATCGCCCTGCAATCTTGATTCTTCTGTACGGGCTACGGCGCTGGTCACATTCTTGTTTTGGTCGCTAAAATAAGCGAGCTTGGTCTGAGCCTTTTCAAATTCTTTTTTCTTTTCCTCGTATCGTTGTTCAATGAACGACAATTTATCCGAAGCTTTTTCGATTTTAAAGCGGGTAATGTATTTCTGAAGCAATTCTCTTGCCTGATCTGCCACCTGTGCCGAAAGCAATGCTTCAGGGAAAGCGGCCTGAAGGGTAATAAAACCTTGCTTAGTGTCCAGATTAATGGTTACTTGCTCAGAAATCATTTTTCGAACCTTTTCTTGTTTTTTAGATAATGCAATGGGCCCTTTAGTGTCAGTTAATCCTTTTACTTCAGAATTTCCTTTGATCGCTGAAATGATTACCCCGGGAAGTCCGATGGTGTATTTGCTAACTAATGCTAAAACTCCGGGTTTGGCGATTTCGCTGTAATATTCGTAAAGACTTACCGGATGATTCACTTTAGCAAAACTGAATGGAATATTCATCAGATCCATCTGAAAAGGAACCGAAGAAACAATCTCGGGATAAACGGTAGGAGAGAGCATATCTCCGGAAGTCGCATTGTCGAGATTAAAGCCAGCCATCGCTGCCAGTGAGGATAATCCTCCAAGTTTACTGCCCGATGAAGAAGTCTGGGGAACTATGGTTGTGGTAGCCGTATATTCTTTGGGCGACAGGAGGGCGATGATCACTCCCAGAACTCCGGCAATGAATGTTACTTTAATAATTGTCTTCCGGCCATTCCAGAAAGTCTTTGCCAGTTCCAGCAAATCGATTTCGTCGTCGTTGGTAACGGGAGGTTTGGGATTGGTGTTCGGTAGGGTGCTCATGTATGGAGTATTTTGTTATTTTGTTTTATCTGGTTTAACCGCTACGCGGTAATGTAAATTCGTGATGTTTTTTTGTTACAATAATGCAACCGCTACGCGGTAATGTGTATCCTGGATTTTTTTACAATAATGTAACTGCTACGCGGTATGATTCTTATTATTCTTGATGTTTTCTATAATTGTATAACCGCTACGCGGTATTTCTGTTGTCGAGGTATTTTGGATATACCGCGTAGCGGTTATTCTATTGTAGAACAAATAAACGAACATCCCTCTATACCGCGTAGCAGTTACGAATAAATGTTAATCGAAAAAATCAAAAAGATATTGGTTTTGAAATTCGATTTGGTATTTGTTTAAAAAGTCCATGTATTCATCACGAAATGTTGTTTTGCTGTGATGCTTTTCCTGATTTAGAATATAATTATATACCTTATCGATATGCGAATGACTATATGAAAATCCAGCATATCCGCCTTGCCATTGAAATTTGCCAGAGAAAAAGTGTTGTTCGTTTATGAAAACAGATGAAGCGCGTTTGATTTCTTTTACTGTTTCAGAAACCGATAAATTTGGATTTAATCCAATGAACAGGTGCACATGATCCGACATCCCATTAACAATTATTGATTTGTGGCCCAGCTGGGTTATAATTCCACTCATATATTTAAAGATGGCTGGTCGAATTGATTGATGTAACAGTCTATCTCTGTGAAGGGGCGAAAATACAAATTGAATGTAAATCTGGGTAAAGGTGCCGGGCTTCATACTTGATATAGTTTAACCGCTACGCGGTAATGTGAATTCGGGATGTTTAGCCATTACAATAATGCAACCGCTACGCGGTAATGTGTATCCTGGATTTTTTTTACAATAATGTAACCGCTGCGCGGTATGATTCTTATTATTCTTGATGTTTTCTATAATTGTATAACCGCTACGCGGTATTTCTGTTGTCGAGGTATTTTGGATATACCGCGTAGCGGTTATTCTATTGTAGAACAAATAAACGAACATCCCTCTATACCGCGTAGCGGTTACGAATAAATGTTAATCGAAAAATTCAAAAAGATATTGGTTAATTGATAATGATATAGTATTGAATGGCTTGATAGTCATTCATCATTTATAATCCCTATTTCACCAGTGTTGCAATGGCAATGGCAATGGTAGCCATGGTACTGGCAATGCCTAACCATTTTCCTGTTTGATCGATCCGTTGTTTTTCCGGTTTCTGAGGAACAATGATCTGTGATCCGGGTTCAATTGCCGGATAGTTCCGACCCAAAAAACTATGCGTTACCTGGGTGGTTCCATCACTGTATATCACAAAGGTTTTTCTTTTCTGTGCCCTATCACTGAACCCTCCTGATCGGTTAATGTAATATTTCAGGCTTTTTCCACTTTGGTAGGCCAGTCCAATCGGGTTCAGTATTTCTCCGGAAATGCGTACTTCCTGCGAGACTTCAGGAATAATCACCTGATCGCCTTCTTTCAACAGGTAATCGTATGTCGATCCCGGATTCTTCAGAATATCTTCCAAACGCAATTCCAGCTTATCACTCGATATTTGTTTTTCGGCTTTGGTGATTAAACTGTCGGGCAAATTATTCCGGAGGATTTCTGCTTTTTGTAACGAATCCGCATTGGCCCTTTTCATTCGTGCCCCTTTAATAAAGGCATCGGGTAATAATCCTCCCGAACGGTTAATCAAATCCGAAATACGTTCTTTCTTCGAACCGATGCTGTATGCTCCCGGATAGCGAACTTCACCGGAAATGTGCACCGTACGTTGCTGATGATAGGAAGGAGCTTTACGGACATAAATGTAGTCGAATGGTTGTAAATGAAGGGTATCGCCTTTAGCGTCCAGATTCAGTTTCCGATCGATATTAAACTGATACAATTTAACCAGTTCATCACTCGTCAGGTTGGCTTCGGCATAATTGTGACGACGCGCCAGTTCAATAAACGATTCGCTGGCCGCTTCGGTAAATCCACCGGCTTTAAAGATCAGGTCTTTCAATGTCATGTTATCTGTGAAATCAAATTCTCCGGGTTTTTGTACTTCTCCCAGAATCTGAACGGTTCGTTTCTCGCGCATGCTGAAAATATCCTGAATGATTACCTGATCTTCACGCTGTAGCGCAATGTCGTTGGTTCCTTTTAAAATATCATCTACATTAAACGATAAAGTCATGGGGGCGAGATTGTTTTGCAGGCGGACAATCAATCCCCTGTTGCTGAAATAATTTTCGGTTACACCCTGTGCTTTCTGAATCAGGCCTGAAAGTTTTAATCCATCGGTCAATTCATAAGTTCCGGGACGAAATACCGCGCCGGAAATGTTCACCCGGTTTTCATAACGGTCGATGATTCCTGAAGCAACAATCACATCACCATTGCTGGGGATAAAACTTTCAAAAATAGATTGACTGATATCGATTACTTTTTTCTCGCTGTCGGTAATTCGCGTTAGAGAAAGTTGGGCTTTGAATGCCTGATCGGTGAACCCACCGAGGTAACGAATCAGATCAGATAGTTTTTCTTTTTCGTTCAACTCAAAGATGCCGGTACGCTTAAATGCGCCGTTTGCTTCCACCCGTTTCTGGTAGGTTGGGATGTAAATGATGTCCTGTTCGCGCAATTGGATATTTCCCTGCGTATTGGCATTAATCAGGTAATCGTAAACATCAATGGTTTTGATGGTCTTGTTATCGCGAATGAGTTGAATGTTTCGGAACGATCCGTTTTCATTCGGTCCTCCCGAAAGGTATAACGCGTTAAATGCTGAAGCAGTCGAAGGCAGGGTATAGGTTCCGGGAACCATTGCTTCGCCGATGACATTGATTTTGATGGAACGAAGGTTGCTGATGCTTACTTCGGCATACGTGTTGGGCGATGCTCCGTCCATGCCCGAATAAATGGCAATCAGTCGTCGTTTGATCAGTTCTTTTGCTTTGGCGAATTCCATTCCTGAAACATAAACAGGGCCAATGTCCGGAATATTAACAGCTCCGTTGGTTTCTATAGCTAACTGGTAAGTTTGTTGACTGGCTCCCCAGATCGAAACCATTAATTCATCATCAATTCCCAATACATAGTTTTGAGGAGTTGGCATATTAACAGGTGGTTCGAACGTGAGATTCCCTGAATTAAACAATTGGAATCCAAATATCTTTTTAGCTTGAGGAGAAGCATTGACAACCGCTTTCTCCGAGAAGGCTTCCCTGGCAGAAGTTTTGGGTTGAGTGCTTTGAACCGTAGGATTGGCAATAGATTTTCCACCCGAGAAATTCAGTTCCTGAATGCGGCGTTTGAGTTGCTCAATCTGAATGGGTGTAGCTCCCTGCATTTGGGCCATCTGTGCTGCCTGATCAATGGTTAAACCTCTGGAATTAACTTCGGTTACAATCTGCTGAATCTGTTGGTCAGATAGATTGTTGACATTAACACTCGCCGGACTTTGTGCCTGTAAAGAGGTAACAGATGCATAAAAGCAGATGAGAATACCGATGAATAAACTTATTTTTTGCATAACGAATATTTTGAGGCTTTTATATATTTGGATTTATGAATTAAGTAATTGGAAAGATTAAATGTAATATTTCTGCTTCATGACTCACCCCGAGTTCGCTTTGCTCACTCTGCCCCTCTCTTCTCGAAGAGAGGAGAAAAGTCACCGTAAGGTGGCTAGGGGTGAGTAAATTTAAAATTCGACAATAAATTGTTTACATTATTTAAATGTCGAAGTTAAATGTTTAAGCCTGGTTATTCATTGTTTTTATCGGCCTGCCATATGAGCAGCACTGGCTTATTTCGGAATACCCGGATTAATTCTTCCTGACTAAGAATAATGTATTTAATGGGTCGGCTGATGAATTCTTCGGCTTTAAGAATAAGTTTATCGATTAATTCACGGTCGGGTTTATTTCCAATCAGTACCATCTCGATAATTTGTGAATCATGACCAGTTGCAAAATCGCCTGTCAGGTAGGCAGCCTGAATATCTCCAATTTGACTGGTAATTTTTTCAATGATTTGGTCTATACCAACCATTTTTTTCAGAATATTATTGATGTCGTTGAAAAGCGGATGACTGGTATTGGCAAAAAACAATTTTTTATTGCCTTCAAAACTTGAATGAAGTAATCCTGCAACTTCGAGTTTGTTTAATTCGACACGAATCGAATTGCTCGATTCGTCGAATTCAGATTCCAAACTTCTGAGGTAACTCTTCGTTTCGCTGTTTAGAAAGAATTTGAGTAAAAGTTTGATGCGTGTTTTGGATGTTATCAGGCCTTCAATCATTTGTTTTAAGGAATTAATGAGCTTATAGATCTTCTATTCCAATAGTTAACATGATTTGTTTTTGCTGAATAATAACGTTTTAAAAGAGAATATACCGGTTGGTCTTTCATAGCTACGCTTCCTCAGTCACAGGGTTGTGAAGGAGTCTGTTGCAAATTACACATCTGTTTTAGCTTGGTAATTTGAAATCAGAATGAATTTCTGCAAGACTATAAAAGTCTTTTAGACGCAAGCTTGAGTACAAAAGTAACTCAAATTAATGCTAAGATTCTAAATTGAAGTTTAGATTGATTCTAAACTATATGAAATGGCCGGTTTTTTACATGAATGGCCTAAATATGGATATGAACGAACCATTTTATTCTAAAATTTTTTGATAGGCACATCAATCAGAACCCGTTTAGTTACGATTTTATTGTTCGGTGTTCATTTTTAGGAGAAGATTGAATCTTTTTTAGCTGTTGAAAAGAATAACCTAAAAGCCTTTATTGCTATAAAAAAAGAACTGAACCAGTGGGGTAATATATTAACCTGGGTTCGAACTACGATACATGATAATGCTTGAAAAAGAAGGAAATAAGGTTGGTTTCGTGGGTCTTTGAACTTCTACTAAGGTCAAAAAACATACGACAAGGTTTTAAACCTAATTTCTTGAACCGAATCTTAGTAGAAATTTTGAACACAACTATATTTAACCTTATTAAATTGCTATTTTTCAATTATTAACTATTCAATTTAATACTGAACTCAGGTGATTAGAAAATGAGATAGGTAGAGAAACATCTGCCGGGAATATCGTTCAACGCAAAGACCTCCTTTCGGGTGCCTCGGGACGTCGACCGGGAATAATTCTGGTTTTCAAAAAGGTTGTTAAATAGGGCAATGTTATTTATTTACCAGCTCCACTTCATTGGCTCCCAGGTCTGCATGAACACAGAATCCTAAATCGTTAAATCGTAAAACAATGCTGTGTTTCCCCCGAATCTCGACGACTTCACCTGATACGCCGCATAGAGGACCGGAAACTATTTTTACAAAAGTGCCTTTTGCTATTCGTTCAGATGTTACCTCAACTTCCGTATTTAAGCATTGCATAAATTGCTTGAGGTCGTTGATCTGGTTTTCAGGAATAGCTGTCGGACTTCCTTCAAAGCAAACGTACCGGCGCACTCCCTGCGTAATTAAAACGTCATAATATTCACGATTGCTCACATTTACAAAAATATACCCACGAATCAACGGATTTTCAACGATTTTTATCCGGTCGCTCCATTGCTTCTTTTCAATCTTAAGGGGTAAATAGCAGTCAATGTCTTTTTTTATCAATTCCTGGAGTACTTTTTTTTCTGCTCTGGAATCAGTGTAGGCGGCATACCATTTATAAGTGTTGTTCGGTGAATCGTTTTTCATTAGAACTCTGGTTTAGGTTGAATTAACTGGAATGATATCTTGCAATGAAATTTGTTTTCATCCGTGCTCTTTCATAATCTTTAGCGGATTAATATCCAAATTTAAACAGTTTTCTGAATCAGTTTGTGTGATGTTGTAGTGAAATAAAAAAGCAGCTATACTTTTGTATAGCTGCTTCGTTTTTACGTAGCGAGAGGCGGGCATGATCCGCCGACCTCGCGATTATGAATCGCGCGCTCTAACCAGCTGAGCTACCTCGCCATCGTTTATTCGGAACTTAAAAAAAGAAACTTTCATTCCTTTTTTGCGGTGGCAAATATAGCACTTTATTTATTTGTTGATCGACGGAGCTGAAAAAAATCAAAAAAAATCTTTGAAGCTATTTTTCGATGCGTTGTTTTTTCTGTTTAAATACATATATTGCAGAAAATCAAAGATCCTATGGCTGAAAAAAAACAAATACAATTGGAATACTCCGTCAACTGCTCGCCCAAAGTACTCTTTAACAGACTGAGTACGGCAGCTGGACTGACTGAATGGTTTGCCGATGATGTTCGGGTGAAAGGAAATCTATTTACATTCATTTGGGGAGATACGAGCCAGAGCGCTGAAAAAAAGCTTCATCGCGAAAATAAAATGGTCCGTTTCGAGTGGGTTGGTGGCGATATGGATGAATCCTATTTCGAGTTTGTTATTAATCAGGATGATTTGACTAATGATGTTTCGCTTACCATTGTTGATTTTGCTGAAGAAGATGAAATTAAAGAGACCAGTAATCTCTGGGATTCTCAAATTTCGAAATTGAAACATTTGCTCGGTTCCTGATTTGCGTCGACAAATCATTTTTTTCTGAAATAATTACTTTGGGCTAATTGCCTGAATTATTTTTTGCTGATTATTGTGAAGTCGGGTGTAATAAGATTCTGAAAAATTCCTCTCAGAAAATAATCTTTCATAATTACAAATTCACTTCGCAGATTTACTGTAGTTCTTTTTATTCCTCCGGATTTCTATTTCTGTGTTAAATTTGCTTTGAGCATTTGCGAATCTTGGTTCAACTTCAGATTTTTTAATTCTTCAAAATACTTTAGTTTTGTAAACGTTTTATTACGCCAGCATAAGCATGAAGCGACTACATAAGTTTGTCATTAAAAGTTTTCTGGGTCCTTTTTTTATGACCTTTTTCATCTGTATTTTTATTCTGCTGATGCAATTTCTGTGGAAATACATTGATGATTTGGTTGGAAAGGGTCTGGATTGGGCAATTGTTTCTGAATTATTGATGTATGCCGCGTTTGGGCTTGTTCCTCTTGCATTTCCGTTAGCTATGCTGCTGGCTTCAATCATGACTTTTGGTAATTTAGGTGAGAATTACGAGCTGGTTGCCATGAAAGCTTCCGGAATTTCGCTATTCAGAATCATGCGGCCTCTACTTGTTGTTGCAATTATTATGACCGCAATCGCATTCTATTTCGCAAATAGTGTTCTTCCAAAAACCAACCTTAAATATTATTCTCTGATGTTTAGCGTTAAACAGCAAAAGCCTGAGATGGTGATCAAGGAAGGTGTTTTTAGCAATGACATGGAGAATTACAGCATTAAGGTTGAGCGCAAGGGAAAGAATAACAACATGCTTTATGATGTAATGATTTACAACCATGCTGCTGATCAGGGGAATGTGAATGTGTCGATTTCCGATTCAGGTAAAATGGAAATAACTCCGGATAAAAAATTCATGTCCATTACTTTGTACAACGGTCAAAACTATACTGAAGAAGAAGAAGGTCGGCAAAGCGCTGCCAAACGGTATCCTTTTCGTCGCGAATCGTTTCAGAAACAAGTGATTAATATCAGTATGAAAGATTTTGAGTTTAACCGGATTGACGAAAAACGATATGCCGGAGCTTCCAAGATGATGAATGTTTCGCAGCTCACCAGTCAGGGCGATTCCGTGTTTAAAGATTATAAGATTCGACTGTGGAGGTATTTGACGACTTTTAGCTACACCAATGACATTAACCAACAAGTTTCCTGGTTGTCAAATCCAAACGATTCACTAAGGCACGATCCAAAAATAAAACCTGACAGTATTGTCGATTTCGATAAAACGATTGCCTCAATGAGTACCTTTGAGAAGGAAGCTCTTTATCAGCGGGCTATTAGCAATGTCAGGACTAATTCGCAGTTGATTAGCCAGCAGCTTGAGGATATGTATTCCAGAAAAAAGATGTTGAATAGTTATGCGATGGAGTGGCATCGTAAATTTACCCTTTCGTTTGCCTGTTTGATTTTCTTCTTTATTGGTGCGCCTTTGGGGGCTATTATCCGAAAAGGTGGATTAGGTATGCCGGTAGTGGTATCTATATTAATGTTTATTGCTTACTATATTTTAATGATAACAGGGGAGAAGTTTGCCCGTGAGGATGCCTGGTCGATGATGAATGGGATGTGGTTTGCTTCATTTGTTTTTCTTCCATTAGGTATTTGGCTGACTTACAAGGCGGCAACTGATTCCGGAGTTATGAATATGGAAAGCTATCAAGCCCTTTTTAAACGGTTATTGAATTTGCGATTTTTTGGTCGCCATAAACCTGAATAACAGATCGATGAGAATACTGCAATTGATGAATAAAGTTCCGTGGCCTCCAAAAGACGGAGGAGCCATTGCCTGTTTAAACATGACAAAGGGATTTTCGATGCTTGGACACGAGGTGACTGTATTAAGCATGAATACTTCAAAACATCATATTCGCATTAAAGATATGCCTGCCGATGTGCGAAGTAAGGCTGATTTTCGTCTGGTTGAAGTGCCTGCGTCAATTAGCTGGCTCGAAGCAACACTCAATCTTTTGTTTTCCAGGCTTCCATACAATGCACAACGTTTTATTTCCGATGAATTTAGTCATGAACTGGCTAAGGTGCTTGCAGAAAAAAGTTTCGATGTTATTCAGCTCGAAGGCTTGTATCTTTGTCCGTATATCCCGGTTATCCGCAAATATTCCAAGGCACTGATTGCCTATCGGGCTCATAATATTGAATACGAAATTTGGGAGCGGACCGCCACTTTGTCTGAAGGCTTTCGCTCAAAATATCTCCGGAACCTTTCAAAAAGGATTAAACGGTTCGAGGTCAGTTACCTCAATTCGTACGATTTACTTGTGCCAATTACCGATCGTGACGGCATTATTCTCGATAAGTTGGGTAATACAAAACCGCGTCATACGTCACAAACCGGTATCGACTTTGCCTCACTCGTTCCTACCGCCCGAAAGCTTGAATTCCCTTCTTTGTTTCACATTGGTGCTCTCGACTGGGCTCCGAATCAGGAAGGATTGATCTGGTTTTTTAATCAGTGCTGGCCTAAAATACATCAGGAAAACCCGGAATTAAAATTTTACCTGGCCGGAAGAAATGCTCCCGAATGGTTCGAACGGATCATAAAGCAAGAAGGAGTGGTGTATTTGGGCGAGATTAACGATGCCTACGATTTTATCAATTCAAAGGCTGTTATGGTGGTTCCGCTTTTCTCCGGAAGTGGAATGCGAATCAAAATTATTGAAGGCATGGCGCTCGGAAAACCCATTGTAACAACTGATATTGGCACAGAAGGTATTCCGACTGAAAATGGCAAAAACATATTAATTGCCAATGATGCAGATAAGTTTACTGATGCTATAAATCAATTGATTAACGATCGTGATCTTGCTAATCGGATTGGTAAAAGTGCAATTGGTTTTATTCAGGAGAAGTTCGACAATTTATCGCAGGCCGAAGCACTCATCGAATTTTACAAACAACATTAATTACTTTGGAAACAGTATTCTGGATATTGCTTCTGATCGTGTTTTATACCTTCGCCGGATATTCAATTTTGCTGGCCATACTTTTACCCTTTAAAAAAGCAATATCAAAGAATCGAATTAATCCTGAAGTCAAATCCACTGACTTGCCGCGGGTTTGCATGTTTGTGGCAGCCTATAACGAAAGCAGCTATGTTGATGTTAAGGTGGCAAATTTACTCGATCTCGATTACCCCCGGGATTTGATTCAATACCTTTGGATTACTGATGGGTCGGATGACGGAACTCCGGAAATGCTGAAAAAATATCCGCAAATGGAAGTTCATCATCTTCCGGATAGAAAAGGGAAGATTCATGCCATGAACCGTGGAATTCAATTTGTTGATGCGCCAATCGTAATTTTTTCAGACAGCAATACTACTCTTTGTAAACAGGCCATTCGGGTAATGGTCGATACTTTTAACAATCCTGAAGTTGGATGTATTGCCGGCGAGAAACGGATTGTAAACCTGAAAGCTGACGGTGCCGCCGGATCGGGCGAAAATATTTACTGGAAATTTGAGTCGTGGGTAAAATGGATGGATAGCGAATTGAATTCGGTAGTTGGAGCGGTTGGTGAGTTGTTTGCTATCCGAACTTCGCTTTATTCCGAAGTAGAAAACGATACCATTCTGGATGATTTTGTTATATCACTCCGGATTGCCGAACAAGGTTACCGGATTGCCTACACCCCCAACGCTTATGCCATTGAAACTGCATCGGCCAACGTTTCAGAAGAGATGAAACGAAAAGTTCGTATTGCTGCTGGTGGGCTCCAAACCATTGGCCGTTTAAAGGAATTGTTGAATCCATTTCGCTACGGGTTGCTTTCAGTCCAGTATATTTCACACAAAGTTTTGCGTTGGACCATTGCGCCCATCGCCCTATTTAGCCTGTTATTTATTAATTTCTTCATAGTGCTGGATCGTGAAAGCTGGAGCTTTGATAATTTTTATTCAATCTTCTTTTATTTTCAGGCATCCATGTACCTGTTAGCGCTGTTGGGCGGGTTTTTCGAACGGCATAAAATCCGTTTCAAGTTGCTGTTTGTGCCATTTTATTTTACGGCCATAAATTATGCCTCGATTTTAGGCTGGGTTCGTTTTCTGAAAGGGAAACAATCGGTCAATTGGGAAAAGTCGAAGCGGGCATAAACTCATTTGATGCACCACCAAGTCGATAATTTTCGCTAATTTTGCGGCCATATTTTTGAAAATTAGTTTATACAATGAACGAGATAAAACTAAATACAATACCAGAGGCCATTGAGGCTATTCGTAACGGGCAGTTGATTATTGTGGTCGACGATGAAGATCGTGAGAACGAGGGTGATTTTATTGCTGCCGCCGAAATGGTTACTCCAGAAATGGTTAACTTCATGACTTTGTATGGCAGAGGCCTGGTTTGCGCACCAATTACCGAAGAGCGATGTGATGAGCTTGAATTGGAACTAATGGTCGGAAAGAATACCTCATCTCATGAAACTCCGTTTACCGTTTCTGTTGATTTGCTTGGTTATGGCTGTACTACAGGCATTTCGGCCAGCGATCGCGCAAAAACATTAAATGCCTTGGCAAATCCGGATATTAAACCTGAAGAACTTGGTCGTCCCGGTCATATTTTTCCGCTCAGAGCAAGAAGCAGGGGAGTACTTCGTCGTGCAGGTCACACCGAAGCCGCTGTTGATTTAGCACGAATGGCAGGATTAACTCCGGCAGGTGTACTCATTGAAATCATGAACGACGATGGCACCATGTCGCGGTTGCCCGAACTGGCAAAATTGGCTGAACGTTTTGACCTGAAGTTAATCTCAATCAAAGATCTGATCAATTATCGGTTGCAGAGTGAGAGTTTAATCGAACGTGGGGAAGAAGTATTTCTACCCACAAAACATGGCAACTTCCGGATAATTCCTTTTAAACAAATTTCTAATGGAGTCGAGCACATTGCCTTAATTAAAGGAGAATGGACATCTGACGAGCCTGTTTTAGTTCGGGTTCATTCATCGTGTATGACTGGCGATATTTTTGGTTCGAAACGTTGCGAATGCGGCGAACAACTTGACCGCGCGATGGATCTGATCGAGAAGGAAGGCAAAGGAGTTGTGGTGTATATGCAACAGGAAGGCCGGGGAATTGGCCTGATGAACAAAATTGCAGCCTACAAATTGCAGGATGAGGGAATGGATACCATTGATGCAAATATTCATCTTGGATTTGATGCCGATGAACGTGATTATGGTGTTGGGGCGCAGATTTTGAGAAGCCTTGGCGTTTCCAAAATGCGTTTGATGACGAACAATCCGATCAAGCGAGTTGGAATTGAAGGTTTTAATCTTGAAGTTGTTTCGACTGTAAATATTGAGATTGAACCAAACGAATACAATCAGGCATACCTGAAAACCAAACGCGACCGGATGGGTCATTTTCTGCAGAAGTTTAAATACTAGTCTGGCATGGGTATTTTCGACAATATGTTCGGTTCTGACGCTGATGATTCTCCTGTTGAAGGAGTTGATTATTTGATGAGTTCACAGGGATATCGCGTAATGACCGAATTCTTTCTGGTTAAACGTGGTTATTGCTGTTCGAATGGGTGCAAAAATTGCCCATATTCACCCAAAGCAGTAAAGGGGAACCGAAAACTCAGACCTGAAGTTGAAAACAAATACTCGATTTAATCGGGTTCAACCTATAAAATACAAAAAGCCGGAATACAGTAATTAAATACTGATTCCGGCTTTTTATGTAATTGACAAACCAGCTAGTTCTCTATGCAATAGTTGAAATTACACTGTTCTCTTCGCCAAAACTGTTGGCTGCATAAGAGTCTGCCTGAGTGTCGTTTTTCCAATCTGATCCGTCAATCAAATAACGAAACTGAAATTCTTTTCCTGCTTCTAATTCGAGGATAGCGGTAAAATCGTTTGATTTAAGTGCAGTCATTGGTTCTGTTGTTTTATCCCAATTGTTGAAGTCGCCTAATAATTGAACTTTTTTAGCTCCTGAAGCTTCAGCTGCATCTAAACGGAATGAAACCTTACAAACTGGCTTCGACTTAAGAAATTGTTTTTTAAAGCTCATAACTTAAATATTAAATTTGAAGAATTAATTGACAGTACAAAAATACCGCAAACCATTGAATTAATTTTGCTTAAGTTGTTGTGTGCAAATTATTTAGCAATCTGTTGATGATAAGTTAACGTATCGTGCTGACTAAGTCGCTGATAGTCAATTGATATGTATGTGTGGCTTTATTGTTAAGGTAAGATTAAGGCATTCATATTCAATGCAGTAATTTCCATTGCAAGATTAGATCTGTTCTTTTTAAATTTCTTGCTTTGAGGTTCACAGGCTTGGTTTATCTTTGTACAAAAAAACGATGGCTCCAAAAGAAATCCGTATCGTATTTATGGGAACTCCCGACTTTGCTGTTGAGAGTTTAAAGGCTTTGGTTAAAAATGGCTACAATGTTGTGGGTGTTATTACTGCTCCTGACAAGCCTGCCGGCCGCGGCCGCCAGTTAAGCGAATCGGCCGTTAAGCAATACGCCATTCAACAATCGCTCCGAGTGCTTCAGCCTGAAAAATTGAAGAATCCAGAGTTTATTGCCGAACTGGAGAGTCTTAAAGCTGATCTTCAAGTCGTGGTCGCTTTCCGCATGTTACCCGAAATGGTTTGGAGTATGCCCCCGATGGGAACTTTTAATCTTCACGGATCTTTATTGCCACAATACCGAGGTGCTGCACCGCTAAATTGGGCTGTGATCAATGGTGAAACTGAGACCGGAGTCACTACTTTTTTGCTTTCGCACGAAATTGATACCGGAAGAATCATGTTTCAAGAGAAAATTGAGATTGCCGAAAACGATACGGTTGGCGATTTGCACGACCGGTTAATGATAATTGGCGCCAATTTGGTTGTAAAAACAGTTGATGCTTTGGCCGGAGGAAATGTTGAGGCTATTGATCAGGAGCATTTAATTGACAATCCTGAAAGAATAAAACACGCTCCCAAAATATTTAAAGACGATTGCCGCATCGACTGGACCCGCGATACCGAATCAGTTCGTAACCTGATCCGTGGTTTGTCGCCATATCCGGCGGCCTGGACTGAGTTGGAACATGCAGGCAAGGGTGAAGTTCTGACTGCTAAAATCTTTGCTGTAACGCGCGATAACGGCAGCTTAACTGCAGCTCCGGGTACACTTCAGACGGATGGTAGGAAATTTTTGAAAATTGCTTGTCCGGATGGTTGGCTTTCGATAACTGATATTCAGCTTTCAGGAAAGAAACGAATGAAAACCGATGAATTGCTGCGTGGATTCCACGATTTGGGCGATTGGCAGGTGAAAATATAAATTCAGGGGACTGCATGTAGAGACAAGGCAATGCCTTGTCTCTACAAATATCAACAGTCCCTATTTTTTCTTCATGAAAGTAACAATCAGGAAATACACAATGAATCCCAGAGAAATGCAAACCAATTCAATGCCAAAGGGCAATACACTGTTTTCCATGAAATTGTGGTAGTTGTCCTGATTGTACAGGCTTGGCCCCATTGAATTAATGATAATAAATCCAATTCCGGCAAAGAAAGCTACCAAGCCCCATTTAAGAGAAGGATATTTATTGGCCTCCTGATTTTCGGCGGCAACCGAGGCCACTTTTTGGTCGAGGATTCCGGCATTTTCGAAATGTCCGGCTTTAATAATCTTCCGTTTCAGTAAAAAATCAGTGAAGTTTTTTAATACACTGTATATTGCATAAAAAATCACTGACGCCATTAATACTTCATACATGCTCATAATTTTCAGTTTTAAATGTTTGTAAGATGTGACAGCAAGTGTTTCTGAAATGTTGCAGATGATTCAGTTTTTTTTCTGAATAAAATGTCGGTACTTAATGCAACATTTTAATGTCAGTCGTTGTCAAACTTCCAGTATGAACGATTCTGAATTAATAAGCCAGATTTTAAATGGTAATATGAATGCTTTTACGTTTCTGGTAAATCGATACCAGAAGCTGGTTGTTCATATAACCGGCCGCTTAATTCAGCGTCACGATGAGCTGGAAGATGTTTGTCAGGAAGTATTTCTTAAAGTGTATCAGAATCTGGCAAAGTACCGCAACGAATGCAAATTATCGACTTGGATTGCCACCATTGCATACAATACCAGCATTAATTATTTGAGGAAATTCAAGAAAGGCGATGAGGTAAATCCGGATGATTCGGCTGCGTTGCGCAACCTGACCGATTACAGATCAGAAAATTATGAACAAACTGATTTGCACCGGTATATCCGGGATCAAATTGAGCTTTTGCCAGTTCAATATCGAACGGTGATCACGTTGTTTCATCTGGAAGAGTTCTCGTATCAGGAAATTGAACAGATAACCGGGATGCCCGAAGGAACGATTAAAAGTTACCTGTTCAGGGCAAAAGCACTTTTAAAGGAAAAGCTTAAATTTGTGGTTGATGGGAACAGTTTAAATGCAGTAAAGGAGATTAGTCATGAATAAGGAAGAACTGGATCAAATGATAGAAAAGTCGTTCAGAACAGAACTTGACTTTCGATTGCCGCTTGATTTTGCTCAAAAAGTCACATCGCAAGTTGTTCGCCGGGAACAATGGAAAACCGATTTACGCGAATATCTTTCTCTGGTTGGCGTATTGCTGTCGTTGCTGGCAATTGTTTCAGGATTTTATTATTTTGTAGATAAAGAGTTTGTCCTGAAAGCTTTCGCGTTCATCTCCGGAAATATAATCTCGGTTATTTCAATCGTATTTATCCTGAATTTTATATTTTTTGCAGACAAGGTACTTTTACGGCTCCTCTTCAGCCGATGGAGTAAGACCTAAGTTCAGGGCAAAAGTTAAAATTAAAAAGGCAAAAGAAAGAAGCTAATTCTTATCCTTTTGCCTTTTTAATTTATCCTTTTTACTTGACGTTATCCTTTTCTCGGTCTCTTGTTGTGGAGATAAACGATTTGACCAACAGCTGGCTGATCTCCTTCATCCATACGGTTTCTGCGAAGTAATGGCCTTAATTTTAGTCCGTAGCGCTGGGCAATGTAATGCATGGTGTCGCCATTTTCGGTAACATGCTGTTTGTGCTGTTTGTTGGCTTTTTTGTATTTAGCCTGAATATAGAGAATCTCATTTGGTTTGGGTTGTCTGCCTTTTCCGAAATCGTTATAAGTATATAATTCCCAATCTTTTAATTTGTAGCGTTTAGTGAGATTTTCGTAGGTGTCGCCTTCCTGCACAACAATTGAACGCAGGCCGTTTCTCATTTCAATTTTGCGCGATACAGTCGCTTTTGCCATGGTCGATTTTGTTGGCAAAGGCCTTTCCACTTCTTGTTTGACCGAGGCCAATTGGCGGTTGTCGCCATATTCGTCGTAAATATAGAGCTTGAAATCTTCAATAATTTTAATCAGTCGTTCAGGATAGGTCGGATCCGTTGCATAACCGGCTTGTTTCAATCCACGGGCCCAGGCAGTATAATCTTTCGGATCGAGTTGAAAAAGAAAACTGTATCTGCTTCCTGCCATCAGGAAATTACTGTGATCGATATAGGAAGCTTCCGCATGGGCATATTTGCGGAAACACTCGCCTTTGGCATCATCGTCGTGATATATTTTTTTGCCTTTCCACTCAGCTTTGCATTTAATTCCGAAATGGTTATTTCCTTCGGTCGCTAACCGGCTGTTCCCGTTTTGCGACTCCCAGCAACCCTGAGCGAGTGTGATGCTGGCCGGAATACCGCTTCGTTCCATCTCAGAAATGGCTAATTTGTAGAACTTTTGAATGTATTCTTCACGGGCAACTTGCTTTTGTTGAGCAAAGCCTAATGTAACTGCAATCAGTGCAATAAAGAGTAATGTATATTTGATCATAACAATTGGTTGGTCTGTTTCACAAAAATAAGAAAATGTTGCAAGTTCGGATCATTGTCAAATAACAAGTATTAACGTACATTTGGGCAAAACGTTTATTTATGAAACGAACATGTTGTTGGAAACACAAACACCATCGAGAATAAATTATTAACAACTTGTGAGTTTCATCAGACAATTAAAAAACAAATCATTTACTGATGAAAACGACTGAAATCAGAATTGTAGTACACGAATTTGAAAATATTGGCGAATTGCCTGTAAATGATCAGAATTTACTGTTGGAGGCCAGACGAATTACGGGGCAGGCTTATGCTCCTTATTCCGGATTTCATGTCGGGGCTGCCGTTTTGCTTGAAAACGGATTAATTGTTTCCGGAAATAATCAGGAGAATTCTGCTTATCCTTCAGGTTTATGTGCCGAAAGGGTTGCTTTGTTTTATGCCAATGCCAATTATCCTGATTCAGGAGTAAAAACAATTGCGATTTCTGCAGCTAAAAAGGGAGTTTTGGTAAACGAACCGGTAAAGCCTTGTGGCTCATGTCGTCAGGCTTTAGCTGAAACGGAAGTGAGGTTTAAAACCCCAATCCGGATTATTCTTGATGGCCAGGATTCCATTCTGGTTTTGAATGGTGTAGAAAGTCTGCTGCCATTAAGCTTTTCGAAAAAAGCGCTTTAGCAGCTATTTATAAAAAACTCATCCGGTGACTCGAAGTCATCGGATGAGTTTAACTAAAACAAGCCATTCAGGAGCTTATTGGATTTCAATCTGACGCGACCAATTTTCTTTGTATTCCATTTTCTTCGGAAGTTCAACGGTCAGAATGCCGTTTTTGTGATTTGCTTTAATTTCAGCAATATCGACTTCTTTGGGCAGGGCAAACGAGCGCTGGAACGAAGAATACCTGAATTCAGAACGAACGACTTTCCCCTTTTCCTTTTCTTCCTTTTTGTCTTTCTTTTCAGAATAAACCAACAAGTAGTCGTTTTTCAGATCAATTTTGAAATCTTCTTTTTCGAGGCCGGGAGCTGCAATTTCGATTTCAAACTTTTCGTTTGTTTCGTAAATATTTACTGCCGGAGTCGATTTCCATGCTCCTTCTTCAATGTAGTTTGGAAGTAAATTTCCATTGAAAAATTCATCAAATAAACCCGGTAAACTTCTGGTTTTAAATACTGGTAACATAGTTTAATTCCTCCATTTTTAGTTATACATGATTATTTTTTCTTGTTTTCATATAGCATATTTCAAACAGAATGCCATTGGTTATGTGATTGATTAATAGTGTCATAAAGTCATTTTCGATGTCAAATTTTCTATTTCTTAAATATTCTGAATGACAATTTTTCCGGAAAAGGAGAAATTGAAGTTTTAGGATTGGAATCTGGTCAAACAAAGCGTTAAGAAAAAGACTAAAAACACTTTTTCTCAGAAAAAATTGGATTGCGTTCACTAAAAATCCTACATTTGTCCCATCAATTTACGCAATGGGGTGCCTTCCCGACGAAAGTCGGGGTAATTACAGGCTGAGATCACACCCACCGAACCTGATACAGGTAATGCTGGCGAAGGGATGGCGAAAGGGAATTACTTGCCTCATTGGTTATTTATTAACCATTTAAAAAACAAGAATGAAACGGATTTATTTGACATTGCTTTTGCAATGCCTCGTATTTTGGGGATTTGCCCAATTTACACTGAAAGGAACTGTGAAAAATGAAACAGGCGAGCAGCTCATTGGCGCCAACCTGATGATTTCAAACGGATTTAATGGAACTACGACTGATGTAAACGGTGCTTATCGGTTTAAAAACCTGAAGGCTGGAGTTTATCAGTTGACGGTTTCATACATCGGGTACGAAAAACAAACGAAAGAAGTAAAATTAAAGGAAGATCAGACCATTGACCTTGTGTTGAAACAGGACAATATTCTGGCTGAAGAAGTTCTGGTATCGGCCACACGGGCTAAGGAAAAGACTCCGGTGGCTTTTACTACCGTCGAAAAATCGGAAATCAGGGATAACAATATGGGACAGGACATTCCGTATTTGCTCGGATTGACTCCTTCTTTTGTGACCACTTCTGACGCCGGAACTGGTGTGGGTTACACCAATTTCAGGATTCGGGGAACCGACCTGAACCGTATTAATGTAACGGTAAATGGCATTCCAATGAACGATGCCGAATCGCACGGAACCTGGTGGGTCGATATTCCGGACATTGCTTCGTCAACCGATAATATTCAGGTGCAGCGCGGTGTGGGAACTTCAACCAATGGAGCAGCTGCTTTCGGAGCAACCATCAATTTGCAAACTACAACCATCAACAAAGACGCTTTTGCTGAATACAGCTCGTCTGCCGGATCTTTCGGAACCCTGAAAAATTCGATTGGCGTTGGCACTGGCTTGCTTAAAGGAAAATTCACCTTCGATGCCCGTTTGTCTAAAGTCAGTTCCGATGGTTTTATCGATCGTGCTGCGTCCGACCTGAAATCATTTTTTGTTTCCGGAGGATATTTTACTGAAAATACTATTCTGAAAGTGAATATTTTTTCAGGATTAGAAGATACCTACCAGGCCTGGAACGGCGTGCCTTCGGTTCGCCTGAATAACGATTTGGCAGGAATGCAGCGTTATGCCGATCATTGGCTTTATTCGCAGAAACAGGTGGACGAAATGATTGCATCCGACAGCCGGACGTACAACTTGTACACCTATAAGAACGAAATTGATCATTACCAGCAGGATCATTATCAAGCGCTGTTCTCGCACAAGTTGTCGGAGTCGTTCAATGTAAATGCCAGCTTGTTTTATACTGCCGGTAATGGTTATTACGAGCAATACAAGGAAGACCAGAAATTGGCTGATTACCAGATTACTCAACCTGTAATTGGCGGCGAGACCATCAAAGAGTCTGATTTGATTCGCCGGAAATGGCTCGATAATGATTTTTTTGGAGCGACATTCTCGGCCACGCGCAAACAGGAAACCAACGAATTTACTTTTGGTGGAGGCTATAACGTGTACGACGGAAATCACTTCGGCAATGTAATCTGGGCCCGGAATGCAGGAGATTCTGAATTGGATCATGAATGGTATCGTGGAATTGGTTTGAAGAAAGATTTCAATGTATTTGCTAAATACAACTACGAACTGGCAGAGAACCTGAACCTGTTTGCCGATTTTCGGTTCCGTAAAATCGACTATACGATTGATGGTCTGGACGATGATTTGCGCGATCTGGCTCAATCACACAAATTTGAGTTCTTCAACCCGAAAGTGGGTGTTTTTTACCAGTTGAGCGAAAAACAAAGCTTGTATGCCAACTTTGCCCGTGCCAACCGTGAACCCAATCGCGATAATTATGTGGATGCCGATCCAAAAGGAAAACAGCCAACTTTCGAAACCTTGAACGACTTCGAATTGGGTTACAAATACAACACTTCGCGCCTGGCATTGGGAGTGAACGCGTACTTTATGTCGTACCAAAATCAGTTAATCCTGACCGGCGAAATCAATGATGTGGGTGCGCCAATCATGACCAATGTCGACAACAGTTACCGCGCCGGACTGGAATTGATGGCCGGAATGAAACTGGCTGAAAAACTGAAATGGGACGTAAATGTGACCCTCAGCAAAAATAAGATAAAGGATTTTACCGATTATGTGGATGATTGGGACAATGGCGGCCAAATTGCAACCAAACTGGGCACCACCGATCTGGCTTTCTCTCCTGAAGTGATTGCCAACAGCCAGTTGAGTTGGATTGCTGCCAGAGGTTTGAACATCAGTTTGCAGTCGTATTCCGTAAGCAAGCAGTACATCGACAATACATCGAGCAACGACCGGAAGTTGAATGGTTATTTGTTGAATAACCTGAAATTTACGTATCGCATTCCGCAGAAATTCGCCAAAGAATTTAATCTGCACCTGTTGGTAAATAATCTGTTTGACACGAAATACGAAAACAATGCGTGGGTTTATTCTTACATGTTGGGTGGCGAACGTTTTGCTATGGACGGATATTTCCCTCAGGCCGGGATTAATTTCATGGCCGGATTAAATGTGAGATTTTAAGTGATCAGTTTTCAGTCGCAGTGGACAGAATTTGTTGGCTGCGACTGAATATTTACCTGGCGGTGCGTTGCTACAATCCCATTAGCTTCAGTCCAGTGTTTTGTATTTCTTCTGCCGTTTTTCCATTTCCGTTTCCACTATTTATGAAGTAATAAATTTTGAGGTTTCTGTTCTTAATCCCAACATACCTGGTAACTGTTTTTTTGTTGTCGTAAGAGCTGCCTTGCTTCGTGGTAACCGGAATTTCAAGTTTCTGAGCGAGTGCAAGAGAAATTTCTAAATTATCATCATTGCCTCTATAGTCAGTAAAGATTGCTGCACTCTTTTTACCATTATCAAGATTAATAACAAATGCAATGTCACAACTTTTAATACCCCGGGCTTTCCATGCCGGACTTAAAGTGATATATGGTATTGTTTCGGCGTCGGCATATTTGGCATAACTACTATCGGGTTGGGTTTTATTGTATGGGGTTGTTTGTGATACAAAGTAACCATCTGCTTGAATATAGCCTGCATACAGATTACTGTTTTTGATTCGCTTTTTAGCAATTCCATATCCTCTTCCTTTCTCAAATTTATTATTTAAGGCTTCCTCTTTCGTTATGCCGCCGTTTAAATTGTGCAAAAATCCCTCGTTGTTTGGATGGTAAGCATGTCGTGCTCCGTCCAGATTTAGTGCCAGGTTGTTAGTCTGAAATGTGTGTGTGGTGTCAATTTTAGCCGATTGTGCTAACGATAGGTTAATTGACAATACAAAACCCGAAATTAAAAGCATCATGTTTTTCATAGTGAAGTTTTTTTAGTTTGCCTACTTTATCGCTATTGCTGTTTCGGCTTTTGGTTATGGATTGTTGTAAAGATTGGATAACATTTGGCGGGGATAAAAAGTTGAGGAGGTGAGCAACTTAGGTTCACGTGCGCGGATTTCAGGGGATGCCGGAGGCAATGAATGTTTATAGAAAGTCAGGGGGAGATGTTTGTACGACCCCAACCGGGGTGAGTGCTTTTAAAAATTTGGCAATAAATTATTCCGGGTGTTTATTAAATAAACGTCAGCAAATATCCCAGAATTGAGCCTCCCAAAACAACAAATGCAGAGTTAACTTTCTTCAATCCAAAAACAATTGAGGAGCTTGCCAGGGCAATCGAAATAGTTCGCCAGTCGGTAATGGTTTCTTTACCCATGGCATAACAAACGGAGATAATGATTGCCACGGAAGCCACGTTTACAGCATCAAGGAACGCCGAAAACTGACTGGAGTTGCGCATTTTTTTCACCAAAGGGTTGAGCAATGCGACAAAAATAAAGGATGGCAGGAAAATTCCGATGGTTGAAACGACAGCGCCAGTCAAGCCGTTGATTTGATATCCGACAAATGTTACTGACGAAAAAAGGGGACCAGGGGTAAACTGCCCGACAGCAATGGCATCAATTAATTGTTGGCGCGATAAGATTCCGGTTGAAACAAGTTCGGTGTCGAGAAATGCAAATAACACATAGCCGCTGCCATAAAGTATTGCTCCGATTTTCAGGAAAATTAAAAACAGGTTTAAATTGGACGCTGCCAAAATTGATGTTCCGGGTATTTGAAGAAATGTGAAAGGGAAAATTTGCTTTATCGTACCCGATTTTCGTGTTCGGATGGAGTGGAGGAGTAAAGCAAGAAAACCTGCTCCAAACATCAGGTAAATTTCGTTGAAACTGAGTAGCGAAAAGATTAATACTGCAAACCCGATTGATGCCAGTTCGACTGATTTCAACGATTTTTTGGCCAATGGGTAGATTGCCCCAAGTATGATTGCAATAATCGCAGGTTTAATTCCGTAAACGAATGGCTGTATCTCTGGGAGTTGTCCATATGCCTTGTAAAGCCAGGCGAAGATGCCAGTTATGAGAACAGCAGGTAAAATGAAACACAACCCGGCAACAATTAGTCCTTTCCAACCAGCTCTTTCGTGACCGATGTGAATGGCCATTTCCGTGCTGTTTGGTCCGGGAATCAGGTTTGTGGCGCCAATCAGGTCGAGGAAATGTTGCTCGGTCATCCATTTCAGTTTGGCAACAATTTCGGCCCGCATCATGGCAATATGCGCCGCAGGCCCGCCGAAGCCTGTTATGCCAAGTTTTAGGAATACCCCGGCAACTTCACGCAGATTACTTTTGCTCATTCCTTTAAAAAGTGTTCAGTGATCAGTCACAGTTGGCAATTCACATTCAGAGTTTGGTTACCCAAAACTGATTTCGGAGACTGAACACTGCAACAGTAAACTTTTTCATTGGTTCATTTCCTTCAGTATCTTCTCAACTTCTGCCTCGGTTTTGTGCAGTTTGTCTTTGCAAATGGTGATTAGTGCCGAAACCCGAGTTACTTGTTCTGCCAATTCATCTACGTCCAGTTCTTCATTTTCAATTTTTTCCAGAATCTCTTCGATTTCGGTAATTGCTTCTTTGTAAGTTACTTTTTTCGTTGCCATTTCTTTTTTGTTAGCGACGCACGATCGTGCGTCTGTACATTATAAAATAATATTATTCACCTTGAGATGAATGGTTTACTGATCGCTGAGTTTTTTATTTTCCACTGTGCTTTCTACAGTTCCATCGCTCAGTCTCGTTTCGATCCGGTCGCCTATTTTTATCTGATTGATTGATTTTACAATCTTTCCATTCAGCATGGTTAGTGAATAACCGCGTTTCAGAATGTTTTGCGGATCGACCAATCGAAGCTTTTCCTGAATGGAGTTCAGATTTTTCTTTTCAGCACGGATGGTTTCAATGCTCCGGATTTTAGTCAGATTCTGGAATTGATTCAGCTGATTTTTGCACTTCAGCATCTGCTCGCGAAAAGTAAAGTTCAGTTTATTTCCTGACTGATCGAGCAAATGGTTCTGTTGGGTAACAAAGCGGTTGGTTTTATTTTTGACATCAATCGTTAGCTGTTTCAATTCCGATTGTTGCCCTTTCAGGAATGTTTCTGTTCGGTTTTTAAGTTGAATCCGGGCGATGTTTAGCCGGTTTTGCTGAGTCACAATCATTTCATTCACCAGTTGATTTAGCTGATCGGCGGCATCGTTTAATCTGTCTTTATTCTGCTCAAGCTGCTCGTTCAAGAGCTCAATAAAATGATTTTCCAATTCGCTTAGTTGCTGTGAAAACTGCAATGCTCCTGAAATCAGGAACTCCGCAACGGCAGTAGGCGTTTTCATGCGGGTATGGGCTACCATGTCGATCACGGTGTCATCTTTGTCGTGCCCAATACCGGTAATGACCGGAAGTGGAAATTGCGCCACATTGAACGCCAGTTCGTACTGATCGAAACAGGCCAGGTCAATTTGCGCACCACCACCTCGAATGATGACTACTGCGTCAAACATTTCTTCATATTCGAAAATGAGATCAAGCGCGTTCATGATGCTTCGCGGGGCTTCGTTGCCTTGCATTACCGCCGGGAAAAGCTTGGTGTAAAATACAAACTGGTGTGGGTTGTTGTGCAACTGATCCAGAAAATCCTGCAACCCGGCAGCAGTGGGAGAGGAGATGATGGCAATCCGTTGCGGAACCATTGGTAATTCAAGTTCCTTGTTCATTTCAAATACCCCGTCGTCCTGAAGTTTTCGAATGATTTCGCGGCGTTGCCGGGCTAAATCACCCAAGGTATAAACCGGATCGATGTCGCGGATATTCAGGCTAAACCCAAACACTTCGTGGTATTCAACTTTCGCTTGAAGCAACACTTTTAAGCCTTCAGAAAATGCCTGTCCGGAAGTAGTCTCGAAGTAAGGTTTCAGCATCCGAAAAGTGTACGACCAGATGGTGGCACGGCAACGGGCAATCACAGTGTCGGTTCCGGCTTCAGTCTCAATCAGGTCGAGGTAACAGTGGCCACTTCGATTCACGGTCATCTCGCTGATTTCGGCTTTCACCCATATAGGCATCGAAAAAGTGTCGTCTAGAGTACTTTTTACCTGTCGCTGTAATTCAAAAAGAGAAAGTTGCTGCTCGTTCATTAAATAAGTTCAAAGTTTCAAGTTCCAAATTTCAAGAAGTGGTTGCCCATTGCATGACTCCAGTCTTCCTACTTTTACTGCCAACTGCGACTGAACACTGAGCCCTTTTCACTGTGCTACTTTCACCAGCTTTATCCGTTCTTCCTTTTCTCCGGAACGAATACTCAGGATCAAAAAGCCCTGAGGCAAGTTAGCAAGATTCTTCAGAATAATGGATTCTTCAGAATTGAAAGACGCCTGCCAAAGACAAATTCCCTGAAGATTGTATATGCTGATGACACAGTTTTCGTCGATTGAATTGTTCAGATTCCGAATGAAAAGAAAATCAGTAAACGGGTTGGGTGAAACGGCCCAGGAACTTTCCAAATTAAAATAGGTGGCGCTGTTTACTTTCAGGTATTTATCGGCTTTCTCGAAATCGGGAATCCCATAGCCCAAAAGCGAGTCAGGTTTATTGTATTGACTGGCACTTTGCTCAATAGCCAATTTTGCCATTTTTGCACCGGCATACGGATTGGCTTGTAAAAGGCAAGCTCCCATTCCGGCTAAAACAGGAGATGAAAAGGAGGTTCCGTTTGCATACCCGATTGTACCGTTGCTGAGTGCCAATGTTGTTCCTGAACCCATGGCAGCTACATTGGGTTTTATAGCTCCACCAAAAGCGGGGCCAACCGAGCTGAATGTTGCCCAGGTGCCGGTCTTGTCAACAGCTGCAACTCCAATAACGTTTTCGCCGTCGGAAGGTGCGATAATGTGTTTCCACGACTTACTTCCTTCGTTTCCAGCGCTGCTAAAAACCAGGATTCCCTTTTGGAAAGCCATATTAGCGCCCTGAGTTACCCTAGTCGTTTTACCATTCAGATCATTATAAGTGTGATTCATCCGTGGATCGTCGAATAAATTGTAGCCCAGCGACGAATTAATCACGTCAACACCCAAACTGTCGGCATATTCAGCAGCTGCAATCCAGTTGTCTTCTTCAATCAGGTATTCAGTAGTTACATCTTCGGAGCGAATCAGGTAAAATGACGCATCAGGAGCAGTGCCGATTAAACTCCCCGGCAAGTTGCCACCCATGCACGAAAGAACGCTCATTCCGTGGTAGTTTTGATTGTATATATCCGACTGCGGATCAACAAAATCGCGCGTTCCAAGTATCCGGTCCGAATTTCGTAAGCTGTCGAATGCTGTGATTGTGTTGGCATTCAGGAAACCCGCATCCAGAATTGCAATCTGAATGCCTTTTCCGCGAAAACCCTGACGGTGCAAGTACTCGCCCTTTAGTTGAGTGAGTTGGTCGATTGCCAATCCATATTTTGCAGGATCATATTCCGTATTCGCTATCTCATCACTAAATTTATGGTTTGTCGATTTCAGAACATTTGCCGGTTTGGTAAGCTGAACCATAGCAACAAAAGGAAGAGTGGCAATTTTCTGAATTAAAACAGTATCGGCGGTTCTGACGGTTGCTCCGTTCAACCATTTCGAGGTGTGTACAATCTCCAATCCATGTTTTTTAAGCGAGTCCAGATAACCCGGAGAAACGGGCAAGTCGGTTTCGTCAATTGAAATGTGCTGCCGCTTGCGCCGGTCGATGGATCGTTGCGATAAAAAAGCTTCAGGCTGACTAATCAGGTAAGGTGTTCCCTTTTTGTCTTTCAGTTGTACCCAATACGAATCAGGCGCTGTATTTTGCGCAGGCAAAATCGTTGCTGAAAGCAAACCGACCAGAACAAAAATCAGTGCCTGTTTCATGTTTTTAGATTAACGAATTTGCATCAGTCGCATGTATTCATCCGGATTTTGCATGAATTTTTCAGGATCGGGAACACTGTCGCCTTTCGACCGATAAGTGTCTGTTTTTTCTTTATCCATTCTATCCTGAACTTCCGGATTCAGTAATTTGCCGAGATTGAATTTAAGCGTGTACAGTAGTTCGCCGCTTTCGCTATAATATTTCCAATCCTTATCGCGGGCGTCATTGGTGTAAATGGCGTCTAATTCAAGTGTACCGTTTGGAAACCAGGTTTTGAATGCTCCGTACCGAAGTCCTTGCGAATAATTGCATTCCAAAAAGGCTTTTCCATCCTGAAAATAGGTGCGATAAATGCCGTTTAGTTTGTCATTTTGCCAGTTCGATTCTTCCAACAGTTCGCCGGTTTTGTAGAAGCGTTTGCTGGTGCCATTTTTTTGTCCGTTCAGGTAGGTTTCGGTCGACATCACTTTTGAATCGAGCAGGTAAGTCCATTCCCCGATTTTCTTTTGTCCTGAATATTTTCCCTTGGCAATCTGCTTGCCGCGCTCATCAAATAGTTGGGCTTCCGATTCATCGCTGCCTTCAACAAAATTCATCGTTGCTTTTATTTTTCCGTTCGGATGAAACCGTTTCATTTCGCCAACCGGCTTATCGTCTTTAAAAGTGGCCTGATAAACCAGCCTTCCTTCGTTATCCTTTTTTGTCCAGAAACCCTGTTTCCTTCCTTGGGTATCCACCTGATTTATCGAATTCTGTGCAATCATACTTCCCGATATCAGGAGAAGCAAACAAATAATCAATCCGCGCATATCTTATCAATTTTTTCGAGCCACTAAGTTAAAGATTTATTTGCCGGAATTGATTTGACAAATAAGCTCAATACTTTTTTTGACTTCCTTTAAATTAATTTAACATACATCATATTTTGAGTTTGTTTATTTTTGGTTAACAGAATAGAAACAATGTTTTTCAAAAATTAACTTAAACAATGTCCAGTATGAAACAATTTTTACTCTTAGTGGTAGTTTTTTATTTTTTGTGTAGTTCGGCATTTGCCCAGTCTAAAACTGAATTCGGAGTAACTACCGAAGGCTCCCTTTTGATTTTCGGTGACATTCCTCATTATTCCCAACCAAAAAAAAATACCCTTGGTGCCGGAATCGGCGTTTATGCCTCGCGTAACATTGCTGGAAAACTTTCAGCCGATCTGGGTGTAATGTACCGGTTTAAACAAATGAAAGAGTTTTACGATATTGGCTCTACGGGTTATGGTTATGGTGGTTATGATGGTAGTTCTCCATATTCTCCTGAAACAGTGCAAGGATGGAAAACCTTTCCTCTGCACTATGTCGTTGTGCCGGTCCATCTTCAATACCTTGTCTACAAAAATATTTTCGTACGTGGTGGAATTGAGGCCAGTTGGTTAACCAATTACGATACGGGAAAAGATAAAACCGAGTGGAACTGGACTCTCGGGCTTGGCAGTCAATATCACAAATTGAAATGGTCTGTTAATTACATTCGAGGATTTAAAGATGTTGGGTTTGCCAATAATTTATTCACGGTATACGGTATGCGTTCTGCAACAGCTTATCGAAACAATATGCTGCAATTGAGTCTTTCTTACCCTTTGTGGCAGAAAAAATAGCGTAATTTTGTTGTATCATAACCAAAATCAAATGATTGCCATGACCGAATTTGTTCGCACCAACAGTGAAAATGCTGACTTCAGGAATCTGATTACCGCTCTGGATCAGGATTTGTATCAACGAAATGGAGAAGCCCAGTTACAATATCGCCAGTATAATCAGGTCGATCTGATCAATCATGTTGTAGTTGTTTACTTCGAAGGAAAACCAGTTGGCTGCGGCTGCTACAAACTGTTTGATGATAAAACGGTGGAAATGAAGCGGATGTTTGTTCTGCCCGAAATGCGTGGCAAACAACTTGCAGCACAAATGCTTCAGGAATTAGAAAAATGGGCAGTCGAAGAAAGCAATTCTTCGGCTGTGCTGGAAACCGGACGCCGGCAGGTAGAAGCTATTCGTTTGTACACAGTCGCTGGTTATTCACTCACCGAAAATTATGGACAATACATTGGTATGGAAGAGAGTATTTGCTTTCGGAAAGAGTTGAAATAGGTTTTAATGAGTGGGTGACATTGAGACATAACACCTTTTATTTGCACTCATTTAGTGCGAATTACAACAAAATGCGCACTATCACAGTGCAAAAAGCCCCGCCGGAATTTCCGACAGGGCTTTCTATTTTTTATTGAATAAAGACTTTTTCTAAGTATTATTTCACTTCTTCGAAAATAAACACCTATGAAAATCAGCTAATTATAAACTAATGGTACAAATAAGATACAGATGACACTAATTTTATCTGAGAATATATATTCCATCATTCTGTGTAAAGATACAGTTTTGGCTTGGAATGCCCGTTTATGCAACCATATTATAAAATGTTAATCCTGATGACTGTGGTAAATGTAAACTATTATTTCAAATTTTATTTTCTAAATTAGGAAGTGAATACCTGCCAAATCAGGAAGTAAATCGACGCCAAATTAGGAAGTAAATTTGCGCCAAATCAGGAAGTATTGTTATATTTGCATTGAAATTCAATTACGCATAATATGGCAGAAAAGACTTATTTATCGCGCTTGTGTGATCAGGAACTACAAATAGCATTGCAATCGTCAGGAGCAGTTTTAATTGAGGGAGCCAAGTGGTGCGGAAAAACACGTACTGCATCTGTGGCAGCAAAGAGCATTTTGTATATGCAAGATCCGGATAATTCGGCGTCTTACCAGGCAATGGCCGACACAAAGCCTTCATTGTTACTTAAAGGTGAAGCACCAAGATTAATTGATGAGTGGCAAATGGCTCCGGTTTTGTGGGATGCAGTCAGATTCGAAGTTGATAAATGGGGTAATGTCGGTCAGTTTATTTTGACTGGTTCGGCAGTACCTGCTGATAATGTAACTGCACATACTGGTACAGGAAGGTTTTCCCGAATGTTGATGCGTCCGATGAGTCTATTTGAATCGAATGAATCAAATGGCTCAGTTTCTTTAGGAAGTTTGTTTGGAGGGAATCAGGATATTGAATCAATGTCCGAATTGTCCATAGAAAAAATAGCTTTTGCTTTATGTAGAGGTGGATGGCCTGCCAGTGTTTTGAAAAATGATGCATCAGCATTACGTATGTCAAGAGATTATGTAGAGGCTGTAATTAATCATGATGTATCACGTGTTGATGATGTGGAAAAAAATCCTGAAAGAGTTCGGTTATTGTTGCGATCTCTGGCAAGAAATATAGCCACAATGGCTTCGATAGAGACGATCAAAAGTGATATTGAAGCGACTGATATTTCAATATCAGATAAAACAATTGGTTCTTACCTAAATGCATTAAGAAGAATTTTTGTCGTGGAAGATTTGCCTGCTTGGTTGCCGTCAATGCGTTCCAAGTCGGCAATACGGACTTCGGCAAAAAGACATTTTGTTGATCCATCAATCGCTACGGCAGTGTTGCGAACAAATCCGGATGGGTTGTTGAACGACTTTAATACTTTTGGGTTCCTGTTTGAATCTTTATGCACACGAGATATTCGTATTTATGCGCAAGCGATTGATGGTGATGTGTTTCATTATCGCGATAAAAGTGGATTAGAATCCGATTTGATTGTTCGGATAAGAGATGGTCGTTGGGCAGCGATAGAAGTAAAGTTAGGAAACAAACAGATTGAGGAAGCTGCTCAAAATCTATTGGCACTAAAGGCAAAAATTGATGAAGATAAAATGGGACAAGCCTCATTCTTAATGGTCATAACCGGAGGTCAATATGCCTATCGTCGTAATGACGGTGTTTTGGTAGTTCCTATCGGATGCCTTAAGAATTAGGATGTGCGTAGTTTTCCCAATTCCGCGTGAAGCCGTAAGTCTAATCATCCGACTTTTTCAATTGATTTCAGTATAAATGTAGCGGATGAAGCTGGTATTTGTCTCTTCTATAAACTGTTGAATAATTTGTTCATAGTAGCTTATTTTCTGCAAAAAAATATCATGCACTGACTGAGTGCATATTTTAATAAAAATCGCACTATCAAAGTGCGATTCCATTTTAGACGATTCTGTTTATATCATTAGTCGTTGAATTGACAGATATTTCTATAAAAAAGGAAATGTCAAATTTCGGGTATGATGATGATGTGCTGTTGAAATGGGAAATAACTGGCACCGGGGGGTGTGGGGGCAGTTATTCTCATTTCAATAGCATGATGAAACGCTCAATGAAGGCTGAACAAAGCGACAATGATCGGGAACCGGTTTTATGGGGCAAACAATTCGCAGGTAAAAATAAGTGGAAATGCTGTTGGCGTGTATGTGGAAAGGTGTGGGTGTTGAGGCACGAAACACTAACACGTGCGGTGCTGAAGCTGGTGAGGTGAACGAAATGAATTAGAGAGCGGCGACGCGAGGAACGAGCGTCAAAGCGAACGATTGAATGAGTGAGACGAACCGGCTGCAAGCACAAAGGCCATGCGCGAATGCTCCTTTATTTTTACCTGCACCATTAAAGGGCGGTGGGGCTTTTGTGGCTTTTAGTTTACAGGGGTGAACACTCCGCAGGGCATACCGCTGGTTGGCATGGAGAAAAGCAAGGGTGGTGACTGAATGCAATGTAGTGAATTGGGGTGGGTGGAATGTAGCTTCCCGTTTTGGCTTTGAGTTCTGGATTGTGGGCTGGAAAGCCAAAGGGGAGCGGAATGAAACTACGGGTAGGCATGAGCAAAATGGAATGAATGGAAGCACTCTTGCGTGTGTTTTTGCTTGTGGGTTGGGGCAACTCTTTGGTTTTGCTTTTACAATTAAAATTCAACCTTCAAAAGCAACATCCAATGTGTTGCCAGTGGGATGGGTACAAAAACCATGACGAAAAATTAAACCGAAGGGTAGGCCGTGGGGAAGCCATGAAAAAGATGGCAAAAGGAACTTGGATGTAGTGCTTCAATTTGGGTTATAGGATATATATCAGTCAAAAACATAAAAAACATCGGATTGATTCAATTCAATCCGATGTTAAACTAAAATAAATCAATTAGCTCTATTTCTCTTCAAATGCCTCTACCATTTCTTTTTCGGTTTGAAGGAACAATTTCAAATCTTCGTCGACGGTTTGTATTCCAGAGATTCCGAAATTCTGAACCAAAACATTGACCACATTTAGTGATAAAAATGCCGGTAATGTTGGCCCGAGGTGGATGTTTTTCACACCCAGATAAAGCAATGCCAGCAATACGATGACTGCTTTTTGCTCGTACCATGCAATATTGAATGCAATCGGCAAATCGTTGATATCTTCCAACTCGAAAATTTCTTTTAGTTTCAAAGCCACTACTGCCAAAGAGTACGAGTCGTTGCACTGTCCGGCATCGATCACACGCGGAATACCGTTGATGTCGCCCAAAGGCAGCTTGTTGTATCGGTATTTGGCGCAACCAGCAGTCAAAATCACGGTGTCTTTCGGAAGTTTTTCGGCAAATTGAGTGTAATAATCGCGCTCTTTCATACGGCCATCGCAACCGGCCATGACAAAGAATTTGCGGATTGCTCCGGTTTTAACAGCTTCAACAATTGGACCGGCCAATTCGAAAACCTGGTTGTGAGCGAATCCGCCAATGATTTCACCGGTTTCGATTTCGGTAGGCGCACCACAGATTTTAGCATGTTCGATAATGGCATGAAAATCTTTCAGTTGGCCTGGTTTGCGGTCGGGGAAATGCATTGCTCCCGGCAATCCGCTTGCACCGGTAGTGTAAATCCGGTCGCGGTAACCCGCTTTACCCATTGGCGGTACAATGCAATTGGTGGTAAACAGAATGGGACCGTTGAAACTTTCGAATTCTTCTTTTTGTTTCCACCAGGCATTTCCATAGTTACCAACCAGATGTTTGTATTTTTTGAAAGCAGGATAATAGTTGGCCGGAAGCATTTCGCTATGAGTATAAACATCTACTCCGGTTCCTTCAGTTTGAATCAGCAAATCTTCCATATCACGCAGATCGTGACCCGAAATCAGGATTGCAGGATTTTTCCGAACTCCAATATTTACTTTGGTCATTTCCGGATTTCCGTATGCGGTGGTATTGGCTTTATCGAGTAGTGCCATCACTTCGACACCGAATTTTCCGGTTTCGAGGGTTAGTGCAACCAGTTCTTCGGCCGATAAATCCAAAGTGGTTGCAGCCAGCCCGCGTTCCAAAAAAGCAAACACTTCCTCGTTTTCGTGATTCAGGTTATATGCATGTTCAGCATAAGCAGCCAATCCTTTCAATCCGTAAATAATCAACTCTTTCAGTGAGCGGATATCTTCGTTGGTCTCGCTTAAGATACCAACTTCAGTAGCTTTCGCTTCAAACTCTTCGGTTGTTGAGGCCGACCAACTGATTGATTCGTGTGTTGGCAAACTGATGTCTGCCTTAATCGCTTTGGCTTTTAATTCATCGCGAACTCTCAGCGTTTTCTTGATGCGGATTGAAAATGCTACATCGTCGAAATTGGCGTTGGTGATGGTGCTGAAGAGACCATCGAAAATCACTTTATTCACTTTTGCTTCGGCTAAACCAGCTTTGCGCAATTCGCTGTTCAGTGCGGCAACGCCTTTCAGTACGAATAATAATGTATCCTGAAGGTTGGAGACATTGCTAACTTTTCCGCATACACCTTTTACTGTGCAACCTATTCCTTTGGCTGCTTCCTGACATTGAAAACAAAACATATTCATATTTGATTTATTGGAAAAGAGAAATTCATTACGTGGCTTTTTTGATAACCGTGCAAGATTTTCTCAATTAATTTTGAAATTAAATAGATTGAATTACTAACATAGTAATTTAATCTATAATTACTTACAAACAAAATCCAATGATACCAATTCTTCAGAATAGAAGAAATAAATCGGAACCAATTGATTAAGTCGTTGACCTCAATTCTGTCAAAGTGGAACTAAATAAAAAATCTCTTTTTTCTTTGGTCAACTTATTAATCGTTGATGTTTATTTTTTTAATTTCTTGTTTTTGCAGAGATTTTTTATTCTCTTCTTTTTTTTCAATAATTTCCTTTGCTTCATGACCTAAGTTTGTAATAACCTTTATTATTTTTGAAACATCGGTTTTAACAGGGTTATATGAGACTGTTAAAATCTGCGTTTCTCTATCAAGTTCAGATTTGATAACGCCTTTTTCATAAGCCAGCGTTTTTTCGATTTTAGCTTTACACATTTCTGAATGTGCAGAAGTTTGTAGTTTTACTACTTTATTATCATCCTTTTTCTGGGCATAAACTGATAATTGCACAAAAAATAATGTAATAATTACAGCTACTGAATAAATCTTCGTTGTTTTCATTTTTTTAATTTTAAGGTTGATATATTATTTAATTGAAAATCTCAATCCGGCATAAATTGTTCTACCGATGATTGGCCCCCATACAAAAGAAGTGTCGAAATATGGACCAAAAGGGTCTTCTGACGCAATGATCGTGTGCTTTTGTTTAAAGTTGGTCAGGTTCTCACCTCCTGCATAAATATCCCAACCTTTAAATCGTTTTGTAATCATCGCACTTAATAAATAAAATGGAGGCGCAGTATTTTTCTGTTTGTATTGTACTGGTAATGCATCGGTTTTAGGCAAACGAGCTATTCCTTTATATTGGGTAGTAAAATCAAATTGCCACTTATCATATTTAGTTGAATAAGATAATGAAATCAATCCTTTATATTTATTAACAAGAGGCTTTTGTTCCAATTTGTCATTTATCGTCATCCAAACATCATTTATGCGAAAGGCAGCATTTATCTCAAATCTTTTGATTGGTTCAAAAATCACTTCAGCCTGAGCACTGTTTGAGTAAGATTTTCCATTTAAATTGTAAAAAGAGACTTCGCTATATTTACTGTCCAAATCAACAATAATTTGGTTAATGAAGTCCGTCCTGTAAAAATCCAGAATGAAAGTACCCTTATTGTTATTGAATGAAAAGTATCTGGAAATACTGAATCCATAATTCCATGCTTCTTCAGGTTTAAGTGACTCAGAAAAAACAAATTTTCTTGAACTGGCAAGTATTCCCATATTTTCACTCAGTACATTTGCGGATCTGTAACCTTTGCCTGCGGAAGCCTTTAAAATGGTTTTCTCATTAATGTCATACTTTAAATGAAGTCTTGGGCTTAAAAATTTCTGTGCAGAATTGTAGAAATCGGCTCTGAATCCGGCAATCAGGGTAACTTTTTCGGGAAAACTATAAGTATATTGGCCAAATACTCCCGGGATATTCTCAATTTTATTAATTATTGTATCTGTATCAGAGGTTACTAAGTGTTCATTGTATTTATCATACTGGTAACTAATCCCGGTACTTACTTTATGATTTGTATTACTAATTATGAATTGGTAAATTATATTTGAATAGAAACTTTTTTGATCTCCACGATAGCCATTGTTACCAAAAAACGAATTTTGATTATGATCTGACATATTAAATAAGAATCCAATACTATTACCAGGTTTTGCAAAAGCAATTCCTGCTTTTGCAAACACTTCATATCGTTTCGTGTCAATTCCAATTCCATACAAATTACTATTTGAATACAAATTTTTATCATATCCTATTTGGCCTCCTTGACGTTCTTCGGACAAATATTTTACACCAAACTGGGCAACAACTTTTTTATTATATTCATACCTCCACTTGTTGAAAAGGTTTATCTGAGATGTCTTAGGTAAATCTAAAAACAAATCGTTATTTCCATCAATTTCTGATGTGAGATTCTCCCCATGTAACATTATTATAGTACTTAGATTGTTATTAAACTTGTAAGCTGAAGTAAGATTTCCTTCAACTTTTCCAAGTTCATTCGCATAAATATTCAAATGAAGTTTATCACTGCTTTCTGGTTTTTTGTATTCTACATTTATTTGACCTGTAATAGATTCGTAACCATTTATTACAGAAGAAGTGCCTTTGGATATTTGAATAGATTCCATCCAGGCACCCGGAATATATCCTAATCCATGTGATAAAGCCAATCCCCTGATTGAAGGGATATTTTCAGACAACAATTGACCGTATATCCCAGCAAGTCCGAGCATTTGAATCTGTTTTGCACCGGTAACAGCATCAGTAAATGCCACATCAACTGTAGCATTATTTTCAAAACTCTCAGATAAGTTGCAGCATGCTAGCTTTTGTAACCCGGCAGTAGTAATTACTTGTGTATGAATAGGATTTATCTTTGATATATAATTTGCTTCTCTTTTCTTAACTACAACAACTTCCTGTAATGATAATGTCGTATTCCTTTCTAAGGTAATATGGATTTGGTTTTGATCCTTTGATACCAGAATCGTATCATTCATAAAACCGACATAACTAGCTATAAGAAATAGGTTTTCAATTGCCGGTTTTTGAATTGTGAACGATCCGTTTTCATCAGAAGTTGTCCCTGTATTTCTACCATACCAATAAATATTTGCATAAGGCAGAGGGACAATTACATTGTTCTCGGTAGTTTCAATCCTACCCTCCAGTTGAATACTCTGAGCAGTTACGGTATTAAATATTAAAAGCAATATCAATAAAAGTACTATTTGTCTTGGATTCATCTCTGATTAAATTATAGTTTCATACCTTTTCAACAAATTGATTTTTCAAACATCTCTTTGAAATTGAGCTTTATAAATTAAGCTGTCAAAAGTAGAAGAAGTCGAAATGCCAATCGCTCTGAGTTATAAACTGAACCCTATATATGTCATAAATGAAGACCGCATTTATAACTTGAAACTATAATATTATTGATTATTAGGAAGTTAAGAATCTGATTTATTCTTATATTCTGATGGAGTAAAACCGGTAACTTTTTTAAAATATCTATTAAAAGTTGTTTTTGAATTGAACCCACAGTCAAAAGCGATGGCTAATAAGGAGTAATTCCTGAACTGGGGATCACTCATTCGTTTTATGAATTCATCAACCCTATATTGGTTGATAAAATCGAAAAAATTTTGCTTATGATGTTCGTTAATTATCCTGGAGAGATGATGGGGCAGAATTTTAACCTCTGCGGCCAGATAATATAAGGTTAATTGATTGTTCAGATAAGGTTTTTCGCATTTCATATAATCGTTCAGAATTGCAAGATATTGTTGCATGTCGTCAACCTTTAATGAGGAGCCTGAATATGGCATATCTTTATTAATAACAACAATTGGAGAAGGTATATTTTGAGAAGTAAAGATTGCTGGCTGATGCAATCCAAAATATCCTACCATAATAATAAAGGCAGATAATGTCAAAAATAGCCCGTTTATGCAAAAACTATCTGAAAATAATAACAGAACATGGTGAATAAAAATAATTGAAACCAATATGGTCCAAACTATTCCAAGAATACTAATCAAATTTCTTAGCCATGTTAGTGTTCTTTTTTCTAAAGATGAGAAATTATCTGAGATTATTTTCCTGTGTTTTCGGAGCAACGTAATTGACCAGCATATATAGAAAGGAACTGAAAAAGCAATAAGGATAAGAAATATGAAATAAGGTAATGGTAATTCAAATTTCGAAACTCCATGAACTGAGCATGCATTTTTTAATATGTCTTTTGCAGGAAAGAAAAAAATGAGGTACAAATTAAATATGATAAAAGGTAGTAAATGCCAAAACATTTCTTTCCCAATTTTATAATCTGAATTGGTTAAAGCTTTAATATACCCAAATAAAAATGGCCCGTTAAGAAAAAGAATAGAGATGTAGAAGTTAATTATCCATGGATTATAAATGAATAAATCTGCCGTACTAAATGAATATAAGGAAACGTACAAACCAAGTAAAATTAGCCAGGCGCTTATAAAATAATCGTGCAAAGCTTTACCTTTTTTCTTGAGAAGTAAGGTTGCCAGAAAAAAAGCAAGAGTAGCGCCTATTAATAATATTTTATCGATAAATTGCTGATCCATATTAAAATAAAGTGATCCATTAAAATTCATACCCATTATCAGTGATCAAATATTTTGAATTAAAAGTAAAAGTATAGTTGATCACAGTTCAATACAAAGCACGCAATCTTTTTTGTTCCAATGTATTTGTTTAATGAAAACTTTTTATCCATTTTATTTTTATTTTTTTTAAGTATTGATGAAATAAGCCCCGACAAGTTTCAGGAACTAATCGGGGCTTATATAAATAATACAAATTGAAATTATATCTTATTCAGGTAATAGATTTTTTCCTTTGACTTTTGCGGGTAAGAAGATATCGATTGCGCCCTTAATCCCAACACTCATCACAATATTAAAGAAGAATGCAAGGAATCCAATCAAGAGTAATGTACCGGCAAGTGCAGCTAAAATCATGTACGTATTGAACTCACCATCAATATAAAGAGATCTTCTCAGCATACCCTTTAAGCCAGCCATTCCCATAAATGCTCCCATTCCTATCCCGCCGACCAGATGACACCAGAAATGAATATTTACTAACTTTTGGCTGTACATCTTTGCACCATTAGTTAAAATTGGGAATAAGAAGTATATCGCCGAATATAGAGTCATTGTAAGGCCAACAAGAACAGCAACGTGAACGTGCGGGCCAATAATCCACTGGGTATTGTGTAGTATCCTGTTTAATCCAACATCAGCCTGCATAATTCCGGCCGGAACTGCTAATGCAAATCCTAAAAGACCACCAAGTAAGAATTTAAGAGGATTGGTCATTTTTAATGGTCTAGCGCTCCAAAGTGTTGCCAAGGTGATAAAGAATGCCAACCCTTGGGTAATTAGCTCTAAAGCAGTAACCATTTCGCCTGATAATACCTTCAATATGCCAGGTTGTGACTGATCTGAAAGTAAGTGGTGTGACCAAACGGTCCATGAAACAACCAATTCAACCAACAGGGCAGTACGAGCAATATTCTCCATGAAAAGTTTTTTCCCTGTAATTAGGGTTGCCAACAAATACCAAGTACCAGCAACGAATATCAATACAAGTCCATCGGCAATAAGATCTAATCCCCACCAGAACCAGTTTTTATAAAGCAGAGCATCAATTGCTGTTGTCTTTAGGTCGAAACCTAGCAATGAGCCAACCATGTATATAAGGATAAGAACACCTGTAAAAAGGATGATCCCTGTATTAAAGGCCATATCCACAGTGCCACGGGCAATTGCAGCTACTGGAAGTGAAACTAAATGCTCCTTTTTGTTTTTTCTAAAAAGATTCCTAAAACCACTTATTCCCAGGGCAGATCCAAGTAATGCTCCGGCTGGTTGCTTTTCCCAACCTTCAGGAGTATAGGTAATTGTTTTGAATATGTTAATAATAAAAAGTGATGTTCCAACCATTACTATAGCAATGCCAACTATAAAGAATGTTCCACCCCATACGCTGAATTGATTAAAATCAGCGGGAAGTGGCCAGTAAAGGGTATAGAGTGGTGCGTAGTGAGAAACAAAACCAGCAAACCAAAATAAAAAGGTTCCAACAGTAACAAGCACAAGAGTCCAGTTCCCCATTTTAATGCTCCATAGCGGTTTTTTCATCAGGAATGGAACCAGGAAAAGGAATGCTCCAAAAACAATGGAGTATGTTGAACCGAATATTCCAACCAGAGGATGGGCGGTCATTATTGCAAAAAATTGCTCTTGAGAGAAGAGTGGTATTGGTGAAATTTCAAAAATCCTCATTATCATCCCCTCAACAACAACGATGGCATAGAATACAAGACCGACGACAACAAAGCGTAAAGCTAGCTTTTGCATAGGAGTTAGGGACTCGCCCTTGAATAGCCCTTGCTCGCCATTAATTAACGTTTTAAAAAAGCTCATATCGAGTTATTTTTTGGTTAAGCAATTGTTTAATTATTTGATGACTCCACTTGGATCAACAACTTCTACAACATCCTTTTCAATCATAAATACTCCTTTAGGTCCAGAATACTCTGTTGATCGGATGGTGTAAACCCCTGGTTTTGCAAATTGCCAAAGGATATCGTTTCGATGACCAGGAACAACTTGCATCTGGAATATCATCGAATTGTCGCTACGGAATAACCCGAAACCGTAAGTAAGGTCATAAGAAGTTACGTCAAATAATACCTTGTCGTTCAGATTAATTACCATTTTGTCTGAAGGCAATGTGAACTTGTGATCTTGCACCGTAATGACAAAAGTTTTGTCAGGAGAGTAACTTGCTCTGTTAAGATCCATCTCAGCCCAGGGAATTGTGTTATAGGTAATAATATGTAACGATACACCCAGAACTGTCAGGAATCCAACAAAAGCGTAGAATATAGCAGGCTTCACAAATGTACCAGTACCGCTTTTTGTTACCCTATAAGCAAACCATGCCATAACCAAGATTATGACGATGCAGTAAAACGTGTAAGCCATAGTTTGTCCGTTAATGACCACGCTAGAATCAACCATAGTACCTCCTTTTTTATTAAAATTAATTTAGTTTTTAGTTTTTTTCGCTTTACACTCTAATTCTAACTTAGCATAAGCACCGTCAGTTATTACTTTTTAATTAATATTTGGCTAACTTTCCCCTGCAATTCATGGTGATAATCAAGGTTCTAATATAAGCAATTTATTGTTTCCTGATGTATAAAATACCAAACAACATGGTGGTAATAAGGAATATACCTGATAAAATCCATGGAAGATGACCCAGATGACCAGCGGCTCCTATATGCTCAAGGCTGTGACCTTCTTCCCCTTCAGCAAATTTAAAAAATTGAACATAAGCCTCTATGTATTCTCGCCCGGCGTCAACATTATTGACATCAAAATTCTTCAGCAACATTACTCTTTCAAAACGTTTTGTCAATTCTGCAAGTTTATCCTTTGCAACAAATTCTTTCAAAGGAGTAAGGTCGCCTGATTCTATTGATTTGTCGGCAGCGATTATTTTCTCATCAATTGGAGTTCCAGATGGCTTAATTCCTGCAAATGGAACTCCTTCTCCACTCCTGTGAATCCTAACTAGTGTTTCAAAAAAATATTTGTTGGATATTTCCTTTGCCTCGGGACTTAGACCACTTACATTCATTAAGAGGTTGAAAGCTTCCTTTATCTCTGCTTCATTTTCAGGACGTATCCACTTGAGGACAATGTTTATATTATTTTCCTTTATTGCTACTCTGGCATCTGCTATTACGGGGCCATCCATTGTATCACAATGTGCTTGTACTACCATTGAAGAAAAAAAAAACAATGAGAAAAAAATCAATGAGGCTAACCTAATTTTAAAAATTCCTTTTCTTTCCTGATTGCTGTTAGTATCGACTGTGATAACTTTTCTTTCAAGTGTTTTCATCCGAATATAATTTGTTTTTTAATTGACGGATGGAACTCGCATGTGAGATATTCATCCTTGTTTGTGTTTAACGAACATGCTCGTTTCATAATATGTATTTTAAATTGACTGTTACATAATTCATGGCCAAAAGTAATTCATGAAATATTGATAGTCGCTCTAACTTATAATGTGGGACTTATAAGTGTAATTTTTTGATCCCAGTTTATAGCTGAAAGAAACAAAATTCTTATTCCACCTCATAAAGTGAAGGAGAGAGAACACTCTCTTTGATAAATTAAAACATCAATCGATTTTGGGAAAAGAAAAACCCGAAAACTTGGCGGAGTTTTCGGGTTAATGTATGGTTTACGTGCAATTCTAAACATAGATTGCTAAAAAAAAACACTCTTCCCCAGATCCAATCCAGAGAAGAGTATTGGCATTATTTATTTTTAAACGGGAAAAACAAATTAATGCTTGTGTACTGATGATCCGGCGCTACTCGATTCAAAAATGTTATGAATAGCTTCGAGTGTATGGGTGTAATCAACATATGCTTTTACATATTCCCTTCCCTTTTCAGCAGATATGTCTTTCACCTTGCTTAGTTCAGATACTTTCTGGTATTTCTCCCGGATAACCTTTTCGATATGTTTATTAAGCTTGCTAACCAAATCATCTGCGCTTTTAGTTGCTATTGCGTTATCGCTCAATTGTATAATCTCTTTTGTAGTTCCGGCTGGCTTTAAACCTGTGTATGGAGCTCCTTCAGTTTCCCTGTGCAAACGAACAAGGGTTTCAAGAAAATGCTTTTCAACAATTGTATAAACCTCCTTATTACTGCTTTTCAAGCTGTAGGTTTTATTAAACAAGGAAGTGATTTCCGGTGTCTGATTTTCATTTACCCATTTTAAAACCAAACTTACATTGTTAGTTTCAAGAGCTTTAGTTGCATCTTTTACAACTGGCCCATCATACGAGTCACAATGCGCGAAGGCAGGTGAACCTGCGAGTACTGTTAGCATCAGAATTAATAGAATTGATGCGGTTGCCTTAAATGAACTCTTTAAAGTCTGACGTTCTTTCATGTTACTTGTCTCAGAATTTTTACTTGTTGTTTTCATGTTTCGATTTTTTAATTGTTTTTAATTACGATATCGAAACAAAAGTATAGTGAAGAAACAGTTTGTGCGACCTATTTTATAAGGTAGCACCTGATTAGCCAGGAAAAGGAGTCCTATCTTATACAGTGCTACTTTCCATTAAGCGTATTTAGCAGGATTACAGCGATTTACCAGATTTCTTTTTTTTGTATTCACATGGGGTTAGTCCTGTTGATTTTTTGAAGATTCTATTAAACGCAGACTTGGAATTGAATCCAGATTCAAAAGCAATTCCTAAAAGTGAATAGCTATCAAATTTGCGATCAACTATCTTAGCCTTAACTTCTTCCACTCTGTACTGGTTAATAAAATCGAAAAAATTAAGCCCAAAAGTTTCATTAATTACTTGTGACAAGTAATTTGATGGAATTTCAATGTTGGTTGCAAGCTGCAGAAGTGTTAAGTTGGGATCCAGGTAAGGTTTTTCTGATGTCATTTTGTGTTTTAACTTTTCGATGTATTTTTTGGCATCAGCTTCTTTTAGCCCTGATCCAGCATATTTTATTTTCGGTTCTATTATAAAATCCTGGTTAGCATTAGGGTAATGGCTGAATATTTCTTTTTGCTTTAGCCCAAAATATCCAATAAGGATAATAAAAGCCGATAATGAAAGGAAAAGACCATCGGTACAGAAAGACATTGAAAACAGATGAAACACATGATGAATGACGGTAATAACAATTAATGCAGTCCAAATAAACCCAAAAATATATACCAGCTTTCTGAGCCAATCAAGATTTATATTTTCAGAAAAGGAGAAGTTATTAAAAATATTTATGTCAAGTTTTTTGAATAGCTTTATTGACAGCATAAAATATACCGGACCCGACAATGCTGTTAGAATAAGAAAAAGCAGAAATAAAATGGGTGGCTCAACATCCCTGGAAACATGATCCATCCTGATCCTATCTGAAACATCGGGAAGAAATGATGCAGTTAGCAGGTAAAGGTTAAAGCAAACGAATGGTATAAAATGCAACAGGTCTGCTCTTTTCAAACTACCTTTCTTCGATGCAAGGGCGGATATATACAGATAGAGGAATGGGCCTTGTAACAGGAAAAGGGAAATAAAACTACTTGATAACAGTGGAAACAGTGTAAACAGATCATGTGAATAAAAAGCGTAGGACCCTGTAAAGAGACCAAGGTAGACCAGCCAATAGACCAGGATGTTATCATGTATAGCCTTAGGTTTTTTCTGCAAGAGTAAAATCGCAAAAAAAAATGCATTGAATGCTGCTATAAAGAAGATGAATTTCATTTATACAATATTCAGGATTGTAATACTCTATCAAAATGTAACACTTTATCTTGTCAGAACTGCACACCGGATGGCTGAAGGTGGAATCAATTCAACTTTTTTGAATGATAAGAGTTAAGGTAAAGGTATAGTAGAGCATGGTTGGTTAAGAGCAATGAACCTTGAAATTTGATTTAGTTATTTTTACTCCTTTATCATAGTCAAAAGCATTTTAAAGCGTTCAGTAGCCAGAAGTGCATGAGAAATATTTGCTGGCATAATAATAGTTTCGCCTTCTTCTAAATCATGCGGCTCACCACCGATTGTGATTTTAACTTTCCCATCAAGCACTTGAACCACTGCATCAAATGGAGCAGTATGTTCGCTAAGGCCTTCACCTTTATCAAATGCAAAAACTGAGATATTCCCTGTTGGGCGTTTAAGTACATTCTTACTTACAATACCTCCGCTTGAATATTCAACCTCGTTGGTAAAGCGGAACTGATTACCTTTTGGAAATTCGTTTGTGTTCATATCAAATTTTTATTTTATGAAAATAAAATTTTATAGTTACAATTATCCTCGTTAATATTTACAATTTCGCGTATCATTTTTTTATAGTATTTTCCGAAACAAAACTACAATCATTCGGTTATCAGAACTGTATCAAATGTTACAAATTGCAAAAATACGATGATTCAAGCCGAAATACTTTGCCAATCTGGACACGCCGGATAAAATATCCAGTGTGCGCCGGAACAAATTGACCACCTTCCGCCGGTCAAAATGGTTGAGTTTCGCCGGATCAAATTGACCACCCTCTAAGAACGATTTATCCTT
>JAHEYT010000002.1 GCA_023251455.1 Bacteroidota bacterium
ATAATGGCCGATGATATGGGCTTCTCGGATCTGGGTTGTTTCGGCAGCGAAATTCCAACACCAAATCTCGACAAGCTTGCACAAAAAGGAGTCCGTTTCAGTCAGTTTTACAACACTGCCCGGTGTTGCCCAACACGTGCCAGCCTGTTGACTGGCTTATTTCAGCATCAAACCGGAATTGGAATGATGTCGGAAGATCCGAACAGCCGGGAAAACGGTCAGGATAAAAATGACTTTGGTGTTGATGGTTACCGGGGTTACCTGAATCATCAGTGTGCAACCATTGCCGAGGTGTTGAAACCTGCAGGTTACCACACTTATATGGCCGGGAAATGGCATGTTGGTATGCATGGCGAAGAAAAATGGCCGTTGCAGCGTGGTTTCGATCGTTACTACGGAATCCTTGCCGGAGCGTGCAGTTACCTGAAACCTGTCGGAGGTCGCGGGCTCACGCAGGATAATACGAAATTAGCGGCGCCTGAAGGTGAATATTACACCACCGATGCGTTTACCGACAAGGCCATTCACTTTATTCAGGAACAAAAAGATGAAAAACCGTTCTTTCTATATTTAGCTTACAATGCGCCACATTGGCCACTTCAGGCAAAAAAGGCTGATTACGAAAAATTTGTTGGCAAATACAAGAAAGGCTGGGATGCATTGCGCGAAGCACGCTATGAACGACAGAAAGAGTTGGGGATTTTTGATCGTGAAATTCCACTTTCACCGCGCGATGTGCGTGTTCGGGCCTGGAACGATGTGAGCGATACCCAAAAGAAGGAATCCGATTTCAGAATGGCAGTTTATGCAGCGCAAATCAGTTGCCTCGACCAAAATGTTGGAAAGCTGATTGAAACGCTTTCTTCCCTGAAAAAACTGGAAAACACACTCATCATCTTTCTTTCGGATAATGGAGCCTGTGCCGAACCTTACGATGAATTTGGCGGTGGTAAGTTTGAAGACATCAACAATCCAGCCATTTCAGGTGCAGTCTCCTATGGAATTGGTTGGGCAAATCTGTCGAACACCCCATTTTACGAATACAAGGTGAAAAGCTACGAAGGTGGAGTTTCGGCACCGTTTATTGCTTGCTGGCCTCAGAAGATTAAGAAAAATGTCGGGAAAATGGTTCATCAGCCTGCTTACCTGATTGATGTGATGCCTACTTTGATTGAAGCTGCCGGAGCGCAATATCCGAAAGCACATGCCGATGGAACGCTGTTGTTTCCTCTGGAAGGAAATTCACTGATTTCTGAATTAGTAAACGGAAAAGGGACACCACACGAATATATGTTTTGGGAACATTCGGGCTATTCTGCAATTAGAAAAGGCGACTGGAAAGCTGTTAAGGAAGTGGCCAAAACCGATTGGGAGTTGTACGATTTGCGAACCGATCGCGATGAACAAAAAAATGTTTCCAAATCTCATCCGGAACTGATAAAAGAACTGAACGACAAATGGTACGGATGGGCGAATTCGCATCAGGTATTACCTAAAACAAACAAAAAATGAAAACAATAATTATTTCAATTCTACTGCTGATTGCGTCATTTTCAGGAATATATGTTACAAGCTCTGTGTCCTCGCCAAAAGAAATCAGGGATGCATTGACCTCGCACAATCGGGCCATTCATGTGAAAGATGGCTGGATTCGCGATCCGTATATCATCAAAGGACCCAATGGGTTTTACTATCTCACCGGAACAACGCAGTCAGCAGCACAGAAAGAAACTGCGTCATCCAAATACAATATCGGACTGGGCGATTCGAGTTTGGTTGGATACGAACTTCAGGCATGGAAAACAAAAGATTTCACTCAGTGGGAATCGTTAGACGTTCCGTTTACCCTGAAAGATGGAATCTGGCACCAGCTAAATCCTGAAAAATTTAAGGAAGTGCCCGAGTCGCAATGGCGGCTGTGGGCTCCCGAATTTCATTTTATCAACAATAAACTGGTGGTGATACATACCAGTCCGTCGCCGGTTGGAAGTGCCAATTTAGTGGTGGCTACAGGAACAGAACCCAAGCGGCCATGGAGCAATCCAATGGGCGAAAAAATTGGCAAACGTCACGATCCGTCATTGTTTCAGGATGAAGACGGAACCTGGTGGATGATTTGGGGCGCCACAACTATCGCTCCGCTAAAAACCGATCTTACTGATTTCGCCGGAGAACCGGTTAATATTGGTCCTTCGGGAGAAATGAGTAAGATGGGCCACGAAGGTTGTCTTATCCGCAAAATTCATGGAAAATATGTGCTTTTTGGAACTGGTTGGTCGACGGGAAAAATGCGCAAAGGAAGTTATAACCTATACTATGCCGTGGCCGATAAAATTACCGGGCCGTACAGCGAACGAAAATTTGTTGGCCGTTTTCTGGGTCATGGAACACCGTTTCAGGATGACAAAGGCTTGTGGTGGTGTACTGCTTTTTACAATGGCAATGTTCCGCCACTGGCAAAGGATGGAATTAGGACAAAAGACCTTTCGCAGAACGCTCAAACCATAAATGAACAAGGTGTGACACTGGTTCCGCTCGAAGTGAAAATGGCCGGAAACGAACTCATCATTCGTGCCATTGATCCGGATTATGCAACTCCGGGTCCGGATGAGGCTCAAAAATTCTGAATTATTTTAGTTCCAGGAAATACGAATTATCAAACATTTATTGTCTCTTTATATTATGAATAAACATTTAACACTGCTTCTTGCAGCGCCTTTTGGTCTGATGGCCAGTTTGGTTGCTGCGCCGAAACCCGAGCGTCCGAATATCGTGCTCATTATGCTCGACGATTTAGGTTATTCTGATCTGGGTTGTTACGGGGGCGAGATCCGAACTCCAAATATCGATCAGCTGGCACAAAATGGTGTGCGGTTTACGCAAATGTACAACTGCGCCAGGTGCTGTCCGTCGCGCGCATCGTTGCTCACAGGGCAATATCCGCATCAGGCCGGAATAAACGGTATGGGAGTTAACCTGAATATGAACTCGGCCACTGTTGCCGAAGTACTGAAAGCAAACGGCTATCACACTGGGATGACAGGGAAATGGCATTTGTCAACCACGAAGGCGCTTCCTGATGAAAAAGAACATTTGCGCTGGCTGGCTCATCAATCCGATCATGGCCCATTTTCACCATTGCAAAATTATCCCTGCAACCGCGGTTTTGAGGAACATTGGGGCAATATTTGGGGCGTAGTCAATTTCTTTGATCCGTTCAGTTTGGTGCATAACGAAGAACCCATCAGGGAAGTACCCAAAGATTTTTACATGACTGATTTTATCACGCAAAAATCGATGGATTTGCTCGATTCGTATAAGAATGATAGTAAACCATTCTTCCTGTATGTGGCCCACACTGCGCCACACTGGCCATTACATGCCCGTCCTGAAGATATTGCCAAATACAGGGACACTTATAAAGATGGCTGGGAAGTGCTTCGGAAGAGCCGCTATAAACGAATGGTTCAAATGGGCTTAATCGATAGCACGGTTTACAAACTTCCTGAAAATTCATCGGGGAAAAAATGGGCAGACTGCGACCAGAAAGAATACGAGTCGGCATGTATGGCTGTTCATGCGGCGATGGTCGATCGCGTTGATCAGGGGGTTGGGCAGCTGATCAAAAAACTGAAAGAGAACGGGCAGTTTGAGAATACAGTCATTTTTATTCTATCGGATAACGGTGCTTCGTATGAAAGAGGTTATCCGCCGGGATTCGACCGTCCTGGATTTACCCGCGATTCAAGACCCATTGAGTACAATGCACCCAATCCGGGAAGCGAAACAACCTGGGATTATATCGGAAATGCATGGGCAAATGCAGCAAATACGCCGTTTCGGTTCTGGAAAAAAGAGTCGTACGAGGGTGGAACTGCCACTCCTTTTATCGTGCATTGGCCTAAAGGTTTGAAAGCCAAATCCAATTCATATAACCGTGGGGTGGCTCATGTTATTGACTTTTTACCAACTTGTCTTGACTTGGCAGGAGCCAAATATCCGACAGAAATCAATGGCGGAAAAACCACACCTCCTTCAGGAAAAAGCTTATTGACCATGCTTTCCGGAAAGTCAAAAACCACGCACGATACACTTTACTGGGAACATGAAGGTGGCAGAGCCATTCGCGTTGGCGATTGGAAAATGTCTTCGTTACCTGACAAATCATGGGAATTGTTCAATCTTGCCACCGACCACACAGAAATGAACGACCTATCTGCATTAAATCCGGAAAGAGTAGGGCAGATGAACAAAGCCTGGGAATCCTGGGCCAGTAAAATGGGTGTTAAAATCAGAAACCAAAAAAAATAAACGAATATGAAGAACACAATTATTTTTACAATGATGGCTGCTGTAATATTATTTGCAGCCTGCCAAAATGCGCCGAAAAAAGTTGAGAAAAGTGAACCTGTTTCCACCCGTTGGAACGAAACACAGGCACAGCAATGGAGTACCGAAAACGGATGGCTCCGCGGAAGTAATTTCAACCCGAGTACAGCCATCAACCAATTGGAAACATGGCAAGCCGAATCGTTCGACACCGCCACCATCAACCGCGAATTGGGCTGGGCCGAAGGAATCGGGATGAATGTGATGCGCGTTTACCTTCACCACGTGGCCTGGGAAGTTGACAAGGAAGGTTTTAAAAGCCGCATGGGCACTTATCTCGATATTGCCGGAAAGCACGGTATTAAAACTGTGTTTTGTATTTTCGACGATTGCTGGAACCCAACCTACACAGCAGGCAAGCAGCCTGAACCAAAAGTTGGTGTTCACAACTCGGGCTGGGTGCGCGATCCGGGCGAATTGCTTTATACCGACACCACGCTGATCAAAACATTGGAAGCATACGTGAAAGATGTTTTGACCACTTTTAAAGACGACAAACGCATTGCCATCTGGGATTTATATAACGAACCCGGGAACTCTGGCTACGGCAATAAATCGCTCCCGCTGCTGAAAAAAGTGTTTGAATGGGCTTGGGAAGTTCGCCCGTCGCAACCTTTGTCTTCCGGAGTATGGAAGCTGTCTTTATCTGATTTGAACAAGTTTCAGGTTGAAAATTCCGACATCATTACTTACCACAATTACGAAGGCCCTGAAAAACATCAGGCTGCCATCGATACCCTAAAAAAATACAACCGCCCGATGGTTTGTACCGAATACATGGCCCGCCGCAACAACAGTTTGTTCACCAACATTATGCCAATCCTGAAAGCTCAAAACATTGGCGCCATCAACTGGGGATTGGTTGCCGGAAAATCGAATACCAAATATGCCTGGGACGAACCTATTGCCGATGGATCGGAACCTAAACTCTGGTTTCACGAAATTTTCCATCCGGATGGAAAACCCTACAAACAGGAAGAAGTTGATTTGATTAAAAGCCTGACCGGAAAAACAAACTAATAAAAGGGTAGTCTTGATAGACCTCACTCCACATTTCCTTAACCTGGATGAGAAAAATGGATGGTTTTTAGACTACCTTTCACTTTCAATTAATCAGTATGGAAAAAAGAACAATTTTTGCGGCTTCTGGTAGCATCATGTTGTCAATGTTGTCGGTTTTTTCGTGTACCAACGCCGAAAAAAAACCGATAGTCAAAACGAATCCCAATATTGTGATTATTTATGCCGATGACCTGGGTTTTGGAGACATTGGTGTAAACGGCGCAAAAGGAGTGAAAACACCCAACATTGATCGCCTGGCGCTGCATGGGGTGAATTTTACCGATGCACATTGTTCGGCAGCAACCTGCACACCTTCCCGGTTTTCATTACTGACTGGTAGCTATGGTTTCCGAAATAAAGCCGCCGTATTGCCCGGCGATGCACCTCTGATTATTGATCCAAACAAGGGAACTTTGCCTTCGATGTTACAAAAAGCTGGTTACACCACCGGAGTTGTTGGCAAATGGCATTTGGGACTTGGCAGCGGAACGGTAAACTGGAACGAAGAAATTAAACCGGGGCCACGTGAAATAGGTTTCGATTACAGTTTCCTGATTCCTGCCACTGGCGATCGTGTTCCTTGTGTGTTTGTCGAAAACCAGAAAGTGGTTGGCGCCGATCCTGCTGATCCGATAACAGTAAGTTATGGAAGTGAAATTGACGGTTATCCAACGGGCACTAAGCGACCTGAATTACTAGTTGTAAAGGCCGATCCGCAGCATAGCAACACGATTGTTAATGGGGTTAGCCGGATTGGATTTATGAGCGGAGGAAAGAATGCTTTGTGGACCGATGAGGATTTTCCATTTATTCTAACCAATAAAGCCACCTCATTTATTGACGAAAACAAGGCTCATCCGTTCTTTTTATACATGGCTTTTCACGATATTCATGTGCCACGCCGACCCAATGAAAAATTTATTGGGTCAAGCACGATGGGTGCGAGGGGCGATGCCATTGCCCAAATGGATTGGTGCGTGGGTGAGGTGGTAAAACATCTCGAAGAGCTTGGGCTGGCTCAAAACACGCTTATCATTTTCTCGAGCGACAATGGCCCAGTTCTGGATGATGGCTATGACGACAAAGCCGTTGAATTACTTGGCGATCACCAACCTACAGGCCCTTTCAGTGGTGCAAAATATTCCATTCTCGAAGCTGGTACACGTATGCCAACCATTGTTTATTGGCCTGAAATGGTGAAGCCCGGAACCAGTTCTGTTTTGTTGACTCAGGTTGATTGGTATGCTTCATTAGCCAGTTTGGTAGGGCAACGGGTTGCTCCCGGCGATGCTCCCGACAGCGAAAACCACTTGGATGCCTGGCTGGGCCGTTCAGAAAAGGGTAGGGAATATATGCTGGAAGAGGCTTACACTCTTGCTCTGCGAAAAGGCGATTGGAAATTCATTAAGCCTCAAACCGGCGGTACTCCCGACTGGATGAAAAACAAGAAAGTTGACAGTGGTTTGTCAAATGAGATTCAGTTATACAACCTGAAAGATGACATCAGGGAAGAAAAGAATGTAGCCGCAGAACATCCGGAAATTGTCAAAGAATTAGCTCAAAAACTGGAATCGATCATAAAATAATGAGTGAATACCAGCCTTCATCGGTTCAAAGAGGAGTTATAAATCATTATCGTTTTAAACAAAGGATAGCAATAATAGGTTTACTAATTTTTAGAACCTGGGAATAGGATAATTTCTAAGTACAAATTTGTTATTAGATCCTTTGAAATGAAACAAAATAAACCGAATAAAATAAGAAAAGGTATTGCACTTTCGCTGTTTGTGTTAGTGACTTTTGAAGCTTGTATACCCAAGTCACAAAAAATAGCTGAAAATGGCGGGCAAATAACCGCTAAAACAACACAAACGGACACTTTGAGTTGTTGCTCATCCAATCTGCCATCCCGGATTGGAGGAATAAAAGTTGACTCAACTGGCATTCAGGCAGGGTCAGCAAGTAAATCCGATCTTGATGATATGGTTTTTATTCCTGAAGGTAACTTCACAATGGGTGGAGATTCGCTATGGGGCAGGGCAGATGAGTTTCCCCGTCATCAGGTAAAAGTTTCTTCTTTTTACATGGACAAACACGAGGTTACCAATGCCCAGTTTCGGGCTTTTGTCGATGCTACAGGCTATGTTACCACAGCCGAACGAAAACCCGACTGGGAAGAATTGAAAAAACAGGTGCCGGTAGGAACGCCACGTCCGGCTGATAGTGTATTGGTTGCGGCCTCATTGGTATTTTCGCCACCCAAGCAACCGGTTTCGCTGGACAACTCAGCTGCATGGTGGAAATGGGTGTCAGGAGCCAGTTGGCTTCATCCGCAAGGAAAAAGAAGCAACATTCAAGGAAAAGACAATTATCCGGTAGTTCAGGTATCGTGGGACGACGCCAAAGCCTATGCGAATTGGGCCGGAAAGCGATTACCAACGGAAGCAGAATGGGAATATGCTGCACGGGGACGCAACCCAAATTCAATTTATCCATGGGGAAATCAGCCAATTGATCAGGGAAAGGTAAAAGCGAATAGCTGGCAGGGGCATTTTCCTAATGAAAATACAACAAAGGACAATTACGAAAGAGCTGCGCCTGTAATGTCGTTCCCTTCAAATGGTTTTGGGCTCTATGACATGGCCGGAAATGTTTGGGAGTGGTGCAGCGATTGGTATCGTGCGGATTACTACTTAGCCAGTGCAAAGCAAAAAATCGTGATTGACCCACAAGGCCCACCAGATTCTTTTGATCCTGACGAGCCTTATGCTCAAAAACGAGTTGTACGGGGAGGTTCATTTTTATGCACCGATCAATATTGCTCAGGCTTTCGTGTGGCAGCTCGGATGAAAACAAGTTGGGATACCAGTTTGGAACACACCGGATTTCGATGTGTGGTTTCTTCAAAATAGTTTCTTTGATTGGCTATTCCATACTTAATGGCGAAACTTTCGTAAATATTGTCAACATTGACAAAATTTGAAGTTGAATACTGGAGTACCCTTTTTGTGCTCAATATTGCAAATAAATGCAATATGTTGTGTTTTTATTTATAAATATCTGTTATTCAGCGTCATATAAATTTATTATATTCTTTGGTAGTTACCAGTCCGAGTAAATTACTTAGCGCTTTCTCGATTCAATTCCAGTGTGGTGCGATTGGTAGCAAAAACTCCGAATTCACTTCAGACAGGTCGAATTATCCTGACAACTTATCAACAATTTGGCAGGTATTTGTTATGGTTTTGAGCATATTTGAGGGATATTTCTTGTAATTATTGCTAAAAACAATAATCGCAATTAACTACATATAAGTTAATTGCGATTATTTTGTAAGGTATTTCAGTAGTCTCACCGGGAATCGAACCCGGATCTACGGTTTAGGAAACCGCTATTCTATCCGTTGAACTATGAAACCATTTTTAGAAAAGAGTCATTAGTCATTAGAAAATTTCCAAATGACGATTGACTTTTTACCATTATAAAATCCGTTGCAAAAATATGCAAATATGCCGTTTATGCAAAAGAGGCGCCCATATTTTTCAAACTACCACAATTCACTACAATTGACCAAATTATTAACATTATATAAAGTCAGTTCGCTCTATAATATATGATGTGTGCTTAGAAACATTATAAATTAGTTAATTTACACCGCTTTTTATTGTATGTCATGCCTGTTAACTCTACTTTTGTCGGGCAAAATAAAATGAATCTATTATTAAAATAAAAATCTGTTAATCTATGAGCAATTTACTGACTGCCTCTATTGGACGGAAACTCCTGATGAGCGTTTCAGGTTTGTTCCTGGTTTTGTTTCTCTTTGTGCATTTATTTCTGAACTCATTCCTACTGCTTGACGGCGTGTTTGGATTCGAACGGGGTCAGATGTTTAATGCCGGAGTACATTTCATGGGAACCAACCCTTTGATTAAAATCATTGAGCCAATGCTGGCTTTGGGATTTATTTTACACATCGTTTATTCTTTGATTCTGACGCTTCAGAACATGAAAGCCCGTGGGCCACAGGCTTACGCTTCCGGTAAAAAAACATCCGGAGTTGAATTTGCATCACAGAATATGTTGGTGTTGGGTATTGTTATTGTCTCGTTTCTTGCCGTGCACATCATCAATTTCTACTTGAAAATGAAAGGATTTATTGCATGGGAAGCCGCTGAAGTTGAATTTCCGTTTCTTGGTAATATGGCCAAAGGTGAAGATGCGTATTCTCTTGTGAATGCAACTTTTAAAATTCTGCCACTTGTAATCTTGTATGTAGTTGGTTCTGTTGCCCTTGCTTTTCATCTTTCACACGGTTTCTGGTCGGGCTTCCAAACCATTGGATGGAATAATGCAACCTGGATGCCGCGCCTGAAATGTATCAGCAACATTGTTGCCATTCTTCTTGGTGGTGGCTTCGCAGTTATCGCATTGGCGCAATACCTGTTTTTCTAATTTTCTTAATAACTGAAACATGAGTAAATTGAATGCAAGGATTCCTGAAGGGCCTCTGGCTCAAAAATGGACCAATTATAAAGATCACCAGAAACTGGTGAACCCTTCCAATAAACGTAAACTGGATGTAATCATTATCGGTACAGGTTTGGCTGGAGCTTCGGCTGCTGCTTCACTCGGTGAAATGGGTTTTAATGTAAAGAACTTTACCATTCAGGATTCACCACGCCGTGCGCACTCCATTGCTGCACAGGGAGGTATTAACGCTGCAAAGAATTATCCAAACGACGGTGACTCTGTATTCCGTTTGTTTTATGATACTATTAAAGGTGGTGACTACCGTGCCCGTGAAGCCAACGTACACCGTTTGGCCGAAGTGAGCAACGACATCATCGACCAGTGTGTGGCTCAGGGTGTTCCATTTGCCCGCGAATACGGCGGTTTGCTCGACAACCGTTCGTTCGGTGGAGCTCAGGTTAGCCGTACTTTCTATGCCAAAGGACAAACCGGGCAGCAACTTTTGTTGGGAGCTTATCAGGCATTAATGCGCCAGGTGAACTTAGGAACAGTTCAAATGCACACCCGTACCGAATTGGTTGAAATCGTAATTGTTGATGGGAAAGCACGCGGTATTATTGCACGCGACCTGGTTACTGGCGAATTGCAACGTCATTTCGGACATGCAGTTGTTTTGGCAACCGGAGGCTACGGAAACACATTCTTTCTTTCGACCAATGCCATGGGATCAAACGGTTCTGCGGTTATCAAAGCATACGAAAAAGGTGCCATGTTTGCCAATCCATGTTATGCTCAGATTCACCCAACCTGTATTCCGGTTCACGGCGAAAACCAAAGTAAACTGACTTTGATGTCAGAGTCATTGCGTAACGATGGTCGTATCTGGGTTCCTAAAAAGAAAGAAGATGCGGAAGCTATTCGCGCCGGGAAAATGAAGCCAACACAAATTGCTGAAGACGACCGCGATTATTATCTGGAACGTCGTTACCCTGCATTCGGTAACCTTGTTCCCCGCGATGTTGCTTCGCGCGCTGCCAAAGAACGTTGCGATGCAGGTTACGGTGTTGGAACTGGTTTGGCTGTTTACCTCGATTTCAAATCGTCAATCGAACGTCTTGGACAACATACCATCGAAGAACGTTATGGAAACTTATTCCAGATGTACAATAAAATTGTTGACGAAAATCCATACGAAACTCCGATGATGATCTATCCGGCTATTCACTACACTATGGGTGGTATCTGGGTCGATTATGAATTGCAGACCAACATTCCGGGTTTATTCGCTGCCGGTGAAGCCAATTTCTCCGATCACGGTGCAAACCGTTTGGGAGCTTCAGCGTTGATGCAGGGATTAGCCGATGGTTATTTCGTATTGCCTTATACCATTCAGAATTACCTGGCTAATGATATCGCCGTAAAACGAATGACTACCAATGAACCTGAATTTACCGAAGCAGAACAAGCAGTTAAAGCCCGCTTCGAAAAATTGATGAACATCAAAGGAAAACGTTCGGTTGACAGCCTGCACAAAGAACTTGGATTAGTGATGTGGGATTTCGTGGGAATGGGTAGAACCAAAGAAGGTTTGCAACATGCGATCGAAAGAATTGCTGAAATAAAAAAGGAATTCTGGACCAATGTCCGTATTCCGGGAAATAAAACAGGAATGAACATCGAACTTGAAAAAGCAAGCCGTTTAGCTGACTTTATTGTCATTGGCGATTTGATGGCTCGCGATGCCCTGAACCGTGAAGAATCATGCGGAGGTCACTTCCGTGAAGAATACCAGACCGAAGAAGGCGAAGCACTTCGTCAGGACGACAAATTTGCTTACGTTGCTTGTTGGGAATTTAAGGGTGGTGATGCTGCTCCTGAACTTCACAAAGAAGAACTGGTTTACGAAAGCGTTTCAATGGTTCAGCGTAATTACAAGTAATGGCTTTTAATAAAGACATCAATCATGGAAAAAACAATCAATATTACGCTTAAGGTTTGGCGTCAGAACGGTCCGAAAGAGAAAGGCCGTTTCGAAACCTACAAGTTAGATAAAGTTTCAACCGACAGTTCGTTTCTCGAAATGATCGACATGGTGAACGAGCAGCTCGTTAACGAAAACAAAGAGCCTGTTGCATTCGACCACGATTGTCGCGAAGGTATTTGCGGAATGTGCTCGTTGTACATCAACGGCCGTCCACACGGACCAGACGACGATGTAACGACCTGTCAGTTGCACATGCGCAAATTTAAAGATGGACAAACCATCACCATTGAGCCTTGGCGTTCGGCTGCATTCCCTGTTATCAAAGATTTGATTGTCGATCGTCGTGCGTTCGATAAAATCATTGCTGCCGGTGGATATGTGTCAGTAAATACAGGTGGCGTCCCCGATGCAAATGCTATCGCTATCCCGAAAGTGGATGCTGATGAGGCGATGGATTCAGCTTCTTGTATCGGTTGTGGCGCTTGCGTTGCAGCTTGTAAGAATGGTTCAGCCATGTTGTTCGTGTCGGCAAAAGTGAGCCATTTGGCCATGTTGCCACAGGGTCGCGTTGAAGGAGCTCGTCGTGCCAAAGCGATGGTTGCCAAAATGGACGAACTAGGTTTCGGTAACTGTACCAACACCGGCGCCTGCGAAGTGGAATGTCCTAAAAACATCTCACTTTCGAACATCGCCCGTTTGAATCGCGAATTTTTAAGCGCCAAATTGCAGGACTAGTCTAATTGCATACATTTATTATAGAGCTCCGGAGGTTTTCCTTCGGAGCTTTTTTATGCTTCTTCTTAAGCTGCGAACTCCTGAAATATTGTTTTTCTAATCATCAAATTGTCGTTTTTACTCACTTCCACCCATCTTTTTCAGGCGCCTGATACCCAAAACCTTACGATTTCAGGCAAAATGGGGTTAGTTTATGAGCAATTGGTTGTTAATATCTCAAATTACTAACGTGACAATGATTTGTAATACAGTTAATTAATTCACTTTTTAAACATATGGCTGTTAATTAGTTCTTTTGCGAATACCCGGAAAATGAACCTGCAATTTGTATATTCGCAATAGTGTACCTAAAATCTAATTTATGCCTTACAGGAGATTACCGAATACAGATGTGGCCAGGCTTCGTGCCATTGAAGCCGGACTGGAACTTGGTAAGAGAACCGCATTGAAGAAACTGGCTTTCAGTCAGCAAACCCTTGAGAATTTGCAGACTTTTTATCCTCATTTTCTAGGGGCTATTCGCCAGTTAAATATCTCCAAACAAAACCAGTTCGATCGGTCGAAAGACTACGGCGAAATTTTCCGGAAGTCGAAACTCTACTTATCACACTTTCTTCAGGTGGTAAATTTTGCTATTCTCCGTGGTGAAATGAAACCTGAGGTCATTGAATTCTACGGGTTAAAGGCAAATTCAAAGGCAACACCTCCACTTAATCTGGAAGCAAACGTGATGACTTGGGGAGAGCGGATTATTGAAGGCGAGCAGAAACGTATCCAGAAAGGTGGAAGTCCGATTTACAGTCCGTCGATTGCATTGGTAAAAGTGCATTACGAAGAATTTGTTGAAGCCTATCGTCACCAGAAAATGCTTCAGAACATTACCAACCGTGCCTCGATGAAAGTTGCGGAATTGCGCGAGCAAGCCGATCAACTGATTCAGGAAATGTGGAACGAAGTTGAAAACTCACTACTTCATCTATCGGATGACGAAAAAAGAGAGAAAGCTTCGGAATACGGAATTGTGTATGTTTACCGCGCTTCGGAACAAAAGAAAAACGAAGTGGAAAGTTTACAGCAAAGTATTGTCTTTTCTTAATAAATCAATCAATTCGTGATGCCTGTGAATCAACCTGATTTACGGGCATTTTTGTTTTAGCTTGTTCGCTTCGGTAAATAAGGAAAAGCAGAAATCCGACGGTGGCTAGGCTGAAAATAACCAATGGAATTTGCTCTGTTCCGGTTCCCCATTCTTCAATGTCCTTAGAGATTACCCCTTTATCAATCAGATAATAACCCAAAACTCCCATTAAGTTGTTGACAAAATGTGCCAGAATGGGAACCCACATGGTTCCTGTCCACACCAACAAGTAGCCAAACATGGCGCCGAGAGCCATTCGCGGAAGAAATCCGTAAAACTGCATGTGCATGGCGCTGAATAAAAAAGCAGTTATCCAGATGCCCCAATGGTAATTTTTAGTCCAGTTCGAAAAAATTCGTTGAATAACACCCCGAAACATTAATTCTTCGCCGAGTGCCGGAAGGACTGCAATCATGAAAATATTGAACATCAAACCACTAAAACTATTTACTTTCATGAACTTCTCAATCATTACTTTTGCTGCATCTTCCATGGTTTTCATCCAGTTTTCAAGTCCTGAAAGCGATTCCGGAAAACTCATCTGATTGTTGATAGCTCCCAGGAAATTGATAAAAGGAATAACCAACAATAAGGTAAATGAGGCCAGCAAAAAGGACTGTACTTTAGTTGAACGGTCGATTTTGAGGTATTCGCTGATGTTTCCATGATAAAGCCAACCAATAACAAAAGGTGGTGCAACAAACAATCCTATTGATTGAATAACCTGGAAGTATTTCAGAAAATTGATTCCTTCCGGAGAAGTCAGGCTCGATTCCGACATGCCGTTCATCAGGTTTGTTACGCCGTAAAATGGTAAGGCCGCAATCATTCCCACCACCATGAATAAAAAAACTGAAGCCACCATTACAAATAAGGCAAACATCAGTTGGGCAAAAGGTTTCATTGTCCGGAAAGCAGTAAAGTCCATGCGTGTAATTTTTTGTTCAGGAGCAAAGATACGCAAAACAATAAATTAGTCATCAGTCATTTGAAAAGGGGAAAGTTTCCTAATAACTATTGACTTTTTTCTATTGATTGATCAGTTCTTCGATTTCCTTGAGATGTAATTCCAGATGAGGCAGGTATCCTTCGATATTCTCCCGAAGCGAAATTAATATATCTTCGCCACTTATCCATTGGTTTTCAAGCTTTTCCTGATTAACATTCCGGATGACGTGGATCAAATGCAGGTTGGAGAATTTCCAGAGCTGAACCAGATTGTACCAGTTCTCATGTTGGTAATCCTGAATGGCAATCCACCGGTCGTTGTTTCCCGAAATGGCATAATTCGGAAACGACATGGGGTTTTCGCGGTATTGTAAATGCACAATCCGGTGCGTATTATTCGATGCCGAATCGAACAAATGTCCCAGAATCTGGCGGATGCTTCGGGACTGAATGTTCTTCCGGCTGCTTATAATTTCTTCTGAAAGAGACAGTAGCCGCGGTTCCCAGATTTCAAGTAGTTGCAATGTATTCTGGCAAGAGTTTTCGAATGGATTCATTTTGATGTAATTTGATTGTGAAAAATACAACAATCCATTTGATTTTAAAGAGATGAAAATCTAAAAATTTGGCTTTCAAAAATAATTTATACTTTTGCGCCGTGCTTTCAGGTGAAAGCCGTGTACTTGGTAACCACGTAAAAAACAAGAAATGAAAAAAGAAGTATCTGTAATATTTATGCTTGCCGGCATTTTATTTGCCACCTGTTTGTTGATTTCCAACATTCTTGCCACCAAAATTTTAATGATCGGACCTTGGGCCGCACCTGCCGGTGTTCTGATTTTCCCGATTGCCTACATCCTGAACGATGTAATCACCGAAGTGTGGGGATTTGCGAAAGCACGCCTGATTATCTGGACCGGTTTCGCTGTCAATATTTTGGCTGTGTTGTTTTTTACAGCGGGAATTGTGATTCCGGGAGCTCCGTTCTGGCAAAATCAGGAAGCATTTGCAACCGTTTTGGGCAACACCCCACGAATTGTAATTGCCAGTTTGAGCGCCTACCTCATTGGTTCGTTCCTGAATGCTTTTGTGATGAGCCGCATGAAAGTTGCGACTAAAGGCAAAGGTTTCTCCGGAAGGGCGATCACCTCCACATTAGTTGGTGAAAGCGCTGATTCGTTGATCTTTATCAGCATCGCATTTGCCGGAGTTTTTCCGGTTGGAGTTTTGGTCACCATGATCTTCACTCAGGCTATGATTAAAACCATTTACGAAATCCTGATTCTTCCCGTCACTATTTGGGTGGTTAATTTCGTGAAACGCGTTGAAGGAGTTGATGCATTTGACACCAACCTGTCGTACAATCTGTTTAAGGTAAAAGAAATTTAAAATGAGCAAAGCCTTGGTTGTATTTTCCGGAGGACAAGACTCAACAACCTGTCTGTTCTGGGCATTGAAGAATTTTGATGAAGTGGAAACACTCTGCTTCGATTATGGACAGCGACATCGGATCGAAGAGGAAGCAGCACGCTCCATTGCCGAAAAGGCTGGTGTTCCATTTACCTTGCTGAATTTGGATTTGTTGAAACAAATTACCCACAATTCGCTGACCGATCAGGCCATGGATGTGGAAGAAAGCAAACCGGAGAACCGCCCTCCAAACACATTGGTCGAAGGACGCAACATGCTGTTCCTGACTTTTGCAGCCATTTTTGCCAAAGGGAAAGACATTCCGAATCTGGTCACTGGCGTTGGACAGGCCGATTACAGCGGATATCCCGATTGCCGTGATGAGTTCGTCCGTTCGCTCAACCAAACGCTGAACCTATCAATGGACTATCCATTCGCTATTCATACGCCGCTGATGTGGAAAACGAAAGAAGACATCTGGGCTTTGTCGCACGAATTGGGAGTGTTCGATTTGGTGCGAACCCAAACTGTAACCTGCTATAACGGAATTAAAGGCGATGGTTGTGGTCATTGTCCGGCCTGCCAACTGAGGCGAAATGGGTTGGAAAACTATTTTGAAAAGAGACATTAGTCATTAGCAATCCTGTTCGAAATTTGTTGAAATAAAATTGATATCGAACTGATTGGCAATGGGAAATTGTCATCAGTCATTCGGAAACTTGCTTTTAGAATATTTCCAAATGGCTATTGCCTTTTTCCTGTTTGTTAAGCGGAAGAGTAAAAAACTTTAAATATTGAATAAAAATGGATACTTTAAAAAGTCTCGGAAACGAAAGCAAATACCTGTTCGAATATTCTTCGGAAATGCTGGAAAGCTTCGACAACAAACATCCGGAGAAAGATACGATGGTGAAATTCAACTGTCCGGAGTTTACCAGTCTTTGTCCCATTACCGGACAGCCAGACTTTGCAACCATTTACCTGAGCTACATTCCAGATCAGAAACTGGTTGAAAGCAAAAGCTTGAAGCTGTACCTGTTTAGTTTCCGCAACCATGGCGCATTTCACGAAGATTGCATGAACATCATCATGAAAGACCTGATTGCACTGATGGATCCGAAATACATCGAAGTGTGGGGAAAATTTCTGCCACGTGGTGGCCTCAGCATCGATCCGTATTGCAATTACGGCAAGTCCGGAACCAAATACGAGCAAATGGCCGATTACCGGATGATGAACCACGATTTGTATCCGGAGAAAATTACCAACCGCTAAAAGCAAAAAATGGATTCCTGCTCTTAAGCAAGAATCCATTTTCTTTTTATATTGAAACGATTCTAAAATTCGGCATTCTTTGGTGTACGTGGGAACGCAATTACGTCGCGAATATTTCCCATTCCGGTTACAAATAAAAGCAGACGTTCGAAGCCAAGACCAAAACCGGCATGAGGCACAGTCCCAAAACGGCGGGTATCCAAATACCAATCCATTTCATGAGCCGGAACTCCCATTTCATCCATGCGGGTAACCAGTTTATCCAAGTCTTCTTCGCGCTGCGAACCGCCGATGATTTCGCCAATTCCAGGGAATAAAACGTCCATTGCAGCAACAGTCTTGCCATCGGCATTCTGTTTCATGTAGAAGGCCTTAATTTCTTTCGGATAATTAATCAGGATCACTGGTTTTTTGAAATGTTTTTCAACCAGGTAACGTTCGTGTTCGCTCTGTAAATCAGTTCCCCAATCAACCGGGTACTGAAATTTATTCTTTTTGTAGTGATTCGAGTTTCTCAGTATTTCAATGGCTTCAGTATAAGGCAAGCGAATGAAATCGTTCTCCAAAACGAAACGTAGTTTTTCAACCAGTTCCATCGAACGCTCGTCCATCGGTTTGTTCTTTTCTTCTTCCTGAAGGCGTTTGCTCAGGAATTCCAGATCGTCCATGCAGTTGTCGAGCGCATATTTGATCAGGCTTTTCAGAAAATCCTCAGCCAAATCCATGTTATCCTGAAGTTCGTAAAATGCCATTTCGGGCTCAATCATCCAGAACTCAGCCAGATGGCGGGCGGTATTCGAATTTTCGGCTCGGAATGTTGGTCCGAAGGTGTAAATCTCACCCAAAGCAGTCGCTCCAAGCTCGCCTTCCAACTGGCCGGAAACCGTCAAATTGGTTGCTTTTCCGAAGAAATCCTGAGAATAATCGATGGATCCGTCTTCCAAAAGCGGTGGATTTTTAGCGTCAAGCGTGGTAACGCGGAACATTTGTCCGGCGCCTTCAGCATCCGATCCGGTAACAATTGGTGTGTGCAGATACACAAAACCTTTGCTGTTGAAATAACTGTGAATGGCAAAAGCCATGGCATGACGAATGCGGAAAATAGCGCTAAAAGTGGCAGTACGAAAGCGCAAATGAGCGTTCTCGCGTAAGAATTCGAGGCTGTGTTTCTTTGGCTGAATCGGGTATTTATCCGGATCAGATTTGCCATAAATTACAATTTCAGTGGCATTCAACTCAACTGCCTGACCACTTCCCTGAGATGCAACCAATTCGCCGGTGATACCCAAGGCCGCACTGGTATTGATGTCTTTCAGCAATTCCTCGCCTAATTTTTCAACATCAGCAACAACCTGAAGATTGTGAATAGTTGAGCCATCATTCAGAGCAATAAAATTGACATTCTTGCTACCTCTTTTCGTTCGTACCCAACCTTTAACAACTACTTGTTGTCCAATTAATTCGCCCTTCAGTATCTCTTTGATTTTTAGTCGTTTCATGCTGTATGTTGTTTGCTGATTTTAATGTTTACAAAAATATGCTTTTATAGTTGATATTACTTAAGCCCCCCATAAAACTCGGGTCAGGTTAGAATAATTTAAGATTCTAAATGAAGCCTTAACCCTTTTTTAGCAATTCAACTTGCGGAAGAAGTTCATCCCACGTTTTATCAGTGATTTTAGCTCCTATTATTTCAACCACATTCCCAGCCAGTAATGAACCTATTTTCCCGGCAATTTCGAGGTCGAGATTTTCTGTCAGCGCATAAAGAAACCCTGCGGCATAAATATCGCCAGCACCTGTGGTGTCAATACTTTTTGCCGAAATAGCATCAATGCGGATAATGCGATCACCCGACTTAATCATAGAACCATAAGCTCCAAGTTTTACAACTGCGATTGAACACATTTCAGCAATTTCGAGTAATGCTTCTTCCGGATTTTTACCGGTCAGCGATGTAGCTTCCTCTTCGTTGGCAAAAACGATGTCAACATATTCACGAATGATACGGTGAAGAAAATCGATGTTCGCTTCCACAATGTTAAAGCTTGCCATATCGATCGAAACCAGCAACCCATTTTGTTTGGCTATACTCATCGCCGCTTCAATCAACGCATGATTTTGTACCAAATACCCTTCGATGTGCAGAATTCCATAATCACGAAAGATTTCATGAGTCATCTCCTCCGCAGTCAATTCCATGGCTGCTCCCAAATAAGTACCAAAAGTACGCTCCGAATCAGGGCTGATTAATCCGGTAGCGTGTCCGGTTCCGGTTTCACTGTAAAAAAAATGGGTATTAATATTGTTATTCCTGAAATCTTCGAGATAAAAATTTCCAAATTCATCTTCCGAAATCTTGCCAATGTAACCACACTGACCACCTAATTTGGCTATTCCATGCACCGTATTGGCAGCCGAACCACCCGTTTGAATACTTCGTGTACTATTTTTTGTTTCTTTTTTTATCTCAGCCGAAAGAATTGCATCCACTAAAGTCATACTTCCTTTAGGAAGTCCAAATTTTTGTAATACAGCATCATCCGTGATGGTAATCAAAACGTCAATGAGAGCATTTCCGATTCCGAGAACCGATTTTTTCTTGATTTGTGCGCCAGTAAATGGTTTCATGAAAATATTTTTTTGCAAAAATATTTTTTCTTTTCGGAAAAGCTACTATTTTTGCAACGCTTTAAAAGCAAAACGTTCACAAAGCACGGCTGAAAGGCCAACATAAAATTCTCTAGTAGCTCAGTTGGTTAGAGCGGCGGACTGTTAATCCGTAGGTCGTAGGTTCAAGTCCTACCTGGAGAGCTTCAAAAAAGGTCAGATGAAAATCTGGCCTTTTTGTTTTAATCCCCTTTACAATCCTTGCAGGCATTCATTAAAACCTATCTGGTGTCAAGAACTCTCCATGTTGCAAATCAATATCTTCTTTTTGTCCTCTCTATCCAACTTTATGCAATACTCTACCAAATTTTTCCAGCATCTTCAGAATAGAATCCCGGAGTGTAATGCCAGGTTTAAAATAACTTTGAATTCAAATTAAACTCATTCACTTCATTCTAGTCTAAGTCCTTTATAAACAGCATTGTGTAATCTAACCTAAATAAACCATGAAAAAGCAAAAACTTCTTCTTAGTACCCTCCGTTTTTGGGTATCCCTTGGTCTGTTGTCATTTCTGTTTTTTGGATTCATACCCTTGAGTATACCTCCAGTATCTGATCTTAATACAAGAACCGTTTCATTTGATGATGGATGGCGTTTTATAAAAGATAGTCTGTCAGGTGCCGAAAATCTGGATTTCAACGATTCCGGATGGAGAATTCTTGATGTGCCCCATGACTGGAGCATTGAAGACCTTCCCGGTCAGAATGGAGAAAATATAATCGGCCCATTTGATAAATCATCTGTTGACAAAATGAGTTCCGGCTATCTGATTGGAGGAATTGGTTGGTACAGAAAGACCTTTACCATTGAAGAAGATGATCGAAATAAAGTTAACTACCTGCAGTTTGACGGGGTATATATGAATACCGATGTATGGCTCAACGGCAAACACCTTGGTTTTCATCCGTATGGATATACACCGTTTTATTACGATATTACTTCATTCCTCAAACCTGCCGGGCAGGCAAATGTTGTTGCAGTTCGTGTCAGAAACACAGGATTAAATTCCCGCTGGTATTCCGGATCAGGCATAAACCGGCATGTATGGTTAACAAGCGTAAATCCTGTTCATATTGCTGTATCAGGTGGTTTGTATATTTTAACTCCGGAAGTTTCCGGAAGTTCTGCTGATGTGAAAATCACTACCACACTTGAGAATACAGGCAATAAGGATAAAAATATAGTTCTGCAGACTCAGTTATTTGATCCTTCGGGCAAGATGGTTGCGTCTACCAAAAGTAATTCGGCATTGTCATCGGGTCAGACAATAGAATTAACACAGAATGTTCAGGTAAAGAATCCTGCACTTTGGTCAATCGAAGAACCTAACCTATATAAAGCTAAGGTTTCCATACTTGAAGATAAAAAGGTAATTGATAATCAGGAGTCCACTTTTGGGATTCGCAGCATAAAAATTGATGCGCAGAACGGTTTAACGATCAATGGTAAATCGGTTGATTTGATTGGTGGCTGCTACCATCACGACAATGGACCGTTGGGGGCTGCATCAATCGACAGGGCAGAGGAACGCAAAGTTGAAGTTTTGAAGAAAGCAGGATTTAATGCTATCAGGACCAGCCACAATCCGCCTTCCCCGGCATTGCTCGATGCATGTGACCGCCTGGGAATGGTTGTGATCAACGAAATATTCGACATGTGGGAAACTCCCAAAAAAGATCAGGATTATCATTTGAATTTCGCGGAATGGTGGCAGAGAGATGTGGAGTCGTGGGTTAAGCGCGACCGGAATCACCCTTCCGTTTTAATCTGGAGTATTGGGAACGAAATCCGCGAAACATTTGATCCTTCAGGACTAAGGATTGCCAAAAATCTAACCGGTGAAATCCGCAAGTTCGACAAGGCACGTTTTGTTACAGAGTGTTTTAATGATTTTGCCTGGATGAGAGGTCAGCCAAGTAAATGGGATTCTATTCCCGAACACATGGCGCTCTTTGATCTCATTGGTTATAACTATGCGTATAAAAGGTATGAGTCGGATCATATTAAATATCCCGACCGTGTAATGGTTGGAACTGAAACGAATCCTCCGCTGGCATTTGAAAACTATGAGATTGTCAAAAAGCTTCCGTATGTTATAGGGTATTTTGTCTGGACGGCCATGGATAATATTGGTGAGGCCGGTGTAGGTCTGCCACAGCTTAGGGATATTGTTCCGGAAAATAATCCGGCAGCTCCCGGAGCGGTCAATCCACAGACATCAGGAGCACCCGGGCAAGTAATACAAGCCGGGAATGTGCCTCAAGGATTGCAAGGAACTGGCCCGGGAGGCCGACCTGCCGCAGCGGCCGGAGGTGGATTCTTCAGACGCGATGTGTGGCCGGTTTATACCAATTATCAGGGCGATATTGACCTGATCGGGAACAGAAAAGTGCCTTCATTTTATCAGCATGTTGTTTGGGGTAAAAGCAAAGTTGAACTATTTGTACACCGGCCGATACCTGAAGGTAAAAAAGAGCAAATAAGTAACTGGGGATTTCCTGATGAACTGAAAAGCTGGAACTGGGCTGGTCAGGAAGGAAAAAAATTCACAATACATGTTTACACCCGCAGCCCACAGGTAAAACTCGAATTAAACGGGAAGATCGTAGGTGAACAAAATGTGGATCTTGGAAAATCGATTACTGCCACATTCGAAGTTCCTTATGAACCGGGGACACTTATTGCTCGTTGCTACGATAATGGCAAGGAAACAGCATCACAAACGCTGAAAACAACCGGGAAGCCAGCATCTGTGCGACTGGTTGCAGACAGAATAAACATCAGGGCCGACCGCAATGACTTGTCGTATGTAATGGCAGAAATAATCGATGCTAATGGGAACGTCGTACCTGATGCCGACAATATTACCGTAAATTTTGAAGTGGCAGGTAAAGGCATGGTTGCAGGAGTTGGGAGTGGTGATCCAAAAGATATGTCAAGTTTTCAGCAACCGCACAAGAAATCCTATCAGGGAATATGCCTGGCAATCATTCGTCCAGAAACAACCCCTGGAACAATTACCCTCAAGGCAACCGCTGAGGGATTGAAAGAAGCATCACTTGTAATAACTGGTAAATAGACAGAACTACAAGAACAGCTTGAAGATATGTAAATAGGGAAGGAGGTCGAAACGACCTCCTTCCCTATTTTTATCACGTCTGAAAACCTTGCTGGCATTGATGAGCATCATGACTTCACAGGTTGCAACCTATGATTTCCGTTAACTAAACCAACCCATTTCTTTTTAGCAGTGCCGTTGCCGTTGGTTCCTGTCCGCGGAAGGCTTTGTATAAAATCATCGGGTGTTGGCTTCCACCTTTTTCCAGAATATTCTTTCGGAAGGAATCAGCCGTTTCGCGGTCGAATATCCCTTTCTCCTGAAATACCGAAAAAGCATCGGCATCCAACACTTCAGCCCATTTGTAGCTATAATATCCGGCATCATATCCGCCCGAGAAGATATGTGAAAAGGATGTGCTTTGCAGACTTTCGGCAACCGGCTCAAACAAATCGGTCGAAGCAATAGCATTCATTTCAAAGGCTTTCAAATCAGTTTCTGAAGGTAATCCGCTGTGGTGATAAGCCATATCGAGCATGGCAAAACTCAACTGACGCTCCATCATATAAGCGGCCTGAAAGTTTTGTGCTTTCTGTATTTTCTGAATCAGTTCTTCGGGCATTTTTTCGCCGGTCTGGAAATGAACGGCAAAGGTGTCGAGCCACTCTTTTTCATACGCCCAGTTTTCGTGCATCTGCGAAGGCAGTTCCACAAAATCCCAATACACATTGGTGCCTGATGTTCCCGGATATTGGCATTGCGACAACATGCCATGCAAGCCATGTCCAAACTCGTGCAGGAAAGTGGTTACTTCGTCAAAAGTTAGCAACGATGGAGTCGTTTCGGTCGATTTCGAGAAATTGGTTACCAGCGAAACGTGCGGCCTGATTGAGTTTCCGTTGACATTCGATTGCGTGCGGTAATCGGTCATCCAGGCTCCGGAACGTTTGCTTTCGCGCGGGAAAAAGTCGAGGTACAGCACAGCAATAAATTCTTCCTTTTCGTTATAAACTTCGTAAGCCATCACGTCCGGATGATAAACTTCGATGCTTTTGTTTTCTTTTAAGCCCAGTCCGTAAAGCTTTTGGGCCAGCTGGAATACTCCTGAAATTACTTTTTCGAGTTGCAAATATGGTTTTACTTCCTCGTCGGTGTAATCGTATTTTTCTGACTTCAGTTTTTCTGAATAATAAGCCCAATCCCAGCGTTGAATGGTGCCTTCGAATCCCGATTTCTCGGCATATTCCTGTACTTCAGCAAATTCTTTCAGGGCAAAAGGTTTCGATTTTTGGTGAAGGTCGTCTAAAAAACCGATGACTTTTTCAGGTGTTTCGGCCATTCGCTCCTGAAGTTTATATTCTGCATGAGTTTTGTAGCCGAGTAAATTTGCCTTTTCCAAACGCAATTCAACCAGCCGTTTGATGATTGCTTTGTTGTCATTTTCGTTGTCGTGATTGGCTCTCGAACTCGATGCACGGAAAATCTGTTCACGCAACGAACGGTTGTCAGCATATTTCAGGAATGGGAAATAACTCGGCTGTTGCAGGTTGAAAAGCCAGCCCTGTTTCTCTTTAGACTGAGCCGTTTGTGCAGCCAATTCAATCACCGATGCCGGAAGTCCGCTTAAATCTTTTTCGTCGGTAATCAGCAATTCGTAGGCATTGGTTTCGGCAAGTACGTTTTGCTGATACTGCAAGCCAAGTGTCGATAATTCTTTAGTTATTTCGCGGTATTTGGCTTTGTCTGCCTCATTCAGGTTGGCGCCACTTCGTACAAAACGACGATAAGTTTTTTCGAGCAAAGTCGATTCTTCAGCATTCAAAATCAGGCTATCCTTTTGATTGTGGACCTCTTTAATCCTTGCAAAAAGTTGCTCGTTCAGGCTGATGTCGTTCCCCAGATCAGACAATTTGGGTGCAATTTCCTGCGCAATTTCCTGCATCTCGTCGCTGGTTTCAGCCGAATTCAGGTTAAAGAAAATGCCTTTGATTCGCTCCAGCTTTTCGCCTGCCAGATCGAGGGCAACAATCGTATTGGCAAAATCGGGTGCTGCCGGGTTGTCGATGATTTGCTGAACTTCTGCTTTTGTTTCTTCAATGGCCACATCAAACGCCGGTAGGTAATGTTCGATTTTTATTGAGTTGAATGGCGCTGTTTGATGAATGGCCTGAAACGGTTTCAGTAATGGATTTTCTGTATGTTGTGTGTTTTCCTGAGTCATGTTTTTGTTTTGTTGTAAATAATATGCGGCTATAACAATGAGTGTGATTCATTGTTTTTGCTAATCGTTTGTTTTAGTTTCTGAAAACTGCGACTGATCACTGTCTACTTTTTCTTTTTCTTCTCAACCGACCAGCCGAACTTTCCAATTGGGTCGCCCATTTTGAAATAATGACCGTGCGAATAAATCAAAGGATTGGCCTTTTTCAGGCTGAAAGCACCGGTTTCCGGATCAATATACCGATCATCAGCAATCACATTCACCACTTCAGAAATAAACATGTGATGAACGCCCAGCTCGATGATCTGTTTCACCTTGCATTCAATGCTGATGGGAGCTTCTGCCAAAATTGGTGCTTTTACGATGGTTGCTGGCGCTGGAGTCAAACCCATTTCTTTCCATTTGTTCACTTTTGAGCCCGATTTTACTCCGCACCAGTCGGTTGCACGGGCCAGTTCTTCGGTGGTTAGATTGATTACATATTCGCCCGTTCGTTTAATTATTTCGTAGGAATGACGGCTGGGCCGCACCGAAATGTAGCACATCGGCGGATCGCTGCTGATGGTGCCTGTCCATGCAATCGTGATCAGATTGTATTCTTCGGGAGTTTCGCCGCAGGTAACCAACACCGCCGGAAGCGGATAAATCATGGTGCCGGGTCGCCAATTTATTTTTGCCATAAGTCAAGCTTTTGCACAATTTGTTCGGGTACAAAAATAACAAAAGAAAAATGGGCAACCCTTCGAATAGAGTTGCCCATTTGTTATATTTTAATTCGGGCATGTTATTTCCAGCCACCACCCAGCGCGCGGTAAAGTGTAACCACGGCATTCAGTTGCTGCAACTGGTCGTTCACGTTATTTAGCTGAGCCGACAAAAGACTGGTTTGCGCATTCAGAACCTCGGTATAGGTAGCCGAACCGTAAGTCAGTAATTCTTTGGTGTAGTCAACCGACTTGATCAGTGCATCGAGTTGCAGCTTGCGCAAAGCAATTTTCTGAACCGACGATTCGTACAAGCCCAACGTATTGTGTACCTCCTGACCGGCTTTCAGTAGAGTATTCCTGAAACTGATTAAAGCTTCCTCTTGCTGGGCTTTGGATATTTTCAGCCGGGTAATGTTGGCCCGTTTACTGAAAATTGGCTGAGCCAATCCTCCAATTACGTTGGCCGCAACCGAAGCGGGATCGAGCAACTGACCAAGATCGGACGCCACAAAACCCGTTGATGCGGTCAATGTCAACGCCGGATAAAAATAGGCACGGGCACTGTTGGTGGTTTGGTAAGCACTCATCAGTGCATATTCGGCCTGCATCACATCCGGACGATTATCGAGTAACTGTGCCGGAACACCAGTTTTCAGGATCGATGACAAAGTTTGTTCTTCGATTTTTCCACGTTCAACCGTTCCCGGAACACGGCCGAGTAGCAGGCAAAGCGCATTTTCGGCTTCGCGGATTTGCTGTTGCAGATCAGGAATGGTTACTTCAGCTGCATACCGAACAGCCTCACTTTGAACAACTGCTGCCCCATTAACTCTGCCGCTTCCCTGCAACACCTTCAAGGTTTCAACCAGATCGATGTTGTTTTTCACGGTCTGTTGTGTAATAGCCAGTTTGGCATCCAGTCCGGCCAGGGTGTAATAAGCCGATGCAATGCTCGAAATCAGTCGGGTTTGAACAGCCTTTTTGCCTGCGTCGCTAGCCAGTAAATTGGCATAAGCCGCCCTTTTCGAACTGCGTAATTTTCCCCACAAATCTACTTCCCAGCTGGCTTCGGCCGATAGTTGATAGGTACTTACCTCGCGTGGCCCATCAGGATAAATTGATTTAGGATTCCGGATATAGGTTCCTTTTCCGTTAGCTGAAAGACTTGGCAACAAAGCGGCTTTGCTTTGCGAAAAATACGCCTCGGCTTCAGCCACTTTTTGAATGGCTAACTGTAAATCCGGATTGTTGTCCAACCCTTCCTGAATGAGTTTTTGTAAGTTGCTTTCGGTGAACAGTTCGCGCCATGGCTGACTGGCCATGGTAACCGTATCGATGGTCGTCGTTTTTCCATAAAGCCCGTCAGTCGAAACAGTTCCCCGCTGATAATGCTTTGAAGTGCTGCACGAAAGCAGAGCTGCGGTTAGTCCGGCAATCAGGATTATATTTTTGATTGAATTTGTTCTCATAATTCTCGTGTTTCTCGTTTCATTAACCTTCATATTCTTCATCTTCACCTTCCAGACAGTTCATTTCCGAAATTGGCCGCATTTCAGGTTTCTTTAACTTTTCCTGAAGAGTTTGGAAAATCACAAACATGGTTGGGATAACCAGAATTCCAATCATTGTTCCGATTAACATACCTCCAACTGCACCTACTCCAATCGAGCGGTTTCCGTTGGCACCAACGCCTCCGCCAATAACAAGAGGAAATAAACCAACAATAAAGGCAAACGAAGTCATCAGGATTGGACGTAAACGGGCTGTTGCACCTTCAATGGCCGATTGCACAATGCTCATTCCACGGTGGCGGCGTTGCAGGGCAAATTCAACAATCAGGATGGCATTTTTCGCTAAAAGTCCGATGAGCATGATCAACGAGATTTGTAGATAGATGTTATTTTCTACCCCCATAATTTTGGCGAAAATGAATGAACCTGCAATGCCAATTGGTAACGAGAACAGAATAGAGAGTGGCAAGATGAAGCTTTCGTACTGGGCAGCCAGCAGAAAATAAACGAAGACCACGCTCAGCAAAAGAATCAGGATCGATTGGTTACCAGAAGATATTTCTTCGCGGGTTAATCCAGAAAACTCGTATCCATATCCTTGTGGCAGCGTTTGTGCAGCTACTTCCTGAACAGCTTTAATGGCATCACCGGTGCTGTATCCCACATTTTGAAGACCGGTTACTGAAATTGCCGTGTACATATTGAAACGTGCAATACTTTCAGGACCATAAACTCTTTTTATGGAAATGAACTCGGTAATTGGTGCCATTTCGCCAGTCGAAGTCCTCACAAACATGTTGTTCATGTTTTCAGGATTTCCTCTGTAGGTGGGTTCGGCCTGAACCATAATGCGGTATTGTTTTCCGAAGCGGTTAAAGTCGGAAGCATAAAAACCGCCAATATAGCCTTGCATTGCCGAAAGTACTGAACTGACCGTAATTCCGGATTGTTTACAGCGCGCCACATTCACGTCAACCTGGTATTGCGGGAAATTGGTGTTGAACGATGTCATGGCGTACTGTATCTCAGGACGCTTCGAAAGCGCACCGAGGAACTCTCTCGCATTTTGTTCAAACACTTTAATATCTCCCCCTGTTTTGTCTTCCAGTTTAAGGTCGAATCCGCTTGTCATGCCGAATCCGGGAACCATTGGAGGCGAAACAATAACGATTCGTGCATCGCGGATGCCTGAAGTGGCCGCATACAATTTGGCAACTACGCTATTCTGATCCTGGCCCTTTTCTTTTCGCTCACTGAAAGGTTTCAGGGCGCAAATCAACATTCCGTATGAACTTCCGCTACCACTGATCATTGAGTTTCCAACTACCGCCGAGCGTCCGTTCATTTCGGGGATAGTTGCAGCGATACTGTCTATTTTAAAAATAACCTGTTTGGTGCGTTCCAACGAGGTTGCAGGAGGAAGGCTCACATCGATGAACATTTTACCTGTATCTTCGGCAGGAACAAAGCCGCTTGGCGTAGTTTTCATCAACACAACCAGAATTGCGGTAAAGATTACGATAAGTCCAATGGCCACCCATTTGCGTGTCACAAAGAAATTGACTGTTTTCTGATACCGCTGAACCATCGTTTCGAAAGCTACATTAAACGAAGTATAAAACCTTTGCTTAAAACCTTGTTGGTGCTTCGAATTTTCGCTGTGTGGTTTCAGGAAAATGGCACAAAGTGCCGGACTTAAGGTCAACGCATTTACGGCTGAAATGATAATAGCAACTGCCAGCGTGATTCCAAATTGTTTGTAGAACACACCGGTTGTTCCGGTAATAAAAGTTACCGGGATGAACACCGCGGACATAACCAATGTGATAGACACGATGGCTGATGAAATTTCGTCCATGGCCGAAACCGCGGCTTCTTTGGCATTTCTGGCGCCCTGGTCGAGTTTGGCATGTACTGCTTCTACCACCACAATGGCATCGTCAACCACAATCCCGATCGCCAGTACCAAAGCGAATAAGGTGAGCAGG
>JAHEYT010000032.1 GCA_023251455.1 Bacteroidota bacterium
GAAAATTTGTATTCGTAAGGATTTCGGTTGATGGTGAAATTCTGGAAAGCAAGTGTATTGTTGAAATTCAATTTCTGGTTCATATCGGGTTCGGCCGGATCGCCATCGAACATCGATTCACAAATATCTACGCCTTGGGCCGATTGGGTAATGTCGTAGGTGTCGGTGGCGGCACACATGGCAAAAAGAAATCCCCCGTTTTCGATGTAGTTGTGAATTTCGCGGGTAATCACTTTTTTCATTTCTGAAACTTTCAGGAACCCCATTTTACTTGCAGTTTCTTTGTTAATCCGTACTTCTTCCTGGTACCATGCAACGTGCTGGTAAGCCTGAAGGAATTTCCCGAACTGACCTGTAAAATCTTCATGGTGAAGGTGCAGCCAATCGTAGTCTTTTAGCTTACCGTTCAGGATTTCTTCGTCGTAAACCACATCGAATTTGATTTCAGCATATTTTAAAACCAGCGTCACAGCATCGTCCCAGGGCTGTTTGTTGGGAGGCGAGTACACGGCTATTTTGGGCGCTTTTTGCATACTCACGGCATCTTCGTTCACATCTTCGCGGGCAATGTCGGTGAGCAAATTGTTGGCCTGACCATCAGCAAGGGTTTCGAAGCTAACGCCACGCACCAGGCATTCGCTGGCTAGGGGCTGCTGATGTTGAATCAGGAAACTACCGCCCCGGTAGTTGAGCAGCCATTTCACTTCAATACCTTGTTCCAGTGTCCAGTAAGTTATTCCGTAGGCTTTCAGATGATTGCTTTGTTTTTCATCCATGGGTATCAGGATGAAACTGGCTTTTGCCGTTTGTACCAGCAAAATGAGCGTCAGGATCAGCAGCCACCCGAAACGATTTTTAGAACGGAATATGTTCGCCTCCTGAATTTTCATAATGGCTGAATTTATCGTTGTCGAACGACGAATTGACTGGAATGGCACCACCTTTGCGGAAAGGATCGCCCGAGTCGTCATTCATTTTCGATTGTAACTTTTGTCCGTACTGACCTCCACCAATTTCTTCCGGAATAATATTTTCCATGTCGGAGAATTTGGCCAGGTTCTTCTTAAACGACAGTTTGACATCGCCCACTGCACCATTACGATGTTTGGCGATGATAATTTCCGCAACTCCAATCAGCGAGTTTCCATCCTCATCTTCGGTAATTCCGTAGTACTCCGGGCGGTGGATAAACAATACGATATCGGCATCCTGCTCAATGGCTCCCGATTCACGAAGGTCGGAAAGTTGTGGCCGTTTTCCTTCGCGCGATTCAACCGAACGGTTCAACTGCGAAAGTGCAATAACCGGAATGTCCAACTCCTTGCCAATGGCTTTCAGCGAACGCGAAATCATACTTACTTCCTGCTCGCGGCTCCCTCTCATGTCAGTTCCGGCAGTCATCAGCTGAAGGTAATCGACAATCACACAACCAATGTTATGCTGCATTTTTAGTCGGCGGCATTTGGCTCTAAATTCGAAAATCGAAAGTGCCGGGGTATCATCGATAAAGAGTGGAGCATCGTCGAGTATCGCAAGTTTACGGTGAAAATGATCCCATTCCCAACCTTGCAGCCGACCATTTTTTATTTTTTCTGATCCCAGTTCTGTTTCAGAAGCGATCAAACGGTTGACCAGCTGAATAGATGACATTTCGAGCGAGAAAAGCGCAGTTGGCACTTTGTGTTCGACGGCCATATTTCGCGCCATGGATAAAACATAGGCTGTCTTTCCCATTGAAGGACGAGCCGCAACAATAATAAGGTCGGTTTTTTGCCATCCTGAGGTAATACGGTCCATTGCAGTAAAACCGCTGGGCACACCGCTCAGTCCATCTTCACGATGCGATGCTGCTTCGATCAGGATTGCTGCCTCGCGCAAAAGGGGTTTGATCGGCATTGATTCCTTTTTGATGTTTCCTTCGGCCACCTGGAAAAGGGCAGTTTCCGAAAAATCGATCAGGTCGTCAACGTCAATCGTATCGTCGTAAGCTTTTGTTTGTATTTCAGTTGAAACGCGAATCATTTCGCGCTGCATAAACTTTTGAGCGATAATACGCGCGTGGAACTCAATGTGAGCGGCCGACGCAACCCTTGAGGTCAACTGAGTGATCATCATCGGGCCGCCAACAACTTCAAGCATATCGCGGTTTTTCAATTCCTGAGTGACCATCAGCAAATCGACCGGCTTTTCGTGGGTCGACAGGTACTTGATCACATCAAATATTTTCTGATGTTCTTCCTTGTAAAAGCTTTTGGTATCGATGATATCGGCAACGGTAATGTAGGCATCGCGTTCGAGCATCAAGGCTCCCAAAACAGCTTCCTCAACTTCAATTGCCTGAGGTGGTATTTTTCCATACTGAGCATTAATTTGCTCAACGGTCATTTTGTTTTGTTGCTGGTAATTCTTTTTCTCTCCGGCCATTATATTGGGATTCAATCAATCAGAAATTTGTATTTTCTGCAAACCGATTTTTTTTGCAGGGATTCAAAGGTAAAAAAAATGGAGACCTTTTGGCCTCCATCAGATATTTAGTTGCTAACAAATTTTACTTCAGCTTATCTTCAATAATCAGCCCCAATACATCGCCTAATTTGCGATCCATAGCTGCAATTTGCTGTGGTACAAAGCTCGTGGCGGTCATGCCTGGCGTGGTGTTGACTTCCAGAAAATAGAACTCGCCGTCTTTCAGAATGTAGTCGATACGCACGATTCCGGAGCAATCGCACAAATCGTAAATACGCGATGAAAGTTGCTGAATCTTCTGTGTCATTTCCGGAGAAATACGGGCAGGCGTAATCTCGTCAGTTTTTCCAACGGTATATTTGGCTTCGAAATCGAAAAATTCGTTTTGTGGAATAACTTCAGTTACCGGAAACAGGATTTCCTGATTAGAAAGTTTCACAAGTCCGCAGGTGAATTCCGGACCGTCGATAAATTCTTCAACCAAGATGTCTGAACTTTCTTTAGTTGCCATTTCCAGAGCAGCCAATAGTTGGCTTTTTTCTTTCACTTTGGTTACTCCAAAGCTTGATCCTCCAGCATTTGGTTTCACAAAAACAGGCAAGCCAAGTTCTTCAATCAGCTTGTCGGTGTCAATCGCATCGCCTTTAAACAGTCGTACCGATTTGGCCATCGGGACACCAAAATTGCGCAGGTAATTGCTACAGAAATATTTATTGAAAGTGAGTGCCGAGGAATAGACGCCACAAGTAGAATATGGAATTTTTACCAAATCGAAATAACCCTGAAGTTTACCATCTTCGCCGGGTGTACCGTGTATGGTGATGTAGGCAAAATCGAATAGTATTTTTTCTCCGTTTTTGACAAATGAAAAGTCCCCTTTATCAACGGATGCAATTACTTCATCGTCTTCAAGTACATCCCAGTTAAGGCCCTGTAACTGTACTTTCCAGACATTGTAAATCGATGGATTGATTGATTCGAATACATTTTTACTGCTTTTCACCGAAACAACAAATTCGGATGAGTCGCCTCCATAAACAACTGCAATATTTTTTTTCATTTTAATATTTGTTTTAACCACATAGGCACATAGGTCACATAGAGTTTTTAAATTCTTTTCTATGAGTCTACGTGGTTTTTAATTATCTATTTTATTCCTGAGCGGTACGGTTCGACAAATAATTACGCCATTTGATAATCACATTGGCCAAATCATCAGGTAATTCCGATTCAAAAATCATTTCTTCACCCGTTGTCGGATGCACAAATCCGAGCATTTGGGCATGAAGCGCCTGTCGCGGAATCATTTCAAAACAGTTGGCCACAAATTGTCTGTATTTGGTAAAGGTTGTCCCTTTCAAAATCTGGTCGCCACCGTAATTGTCATCGTTGAACAGTGGATGCCCGATGTGTTTCATGTGAACCCTGATCTGGTGAGTACGGCCGGTTTCGAGGCGGCATTCTACCAGGTTCACATAACCTAATCGTTCGATTACTTTGTAATGAGTAACCGCGGGCTTACCATAATCGCCTTCAGGGAAAACGGTAAAAACCTGTCTGTTTTTCAGGCTTCGTCCAATATTTCCGGTTATGGTTCCTTCGTTATTTGCCAAATCGCCCCAAACTAAGGCTACATATCTCCGTTTGGTTGTTTTTTCAAAAAACTGAAGCGAAAGTTTTACTTTAGCCTCTATGGTTTTCGCAACTACCAGTAATCCTGAGGTGTTTTTGTCGATGCGGTGAATCAAACCCGGGCGCGGATCGTCTGAATTAAACAAGGGCAATCCCCTGAAATGATAAGCCAAAGCATTGACCAGTGTGCCTGAATAATTTCCGTGTCCGGGGTGTACTACCAGTCCTGCAGGTTTGTTCACAACCATCAGCTCATCATCCTCATACACAATATTCAGTGGAATATCTTCAGCAATGATTTTGAGTTCGCGGCGTGGATAATCCATTACAATGGAGATTTCGTCGCCGGGTTTCACTTTATAGCTCGATTTTACCGGAAGTTTATTGACCAGGATTTTCCCTTCGTCGGCAGCAGCCTGCAGTCGGCTACGTGTAGCATTCATTAAACGGTTCGACAGGAATTTATCGATACGCAGTAAAGTTTGTCCGGGGTCGACCACTACATTGTAATGCTCGAACAGAGCACCATCTTCGGTCTCTTCGGTTTCGTCAAATTCGTCGAATATTTCGTTTTCTTCAATCATTTAGAAAAATGAGTTGTCTGGTTTTTCTTCTTCTGGTTTTGCCTCAAGCTTACTTTTATCTATCGTAAGCCAGATGTCAATTGCAGTCCCTTTTGGAACTTCAAACATTTCTACCGGATCTGGGCTTTGTTTAAATATCATCGCTTTTGCTTTCTGTGCCTCGTAAAGAACAGATTCGTCGTATGTAATTGTTCCAACATTCAGTAACGCTTCGTCCAAAGTGAGCTTGGCTTCTGTCAGGTTTCGCCCAAACAAGGTTGGAACCTGACTGGTTTCTCCTTTGCTGTCGCTACCTAAAACCAAATCAATAACACTTCCTTTGGCAATCATTTCGCCAACTCGAATTTCGTTGCCCTGGCTTTTTTGTTCAAGCACGAGGTTTGCAAATTCTGAAGGTTTATATTCAACTTTTCCGGCAATCAGGCCCGAACTTTCGATAATATTGACAGCTTGCCGGTACGAAATGTCCGTCAGTTGAGGCATTGGTATCTTTTCCTGACTTACGGCACACAGGGTAATAAATACAGTCCGGTTTTCCTTTACTTTCTGGCCTGCTTTTGGGAAATGATCCAATACGGTTCCGGGAGCAGTCTCGCGTGAATAAACCGAATCGCGTATCTGAAACCGAAGGTCTGTTCTGTCTAAAATATCCGCAACATCTTCGGGCGTTTTGCCGCGCAAATCGGGTATTTCGATAGATTCTCCATGATCAGTGTAAATCCGGAGAGCAAACATATTCAGCACAATCAGTAAAATTGTAATTCCTACAACTGCAAGTGCATTATACTTAAAGGTTTTGGTCTTGAAAAATTCTTTCAGAGTCATGCGTTAAAATTCTGGATTCGAAGAATAAACACAAAAGTAGTTTAAAAAGTGCAAGTAGGTTTTCGCAAAAGGTGAAACATTACAAAAACAGAGACCTCAGTGGTAACGTTTTAATCAGGTAAGCAGACGATTCTGGTAGAAACACAAAAAGGTAAAGAAAATTCATTCTTTACCTTCTGTATATGTTCGGAAATCCGAAAGCTATTGACTACCTTTTATGTTGTGGTTCGTCAGAAACTGTCAGTTTTTTTCTTCCTTTTGCACGGCGGGCTTTCAAAATCTTACGGCCATTGGCAGTAGACATTCTTTCTCTGAATCCGTGTTTGTTTTTTCTTTTTCTGTTTGATGGCTGAAATGTCCTTTTCATCGGTCAATATTTTTTATAGATAATTTTCGTTTTTCAATCGGACTGCAAAAATAGTTCTTTTTTAATATCCTGCAAACCAAACTTCTCTTTTATTTATTTATTTTTTATCGTCATGTGAATCAGCCTTTTCGTTTCGAAAAATTCTTCCTGAAAAAAGCTTTGCAATTCGTAAACCTGAATTTGTTTTCTGAAGGGTTCAATCTCTTCTTCGAAATCCCCACCTTTTAGATAGAGTATTCCGTTTGGTAAGTCGTTGTTACTTTTGCTTGCTACTTTGATCCGCACCATCTCTACAAAGCGTGGAAATGCAGTAACAGCGCGGCTTACGACAAAATCGAATTTCTGTTTCACCTCCTCAACCCTGATGTGTTCGGCGGTTACATTTGTGAGGTTTAATGCAGTCGCCACTTCGTTAACCACTTTAATTTTTTTACCGATTGAATCGATCAGCATAAATGACGTTTCAGGAAACATGATAGCCAATGGTATGCCGGGGAAACCTCCACCTGTACCAACATCGAGAACAGTTGTGTGCGGTTTAAACTGAATAACCCTGGCTATGGCAAGCGAATGCAACACGTGTCGCTCATAAAGTTGCTCAATATCTTTCCTGGAAATAACATTGATTTGGGAGTTCCATTCTTCGTACAAAGGGCCCAAGCGCCCAAATTGATCCAATTGCTGATCGGTCAGATCAGGAAAATATTTAGTAAGAATTTCCATTGTTGTAGTTGTGGGTTCAATTATGCTTCGTGCTCGTCAATTTCAGTCGATTCGATCATTTTGAAGAGCATCTCGCGGGCCCTAAAAAGCTGGGCCTTTACAGTTCCAAGGGGCAAATTTAGTTCTTTTGCAATTTCTTCGTACGAATACTCACGAAAATAGCGAAGTTCAACCAGAATGCGGTATCTGGGCTTTAGCCGGTGAACTATACGGCGCATCAGAATGGCTTTTTGAATCCGGATTAGCTTTTCTTCCGGATCGGGTTCAGTCGATCGAAGTTTGATGGGCGAATCATTATCTCCGTTTTCCTGATTATTTTCAATAGAGACATAAACACCACGGCGTTTTCTCAAAAAATCGATGCAATTGTTGGTGGCTATTTTAAACAACCAGGTGCTGAACGCGTAATTTGGCGAATACTGATGAAGATTTTTAAATGCTTTCCCAAATGCTTCGATGGTTAAGTCCTCGGCGTCGTTTTTGTTATTCACCATTTTAAGCAACATGAAATAAATCGCATCCTTATAGCGACTCATAAGCTTGGCAAAAGCTTTCTCTTCGCCGGTAAGTGCCGCCTCCACCAGTAAAAAATCGTACTGAGCTTTGTCTGATAATTCAGGATTTAGTTCCATCTGTTTCTTCGGTGAATTAGGTACATTGACCAAAAAAACCACCAGTTCAGGATTGGTTTTATTAAAATGTACACAAACGAAGATAAGAATATTTTTCGTTCATTCAGCCGTTTTAACAGCATTTTAACAATAATAGCAAGAAGAATGAGGTATATCAGTGGTACCACTGAAAAAGTAATCCAATATTCAGGATGAAGAATGATTACCGCAGCGACAAGTCCCGGAAGCAGAATTCTGGTTACATCATCCATAAACAGGCTGATTTTTTTTGCCCACGACAGACTTTGCCTGATTTGAACACCCTTTTTAAGCAAACGGATATGATCTCCACGGTCGTCCTCAATGTGTTCGCGGATAGCCAAATCGGGATTGGTGGTTATTTTGACCCGACCTTTTTTCATATTTTCATTGAAAATCAATTCGAGGTTGGCAAAATTCCGGTTCATTTTATGCCTGAATCCAAGGGTGTCGAAATACATTGTTTTTTTGAAAAGCACATTGTTCTCGTTGAAAACAAAAGGTTTTCCGGCGAGTGTCCAGGCACCGCTGATCATGAATTGATTGAATCGTTCCAACCGGCAAATTAGGTTGCGGAATCCTCTAAGCCGTTCAATATTGGTGTAGGCAACTACCAAATCAGTATCGGGTTCAAGCAACCCACTCATATTGGACAGCCAACCTGGCTTAATTTCTCCTGTCGACGAGGTTAGTAAAATAATCAGTGGCGATGAGGCTCCTTTGAGTCCAATATTAATGATCTGCTTTTCAGAAAACTGTGTTTCCTGACTCAGTGTAGTAACCTTCAATTTTGGATTGGTCTCCGCCAGTGCATTCAAAATTCCGTCGGTATTGTCCTCAGAGTGAACATTGATTACCAAAATCTGGTAATCCTCAAACTGTTGTTCTTTAAATTTATCCAGAATCTCCCGAATATGTTGTTCCTCGTTCCTGACTGACAGAATTATAGAGATGCGATTTGAATTTGGAATTGGGTCATCGTCTCTGTGTCTCGCCAGTTTCAAATAGTACCTCAGCAAATAGTATATTTGCATTATAAATACAATTGAAAGAGAGGCTAATAGTACGATATCGGTGATTGTGAGTATTCTGAAATTAATAATTTCCACTTTGGAGTTGCTTGGTTAATAAATCAATTTGATACGCATTTTTATGTGCCGCAAAATTAATAAACCTCCCGATTAAATCCTTCCTCTTTTTAATTAGATTTAACAATTACCCTGTTACCGCTTTTTCCTGTCATTCCACTTTTATACCTATCTTTGGGCACTCAAAAAAATAGCTTGATGCAATTTGAATTAAAACACACGACTGGCGGGAGCAAGGCAAGGGCAGGTTTCATCACCACCGACCACGGTACAATTGAAACCCCGATATTTATGCCTGTTGGCACAGCCGGTTCAGTAAAGGGAATTCACAAAAGAGATTTGAAGGATGATATTGGAGCTCAAATCATTCTTGGAAATACTTATCATTTGTATTTGCGACCAGGTTTGTCAATCATTGAACAAGCCGGCGGACTGCATAAATTCAACGGTTGGGATGGCCCGATATTGACCGACAGTGGTGGTTACCAGGTTTTTTCGCTGGGCGACATCCGGAAATTAAGTGAGGAAGGAGCCAAATTTCAATCGCATATTGATGGTTCGGCTCATTTATTTACTCCTGAAACCGTGATGGATACCCAACGCACGATTGGTGCCGACATCATGATGGCTTTTGACGAATGCACTCCGGGAGATGCCGAGTACGAATATGCCCGGAAATCGATGGAAATGACTCAGCGATGGCTCGACCGATGCTGGAACCAGTTTGCAAAAACTTCACCAAAATACGGATATTCTCAATCTTTATTTCCCATTGTACAGGGAGCAGTTTATCCTGCATTACGCGAAATTGCTGCGCGAAATGTGCTGCAATATAATGCTGACGGTTATGCTATTGGTGGCCTTTCAGTAGGCGAGTCGGAGAAAGATATGTACGCCATGATTGAAGTGGTGAACGAAATACTTCCGGAGAATAAACCACGTTATTTGATGGGCGTGGGTACTCCGGTTAATATTCTGGAAGGAATTGACCGCGGTATTGATATGTTCGACTGCGTGATGCCAACCCGCAACGGGCGCAACGGCATGCTGTTCACCCGGAAAGGTGTGATGAACATGCGAAATAAGAAATGGGCTGATGATTTTTCGCCTGTTGATCCGGATGGAACTTCGTTTGTTGATCACCATTATAGTCGTGCATTTCTGCGCCATTTGGTTATTTCAGGCGAAATGCTCGGGGCGCAGATTGCCAGCCAGCACAATCTGGCCTTTTACCTTTGGTTGGTTAAAGAAGCACGAAAACATATTCTGGATGATACCTTTAAGGACTGGAAAGAAGAAATGGTTCAACAATTATCTGTACGTTTATAATAGTTCGATTTATGCTGCATAAAATTGATTGGTATATCATTAAGAAATTTCTCGGGACATTTTTTTATGCCATTGCCTTGATCATCAGTATTTCTATCGTTTTCGATGTTTCCGAAAACATCGATGATTTTATGTCGAAGGATGTTCCGGTAAAGGCTATTGTTTTTGATTATTATCTCAATTTTGTACCCTATTTTGCCAATTTATTCAGTGGTCTGTTTACGTTCATCGCTGTAATTTATTTCACTTCCAAACTGGCCTACAACACCGAAATTATTGCCATTTTAAGCAGTGGTGTTTCGTTTAACCGGCTTATGCGGCCGTATTTGGTAGGCGCGGCTGTTATTGCATTGTTTTCATATTTGCTTGGAAATTATATTATTCCTCCGGCGAATAAGAAAAAAGTCGATTTCCGGAATATGTATATCGGAACTCAGCGGGCGTCGAATGAAAAAAATATTCACCGGCAGATTGAACCGGGCGTTTTTGTTTATATGTCGGCATACAATGCATCAAACGACGTAGGATATAAATTTACCATCGAAAATTTTACTGATCGTAAGCTGGTTTCTAAATTATCGGCCGATTACATCAAATGGGATCGCGAAAAAAAGAAATGGACCATTCATGATTATAGCATCCGAACCATTGAAGGCTATACTGAAAAAATAACTCAAGGGGTTGAAAAAGATACCACTCTAAATATGCTTCCTGAAGATTACCAGGTGGTTGATAATATTGTGGAAACGATGACATTGCCTACTTTAAACAAATCAATATCGAATCTGAAACTTCGGGGCGTAAATACCATTGAATATGAAATTGAAAAGCACAAACGACGGTCAGGTCCGTTCTCAGCTTTTATTCTGACGATCATTGGCGTTTCGCTTGCTTCCCGGAAGATTAAAGGAGGAATTGGATTTCATCTGGGACTTGGATTGCTTTTAAGCTTTTCGTACATCCTGTTTATGCAAGTGACTACTGTCTTTGCGACCAGCGACCTTTTGGCTCCGTGGCTGGCCATGTGGATTCCAAATATAGTGTATGGAGGACTGGCATTCTATCTATATCGCCGTGCCGCGAGATGATGCTTAAAAATTTAAACTTGGGATAATATAATTCAAAAACAAATAAACAAGCGGGAACAGCTTTTTTTGAACGAATGTTTTATAAAACATGTCTTGCAAAAAAAAAATGATAATTTTGCCCGCTGTTAGCCCAACTATTAGGGTGCGAATAAAAATCAATTATTAGATTATTTTAATCAAAAACAAATTCTATGTCACTGAAAAGAAGCATTTTAGACCTTCGGAAACGTAAGGATGAGGTTCGTCTGGGTGGAGGAGATAAAGCTATTGAGAAGCAAGTTGCTCAAGGCAAATTAACTGCTCGTCAACGTATCCTCGCTATTGTTGATGAGGGCTCATTTCATGAATACGATATGTTCGTTGAGCATGTTGGAACGGACTTCAACATGGGCAACAAAGTTTTGGCAGGAGACGGAGTTGTGATTGGAACAGGAACTATTTATGGTTCTCCAATTTGTATTTATGCTCAGGATTTTACTGTTGAAGGAGGATCTTTAGGATTAATGCATGCGCGTAAAATCACAAAAATCATGGATCATGCGCTGAAAATGCGTGTTCCTTTGATTGGAATTAACGACTCAGGTGGTGCACGTATTCAGGAAGGTGTGAATTCACTTGCTGGTTACGGCGAAATTTTCTTCCGGAATACACTTTCTTCCGGAGTAATTCCACAAATATCTGTAATTCTTGGACCTTGTGCAGGTGGTGCAGTTTATTCACCAGCTTTGACTGACTTCGTTTTCGTGGTTGAAAATATCTCTAAGATGTTTATTACCGGACCTGCAGTTATCAAGAGCGTGTTAGGCGAAGATATTTCGATGGAAGCACTCGGTGGAGCAAGAGTTCATGCTGAAATTACAGGTAATGCCCATTTCTTTGCCTTAAGCGAAAAAGAATGTTTCGAGCAGATCAAAACCCTGATCACTTATATTCCATGGAACAATACAGTACGGGCAAAAGCTTTCCCTCCACAGGAACCAAAAACCAAGCTGAAAATCGAAAATATTGTGCCGGTTGACGCTCGTATGCCATACGACATTCGCGACATTATTAAATCAATTACTGATGCTTCTGAGTTCTTCGAAATCATGGAACTTTTTGCTGCCAATATTGTGATTGGTTTTGGTCGTATGAATGGCGAAACTGTAGGTTTTGTTGCCAACCAACCAATGGTTTTGGCTGGTGTGCTCGATTGTGACAGTTCTGATAAAGCTGCCCGTTTCATCCGCTATTGCAACGCCTTCAATATTCCGATTATTACGTTGGAAGATATGCCTGGATACCTTCCGGGAGTTGATCAGGAACATGCCGGGGTTATCCGTCACGGAGCAAAAATCCTGTATTCATATTCGGAAGCCACAGTGCCAAAAATTACAGTGATTATCCGGAAAGCATACGGTGGTGGATACATTGCCATGAACTCGCGCCATTTGCGTGCCGACTTTGTGTTCGCTTGGCCAACAGCCGAAATCGCCGTTATGGGACCTGAAGGCGCTGCCAACATTGTATTCCGCAAGGAAATTGCAGAAGCTGCCGATCCGGAAGCTATGCGTCAGCAGAAAATTCAGGAGTATAAAGACAAATTTGCCAATCCTTATGTAGCTGCATCAAAAGGTTACATCGACGAAGTCATCGAACCACAGGAAACACGTAAAATCCTGTTGCATGCACTTCAGATTTCAATGCATAAAGATGTGCCGGCTCCAGCTAAAAAACATGGACTTCCACCATTTTAAACCAAACTAAATGATTATGGCAGACCAGGAAAATAAGCAGTATATTATTGTACACAGTGCAAAATATGAAACCACTTATAACAAAAAGTATCTGAACCGGAAAGTTTGGGAAGAACCAAATTTTAATCTGATCAAATCATATATTCCGGGAACGATCATCGATATTTTGGTTAAAGAAGGACAGGTTTTGAAAAGTGGTGACAGTATTATTGTTTTGGAAGCGATGAAGATGTACAATGATGTACAAATGCCTTTCAAAGGTAAAATCGTAAAGATCAATATTGAAAAAGGTCAGAAAATACCGAAAGGTTTTGTGATGATCGAAATTGAACCAGTAGCTTAAGCTCCTTTCAGAAGTATTTTTACATACTGAAAGTAACATATAGAAGAGTGTTTCCAGAAATGGAGACACTCTTTTTTTATTAACCTGAGTTCGATCTGAAACTGAATTAAGAATTGAAAACGCCCGCCGCCACTCGCCCTGTTGAGTTCTTCGCTGTCCTGTTAGAGAAAATCGTCGTCCTGTTGGTAGAAATCACTGTCCTGTTGGTTGGAAAGCCGTCCTGTTAAAGAAAATCTCCGTCCTGTTAAGATTTTGGTCGTCCTGTTACGAAAAATGCCCGCCCTGTAGGTTAGGAAGCCGTCATGTTAGTAGAAATGCCCGCCATGTAGGTTAGGAAGTCGCCATGTAGGAAAAAATGGCCGTCATGTTAGTCGGGAAACCGCCATGTTATACATGGAAGCTTTTGAAAGAACATGGTGATTAATGCTTTCCCAGAATCGAACTCAGGATATTATCAACTACCAAATAAAAGCCCCTTCATCGTTTGTGATGAAAGGGCTTTCTATCTTAAAAATCAATGCTTTTTAGTTTGCCTTTGCCTTGAAGATAATATCTACCACGTCGGCTTTTGAAGTCAGCGATTTGACGAATTGCTGAATATCTGCAATGGTCATTTTCTGAAGTATATTCTCAAAGTTTTCATCCGAAGCAGGGTTGTAAGAGTATGTATAATAGGTATTCAAAGACTGCATCCAGTAATTGTTATGCAGTTTCGATTGTTCCCTGTTTTTCAGGAGATTTTTAACAGCTTTATCCAAATCTATTGCTGTTGGTCCGTTTTGAGCAATTTTCTCAATTTCCTTGTAAACGATTGATTTCAGATTCTGGGCTTTCTCCGGATCGGTATCAAACATCAGGTTGAGGCTTTTTTCGGCCTTTGGAAATTTCACTGAATTTGTTGAAACCCTTACTCCATAAGTTCCGCCTTCTTTTTCGCGAATTTCTTCCAAATAACGGAAGTTTAGGATGTCGCGGAAAACACTCAGCAATAGGTTCTGTTGAGGAGTATAATCCATTTTCGAATCGAAATTCACGATAACTGTCGCTTTTTTAGTTTCCATAGGAATTTCAATTTCGCGAACGGTTTTTCCTTTGGGACCTTCAACGTTACGATCGGTCCAGTTTTCTTTTCGTGGTAAATTGGTTAACGAACCGATGTATTTTTCGGCCATAGTTTTGGCTGTTGCTTCGTCGATGTTACCAACAATGAAATAGGTGAAATCGCCGGCATCAATAAAACGGTCTTTATAGATAGCTTCCATTTGCTCCAGCGAAATTTCGTTGAATAATTCAGGAGTGATCAGCTTGGTGCGCACGTTATTGCAGGTCATAATCATCGACAGTGAGTCGCTCATGATTTTCTGCGGATTGTTGGCCATGTTGGCTACATAAGCTTTCAGGCGGCCCAGCATAGCTTCGTAGGCTTCTTTGTCGAACCGCGGATTTTCGAATTGCAGATAGAGCAGCTGCATCATGGTTTCAAAGTCTTTTGGGGTGGCCGATCCGTTAAATGTTTCATTCAAGTCGGATAGCCCCACATTCAGGCTAACTTTTTTACCTGTGAGCGCTTTTTTCAAAGCAGTGGCATCGTAATCGCCAACGCCAAACGAGCCGATAAACTGATTCAGCATCATGGCTGAGGCAACTTTGTCGTTGTTCATTATTGAACTTCCACCTTTGCTCATGGCTACCAGCGAAACCTGGTCTTTTTCGTAATCGGCCTGGCGGAAAACTACTTTAGTTTCGTTGCCCAAAGTCCATTCAACCGCGTTAAACTCCGGAAGTTGTTTGGCGCTTTTTACTTTCGAACCTTTCAGTTCCTTACTTATTAAATTTGACGATACCACCTCATCGGCATACGGTTCAACCGGACTGTTTTCAACTTCAGTAATTATCGCAAAAGCCTGTTCCTGTGTCAGGTGCTTGGCTTCAGGTTTATCAGGCCCCATGATCACTACCACGCGGTTTTCAGGAGTCATCCATTGTTTGGCATGTGCCGAAACTTCATCAACAGTAATGGTTGGAATTATTTTTTGAGCAAACTCCCAATCAAAATCGATAGAAGTCAAAGGTTCGTTTTCGATGAAATTGCTCTTGCAATCTCGGGCATACGTATCGTTGCTAATTTTGTCGCGTTGTTTGTAACGGCTTTCCAGCGAAGTCAGGAAGTTTGTTTTAGCCCTTTCGAGTTCTCCTGAAGTAAAACCATGCTTATTGATGCGCTGTGCTTCGGTGAATATCGTTTTGAACGCAACTTCGTCTTCGTTTGGTTTTGCTGTGGCTTCAATATTTAAAACCTCATATCCATCAACAAAACCACCATAACTAATGCTACCCATAACAAAAGGTGGTACACCTTTTTGCAGCAGTTCGCTGATTCGGTCGCGGGTCATCATACCAAACAAAGCCTGAATGGTTTTTTCGCGAAGGTAGTTCATGTTCTTTTCAGCCGGAGGAGTCGCTTTATGTTTGATGTATAAGTTTACCTCATAACTGTCTGCTTCTTTGTCGGTAGTCAGTATGTACAGTGGCTCTTTGTGCTCGGGAACTTCATAAAACTCACGTTTCGGAGGATTCTGAACCGCTTCAATGCCTGAGAACATGGCTTTCACTTTTTGCTCAACTGCATCAACATCAATATCTCCAACAATGGCAATAGCCTGTAAATCGGTTCGATACCAATCGTGGTAAAAATTGCGGAGCGTTTCGTATTTGAAGTTTTTAACCACATCCATACTACCAATCACATCACGTTTGGTGTATTTCGAACCCTGAAGAAGTACTTTTACATATTGGTTAAACATGCGCCGCTGTGCGTTTTGACCAGTACGCCATTCTTCAGTGATTACGCCACGTTCGGCATCAATTTCCTTATCGGTAAGCAAAAGATAATCGGCCCAATCATTCATGACCAGCAAACAGGTGTCGATGAGCCCTTCGTGTTTCACCGGAATGTCGCTTAGATTATAAACTGTTTCTCCAAAGCTGGTGTAGGCATTGATATTACGTCCGAATTGCACCCCGTGTTTTTCCAGCGTATTGATGATTCCTTTTTCGGGGAAATGCTGTGTTCCGTTAAAAGCCATGTGTTCCAGAAAGTGAGCAAGCCCATTCTGGTCATCGTTTTCAAGCAGTGCGCCTACATTCTGAATGATGTAGAAACTTGCCCGTTCTTTAGGCTCTTCGTTGTGACGGATGTAATAAGTTATTCCGTTGGCAAGTTTACCTATCCTGACTGCCGGATCGGTGGGCGCTTGCTTGCTTAAATCAATCTGACTGAAACCCATTCCTGATATTTGCACCAAGGCAATAATCAGGATTAATCTGAATTTGATCATACGTTTTATTTGGTTAAAATTTCCATTCTGGCAAGTTCTTAAATATCGCTTGTCATAACACAAACATAGGTAATTATCAAATGTTCAGAATTACAAATAATCTGGATTATTTTAAAAAGGGTCGGAGAAGTATCCTGGAAGTTGGATGCAATATCAAGCAGACGTGACTTTAATAAGCGTACGTGTACGTATTGGTTGAGGTGATTCCGGAAGCGCTCCGGGTATGGAGAATAAAATCAGTTTTGTGTTTACCATTTTCCCTGATTCCGGAAATATCAAAACTGTATTCTTTGGTGATCAGCGCCTTGCAGGCATCATCATTGGCATTGTGCCTGATTTCGAAAGTTGGTGGTGGCAATGGCGGTGTCCCGCATTCGGATTGAATCAGAGCAAGATCAATCTGGTGTTCTTTGCAGCCACCACCATACTGAAGCGTCAATATCAGGCAATCCCCATCAATTTTTGCGCTGATTAAACTTATCGGATCGGTTTTAAGACTGTTGTAGTTCGAATAGTTCAGTTCGACATATTTGGTGCAGGCGTCATTGTTCTGTAGAATTTCCTCCTGATTGGTGCAACCGTAATGCAAAAGGAATGAGATTAAAAATATGGAGGTTAATAGCTGATTCATCGCGTTCTCTTTATATTTCATTAAAGATGATCCTTTTATCAGTCGTAGGAATTTTAACGATATAATATGGTTGTGTGATTACTGTATAAACTCCGCCGTTTGTCATATGACGATGAATAGTAACAGTTAAGTCATGTCGGTTTTCTACAATGCTCGTAATTTCTATCGCGTAACCTCCAGACATTTTTATTTCATCGAATGCAGCCAGAAGGATAAAGTGCGAAAAATCAATTTCAGTCTTGGTAAAATGATCAGTTTCATTATTTGCTGAATTCATTTTGTCCATTAAATCGGTCCACCCGGTATTACTGGAAATGATAAGATTTTGCTTTGTGATATTCTCTTTCCCATTTCCATATAAATTTCCATCTCCAATAAGTATTGGTGAAATTGTTAATGATATAAAATCATCATCTTTATTATCGCAGCCAATAAAAATGCTAAGAACCAATAAAAACAGTAAGCTTTTCATGACGATTTTAGTTTGCCAGCACTCTCACTAATTCTGGTTAGGGTTCATTACTTTACCTATAAACAAAATGGCTTTGGTGTCTTTCTCGCGGATGGCAAAAATAAACGGATGGTCGACCCTGAAGCTATTGTCTGGTCCAATGGAGGTCACTCCTACAGTAATGCCGGTCACAGCAGCGGCTTCTGTTCCTCGCTCGTCAACTTTAATGTACGATTTGTGCATCACTTCCGAAATAACCAGCTTGGCCGCATCAGAAATCCCACTCAGGTCGGCTTTGGCATCGTTGAAGGCGTCGGTCATTCCCAGAACCTGTAATTCATCAACCAAGCTGTCATCAAATTTGAACTCGAATTTGGGGAGATATACTTTTTTCTTCTGTTCCGTCATTTTCAGGAGCCAGTCGTTTACATTTTCTGCGGTGAGCAATGAAATTACGTTGCTAGTATTTTTTCCTGAAGCCGGCAGAAAAATCAACATTGAATATTTGCCACTTCCATAGGGCATTTCAATCATTTGGAAGCTTTCGTGGCTGTAATAATTGTATGGATTTTCGATCGTCATGGTCGGAACCTGAACCACCTGGTTATCTTCTTTAGTGAAAGGCATGTCGGTTGTTTCTTTCGGATCGAACCGGTATTGCCATTCGCCGTTAAAATAAATGGCATTCAAAAGATACATCACATCTTCAGGATTTACCTGTTCGATGATTTTATCGATTTTACCTTTGGTCTGAGTGTTGACCCAACCGTTTACTTTATTCAGCGTTTCAACGGTTTTCGTAAAGTCGAGCCCCGAAACTTCGGCCTGGTAATAATTTTGGTTAGTAGTTATAAAATCGTTTTTAACACTGAACGTATTCCGGTAAAAAATCGCATTCGAAATGGCAAGTTCAACCTTCGGATCGTGGCTCGAAAGCGCAGCAACCAACTCTTCGTAGCTTTGATTGATATCATCCGGGGTCAGGCCCGATTTGTGCAACATATCTTCCATTTGCTTTTTGGTATCGCCGTTGGTTCCGTTATAAACCATGGCCAAGGCAAGCGAAATGCTCATCGGCGAAATCATCGTATTCTTTGGTTCATCGAGCGATGCATTTACTTTTTGAAAGATTTCGAATCCGAATTGATTATCGGCTGCAATAATTTTTGCCGATTTTTCAGTAGGCGTCAAATTTGTAATTTCCTGATTGTCTGGTTCGTTTGTGCAGGCCATTACGAGGAACGCCATTGCCAAAAATGAAAAGAATCGTTTCATAGCATTTGTTTTTTTATTAAGACGGATTGCTGCCTGCAAGGGTTGCGTTGCTTTCCGGAAATCAGGCTTTAAAGATAAATAATCAGTTGGACGCAACTAAACTTAGCCAGGCAACATCTTAAGGTAAATAATCACCTGATTCTGTTGAAGCCGAACAACGAATGGCAATGGATATAAAGGTGATTATGAGAGACGGAAGAGGAACAGCAGTTCGAAGTATGATTAATTCGATTTAATTCCGTTAATTTTGGGTGATCAGAATAAACAATGGATTTGGAAGATTTTAAGCCAATCATATCCGATTGTATTGCCGGTAACCAGAAAGCTATGGCAAAACTATATCGGCAGTTCGCACCGAAAATGTTCGGGGTATGCCTGCGGTATGCCAAAGATGCGACGGAAGCTGAAGATAATTTGCAGGACGGATTTATAAAGGTTTTCAATAATTTGAAGTCTTTTCGGAACGATGGTTCTTTGGAAGGTTGGATTCGCCGGATCATGATCAATGTTTCGCTCGAAAAGATCAGAAAACAACATTTAATGTACCCTGTCGAAGATGTTGCGATCTATGATTCAGTCAATTATTCGGACGATGTGATTGCCAAAATTTCGGCTGACGATTTGATGAAATTGATTCAGGAATTGCCGCCGCGCTACCAGTTGGTTTTTAACTTGTACGTAATTGAAGGAATGTCGCATCAGGAAATTGCCACTGAAATGTCGATTACACAGGGAACCTCTAAGTCGAATCTGGCGCGTGCCAGAGATATATTGAAAAAGAAAGTTCACGAGAACTTTGGAGAAATAAATGCCAAAAACAATTATACGGCATGAAGAAAGATAAGAATTTGGATGAATTGTTTCGTGACAAGCTCCTGAATTACGAGCAGGAACCGCCTGCTTATTTACTGGAGAACATACTTTCCGGAGTTGCAGGGGCTCGAAGGAAGCGGAAATTAATTTATTGGAGGGTGGCCGGAGTGGCTGCTGCTCTGTTGCTTGCATTTGTTGCCGGTTGGCAATTGAATACTGGGGATGGGTTGGAAATGAACCCAACTGTAGTTGTCAGCAAGAGTTCTGCTCCCGAAGTACAATCTGAAATTAAAAATCAGGTAGAAAAAGGAATGCCAACTAGCGAAAAGAAACCGGTAATGCCGCAGCTTGCTGCTGTTGAATCGAATTCTCTGAACAGGACTAATCAATCCAAATCAGTTGCACGAAGTTCAAAAGCCGAAACAATTTCATTGGCTAGAGAGCCTGTTCCGGTTGCAGCGAATAGTGAATCATTGTTATTGAAACCGTTGAAAAGTCTTTATCGAAGGATTAATTCTGAGAATGAAAATTCAAATACTCTTCATGCCAGAAAAACCAACGATAACTCATTCGGTTTGGCTGAAAAATCAATTGATCAGCAGATTATGGAGCAGAATAAACAAATGCTCGCTGTTGAAAATATGTCAAAAGAAAAAGTCCATTGGTTGGTCGGAGCCCAGGTTTCTCCTGAATATTCGAATTCAAGGGGTAGTCAGTCGCAAGTTTATGCCAGCAACATGCTTAACGCTTCGTCAAATTTGGTTGATCTCGGTGGCGGAATTTCAGTAGAATATAAAAAGGGCAAGCGTTGGAGCCTGCAAAGTGGTGTTTATTATTCAGGATTGGGGCAATCTTCCGGAAATTCATCAAATTCGGGTGGTAAAGATTTGCAATATGCCGTTAATGGTTCGAATTATTTTAATACTGTTGTAAATCTGGATGCCAGTTCGAATCGAATGAGTTTGAACAGCAATGCCGGCGTGATCGAATTGAAGAAAGTTCCTTCAGGAATGGTATTGGGAACTTCATTGGATGATAAAACTCTGGCTTCGTCAGTTATTGTGTCGCCAACCAATTTTATTCAGAATTTTGAGTACATCGAGATTCCGCTTTATCTGCGGTACACTTTAATTGATGCAAGGTTCGATGTGGTTATGCTGGGCGGTTTTAGCTCAAATGTACTTGTCGGAAACCAGATATTTGTTGAAGATAATTCAGGAAAATCGCTTGTTGGTAAAACCAAAGATATGGAGGCCCTGAATTACAGCGGAACATTGGGGATGGGCTTTAAATACGGATTATCGAAGCGCATATTCCTGAATGTTGAGCCGCGCATGAAATATTACCTCAATTCGCTGAACAGCAACTCTTCGGTTACTTACAAACCTTATACATTCGGTGTATTTACCGGATTGAGTTATGAGTTTTAATTTCAAATAGTCATTCGGAAAAAGTCATTTGTCATTTGTCTCACGTCATTTTTGGTCTATTAATGACCATGAATGACTGTTGTTGATAATGACTTTTATGAAATTTGTTGGAGGCTGAGTTTGTCGAAGCCGAAATTCTTTTTCTCCCGCGCAACCTTTTGTTCAATCCCTACATCTTGAATGCAGACCAACAGTCCGGATTTGTTTGAGGGCGGTTGGCGAAGTGCCAAAACATAAAAAACCAAAACGACATGAAGAAAATTCTCATCCTGATTCTGGTCGGATTATTCCTGATCCCGGCTTTCGCTCAGAAAAGTAAAAAAGACATTGTTTATCTGAAATCGGGCGGCATCATTAAAGGTCAATTAATTACTCATGATCTTGATGTTGTAAAAATAAATTCTTCAGGAAATCAATGGGTTTTCAAAACAGCTGATGTGGACAGTGTTTCGAAATATTCGAAAATAGTTCGCGAACGAAGCCCTAATCAAAATTATTTCTTTGATACTTCAATGGGTGTTTTGTTGGGTAACTCCGGAAATAGCCAGAAGGCGCCATTTTCATTTACAACATCGTTTAACTACAAGGTCATTGATAAATTATATGTTGGCGCAGGGCTTGGCGCTGAATTCTTGGATGAAACCTATATGCCGGCTTTTGCTCAAATTCAGTATAAATTCAGGCAGACAGGATTTACTCCATTTGTTAATCTGCAGTTAGGATATCAGGTTCCACTCGAAAAAGAAAGTCGTCAAAATTTTAATAATTACTATGTCGATTATTCTTCATCGTACTGGCCTGGCTACCAAACCAATCAGAAATTGGATACAGAAGGTGGTTTACTGATTAATCCATCACTCGGTTTTCAGCGGTTTACCTCCGAAAACTTTGGTTGGTTTTTCGCATTTGGATATCGTTATCACCAGTTAAATTATTCGGGAGACAATGGTTATAAACTCGAAACCAACTTCTCTCGCCTTTCACTCAAAATCGGATTCATCTTTAATTAAAAGTCGCCATGAAACAAACTAAAATATATTTTGCACTGATGCTGTTATTGGCTTTTGCATCGGCCTGCACCGATCAGGTTTTCGAAACGTTTACCGCCAATGCCCCTGTTTATATGAGTTATACCGATTTGCGTTCGGCTGTGAAAATGACAACTGCCCGCGAAATGAATAATCCCGGGAAAATCTATTTCAAGGATAATTTCATTTTCATTAACGAAAAGATGAAAGGTGTGCATGTTTATGATGTGAGCAATCCGAACAGCCCTCAGAATAAAGGATTTATCGAGATTCCTGGAAACGTTGACATTGCCATTAAAGACAACATTTTGTATGCCGACAGCTATATTGACCTGGTTTCTATTGATGTCTCGAGCTTTTCAGCCATTAAAGAAGTTGGCCGGGTCGAAAAGATTTTTCCATATACGCTGCCTACCTACGATACAAAATATCCGGTAGCCAAACTGGACGAGAAAAAGGGAGTGGTTACCGAATGGGAAGTTAAAAGCGTTCGTCAGGAACTGGAGCAAATTTATTATCCAACCTATTATCGTTACGAAAGCAATTCGATGGATAAGGGCTTTTACACGTTGGCAAGTAGTTCTTCCTCTGGAGTAGCTGGTTCAGCTTACGGGGTAGGGGGCAGTATGGCGCGGTTTGGCTTGTATAAAGACTTCTTGTATGTCGTGAATCAGAGCAGTTTGTTGACTTTTAAACTGAATTCAAATTCGCAAGTCACTTTGTTGAATACCGGTTATGTGAACTGGACTGCTGAAACCATCTTTATCACCGACAACCACCTGTTTCTGGGAACTCAAAACGGATTGATTGTTCTGTCGCTTGAAGTCCCGGAGAAACCGGCCCAAATAGGTAATTTCACACACATGACTTCTTGCGATCCGGTTGTAATCAAAGGCGATTTGGCATTTATAACCTTGAAAGGCGGCTCAACCTGCCGCGGAGGAATACTCAATCAGTTGGATGTAGTTAAAATGAGCAATAGTTATACAAAGTTCACGTTATTAAAATCGTATCCGATGTTTAGTCCGCAAGGGCTTGGTATTGACGATGACTTATTGTTTCTCTGCGATGGCGATGCTGGTCTGAAAATTTATAATGCTGCCGATCCATTGGCCATTCTTCAGATCGCAATTTTTCCATCTATCAATGCTTACGACGTAATTCCGATGAACGATTACCTGTTTATGATCGGCGAAAAGGGATTTATGTTGTATGATTACACAAATATTCAGAATATAAAACAAATTGGCATAATTCCTGTAGTGAAGAAAGTATAATCAGTCCGCAATACGTGGGCAACCGTTGAACTCTGTGGTATTCTCTTATAAAAAAGCCAGGCGATTGTTTCGTCTGGCTTTTTCTTTTTAATTAAGAGCAAACTTTGTTGACTGAGGAATTTAAAACCGCTATTTTTGCGAATTGTCAAATTTTGAAAATCAATTTATGAATTTTAGTATATCCTGCCGGTTTTCCCGGTTAATAAAGGCTCTTCCGGTTTTGTTTTTATTGCCATTAACTGCATGTTCAAATTCTGGAAGCCAGTTGCCCGATTCGCTTGGTACCCATTTATTTACTCCGGTTAAACTTCCTGAAAAACTCACTTTTGCGGGCGAGGCAGTACCTATGGAATATTTCGACGTGCGCGAAAATCTCGATCGTGAATTGTTGTCAACCGTTTATTTTCATTCGCAAACCATTCGGTATATCAAAAATATGCCGCGCTATTTCTCAATTATAGAGCCTATCCTGAAGTCAAACGGCATTCCCGAAGATTTTAAATACCTGTGCGTGGCCGAGAGTGGCTTCGATGTTCGTGCGCTATCGCCTGCAAAAGCTGCCGGTTTATGGCAATTAATCGAATCAACGGCCAAAGAAAACGGTTTGGAAATCAATGCTGAAGTTGACGAACGCTACCACATCGAAAAAGCAACAGAAGTAGCTTGCCGCATGTTCAAATCGGCTTATCAGAAATTTGGAAGTTGGGCGCTGGTAGCTGCATCCTATAACGGCGGAAGGGCCGGATTGGATCAGAAGATTACTGCCCAGAAAGTAAAAAGTTACTACGATTTGCTTTTTGTTGAAGAAACAACCCGGTACGTATTCCGCATACTGGCGCTCAAACTCGTTATGGAAGATCCTGAAGAATATGGGTTTAAGGTTGATAAGAAGGATCTTTACCCAATAATTGAAACTGATAATGTGGAGGTTAAAGGTTCTGTTTCAGATTTGGCTGCTTTTGCCATCAGTAAAGGTATTAATTATAAAATCCTGAAAATGTTTAATCCATGGTTGAGGGATACTTTTCTGAAAAACCCCACTAAGAAGACTTATACATTGAAAATTCCGGAGAAAGGATTTCGGACTAAGACAAATTGATAATTATAGTCTCATAATGATAAAATGCAGATAGCAGAAAATATACATACTCCGGAAAACCTGACCGAAGAAGAAGGCTTAATTGTGGTACATGGCGCCCGGGTTCACAATTTGCAAAACGTTAATGTCGAAATCCCGCGGAATAAACTGACTGTTATAACCGGATTGAGCGGTAGCGGCAAGTCGTCGCTGGCCTTCGATACCATTTATGCTGAGGGGCAACGCCGGTACATCGAAACATTTTCGGCTTATGCGCGCTCTTTTTTGGGCAACATGGAACGACCCGATGTTGACCTGATTACCGGATTGAGCCCCGTAATTGCCATTGAACAAAAAACGACCAATAAAAATCCGCGATCAACGGTGGGTACAGTTACCGAAATCTACGATTTTCTTCGTCTGCTTTATGCACGTGCCGGTGAAGCTTTTTCTTACAATACCGGCGAAAAGATGGTGAAATACACCGATGATCAGATTTTGAATCTGATTAAATCTTCCTTTTCCGGGAAACGAATTTTGATACTTGCACCGGTGGTGAAAGGTCGCAAAGGTCATTACCGCGAGTTGTTTGAGCAAATTTTGAAAAAGGGCTTTCTGAATGCACGGATCGATGGCGTAGTTACCGAATTGAAAGCTGCCATGCGATTAGATCGGTACAAAAACCACTTTATTGAAATTGTGATCGATCGTTTGCTGGTTGACGAAGCCAGCGATAAAAGGCTACACGATTCGCTGCAAATCGCGATGAAAAACGGACATGGAATTTGTATGATTCTGGACCACGACAGCCAGGTGGCTAAATATTACAGTCGGCAATTGATGTGTCCGACTACAGGTATTTCGTACAACGAACCTGCGCCGCATAATTTTTCGTTCAACTCGCCGCAAGGCGCCTGCCCAAAATGTAATGGGTTGGGTCAAATCAGCGAAATAGATCTCGAAAAAATTGTTCCGGATAATTCGAAAAGCATTCAAAACGGGGGAATTGCACCGCTTGGATCGCACAAGAATACCCTAGTTTTCTGGCAGATTGAAGCTTTGGGCGACATGTTTGGCTTCACTTTGAAAACGCCAATTAAAGACATTCCTGAAGATGGGTTGAATGCCATTCTCTTTGGAACCAATGAGCGGATTCAGCTCAAAAACTCGCCACTCGGGGTTTCCATGAATTACATGATGACTTACGAAGGTGTGATCAAATACATTGATGCCCAGAAAGACGACAATCCTTCGCAGAAAGCGCAGAAATGGGCCAATCAGTTTGTGCGTGAAACTACTTGTCCTGAATGTAACGGGCAGCGTTTGAAAAAAGAGTCGCTCTATTTCAGGATCGACAACAAGAATATTTCTGAGCTGGCCAGACTCGATATTTCGGAATTGAGCCAATGGCTCGATAACCTGGAAGACCGTTTGAGCGACCGGCAACGAAAAATTGCGGTTGAAGTCATCAAGGAAATCCGTGACCGGATTCGTTTTCTGCTGGATGTTGGTTTGAAATATCTGTCGCTTGATCGCACTTCGCGTACTTTATCCGGAGGCGAAACTCAGCGCATTAGGCTGGCAACCCAAATTGGTTCGCAACTGGTGAATGTGCTGTACATTCTCGATGAACCCAGCATTGGCTTGCATCACCGGGATAACCTCCGGCTGATTAATTCGCTGGAGCAATTGCGCGATACTGGAAACTCGGTAATTGTGGTTGAGCACGATAAAGATATGATGATGAATGCCGATTATGTGATCGACATGGGACCATTCGCCGGGATACACGGTGGTCATGTGGTTGCAGCCGGTACTCCTGAAGAAGTTCTGAAAGCCGGAACCCTGACCTCGAAATATCTTGCCGGAGAAGCACAGATAGCTATTCCGGAGAAAAGGCGGAAAGGAAATGGGCATATACTTTCGTTGAAAGGTTGTTCCGGAAATAACCTGAAGAATGTTTCTGTGGATTTTCCACTTGGAAAATTGATTTGTGTCACTGGTGTTTCAGGCAGCGGAAAATCCAGCTTAATCAACTCTACCCTTCAGCCCATTTTGAGCCAGCATTTTTACAGTTCGCTGAAAGATCCGCTGTCGTATGAATCGATTTCAGGATTGGAACACATTGATAAAGTCGTTCAGGTCGACCAGTCGCCACTTGGGCGCACACCACGAAGCAACCCGGTGACCTACACGGGAGTATTTTCGGATATTCGGAATCTGTTTGCACAATTGCCTGAAGCAAAAATCAGAGCCTATCAGCCCGGTCGCTTTTCATTCAACGTAAAAGGTGGTCGTTGCGAGGATTGCCAGGGCGGCGGATTGAAACAAATTGAAATGAATTTTTTGCCTGATGTTTATGTACATTGCGATACCTGTAACGGTCGCCGGTACAACCGCGAAACACTGGAAGTTCGCTACAAAGGTAAATCCATTGGCGATGTGCTGGATATGACCATCAACCAGGGTGTCGAATTCTTTGAGCATATTCCTTCGATCGTTCATAAATTGAAGACCATTCAGGATGTAGGTTTGGGATACATTACTTTGGGGCAATCGTCTACAACCCTTTCCGGGGGCGAATCGCAACGGGTAAAACTGGCGACCGAACTGGCAAAGAAAGACACTGGGCAAACCATGTACATTCTCGATGAACCGACCACCGGACTTCATTTCGAAGACATTCGCGTTTTGCTGGAAGTGCTGAAAAAGCTTGTTGACAGGGGGAATACGGTGGTTGTCATCGAACACAACATGGACGTAATTAAAGTAGCTGATCATGTGATCGACATCGGTCCGGAAGGTGGGAAAGAGGGTGGAAGAGTGGTTTGTTTCGGCACTCCGGAAGAAATTGTAAAAAATGAAGAATCGTTTACGGCGATATACCTGAAACAGGAAATGGGACTTTAAGCTAATTTTAGAACCTGAAATTTTACAAGTATGAATACAATTGACATCTATTGCGTCAATACTGGCGAAAAACGAATTTATCCGCTGGGAGTTACCCTGATGGAAATAAAAGACGATTTTAACGTCGATCTTGAAAACCCAATTATAGGTGCTTTGGTGAATAATAAAGTGAAGGAACTTTCATTCGTATTTGTAAAAAACAAAAAAGTGGAATTCATCGATTATTCACATCCCGATGGAATGCGTCTGTATGTTCGTTCGCTGTTTTTCATTCTGTTTTCAGCTGTACGCGAAGTCTTTCCTGAGGTCAAACTAAAGATGATGCATGGTATTTCACGAGGATATTATTGCGAATTGGCCGGATTAGACCGGAAAATTACTGATTCGGATATATTTTCCATAAAAAGTGAAATGAGACAATTGGTTGATAAAGACATTCCTTTTGAGAAAATTGGTTTGCCCACCGAAGAAGCGGTTGAGATTTGTAACAACCAAAACCTTCGATACAAAGCCAAGCTTTTCGAACAGCAGGGAGCCTTGTTTTCGTATCTCTATTTTATGGGTAACCAGGCTAATTATTTCTATGGTCACCAGGTTCCTTCAACCGGATATTTGCAGGTTTTTGACCTTGTTTCGTATTACGACGGATTGCTGCTCCGGATTCCAAATCCATTTAAATTCAGTGAGGTGCAGCCCTATTCAACGAACGACAAGTTGTTTGAGGTTTTTCAGGAGCATAAAGATTGGGCTGAGATATTAAATGTACCGAATGTGGCCAATCTCAACGAAAATGCAATAAATGGACTGAGTGGCGACATTATAAAAATATCGGAGGCATTACATGAAAAAAAAATAGCAGAAATTGCAAATCTGATACACGAGCGAAAGGATAAAGTAAAGATTGTATTGATTGCCGGGCCTTCCGCTTCGGGAAAAACTACTTTCAGTAAACGGCTGATGGTGCAGTTGGCCGTAAATGGGCTAAAGCCAACAATGATTTCACTCGACGACTATTTTGTAGATCGCGAATTGACGCCTAAAGATGAAAAAGGCGAATATGATTTTGAAGCCATTGAAGCTATTGACGTTGAGTTTTTTAATCAGCAGTTAAACCAGCTTTTTAACGATGAAGTTGTTGAATTACCAAAATTTAATTTCACCGTGGGGCAAAAGTTTCCTTCAGGCAAAAAATTGCAATTGCTTCCGGGCAGTATATTAATTGTGGAAGGAATTCACGGAATGAATCCTGATTTGGTGCCACATATCGCAGCAGGCAATACGTTTAAAATATTTATCTCGGCCCTTACCCAGATTTCGATCGACGACCAAAATCACATTTCAACTACTGATAATCGGTTAATTCGTCGTATGATTCGCGACAGCAAATACCGCAACTATGCTGCACAGGATACAATTCGCCGTTGGTCGAGTGTTCGGGCTGGTGAGGATAAAAATATTTTTCCCTATCAGGAAAATGCGGATATCATGTTTAACTCGGCTTTGATTTACGAATTGGCTGTGCTCAAAAAGTATGCTGAACCACTCCTGAAAGCGGTAACTGAAAGTCAGCCCGAATTTAGCGAAAGCAACCGTTTGCTTAAGTTTTTCTCCTATTTTAAACCCATCGACGATTTGGAGATTCCACCAACCTCGCTCATCAGAGAGTTCTTGGGAGGAAGTAGTTTTACGTATTGAATAAGTTAGCTTTTAATCCTCAAGTGAATTTAACGATAGGTTTTTGACTTCGCCGTAACTCCTTTTATTATACCTGAAGTTATTACTTTGCTATTCAAAGTCAAAATAAACAAGAAATGGTTAGTTTTCATACTTATCCGCTTGTTATTATTTGTTTACAATAAATTAACAAATTGAACTTGCTTGTTGTTAGTGTATTGTAGTTGTTTTTTGATAAATCGCTCACTGCTAATAATCTAATATCCTATTTTATTTGCTTATTTATTTAATCTATGGCTCATAGAATATACTAATGTTAAGTTTTCTGTTAAAAGTTGTAAAAATTCTAATTAAGTGGTATTTTTGAATAAAAGATAAAAGAGTATTAAATCTCATTAGATGTACTGTGACATTATTTAACTATTAGGTATCAGGTATATATGAATTATTTGACATCTAATTTTTGCTGCCAGCTTCTGAATAAATTCTAAATGAAATTGGAATTTTCAAGAAACAATGACTTCAAATAATAAACATGAATTATGATGTTAGAAAAATCAAATTATCAATGGTATGCAGTTTATGCCAGAGCCAATTCAGAAAAGAAGCTTTTCGACAATTTGCAAGAGAAAAATATCGAGTGTTATTTACCCATGAGAAAAGTCCTGAAATACTGGAGCGATCGCAAGAAATGGGTTGAAGAGCCATTTTTTAAGTGTTATATATTCGTAAAAGTCAGCTACAGGGAGTTTTTCACTGTTTTAAATACAGCTGGGGCAGTTTGCTACGTTAGTTTTGGAGGAAGAGCCCAGTCGATACCTGAAAATCAGATTAATAATATTAAAATGTTTCTTGCGCAAAGGGATCATGAGATTACGGTTTCCCATGAGCGGATTCAACGGGGCGTTTCGGTTGAAGTTTTACACGGTTCTTTTAAAGGGATTAAAGGTGAGGTTATCAATATTTTAGGCCAATCAAGATTGTTGGTTCGAATTGATTCCATGAATTGTAGCCTTTATGCAAACATTGAGAGAGATGAAGTAATGCTTTTGGAGGAAAAGCCATTAAGCAAGGTTAGTGCAGTAATTTAAAAGTCCCGAATATTTATTGTCATTCTTGGCTGCAAAATATATAAGAGTGATTTGAGATGAACATTAAAACCTTTGATTTGAATTTTGTACTATTTATAAATTTTGAGTTAATTTTTCGAAATATCTATAAATGCCTTCCATTCAGATGTTTATTTCAGATAGAAAAATTAGATTAAAAAAAAGCTTTCTTATTTGGAAACAATTTAAATAGATGCTATGTTTGTATAGAAGATAAAGAGAGCTTTTAATCTTTAAATTAAAAATAACATGGCATTTGTATTACAAAGTTTACCATACGCATTCGATGCTCTTGAACCTTACATCGATGCTCAAACAATGGAAATTCATCATGATAAACATCATGCGGCATACACCAACAACTTAAATGCTGCTGTGCAGGGTTCCGGTGTTGAAGGAAAAACAATTGAAGAAATTTTTGCTAATATATCGGCTCAACCGGTTGCGGTTCGTAATAACGGTGGCGGTTTTTACAATCACAATTTATTCTGGGATGTGATGGCTCCAGGAGGTGCCAAGATGCCGGAAGGTGATTTGCAGAAGTCAATCGACAACTCTTTTGGGTCATATCAAAATTTTAAAGAAGCATTTACGAAAGCTGCCCTTACCAGGTTTGGGTCTGGTTGGGTATGGCTTGTAAAGCAGGGTGATAGTTTGGTGATTTCGTCTACACCAAATCAGGACAACCCGTTAATGGATTTGGCTGAAGTAAAAGGTATTCCGGTACTTGGAGTGGATGTGTGGGAACACGCATATTATTTGAAGTATCAAAACCGGAGACCCGATTATGTTGATGCCTTTTTCAACGTGGTTAATTGGGACGAAGTTGCCCGACGGTTTAAAGGTTAGTTGATTTTTGGTTTTTTTCCGCCCGGTACAGAGGTACCGGGCGGTTTTGTTTTTATTCACCAAGTTTTGAATTCGTTTAATTTGATAATACAAGTTACTTTTTTGCTTTCCTTTTTTTTACCCCAAGAACTCTTCCGCATCATTAAGTTACTTGCGGATCTCCCGCCTGCCTTATTCAGAACTAATCTAAATTACTCCGGAATTGCTGAATTAGCAAACCTTTTGATTGTCGTTTCTGTTATCTTAACTGAAAAAACAAAAGTCATTGTTTAACCAAAAAGATAACCAAAATGAGTTTTACATTACCCGCATTACCCTATGCAATTGATGCACTTGAACCATTCATTAGTGCTAAAACATTGGAATTTCACCATGGCAAACACCATCAGGCCTATGTTACCAATGCCAACAACCTGATTGTTGGAACCGAATTCGAAAATGCTGATCTGGAAACTATTATTAAAAAAGCAGACGGCGGAATTTTCAACAACGCTGCACAGGTTTATAACCACACGTTTTACTTCGAACAATTCTCTGCAACGCCAGCAACTGAACCTTCAGGAGCATTAAAGGCTGCAATTGAAACTACTTTTGGATCACTCGATGCTTTTAAAGAAGCTTTTAACAAAGCTGCTGCCACTCAATTTGGTTCTGGTTGGGCCTGGTTGGTGAAAGATGCTGCCGGAAAACTGAGCATCGTTCAAACCAGCAATGCTGGCTGCCCGTTGCGAGATGGTTTGACTCCGCTTTTAACCTGCGACGTTTGGGAACACGCTTATTATCTTGACAAACAAAATCTTCGCCCGGCTTACATCGCAGATTTCTGGAAAATTATGGACTGGAAAGTGGTTGAAGCTCGTTTTTAATTTGGGATTTTTACATTTTTGTAATCACGTTTAAAATCTAAAAAAGACTGAATTATGAGCGTAGAAAAAGTATTGGCAGTAATGTCTGCTTCTGACAAACCATTGACCGCCGGTAAAATTGCAGAATTGGCCGGATTGGATAAAAAAGTGGTTGAGAAAGCCATGAATGAATTAAAAAAACAGGACAAGATTGTTTCTCCGGTGCGTTGTGCATGGGAAATAAAGAAATAATCCTGAAAAAAAAATGGAGAAGACCGCTGGTTCAAACGAACAGCGGCCTTTTTTCTTTTATGCTGAATATGTTTTGGATAATCAATTAACTTTAGTGACTTTACAAACGCCAGATAAATTTCTCATTACAATCCATTAACCGGTTATGAAAGCATTTAATATCTTGTTGTTAGCTGTTTTAGGTGCATCGTGTTCCTCCCCCAAAAACAATTCCGGAGAGGATGCTATTCAATATAAAAACATTGAAAAGCATATCGCTGAATTGTCTTCAGATCGTTATAAGGGACGGATGCCCTTGTCAGCAACTGAAGGTATTACCGTAGATTATATAGCCGGACAAATGAAGGAAATTGGTTTGGAGCCAGCCAATAATGGAAGCTTCTTTCAGGAAGTCCCATTGCTGGCAGTGAATTCAAAAATCTCGAATACGCTTGATTTCGACACGCCCCAAGGACAGTTGAAATTTCCGAAGATGACAGATTACGTGACTTTTTCGCGAAAGATGGAAGCTGAACAATCACTCGACCAGTCGGAACTTGTTTTTGCAGGGTTTGGCATTACATCTCCGGAATACGGTCGTGACGATTTTCAGGGAATGGATCTGAAAGGCAAAACCATTCTGGTTTTTGTGAACGATCCGGGTTATGGAACAAACGATCCTTATTTCAAAGGAAATACCATGACTTATTACGGTCGTTGGACGTATAAATTTGAGGAAGCTGCCCGTCGCGGAGCCAAAGGTTGTCTCATTATTCATGAAACCGGACCGGCTGGATACCCGTGGAAAGTTGTAGACAATAACGGCGAAACTACCAAGTTATACCTAAAGCCTGAAAATGGCTATCAGGATCATTGTGCTTTCGAAGGCTGGATTTCGCAAACGGCAGCAGAACAGTTGTTCTCAGCTTGCGGAATGAACTTTCAGGATGCCAAAAAGATAGCGGTTCAGAAAGATTTTAAGCCAATCGCTTTGCCTGTAAAAGTTTCGGGTTGGATGAAAAGTACTTTCGAAACCAAAACTTCAAAAAATGTTTGTGGCCTGATTCGTGGAAGTAAACGACCCGATGAAGTGGTAGTTTAAATTGCTCATTGGGATCATTTGGGAGTAGGAACACCGGTCGATGGCGATAGTATTTACAATGGTGCAACCGACAATGCCAGTGCAGTAGCCTGGATGCTCGAAATTGCCAGGGGATTTAAAGCGTCACCGGCACCTGAGCGCTCGGTGTTGTTTCTTTCAGTAACCAGCGAGGAATCCGGATTGCTGGGTTCTGGTTATTATGCCGAACATCCATTTTTCCCCATGGCGAAAACAGTTGCTGTAATCAATACCGATGTTTTGTTGTTTATGGGCAAATTCAAGGATGTGATGCTCACTGGTTCAGGGCAATCGGAATTGGACGAGTGGGTGAGGAGAGAGGCCGAAAAACAGGGCAGATACATTGCCCTTGATCCAAATCCGGACAATGGCATGTTTTTTCGTTCCGACCAGTTTCCTTTGGTGAAATTAGGCGTTCCGGCAATTTACGCCAAAGGATATGTTGACGCTGAGAAATATGGAAAGGAAGAAACCATGAAGCAGGTTGACCGCTATTGGAAAGAAACTTATCACAGTCCTTTTGATGAATACAACCCAAAAACTGATGATCTGAGCGGAGTTATCCAAGATGCCAAATTGCTTTATCATGTGGGCACCAATCTGGCCAATTCAACCGAATGGCCTAAATGGAATGAGGGTTCGGAGTTTAAAGCGATCAGAGAAAATTCGCTGAAATAATCAATTAGATAACTGAATGAAAATACTCCATACTTCAGACTGGCACCTCGGTAAACGGCTCGAAGATTTTTCGAGAATCGAAGAGCAACAGGCTGTTTTGCAGGAAATCTGCGAAATTGCCGAGAGTAAACAGGTTGATGCAATTTTAGTTGCAGGCGATTTGTTCGATACTTTCAATCCGCCAACCGAAGCAGTCGATATGTTTTATAAAACGCTGAAACGCTTGTCGAACAATGGTCGCCGACCAGTGATTGCCATTGCAGGAAATCACGATTCGCCCGACCGCATTGAAGCGCCCGACCCGCTGGCACGCGAGTGCGGAATTATTTTCGCCGGTTATCCCAATTCGGTTGTTCCAACGTTTGAACTGGAGTCCGGACTGAAAATTTTGCAAAGTGAAGAAGGTTTTTTGGAATTGAAGCTTCCGGGAGCTGAAGCTCCTTTGCGCTTGCTGTTAACGCCTTATGCCAACGAATTCCGTCTGAAAACTTATCTCGGCCAGGAAAACAGCGAGGAGGAACTGAGAACAGTTCTTCAGGAAAAGTGGAAGGAACTGGCTGAAAAGTACTGCGACAATAAAGGTGTTAACCTTTTGGTGACTCACCTTTTTGTGGTAAAAAAAGGAGAAGCACTACCCGAAGAGCCAGCCGACGAAAAGCCGATTTTGCATGTGGGTGGGGCTCAGGTTCTTTATACCGAGAATATACCGAATCAAATACAATACACGGCCATCGGCCATTTGCACCGGATGCACCGGGTCGATTCAGCGCCTTGCCCGGTATATTACAGTGGCAGTCCTTTGTCGTACAGTTTTGCCGAAGCCAATCAGAAAAAATATGTGTTGATGGTTGATGCAGAACCTGGGAAATTGGTGAAAGTTTCAGAAGTCGAACTAACAAAAGGTAAAAAGCTTCTTCGGAAACGTGTCGAAGGAATGGATGAAGCACTGCTATGGCTGACCGAAAACACCAATTGTTTGGTTGAATTGACGATGGTAACTGACACTTACCTTACCGCCCAGGAACGAAAACAATTGACTGCAGCTCACAATGGAATCGTTGCTATTATTCCGGAAGTGAAGAATACTTCTGATTTGGTATCTGGAAATAAGAAAAACATAGATTTGACCAGAACTATGGAAGAGCTGTTTGTAGATTATTTTCGGCACAAGAAGGGACAGGAACCAAACGACGATATATTGAAGCTTTTTACAGAAATATTGGCAGAGGAGGATGAAAAATGATTCCAATAAAACTTTCCATACAAGGTTTGTACTCTTATCAGGAGAAGCAAACGATTGACTTTACAAAATTAACTTCTGCCAATCTTTTTGGAATTTTTGGAGCCGTTGGGAGTGGCAAGTCCAGCATTCTGGAAGCCATTACATTTGCGCTATATGGAGAGACGGATAGACTAAATGCAAGAGATAGCCGCAACTACAACATGATGAATTTGAAGTCGAATGAATTGTTGATCGATTTTGAATTTGAAACAGGGAAAAATCAAACTGCTTTTCGGGCTGTTGTAAAAGGAAAACGAAACGGGAAGAATTTTGAGAAAGTAGAATCGTTTGAGCGTTCGGCATACCAGAAATTCAATGGAAATTGGATTCCAATTGAGCCAGATTCGCTCAAAGAGGAAATTAAGTTGAGCTACAATAATTTCAAACGGACGATCATCATTCCGCAGGGACAATTTCAGGAGTTTCTGCAGTTAGGAAATACTGATCGTACCCGCATGATGAAGGAACTTTTTAACCTTGAAAAATTTGAGTTGGACTCTAAGGTTACTTCGCTGGAATTGAAAAACAATGCGCAAAAGCAAAATCTGGAGGGCCAGTTACAGCAGTTAGGGGAAGTTGATCCGGAACAAGTGACTGTTTTTCAGAATAAACTGGACGAACTAAAAAAAGAAATCGGACAATTGAATCTGAAGATTATTGAAAATCAGAAGCAGGAAGCTGAGCTGAAACAGTTGAGCGATCGATTCGCTAAAAAAGAGGAAACCTCGAAAAAATTAGAGCTGCTAACATCACAACTTCCCGAAGTAGAATTACTTGAAAAGAAAATCGCTGATTTTGAATACTGCATCATTCATTTTAAACCTATTCTTGATAGTGCAAATGCCTCGGCTCAGAAGATTCAGTCGCTGGATAAGAAAATCGGCGAAGAGAGCCTGGACCTTAAACAGGCGGAAGAGCAAATAAATATGGCAGAGGAGCTATTCGTGAAAGTAAAAAACGAATACGAGAACCGCGACAAATTGCGCCAAAAAGCCGAAGAAATGGAGAAACTGATCAAGCTATCCGAACTTCGATATTTGATAGAAAAGGCCGAAACCCGCTTGAAAAAAAGCGAAGAGGTGATTCAGGTAAACCTGGGGAACGTCGACCAACTAAAAAGGGAAAAGGATACGCTCGAAATGCGTTTAAAAATGGAGAAAGAAGCCCAGCCCGATATGCTGGTTTTGTCGAATGCCCGGAGTTGGCACGAAATTCAGGCCAATTTAGTTCAGCAACTGGCTGCAAATACGTCTGAAGAAGAAAAATGTAGAGCCGAAACAACTCTTTCAGTGAAAGCAATTTATGAATTGTTTGATACCACCAGTTTCGATGGTTTCTCAGGAGAGCGAAATATTACGGAAGGAACTCAATTCCTGAAAGATAGAAATGCCCAACTAAAAAATCAGCTTACAGAAATTGATGCACAGATTCAACATTTCAAAGTACAGCTTAAACTGGAAGAATTTGCAGTCGGCCTTCAGGAAGGAGAGGCTTGTCCGGTTTGCGGCTCATCTCATCATCCAAATCTGTTGATTGCTGCCGATTTGGCCGAGAAGCTAAAACTGGCAGAAAACAAAAAGAAATCGCTGGAAAAAGAAATTCAGATTGGCGATCAACTAGGTTTGCGTCTGGCTGAATTAAATAGTTTGCTTTTGCTGAATGAAAGGCAATTAGCTGGAATTCAGGATAGAATAAAGGAGTTTGAACTAAAAAAGGAGGCACACAAACTTCTGTTTCAATGGGAAAAATACCGAACGATTGAAGCTGTGACTGAAGCTTTTCGCTTGGCCGAATCGGTGAAAAAGACCATTGAACTGCTGGAAAAACAACGTGACGAAGCCATCAAAAAATACGATCTTGAACTTCAGAATAAAGAAAAATACCAACGTGAAATTGACAAAATAAATACTGAAATAATTACGAATAAAGCTGAAACAGCAATGTTGACAGCTCAACTCAATCTTATTGATGCCACGGGGTATTCCGAAAAATCGAAAACCGAAATTGAAGCCGAAAAGAATGCTTTGCTTCAGCGATATTCTGATCTGGAAAGACAATTCAACCGGCTAAATAACCAACTTCAGGAACTGCGCAAAGGAAAGGATGTTTTGACCGGGAGCATTGCCGCCAATCAAACACAGCTAACTCTGGAAAAATCATTATCAGAAAAATTGAAAAAAGAACTGGAAACGGAGTTGAATTCTTCTGACTTTGAAACGAACGAAACAGTTTTGCAGATTCTGAGCCAGGAATTGAATGTTGCTTCGGAAAAGAAAAAACTTACCGTATTCAGGCAGGAAATTTCACTTGTCCGCAACCAGTTGGAGCAATTGATGAATGAAATTGGCGAGCGGAAATACGATTTGGAAAGCCATCGGCAAGTTGAGGAACAACTCGGGAAAGACCGACTAGAACTTGGTCGGCTTAACCGCGAGATAGGAATAACTGAAAAATCGCTGACCGATTTGCAAAAATCGTTGGAAAGTCAGGCCCAGCTGCGCAAAGAACTTGATAATCTGGAACTACGGGCAGAAAATATCAAAACCATGAAGTCGCTGTTCAAAGCCAGTGGTTTTGTGAATTACATTTCTTCGGTTTACCTTCAGAACTTGTGCAATGCGGCCAATGATCGTTTTTTCCAGCTTACCCGACAGAAACTGAGCCTCGAAATTACCGAAGACAATAACTTCCTGATTCGCGATTTCCTGAATGGAGGTAAGGTTCGCAGCGTGAAAACCCTTTCCGGAGGACAAACTTTTCAGGCAGCTTTAAGTCTGGCGTTGGCATTGGCCGACAACATCCAGAAGATCACCGATTCGAATCAGAATTTCTTCTTTTTGGATGAAGGATTTGGCTCATTAGACAAAGATTCGCTGGCAGTGGTTTTCGATACCTTAAAATCGCTTCGAAAGGAAAATCGCATCGTGGGCGTAATTTCGCATGTGGAAGAAATGCAGCAGGAAATTGACACGCATTTACGAATCGAAAATCATGAGGAAACTGGTAGCCGGATTTTAGCAAGCTGGGAATAGTAGAGATTGGACATGTACTGTCTCTACATTAAGACACACTTGTTTGATATGGTAATTCAAAGTAGAAAGTCGAGCCTTTACCAAATTCAGATTCAATCCAGATTTTTCCTCCAAGTAATTCGACGTAAGCTTTTGAAATTGCTAATCCCAGTCCTGCTCCTTCGTATTTCCGGGTCAGATTAAGTGAACTTTGCCTGAAACGTTCGAAAATCAAACCTTTTTGATCGGGAGAAATGCCCGGTCCGGTGTCAGAAACAAAGAATTCGATTTTTGACTCTTTCAGGTAATAGCCAAATTTAATCGAACCTTCTTCCGTAAATTTTAAAGCATTTTTAATCAGATTAGTCAATACCTGGTTAAGTTTGGTGCCATCCGTTTCAATGAAACTTTCATTTTCAGGTAGATCGCAATGGAAATCAATACCAATGTTTTTCTGGTTTCCTTCAGGCATAAAAAACAAATGCAATTCATGAAGCATCTTATTGATGTTATTTTTTCGAACTCTCAAAGTTGTTTCGCCTGCTTCAATTTTCGATATGTCGATCAAATCGTTGATAATGTTTAGCATACGTTGACCGCTTCGTTCAATAACTTCCAGAAATTCCTTTTGGTTTTCATGAGTCAGATCCGGTTCTTTCAGCAATTCAGCAAAGCCTAATATTCCGTTCATTGGTGTGCGTATCTCGTGGCTTATGTTGGCCAGAAATGCCGATTTTAACCGATCACTTTCTTCAGCCTTTTCCTTAGCCTTAATAAGTTCCTCTTCGGTTTTCTTTTTCTCAGAAATGTCTTCGGCAATTGCCACGAAATGGGTGATTTTACCCCGATCATCAATGATAGGTGAAATTGATTTATTGGCCCAGTATAGTTTTCCTGATTTATTTCTATTAATCAGTTCGCCATTCCACGTTTTCCCCGACGTAATGACTTTCCATAAATTAGAGTAAATTTCAGGTTTCATCTTGCCTGATTTGAGTATTCTCGGATTTTGACCAATAGCCTCAGACGCTTCATAGCCAGTCATTTCAGTAAACATTGGATTGGTATATTCGATGATTCCTTTTGAATCGGTAATTACGATTGACACCGGATTTTGCTCAATGGCCTGAGATAGTTTTCGTAATTCTTTTTCTGCCTGCTTCCGATTGGTAATGTCTTCGATGTATCCTTCAAGGTAACGAAGTTTATCATTCTCGTCAAAAATACATTTTCCACGCTCCCAAACCCATTTAATTTCTCCGGAAGCTGTTTGAATGGGGTATTCTTCTTCAAAAACGGATCTTTCTTTCAATGTCTTTTGCCATTTTTCCCAGATAGGTATTCTATATTCTGGCAGAATGAGATCGTTGAATGAGATTTTTTTGAGGCCAACGAAATCTTCAGAAGAATAACCGGTAATGTTGAAACATGCTTCGCTCATGAATTCCATGGTGTAGCTTTCGTCCATTGAACAGCGGTAAATCAGCCCGGGAAGGCTGCTAATTAGGTTCGACAGGGTTAACTCATTTTCCCGAAGAGTTTTTTCTGCCTTTATTTTTTCGGTAACATCAATCAGGAGAACAAGCCTTGAGTTTTTATGTCTGAAATCCAGATTGTGTGAATGAACTTCAACCTGAATAATCTGGCCATCTTTTGTTTTGTGATTCCAAATTTCGGTTTGCTGAAATGAATTTGGGTCGTCTATCAGGTTTTTCCATAATCGGGTAAACTCCTTCGGAGCTTTCAAATCGAGTATGGTCATTGATAAAAATTCTTCTTTGCTGTATTTGTAAATATCAATAGATGAATTGTTTACTGCCTTTATGAGCATCGATTCAAGATCATAAACAAACATCGGCTGAGGGTTTAATTCGAATAATAACCTGAAATAAGACTCGCTTTCTATTAGTTCTTTTTCAGCTTTTTCCCTTTGTTCTATTTCCTTTTTGAGCAAGAAGTTTTTACGGATGCTGCGTCGCGATATCACGAGCAGAATAAGAATGGTCAGTACCATTAAGATGGATTGTGAAACTTCAAACCAAATTTTATTTCTCCATGCATTTGCGTTGTAGTCCATTCCGAAAACTGCGATAACCTGGCCTGTTTGTGCATCTTTTATGGGCACTTCTGCACTTACCCATGTTCCCCAACGATCGGTTACAGGTTTTGTTACCTGGGCTTTCCCATCTATTAAAGGTTTTTTATCAATCGGATCGGCCTCTGTAAATTCTTGTCCGGGTGGCGAATAGTTTGGAGAGGTTTCTGGTTCCGAATCTGCAATGAAATAAAGTTTGTTGTTTCGTTCGAGGTATAAGTAGGCAAATTTGGCATTCTCAGTAACCTGAATTGCCTTTTGAAGTGTACTTTTTAATTGTTGGTAGTTATTTTTGCTGAGATCTTCCGGCTGTTCGACCAACTGTTTTAATTCATCCTTTGGTAAACTTGCCTCGATGGAGCGCGCAATTTGTAAAACGTGGTTTTTCTCATTTTTCTCGACCGTTTGCCAAATGAACAGAACGAACAGCAATCCAGAAAAAACGACGAACAGATAAACTATTAATTCCTTAATCGATAACCAATTCGTTTTATTTTTTAATTGCATATATTCTTTTTTGATAGCTATTTATGTCATCACAAGGCCGTTGGTCGAGATAACCTTGACGAAAAGAATATAACTTATCCACCACCTTCAACCAGCGACTAAAGAACTGAAAAAAAATAACTTTTCAAAGGATGTTCGGCATGATACTGTGTTACTTCGTTTCAAGAATATTATTGATGTTTGAATGAACTTCTTTGATCGCTTTGCGATGATAAAGCGGATACAGGGTTTTGTCGCGAAGTATATTTTCGGTTTGATGAATGCTCGAATGAATTATTTTGGTGCCTCCTTTTCCATCGTTAGTCAACCTGATTGTTTGTGCACCTTTTGACGAGCCCGAAGAAACATAACTGAAGGTGATTGCATGGTGGTTTTCATCGATCTGGGTTATCCTGAAACAAACCGGAAACTTTACTAATCCGCATAAAACTCGCATCTCGATGAATAATATTTGACCGGTTTCCAATCCCGGATACTTGTCGTCGGGGAAAATGACAAGTTTGCTCACAGGCGAATAGATAAGTCCGCAGGAAACGATTTTGCCTTGCCAAACCCTTGCTGGGTGGGCAGTCAGATAAGCATTCCACACCGCTGCCGGAGTTTGCTGAAGTTGAAAATGATGAATGTTCGAATCGAACTTGCTTGTATCAGCTTGTGCATCAACCGACGGTTTGAAATCCTCAAAGTTTACTACTCCGCTATCCATCTGACTTTTCAGAAAATTGCGAATGCTTTTTTGTTTGATGCGGCTGGTGTCAGTATCACGCAATCGGGTTTGAGCCTGACTTGCATAAGTTATCAGGATAAAAATGATCAGAATGTATCTTTGGAAAGAGGGAAGGACGTGGTTCATTGCAACGACTATTTTTGCAAATGTATTCTAAAATCGTCAATGTAAAATTTAAAAAGCCGCTCTCTAAAGGAGTAGCGGCTTTAAAATTGTATTTCGATTGGTTTTTATTTTTTCCAGAGTCTTTCCATTTCTTCCAAAGTTTTTCCTTTGGTTTCAGGAACCATTTTCCAGACAAAAAGGAACGATAGTAAACTCATTAATCCATAGAAACTATAGGTAAGTCCACCGCTGAATTCCATCATGGCCGGATAGGTCGAGGAAATGAAATAGTTGGCGGCCCATTGTGCTGCTACTGCAATTGCAATGGCACGTCCACGAATTTTGTTCGGGAAAATTTCAGAAATCAGTACCCAGCAAATTGGACCCCACGACATCATGAATGAAGCGGTGTAGATGATGATGAATACCAATGTGCTGATGCCGATCACTTTCATGAAAGCCAGTCCACCAATAGCAAACATACCGATAGCCATTCCGATCGACCCGATCATCAGTAGAATTTTCCGTCCGTATTTATCAACGGTAACAATGGCGATCACTGTAAAAATTACATTGACCAATCCCATAACCACAGTCTGAAGCATTGACGAGTCTTTTGCAGCGCCCATGCTTTCGAAAATACGCGGAGCATAGTATAAAGCAACATTAATCCCTACAAACTGCTGAAATACCGACAACAGAATACCGATAATAATTACAATTTTGCCATAAGCTAAAAGGTTCTCTGAAGCGGCATCAACTGATGTTTTAATTTCCTTCAGGATTAATTTGGCTTGTTGAACTCCATTTATTTTGGTCAGGATTTCCAGTGCTTTTCCATCGCGATTGGTTAGAGCCAGATAGCGTGGAGTTTCAGGTACAAAGAATAGTAATATTCCAAATATACCTGAAGGTATGGCTGCTGAAAGGAACATCCATCTCCAGCCGGTTTCGTTAATCCATTCAATTGTTTGGCCGTGGGCAATGAAATAGTTCACAAAATAGACGACCAGCATTCCAAAAATGATAGCAAACTGGTTGATCGAAACTAATCGGCCGCGAATGTCGGCAGGAGCAATTTCACCAATATACATCGGACAAACGGCTGATGCCAATCCTACGCCAATTCCACCAATAATACGGTAAAAATTGAACATATAGAGCAATCCCATGGTTGGTTCACCTCTTTTGAAAAATATTAATTCAGGATATGCGGAGCCTATCGCTGCAATGAAAAAGAGCACAGCAGCAAGCATCAGCGACTTTTTACGCCCTAATTTCAAGGATACAATTCCTGAAAGCATTCCACCAATAATGCACCCAATTAGGGCACTAGAAATGGTTGCTCCGTGAGCCAGTGATCCTAGTCCAAGACTGGTAATTAAATAAGCCTGAATTGATTTTTCAGCTCCGGAAATAACCGCAGTATCATACCCAAACAGAAGTCCTCCCAAAGTGGCGACCAAGGTAATTCCAACGACATAAAACGTATTACGTTCCTTCATCGGATTAAATATAACAATTGATTAATTGCTCCAACATTTCCTGTTTGCCGCTGATTTGTTTTGGTTCGCCAACTTCTTTGGCAACATTGTATAGATCAACCAGGTTCAATTTACCAGCTTCGTATTCAGCACCTTTACCGGCGTCGTATGATGCATAGCGGTTAGCTTTCAGTTTCAGGTAGTCTGAATCTTTCAGCAATTTGTCGGCAATTACGAGTGAGCGTGCAAATACATCCATGCCCGAAACGTGAGCAATGAAAATATCTTCCAGGTCGGTTGAATTACGACGGGTTTTAGCATCGAAGTTGATACCACCGGTTGTGAATCCCCCAGCCTGAATAATTTCAATCATCGCTTCGGTTACTTCATAAATATTTGTTGGGAATTCGTCGGTATCCCATCCGTTCTGGTAGTCTCCCTTGTTGGCGTCGATTGAGCCAAAGAAGCCATTGTCGCGGGCAACACGCAATTCATGAGCAAAAGTGTGACCAGCCAAAGTTGCGTGGTTCACTTCAATGTTCATTTTGAAATCGTTTTCCAAACCGTGCGCTTTCAGGAACCCAATTACAGTCTGGGTATCGAAATCGTACTGATGTTTCATTGGTTCCATTGGCTTTGGCTCAATCAGGAAGGTTCCTTTGAATCCAAGTGAACGGGCGTGATCGCGGGCTGCTGCGAGGAATTTGCCCATGTGATCCAATTCGCGTTTGGTGTCGGTGTTGTGAAGGCTCATGTAACCTTCGCGTCCTCCCCAGAATACATAGTTTGTTCCGCCTAAAGCGATGGTCGCTTCCATAGCGTTTTTAACCTGAACGGCTGCATTGGTCAATACGTTGAAATCAGGATTAGTTGAAGCGCCATTCATATAACGTGGATCGCTGAATACATTGGCAGTTCCCCAAAGCAATTTAATGCCGGTAGCAGCCTGACGTTCTTTAGCGAAGTCGATCATGTTAGCCAGTTTTTTTTCAATTTCGAAAACCGAACCACCACCAACAACATCTGTGTCGTGGAAACAGTAGAATGGAGCACCAATTTTGCTGATGAATTCGAAAGCTGCATCCATTTTTTCTTTGGCTGCAGTCATTGGATCGGCAGCACCAACCCAAGGGAAAATCTGGGTTCCGGGTCCGAATGGATCGCCACCGTCGCCGCAGAATGTATGCCAGTAAGCAACTGCAAAACGAAGATATTCTTTCATGGTTTTGCCTAAAACTACCTGATTGGCATCATAGTATTTGAATGCCAATGGATTTTTTGATTGTGGTCCCTCGTATTTAATCTGATCAATACCTGGGAAATACTCTTTGTTTCCTTTAAAAGCTGTCATTGTGTTTTGTATTAGTCCTTCAAGAGAAGGAGTAGTTAATAATTAAAATTTCCAATAATAATTTGAACCACATAGACACATAGGCCACATAGGAATATATTTAATTTTCTTTCTCTATGTGCCCTATATGACTATGTGGTTATCATCCTTTTACATTGCCTTGTCAAGTGCGGCTTTCCAATTCTGGTACGCTTCTTCGTATTCTGATTTTTTGCTCAAATCCGGAGAAATAGTATCCAGCTTTTTCAGGTTGGCAAAAGCTTCTTTGGCCGAGGCATAATATCCTGAACCAATTCCGGCACCACGGGCAGCACCAACTGATCCGTCGGTATTGTACAATTCGATGGTTGCTCCTGAAACTCCTGCCAGTGTTTCGCGGAAGATCGGACTCAGGAACATGTTGGCTTTTCCGGCGCGGATAACCTGTGCTTTGATGCCAATTTCTTCCATGATTTCCATTCCGTATTTGAAAGAGAAAACGATTCCTTCCTGTGCTGCGCGGAACAAATGTGCATCAGTGTGTGTATTAAATCCTAATCCTGAAATTTGAGCGCCAATATTTTTATTCCGGAGAACGCGTTCTGCCCCGTTTCCAAAAGGCAAAATGCTCACACCTTCAGAACCAATGGCAACTTCCGACGCTTTCTGGTTCATTTCTTCGTACGAAAAAGCTTTGTTCCCAACGTTTTTATTCAGCCACGAATTCAAAATTCCGGTTCCATTGATACAAAGTAAAACTCCCAAACGGTTGGCTTCTGAAGTATGGTTAACGTGCGCAAAAGTGTTTACCCGCGAATATGGATCGTATTTCACTTCGCCGCTAACACCATATACAACTCCTGATGTTCCGGCAGTGGTGGCAATTTCGCCCGGATTCAATACATTCAGTGAAAGCGCGTTGTTCGGTTGGTCACCGGCACGGTAGCTGATTTTTGTTCCTTCGGCCAAGCCCAGTTCTGCAGCAGCTTTGGCATTCACCACGCCCTGAACCGAGAATGTGGGGACGATTTCAGGGATGAATGATTTTTCGAATCCATAATAATCGAGTAACATGTCTGCCACTTCATTTTCTTTGAAATTCCAGAGAATTCCTTCCGATAAACCGCTGGCAGTCGTTTTAATTTCACCTGAAAGTTTCATGGCAATGTAATCGCCCGGCAACATGATCTTGTCAATTTTGGCGTACAAAGCTGGTTCATTGTCTTTCACCCATTTCAGTTTCGATGCGGTAAAGTTTCCGGGTGAATTGAGCAGATTGGCCAGACATTTTTCTTCGCCAATTTCGGCAAAAGCCTTGTTGCCAAATTCGGCAGCACGGCTATCACACCAGATGATGGATGGACGCAAAACCTGCTGGTTTTTATCGACTACAACCAATCCGTGCATCTGGTAAGAGATACCGATTGAGTCGATTAATTTCGGATCAACTTTTGACTGGGTCAGCGTATCGGCCAAAGCCAGTTTTAGGTTTGCCCACCATTGTTCGGGTTCTTGTTCTGCCCATCCTGCCTGAATCGCAGTAATTTTCATTTCCTGTTTTGGGTAAAAGGCTGATGCCACACAATCTCCTGACTGTCCATCAATCAATGAGGCTTTTACCGAAGAGCTACCTATGTCGAATCCTAATAAATACATATCAAATAAGTTATAAGTTATACATTATCAGTTATTTGAAAAAGTCATTAGTCATTAGAAATGAGGAAAACTATTTTCAAAGGACTATTGATTTTTTTCTATATTACAGCAAACCGTTCTGTTCTGGTATGCTCGACAAAACTAGGGCTTGAAAATCCATTCTCAAAATAAGCCGTAATGTTTTAAAACATTAATCAAATAGATTTCCGGACAGTCAATTTTGAAGGGATGACCAGATTTGTTTTTTCACCGGTTATCACAAATTCGGCGATCTTTTTACCCATTAGTTCAAAGTCAGTCGAAATTACGGTAATTCCTTCTTTCACATATTTTTTCATCGGAGTTTCGTTGTACGAAATGACGCCAACATCTTGCCCGAGGATGAAATTTTTCTGGTGGCACTGATCGAGAAATTTTGCCAGAGTACGGTCGCTCACCAACAGATAAAGTTCACCCTTCTGAAGATCAAACTTCTTAAAGTCGTACATTGTTTTGAAGCTAATCTGATGATCGGTACAGAATTTCTCGAAATAAGTAATCGAGACCTTTGGATGATAGGTGAATGAAGGATAGAGATAGATGAAACGGTCGTATTTACGAATCAAATCAATTCCGGTTTCGAGCGAGTCGTATAAACCCTGTCCAAAATCCTGATGAATACTTGAAGTTCCTTCCTGTGCATTCACATCCCAGTCGATTACCAGTAATTTGCTGGCCGGTATCTGACTTGTAATTTCAGGTACCCGCTCATGATCGAAATTCATGATGATGTACTTGGTGTATTTTCCCAGACTTTCTTTGATAATCTTCTCGAAGTCATCAATGTTGTAATGATGAAAATGCAAATCGATAGCAATGGTTTCGGGAAGATTATCCAGGAATGCGCCATATAAAACCTCTTTATAAGCTTTGAATGTATCCAGAAACAGGAAGACTTTAGTCACCGCTTTAGCCACAAAATAACCACGGTTGGGAACTGATTCAACCACCCCACGGTTTTTCAATTCGGCATAAGCTTTAAAGACAGTATCGCGTGAGAGTGAACTTTCCTTGCATATTTGGTTCACAGAGGGCAACATGTCGCCTACTTGTAATAGATTTTTACTGATTGCATCGTTGACAGAATCAATCAATTGTTGAAACTTCAGTAAGTTAGATTGCGGATTAACCGAAAAATGAAATTTGCTCTCCATAGTAGTAATCTGTAAGTGGTCTGTTCTGGTATGCAAACATACAAAATGGATTGGGATTTTTTGATTGAAATGAAAAGCTATTTTACTTACCGATACTATTTATCTCCTTAAAAATTAAAACTATTATTGTTGATCTAAATCAGTGAATGGTTTCTGGTTTTACATTTGGCTGGCAGTCAGCGCTGAAAAGATAAGTCCTGAAATTAAATAGTTTCAGCATCGCGTTATTGTCTAATTTTATTAGTGTCTTAACGACAATAAAGTTTGGAAATTTGTAATAAAGAACAATTTGCCTGACTAATTTAAAACTTGAATTAACCTTAAACCCAAAATCATGCTGAAACGAATTTCATTGAGTCTGATTATATTATTACTCATATTCACAGGTGCCTCCAAGAGTTTTGCACAGTATACTGCAGCTGATTACCAGAGGGCCGATTCAATTATCAAACTGAACGACCTGGTGTACAATCAAATTAATTCGGTGAATTGGATTGACTCAACTACCACATTCTGGTATCAGGTAAAAACTCGTAATGGCGATGTTTTTATGATGGTTGATGCGGCTAAATTAACTCTGAAACCAGCCTTCGATGTTACAAAAATCGTTGAGCAGCTGAATAAACAACCAGGAGTTAAGACAACTCCAAAATCTGTTCAGCTTCAGAAACTGAAGTTCGATTTAAAAGCAAACAAGTTTAGGTTTGTATTCGGGAAAGATTACTGGACATGCAGCTTGAAAAATTACACGCTGTCCAAGGATTCAGTTGTAAAACCTGAACCGCCGCGGCCATACTGGAACGATAATTTTGATGAGTTGGGCAACAAACCGGTTACTTCGCCTGACAGCGTTTGGGTGGCGTTCATCAAAAATTACAATGTCTACATCCGAAATAAAAAAGATAACAAAGAAGTTCAGTTGAGTTTTGACGGATCGGCAGGTGATTATTATTCGTCGTATTTCAGTTGGTCGCCCGATTCAAAAAAGTTGGCTTGCAATAAGGTGCGCAAAAACGAAGACCATTTTATCTATTTTGTCGAGTCGTCGCCCAAAACACAGTTGCAGCCCATTCTGCAAAAACGGAACTACCTGAAACCCGGCGATGCACTACCGATCAAACATCCGTCGCTTTTCGACATTCAAACCCTGAAACAAATTCCAGTTGATACAAAGGCTTACGAAAATCAGTACGAACTTTCGAACCCAAAATGGAACGAAAGCAGCACGGCATTTACCTTCGATTTCAACCAACGGGGGCATCAGGTTTTTCAGGTGGTTGAAGTTGACGGAACTTCAGGGACAGTTCGGGTTATTATCGACGATCGCAGCAAAACATTTATCGATTATAGCGGTAAATATTACAGGCACGATATGGACAAACGCGGCGAAATCATCTGGGCTTCGGAACGCGACGGCTGGAATCATTTGTATCTGTACGATGTGAAGACCGGCAAGGTGAAAAACCAGATTACTTCAGGAACCTGGGTGGTTCGTGAGGTGGTGAAGGTAGATGAGAAAACTAATACTATTATTTTCAAAGCATCCGGAAGGAATACTGATGAAGATCCGTATTATATTCATTACTGCAAAATCAATTTCGATGGAACCGGCTTGATCGATCTGACTCCTGAAAAAATGGATCATCAGGCAACTTTTTCGGCCGATTTCAAGTATTTTACCGATACTTATTCGATGGTGCAAGCGGCTCCGGTAACTGTTTTGAGGAGTGCTTCTGATGGGAAAGTCATTATGGAACTGGAAAGGACTGATATTTCGGACGTTCTGGCCAAAGGCTGGATGGCTCCCGAACCTTTTGTGGCCAAAGCCCGCGACGGAAAAACCGACATCTGGGGGAATATTTACCGCCCGACGAATTTCGATCCGACGAAAAAATACCCCATCATCGAATACATTTATGCCGGACCACACAGTTCGTTTGCACAAAAAAGTTTCAGACCGGTCAGTTCTCCATTCTCCGGATTGGCTGAACTCGGGTTCATCATCGTCCAGATGGATGGGATGGGAACTTCGAACCGTGGGAAAGCCTTCCATGATGTGTGTTTTAAAAATCTGAAAGATGCGGGTTTTCCCGATCGTATCCTTTGGATGAAAGCAGCAGCTGAAAAATACAGTTACATGGACATCACGCGCGTTGGACTGTTTGGGGGATCTGCCGGAGGTCAAAGTACGCTTTCTGGCTTGTTGTTTCATCCTGAATTTTATAAAGCTGGCTCCTCGTCATGCGGATGCCATGACAACCGAATGGATAAAATATGGTGGAACGAACAGTGGATGGGTTACCCGATTGGACCTCAATATGCGGAATGCTCGAATGTTGAAAATGCCTCGAAGTTAAAAGGGAAACTGTTGCTGATTGTTGGAGAAGTAGATGATAATGTCGATCCGGCTTCGACCATGCAGGTGGTGAATGCGTTGATTGCGGCCAAAAAAGATTTTGAACTGGTCGTTCTTCCGGGAGTAAATCACACGTTGGGTGGCGATTACGGAGAACAGAAACGCCGCGATTTCTTCGTAAAAACCTTTTATAATCAGGCAACTCCAGATTGGAATAAAGTAGTGAAATAAAAATTAAATGAAACCAAATAGACAAATAGAACACAATAGGAAAAGAATGTAAAACTATGTGACTATGTGGTGAAAAATTTAAAAAATGAAAAAAATACTTGCTTTATTAATTTTAACCTTGGCAGCTTTTGCCACACAGGCGCAGAGAGCCAAAACAACATCAGCTGAAAAACCTCCGGTGGTTACCCGAGTTCCTGAATCATTGCACCTCGATAAGTTTTATAAAAAATATCTCGATGCCAATGGAATCTCCATCACTGCGTCATGGCGTGTCCCTGATACCGCGATGTTTCAGGCATGGCGGATACTCAAGTTTATGACCGGCGACCTTCCGAAACCGGTGCTTGATGCGATGGTTAAAGTGAAAACCCGCGTTTCGGTTATGGCACGTTATGAAGGGACAACCGACGTTCCCGAACATGCCCATCTGGCGGCTGATACCACTCTGAACTGGGATGTGAGGGCTCGAGGTTTGGGAGGCGATTTGGAATTGCCGTTGACTTCGTGTGCAGAGGAGAATCTATTGGCTTATCAAATCGACAAGTATCATGCGGAGGATATTTTGATCCATGAATTTGCTCATTCCATTCACTTGATTGGAATTGTACAAGTGGATACTACTTTCAACAGCAAGTTGGAGAAATTGCTGAAACAGGCTGTGGCAAAAGGAAAATATGCAAACACATACGCGAAAACCGATATTGCTGAGTATTGGGCTGAAGGTGTTCAGAACTGGTTTAATGTGAATGCCGAAGCGCCTAAACCCGACGGAAAGCATAACCAATTAAATACACGGGAAGAATTGAAAAGGTACGATCCTGACCTGTATCAGGTGATCAGTCAGTATTTTTCAGAATTCAAAGTGAGTCCTTCAAAACATTTAAAAGTTAACCACTATAAAATTTGAATAACCAGCGAAACCTTTAATATATAAACCTGTATGAAAAAAATCATCCTGTTTTCATTTTTAAGTATGTGTTTTTTGTTGCTGTTTCAGTCGTGCACTAAGCGAATTGAACAGAAAATTAAAACCAATGGCCCTGAAGTTGTTGATTTCAGAGTACTTCCGTTTGCGCTGACAGATGTGAAATTGCTCGATGGTCCATTTAAACATGCGACTGAGCTGAATATAAAATCGCTACTGAATTTCGAACCCGACCGGTTGCTCGCCAAATTCAGGAAAGAAAACGGATTGAAACCCAAAGCCGAACACTATGGCGGATGGGAAGACAATACCATTGCCGGCCACAGCCTGGGTCATTACCTCAGTGCTTGCGCGTTGATGTACCAAACTACAAACGATCAGCGTTTCCTTGATCGGGTAAACTACATGGTTGATGAGTTGAAGGTTTGTCAGGATGCCGATCCGGATGGTTATATCGGCGCTTTTCCGAATGGCAAGAAAATCCTGACCGAAGAAGTTGCCAAGGGAAATATTCGCGCCAAGGGTTTCGACCTGAATGGTATTTGGGTGCCTTATTACACCCAACACAAAGTAATGATGGGCCTGATGGATGCTTACTATTTATGTGGGAATCAAAAAGCGTTGGATATCAATGTGAAGTTTGGGAAATGGCTCGAAACGGTTACCAAAAATCTGACAAACGATCAGGTTCAAAATATGCTGAACTGTGAGCATGGCGGTATAAACGAAGCATTTGCTGAATTGTTTGCAGCAACCAAAGATTCATCATTCCTGAAAGAATCACGGGTTTTTCATCATAAAGCCATTTTGGATTCGCTGGCACATCACAAAGATATTCTTCAGGGGAAACATGCCAACACGCAAATCCCGAAATTGGTTGGTCTGGCACGTCGTTACGAACTAACGGGCGATTCAGCCGATCAAAAAGCTGCTAAATTTTTCTGGGACCGCGTAGTTAATCACCATTCGTATGTCACTGGCGGACATTGTGACCACGAGTATTTTGGCCCTCCAGATACGCTCCGGAACCGCCTGAGCGACGGAACCACCGAAACATGCAACGTGTACAACATGCTGAAATTGTCGGAACACCTGTTCGAATGGGAAGCCAAGCCCGAAGTCGCAGATTTTTACGAACGCGCTTTGTTTAACCATATTCTTTCGTCGCAAAACCCGAAAGATGGGCGGGTGATATACAATCTTTCGCTTGAAATGGGTGGCAGCAAAGAATATCAGGACCCGATGTGGTTTACCTGCTGTGTGGGGACTGGCATGGAAAACCATTCAAAATACGGCAAGAACATTTATTACCACAACAACGAAGCTTTGTACGTTTTTCAATACATCGCTTCGGAACTGACATGGAAAGAAAAAGGGCTGAAAGTGACTCAGCAAACCCAGTTTCCGGAGGAACAGGGAAGTACGCTGGAAATAACCTGCGACCAACCAGTTGAACTGACCTTAGATATCCGTTATCCGTATTGGGCCGAAAATGGTATCGAGATTTTGGTGAATGGAAAATCGCAAAAAGTAAATGGTAAACCTGGAAGTTTTGTGCCGGTGACTAAGAAATGGGTGACAGGCGATAAGGTAGAAATTAAACTGCCATTCTCGTTGCGGCTGGAAACCATGCCCGACGACAAATACCGCGTAGCAGTGATGTATGGCCCAATGGTACTGGCTGGCGATCTGGGTCCGGAAAACGATCCGGCTGCCACTGAAGCTATGTATGTTCCGGTACTGATGGCTAAAGATAAAGCGCCTGCGACCTGGTTGGTTCCGTTGGAAGGACAGCCAAATACATTCAAAACAAAAGAGGTTGGCCGCCCGCGCGACATTGTTTTCAAGCCATTCTTCCAAACGCATGAACGCCGCTATTCGGTTTATTTCGATGTGTTTAACGACCAGGAGTGGGATAAGTATCAGGTTGATTACAAAGCCAAAGAAGAGGCTCGAAAGGAAATGGAACGTATGACTATCGACTTTTTTCAACCCGGAGAAATGCAGCCAGAGCGCGATCATCGTTTCAAAGAGGAGAAAAGCTGGATCGATGAATTTAAGCACCGAAAATACAGGGAAGCTGATCGTGGCGGTTGGTTTTCATTCGATATGACAGTCTATAAAGGTCAGCCTATGTCTCTTGCAATAGAGTACTGGGGTGGATTTCCTGGTTCAAGGACGTTTGATATTCTGGCCAATGGAACAAAAATTGCCACAGAGAATATCTCGAATGTGAAGCCCGGAGAATTTTTCATTAAAACATACGATCTTCCCGGAACAATGACTTTCGATAAAGATAAAGTGACTATCAAATTGATTCCTCTCGATGGTCATCGTGCCGGTCCAGTTTTCGGTGTCAGAACGTTGAAACGATAAAAATGTTTTTTGTAAGTTATTTTTTGAATCCTCGGTTGGCAGCCGGGGATTTTTGTTCTTATGCTTACCAAAATTACCAAATTACCAATAAAACAGTCATTGTATTGACTAAATTGCGGCAAAAAAGCACCAGTCTGACGTTAGATTGTTGAGGAAGATACGATTATTAAATCGACATTTTGTATTTCATTTTTCCGATCTAAATTTCTTTACTTTGTGAGCAGTTCCTGACAATAATTAAAAGTAAACCCGGACTGTGGAAAAACTTCTTCATACTGAAAAGGAATTGGTAAAAAAGCTCACAGACGGAGATTCGTTTGCCTTTGAGGTGCTTTTTTATAAATATCGTAATAAAATCAAGGGTTTTGCACTGAAGATAGTTCCGGCACAAATCGATCCGGAAGAAATTGTGCAGGAGGTTTTTGTGAGAGTGTGGTTAAAGAAAGACGCGATCGATCCGGAAAAAGATTTTCAATCCTACCTTTTTTCTATCGCAAAACACCTGGTTCTTGATCACCTGAAATCGGCGGTAAACCGAAAACTCTACTTTGTGGGCGAACATTTTCAGCAGGATTTGTTGGAGGAAGAAGCACTGGAAGCTTCGATATCTGAAGAAACTGAAGAGAAATTGCAAAAGCTGATCAATGAAATTCCAGAACGTAGAAGAGAGATTTTTCGGTTGAGCCGTTTCGAAGGACTCAGCTACAAACAAATTGCAGAACGCCTGAACATTAGCGAAAATACGGTGGACAGCCAGATCCGCAATGCACTGGCCTTTCTCCGTAAGGAATTCAGGAAGATTATAGTACTGGCTTTTTTGTATTTCTTCCAGTAAAAACTGTTCCGAGTTATTGGATACGGGTTGCGTTTTCATGTAACTCGAAACCCACAACTTTTTTCAAAACCCCTTCACGGAAATTCGCACTTACTTCGTATTACTTACAAATCATTTATATAATGACCGAAAAAATTATCAACATAGCAAACCGGTTTCTCGACGAAAAAGATTGTACCAGTCAGGAACTTTATGCTTTAAAAAAGTGGCTTTCCGATCCTGAAGCCCATTTAGAGGTTGAAAGTTGGTTGCTTGAGCATTGGACTTCGTCTCCTGAAATCGATTCAATTACCCTGATCGAAACCGTTTTTCAACAAATTCAGAAATACGAAGAAGAACACCAGCCCAAATCAGGTTTTTCGATAAGACGAATCTTGAAAATTTACCAAAAAGTAGCTGCATTTTTATTAATCCCGATAATCGGGTTCGGAATTATCTATTGGGTAAGCCAGCACAATCAATCGGTTGTTCAATATACTGAAACCATTGCTCCCCGTGGTCAAAAATCACAAATCGTTTTGGCCGATGGTACCAAAGTATGGCTTAATTCGGATACAAAAATCAAGTACCCGGGCAATTTCGATAAAACCCAACGCGATGTTTACCTCGATGGTGAAGCTTTTTTCGAAGTGTCCAAAAATGAGCATCAGCCATTTGTGGTGCATACTTCTCAGGTTAATGTAAAAGTTCTTGGAACTAAGTTTAACATTAAAGCTTATGCTGATGAAAGTGATATAGAAACTTCGTTGTTTGAAGGCAAGATCAATTTGGTTCTGAATAATTTATCAGCAGAAAACCCGGTTGAGAAAGAAGTAGAACCCGGACAATCGCTTGTATATTCGAAGACCGATCATCAACTGGTAGCCAACAAATTTCCTCAGGATGAAATCAACGGATGGAAAAACAATCAGCTCATATTCAAGGACGACACGTTTAACAATCTGGTCCGGAAAGTTGAACGTTGGTATGATGTGAAAGTGGTTTACAATGAAAAGTTGTTTAACGACCGGCGATTAACCGTTGAATTGTATGAGGGCGAACGTCTGGAAAGACTAATGGATATTATTAGCCTGACTTTGTCGGTAGATTATAAATACGAAAAAGGGGAAATTATTCTAACGCCTAAATCAAAAAATATGTAGAAAAAATAAAGAGCGATAATTGGTCGAAGAATTACCGCTCTTTCAATGTCAAACCTTAGTTTAACACGTAACACGTCAAATTTATGAAAAAAAACAGAACAAGTTTGTGTAGGGAGTCATTTATCCCTATGCGAAAGTATTTACGGATTATGAAACTAACCTTTACCTTATTGCTTTTAGGTCTGATGTCTTTTGCATCAGTTACCTATTCACAGGCGACCAAGTTGACTTTTGAGTCTAAGAACGCTACCATCGAAAGTGTTTTCAAGCAAATTGAAGCGCTATCGGAGTTCAAATTTGCTTACAACAGCACCAAGCTGGATGTTGACAGAAAGATTTCACTGAAAGTAGAGAATCAAACGATTAACAATATCCTTGATAAGATTCTCGGATCGGCCAATTTTAAATACCAGATTGTTGACCGTTATATTATAATTACCGATGAGAATTCAAAAGGAATTAATTCAATGGTGGGCGAACCATCGAAGAAAGTAACAGGTAAGGTTTCTGATAACAATGGAGATTCACTTCCGGGGGTTTCGGTTGTAGTGAAAGGAACAACGGTAGGTACCATTACTGATACAAACGGGATTTATTCATTACCAAATATTCCGGGGAATGCAATCCTTCAGTTTTCATTTGTGGGGATGAGGATAAAAGATGTAAACGTAGGTGCGCAGACCACAATTAATGTCGTTCTCGAAGACGAAACGATTGGTATTGAAGAAGTGGTTGCCGTAGGTTATGGAACTCAAAAGAAAGTCAATTTAACAGGGGCGATTACTGCCGTTACAACGAAAGAACTTAGTACTATATCTACTGCAAATTTATCGAATACTCTTGCTGGACGTGCTCCTGGTGTTAATATCACAGGAAATTCAGGGTTAATGGGAGCTTCTTCAGATATTCGTATCCGTGGTGGCTTTGGTGAACCTTTATTTGTAATTGACGGGATTGTCAGGGATAAGGATGCTTTTGACGCACTCGAAGTAAACGAAATCGATCAGCTTAGTTTCCTGAAAGATGCAGCGACGGCCTCTATTTATGGTTCGCAGGCAGGAAATGGGGTTGTTTTGGTTACAACCAAAGCAGGAACAGAACAAAAGCCAGTGTTTAATTATCAGGGTTCTTATACGTTCATGACACCCACCCAAGAGCTTTTTGCTGACAGGTTTACCTCGACTGACGAATTGATCTACCAGAACAGGGTTGCCCAGTTTCAGGGTTTGGCTACCCCAAACGGCGAAAAAGAGTTCGCTTATTTCAAGGACAAAAATTACAATGTAAACGACTATATCTGGCAAACCCCGGCAAGCCAAAAACATTCCATGAGTGTGTCTGGGGGAACCGACAAAGTAACTTACTATGCTTTAGGTAGCTATATCGGTGAAAAAGGTTCATATAAAAACCTTGAAAATGACAAGTTCAATTTAAGATCGAATGTGACTGCCAAAATCACGGATAGAATAAAAATGAACTTTAATTTGTCAGCCAATCAACAGAATCAACAACGATTTTACTGGCCATTCACTGATGATGACGAACAAACTATCGGCGACTTGTACCGTTGTACATTTAACTGGCCGAAAACTTATCCGTTCTATTTAAATGAAGATGGATCCCCGGCAGAAGAGGTAACCAAATTTCCGGTACAAACACCCATGGGTAGCTGGCAGGCATGGAATGTGGTTGATCAGGTCATCGGCGATCGCTATATTAAAACAAGAAAAAGAGAAGTTAATGCAATTCTTTCTTTTGACATTGATTTGGGAGCCTTTGTTCCAGGATTGACAACCAAGATTGTTGGGAATTATATTGGTAATGACTACATGCGAAAAAAATACCTAACCTATCAGCACAACTACGTTTGGGCAGCCGCTAACTCTGACAATAACCGGTTTATCCCGGCAGCGCCAGATCCAAATAAAATGAACACGTTCACATTCTCACAAAATCAGGAATTTTTGAGTTATAATATAAACTCACTGTGGAGCGAACAGTTAGACTGGTTCCTGAATTATAACAAATCGTTTGGTAAGCACGACATCGCTGCAACTGCAGTTTGGGAACAACAGTCGAATGGAGGAGAAAAAATTTATGCAAAAGGCGAAAATCCATTGACCAATTATGATCAAATGTTTGTGTATTCAACCGACGCTGAAAAACGATGGGGAGATGCAGTAGAGGTTACTGGTGGCCGTTTATCATGGATCGGACGTGCAAATTACAGCTACGACCAAAAGTATATTGCAGAGTTTTCTTTCAGGTATGATGGGAATACTCTTTTCCCGGAAGATAAACGATGGGGATTTTTCCCTTCTGTTTCCGGGGCATGGCGTATTAGTAAAGAATCATTTATGCAAGACTTGTCTGGCTGGCTCGACAACCTAAAAATAAGGGCATCGTATGGAACAACCGGGAATGATTTGAATGTAAATAATGATGCAATTACGCCATTCTCATACCTGAATGTATATCAGTCCGGCAGTTCATACATTTGGGGCGATAACCTGAACCTTGGAATCATGCCTGGCGCAACACCTAATCCTTATCTTACATGGGCAACTTCTACAACTTACAATGTGGGATTCGATTTTGGGGTATTAAATAATAAGTTGACGGGTTCGTTTGATGCGTTCCATAAAAAGGAAGAAGACATTTTGGGATCGCGTATTGTTACCATTCCCAACACTTATGGACAGGATTTAGCTCCCGAAAATTATGCAGTAAGGTCATGGCGTGGTTTTGAATTTAATGCCATGTGGAGAGATAAAGCCTTTGGTGGTCAACTTGATTATTCTATTTACGGAAATATTGGTTATTCCAGAGACCAGTGGGATGTGTTGGATCAGACTGCATTATACTCACCAGGCGGTAATTTAGACGAATTTTCTGCTATCGGGAACCCGATTAAGCGTTTGACAGGATTAAAAACTTTAGGAATAATTCGTACCCAGGAACAATTGGATGCCTTATTGTCAAAAGGTTTTAAGCAATATGGACGTAACCCATATTTAGGCGGCCTTTATTTTGAGGATGTCCGTGGTGATGGTTATTCTCCTGGCCCTGATGGTAAAATTGATGGTAACGATATTCAGGTTTTATCTGATAACGCATCGCCTCGGATTAACTATGGATTTGGCACAAGCCTGACCTGGAAAGGGATCACTTTAGATATGCATTTTCAGGGCGTAGGAATGTACGACCGGATGGTCAGCAACCTTGGTGGTTACGAAGAAGGAATGGGTGGTATCCGTCAGTATGGTGGAACCGTAAGGCCTTACTATCCAATCTGGACAGGTGATGTTTGGACTCCTGAAAGCCCTAATGCAAAATATCCACGTGTAATCGGTAAAAGCTGGGCCGAATCGGGTACTGGAAACCAGTCATTCTGGATTCGGAATGGAGCTTATTTACGATTGAAAAACCTCAATATTGGGTATGCTATTCCGAAAAAATGGATTCTTCCCCTCAATATCTCCTCTGCTCAGGTATTCTTCAATGGGACTAACCTATTTGTATTCTCCGAGATGACAGAGTTTCAGGATCCTGAACAGGATTGTTATGATTCATATCCTTTGATGAAATCGTTTACGTTTGGACTTGACATTAAATTCTAATAAAAATAGATACCATAATGAAAAAAATTACATATATAATCGTTGCAGTTGTTATGCTATTTACTGCAAATAGCTGCAATACCTTAGACATTGAAGATATATACGACTACAATGCCGAGTTGGTCTGGAATGACGAATCTCTTGTGAACGCGTATATGGCTAATCTTTATGCCAACGTTTTCGATAATTGGTCACCAACACTTGACCAAACAACCCAGCAGTTATCCGGAATCGTTTTTTATCCCGATAGGATTAACATGACAAATGGTGAATACAAACTGTGGGATTACTCTAAAATCAGGCTGATCAACGAATCCATTTTGAATGTAACGAACGGAACGTTACCGCAAGGTGTAAAGTCGGGAGTTATTGCACAAGCTAAGTTCCTGAGGGCTTATGTCTATTTTCAAATGGTTATTTATCATGGAGGTGTTCCTTATATTACGGTTCCTCAGGTTAAAGACAAAGATGATTTGTATGTGAAAAGAAATTCAACAAAAGAATGCTTCGATTTTATTATTAAAGATCTTGATGAATCGATTAGTCTTCTTCCCGAAAAAATATCTTCTACATCAAGCAATTACGGAAAGATAGATGGTTGTTTTGCTACGGCTTTTAAGGCTAAAGTTTTACTCTACAAAGCATCCCCTCAGTTCAATCCGAATAATAAATGGAACAATGCCTATTGGAAAGAAGCCTATTCGGCAAACGAAGCTGCATATAATACGCTGAAGAATCTGGGTTACGCTCTTACGAATGACTATGCCGATATTTTTCTCGTTGAAAGAGGCTCTGAAGTTGTATTCTCGGTAATTAACACTTACCCAAATAAAACTGCAAACTGGGACTACGGTGTCCGTCCGGGCTCTGAAAGTCGTGGAAATGCCTGGGCTTCTCCTACATGGGAGTTTGTTAAGGAATTCCCTATGAAAGATGGTAAGCTTTATAATGATCCAACCGGGAAATATTACACCAGTGATGACAATTTTTTGCAGGGATACTGGAAAAACAGAGATCCTCGTTTCGATAAATCGATTGTATGGAATGCTTCGGTGTATGAAGTTTCAAATAAAAAGGGAAACCGCCAATACACATCTTTGGGAGTTGCCGATGTACTTGATGACTTTGGTGTAAATCCTAAAGCCGGGACAAATTCAACTAATCTGGACAGCTATAGCGGATTTTTCATTCGCAAGGGCAGCGATTTATCCCTTCTACAATCCGAAGTACAACAATACGATATTGACTTTATTGTTATGCGTTTTGCCGAAGTGATGCTCAATTATGCCGAAACAGCAAATGAAACTGGCAAATCGGATTTGGCTTTGTCGATATTGAAAGAAATTAGAAAACATGCGGGCATTGAAGCTGGCACGGATGGAAAATATGGGATAGCTGCAACAACCCGTGAGGAGGTTAGAGAAGCGATTCTAGCCGAAAGGAATATCGAATTCTGTTTCGAAGGCCATTCTTTCTGGGATTTACGTCGTTTGAGAATGCTCAACAGGCTCGATGGAAAAACCAAACATGGGATTGAATCCATTGCTCTTAATCCTGACGGAACTGAAATGTCTATAACAGAAGCTAAAACAAAGGCCGGAAATAAAGAACTTACAGAAAAGGACTTTAAATATAGTGTTTTGCAAATTCCATTTACAGGGGTTAAGGTGATGTCCCTGCCAGAAAAATACTACTTTTTCCCAATCAAACAATCTGTTATTGATTTGAATGGTAAAATAGAACAAAATAGCAACTGGGGTGGCACGTTCAATCCTACTCTCGAATAAACGATTTTTTCGAAAAAAGACTCAGTGTTTTTAGTTCGGGGTTAATATAGCCAATTAATATTATCAGGCACTTTATTTGAAACTACCAAAGCAAGTTATCCACAAGGATTACTGGGTCTTTGGTAGTTTTATTTTTCCGGCTAGTGCCAATTTGCAATTTGAACTTTTTAGCAAGGGATTTGGAATCTCATTTTGACATCGATGAATAAGCCAATCACAGGTTGATTGGAAGTTTATAGTTTACCCCTTTGCCATTGCTGCAAAGGGGTTTTCTTTTTCAAATCACACCATCATACATCTACACACCAATTCTTTATCACCAATAGTCACTTGAGCATCCCAAGGATTATACTGCTGTAAAAAGAAATTGCAGGCATCACCGACGTTGCCAACGCCGTGAAACGTTACTTCAAGTCGGTGTTTGGCGCAACAAGCCCCCAGTATGAGCAAGTAAGCTCTCTCAATTTTACTAATTACAAGCAATAAGTTGTATAAAGCTCTCGGTTTTTATGTAATTTACCCCCGTAAAGTTGTAATAGTTCTCCGGTAAAATTGAAATTCCTATTGGTAAACTTGTATTTTGATCTGGTAAAGTTGTAAATCCCTTTGGTTAAGTTGCACTAGGCTTCAAATAAGTTACAATAGCCTTCGGTATTTTCAGATTAGCCTCCGGCAAAACTATAATTGCCGCAGGCTTTTTTATTTTTCCTGAAGTGATTTATCAAATGGTCACAGGGGATTCTGTATTTCGCGGAGACATTTATGAAACAGGCACAGGCATTTGTATATTAGTCACAGCCAATGTTGTAATTGGCGGAGGCATTGTTTCAGGCGCCTCAGGCAAAACCAAAATTGTCAGAGGCTTTTTTATTTTTCCTGAAGTGATTTATCTAATGATCACAGGCATTGTTGTGAATAAGCCTGTCAGAATTTAAGTTTACCCCTTTGTTAGCAATAGCAAGGGGTTTTTTACTTTTCCAGAAACTTAAACGAGTTGTTCCTATGCGATTTTGATAATTGTAAAAACTACATTTATCCTAAAAAATGCCTTATTTTGTTAGGCATATACAGAAGCAAATATTTTATGTCCTTTTCAGGCCTGAATAATACAATTAATGAGAAACAGTTATTTCTTGATTTTCAGGGAGGTAACCACGCTGTTTTTGATTATTTCTTCGATAAATATTATCAGGGGCTTTGTGTGTATGCTTACCGGATGCTTAAATCAAACTCTGAAGCCGAAGACCTGGTGCAGGATTTTTTTGTCAGGATTTTAGAGAACCGTGCAACTATTTCTATTGAAACCAGCGTCAAATCCTATTTCATCCGTTCAGTCCACAACCGCTGTCTCGATAATTTGGCTCATCAAAAGGTTAAAATCAACCACGAACAATTCAGGCTAAAAATGATGAGCGATGACGATTTGCAGGAATACCCGTTGCTCGACAGTGAACTAACAAAACAAATTGACAAGGCAATTCAGAATTTGCCTGATGGAATTCGTGAAACATTCATGCTAAACCGTTTTGATGGTCTTAGCTATCAGCAAATAGCCAAACAAGAAAACGTCTCGGTAAAGACGATCGAATACCGTATCAGTAAAGCACTTACTATTCTTCGCAAAGACCTTGGCGATTATCTCCTTTTTTTGCTTTTCGTAAGCAGGTTTTAATTTTTTAACATTTTTTCAGAATCTATTTAGGGTGAAGAAATACTTTGCCGTCATATACTCGAATAAAATATATGGAAACACACGAACACATACCTGATTTTTTGATGGTCTACTTTCATGGCGAAGCCAATGAAGAGCAAAAGCAATTGGCTATTGAATGGCTTAAAAGTCCTGAAAACAATAAAGTATTTCAGCAATTGAAGAAGATTGACAGCCTGACAGCTGACCTTAATTTGCTTCGTCAGTTCGACCTTCAGGAGGGCAAACAGCAAGTCCGGAGAAAATACAGGGCAAATAAAGTAGTTTTAATCTCGGTATGGATGCAACGAATTGCGGCTGTACTTTTTATTCCTGCATTATTGGGGGGAATTTGGTATTATCTTCAACAAAATGAACTCAGGAAGGAATTGAATGTATTGATGGTCACCCAGGAAATTGTGACACAACCAGGTACAAAAACGCACCTGTTTCTTCCGGATAGTACTGAAGTATGGCTGAATGCAGCCAGTAGTTTGAAGTTCCCGTCAGCATTTGCCGGAAACGAACGTAGAATTACTTTGGAAGGCGAAGCAATTTTTAAAGTATATAAAAACAAGAAGAAACCATTCATCGTAAGTACAAGTAGTATGGAGGTTGAAGCTGTTGGAACTGAATTCGATGTTTCGGCATATTTAGGTGATTTAAAATTTTCAACCACTCTGGCTGAAGGAAAAGTTAAAATAACCGATCGGGTAAAACCTGACAAAGTAATGTTTATCGATCCGGGAACTCAGTTAAACTACGATACCCAAAACAAAACGTATAAAGCCGAAAATGTAAAGGTACAAGATGTTATCGCATGGAGAGACGGGGTGCTGATTTTTAACGAAACACCTTTCTACGAAGTCGCGGCTAAACTTGGTCGGTGGTTTAATGCTGATATTCAGATCAACGATCAATCGATCGCCAATTACCGTTTTACCGGCACATTTACCAGTGAAAGTCTTGATCAGGTGATGGATTTGCTGACACTAACGACTCCAATTTCCTATTCGAGCAGTAAGCGTAAGGTTTTGGATAACAGAACGTTTACGAAGCAACATATTAAGATAATGAAACGACAATTATAAAATTAACATTGAAACAATTGACGCAGCCTATGATTTGAAAATAATCGTAAAAAAACAGGGCAGTTCCCCAACTGCCCTGAGACTAAGTAACCGTCTGAACACGGTTAAATTTTTAATTTATTAAATCAAAAAGTCATTCAAACGTATGAAAAAAAAATGTATTCACCTATGGGATGATGGAATTCATCGTTCCTGGAAACAAATTCTTAAAGTTATGAAGCTTACAGCTATTTTAAGTCTACTGCTTTTCACACAGGCTTTTGCGCTTAAATCGTATTCTCAGCGGACTTTAATAAATCTGAAGATGGAAAACGTTACCATTAAGGAAGTATTAAGGGAAATTGAGGACAAGAGTGATTTCTATTTTCTATACAACAACGATCTGATCAATGTGAACCGCACGGTCAGTATTGAAGCCAAAAATGAGAAGGTTCAGGATGTTCTTTCTCAGTTATTTGTGGATAAAAGTATCAACTTTCTGGTTAAAGATCGTCAAATTGTATTGTCGCCAATACAGGCTGGTTCAGAGAGTGGACTAAGTATTGGACAGAACGCAAAATCGGTGTCCGGTAAAGTCACCGACCAGACCGGAGAGCCACTCCCTGGCGTTTCCGTCGTCGTAAAAGGTACCACAAATGGTACGATTACCGACATGGATGGTAAATATTCACTTTCAAACATACCTGAAAAAGGAGTTCTGCAATTTTCGTTTGTAGGTATGAAGATGCAGGAATTTTCGGTTGAAGGAAAAACATCAATCAATGTTACCTTAGAAGATGAATCAATTGGAATTGAGGAGGTTGTGGCTGTTGGATACGGTGTTCAGAAAAAATCAGACGTTACAGGTTCCTTGGTGCGTGTTGGTGCTGAAGAAATTAGATCACGTCCGGTAACTAATGCCGTTCAAGCAATGCAAGGAAGGGCAGCCGGGGTTGATATTACTTCGAATGAACGTCCCGGAACAGTAGGCGATATCACCATTCGTGGTGTACGCTCACTCACCGCATCAAACTCACCACTTTATGTAGTTGATGGTATTCCTATGGTAACTGGAACTGTCGATGCTGGTGGCAACACTTCAAACAAAGTAACACTTGGTGGTATTGACAACATGAATCCCAATGATATTGAATCAATTGATATTTTGAAAGATGCATCGGCTACTGCCATTTATGGTTCACGTGGTGCAAACGGTGTTGTTTTGATCACGACTAAAAAAGGAAAGTCCGGAAAACTTGCCCTGAATTTTGACAGCTCAGTGACTACAGAAAAGATACATGAATTTTCACCTCTGTATAGTGCAGGTGACTATGTAGAATATCGTCGTTGGGCAGAATACAATGCGTATCCAACCGTTTATGCAAGGGGTGATCAGCCAACACAGGCCAATGATGCCAAAATTTTTACCGGTGATGATACTGCCTGGAACAATATACTCAAAGGCTGGACGGGCAGTACCTGGGATCCATCAAAATTAACGACAACCAATTGGACCGATTATGTAACCCGCACCGGTGTTACTACACAAAATACACTGAGTGCAAGTGGCGGTACCGACAAAATGAAAGCATACGGCTCCTTTGGATATACTGATTCTAAAGGAGTGGTAAAGGGACAAGGCTTTAAACGTTACAATGCGAATGTAAGTGTAGATCTTACGCCTTTAAAATGGTTCTCATTTGGTGGAAACCTGAACAGTTCATACAGCATTCAGGAATATGGCCAATCAACTGCCGGTAATGTTGGGGTATCTGCTCAAACCGGATTGTACCAAAGTGCATATGGCATTTTTACATTCGCACAGCCTTATGATGCCAATGGCAACCGGATAGATTATCCTGGTGGTGACATTGCTGTTAAGACCATTATTGATGAAGAGCTATATTCACAAGATCAGCGCGTTACGTTTCGTACATTTGGTAGTTTGTATGCACAATTGGATTTGGGATCGATGATTCCTGCATTAAAAGGATTAAGATTTCGTACCAATTTTGGTCCTGATGTTCAATCCTGGAGAGATGGTATCTATGATGATGGTAAATCCGTGATCAGAAGTGGTTCTGCCTATGCCTCTTTGGAGAAAAGACAACGCGTTTCTTACACACTCGACCATTTGCTATATTATGATACAAAATTTGGGAAACACGGTTTTGGTATGACTTTACTTCAGAGTCAAACGCAATTTGAAACGGAATCAAGTTATATGTCAGCAGATAATGTTCCGTTCTCAAGCCAGAAATGGAATGCTTTGGGAGCTGTGAGTTCTCTTAAAAGCTGGAGTTCAGGAATCGTAAAACAATCATTACTTTCATACATGGCCCGTTTAAATTACAGTTATACTGATAAATATCTGTTAACTGTTTCTGGACGTTATGATGGAGCCTCCGTATTGGCACCGGGTAATAAGTGGTCATTCTTCCCTAGTGCTGCACTGGGATGGCGCATGGATCAGGAAAACTTTATGAAAAGTGTAAATTGGGTGACTCAGTTAAAATTACGCCTTGGTTATGGGGTTACTGGTAACGCAGCTATTGATCCTTATTCTACCAAAGGAAGGTTAGAAGCAATGTTTTATCCATTTGGAGCCACCTCTACACCCGGCCAAATCAATGTTACAACCATGGCAAATCAGGAATTGGGATGGGAAAAAACCTCGCAATACAATGCTGGTATTGATTATTCAATTTTCAAATCAAGAATCTCCGGAAGTTTCGATGTATACACTTCCAATACTACCGATTTATTACTGAAAAAATCAATCCCTACAGTTACCGGTTTTTTAGACACTTATGCCAACATCGGGGAAACCAAATCCAAGGGTGCTGATTTAAGCATAAATACAATAAATATAAAAACTACTGATTTTGAATGGTCATCAAGTATTAACGCTTCATACCAGGATAACCAGATTGTTTCCTTAGCCAACGGTAAACAAGACGATTTGAATAATAAATGGTTTATTGGCCAATCGCAAAGTATAGTCTATGGCTATGACGCTGCCGGTGTGTGGCAGGATTCTGATGCTGCAGAAATGGCAAAATTTAATGCCAATGGCCATACTTTTAGCGCAGGTAATGTGAAACCGATAGACCAAAATGGTGATTATAAAATTGATGCAAACAACGATCGTGTAATCGTTGGCAGTACGATTCCAAAATATATTTTAGGTATAACAAATACCTTTAACTACAAAGGTTTTGAGTTGTCAGCATTATTATATGGCCGTATGGGATATATTTATAACACCGGAGGTGAAGGTATGGTTGGACGATATCAACAAAGAGCGGTAAATTATTGGACCCCTACTAACACGAACTCCGATTATCAAAAACCAATTTATTCTGCAGGCTATGGTGATCAGTATTATGAATCGCTAGGATATAAACACGGGTCATTTTTAAAGATTCGAAACATTTCGTTGGGATATAATTTTCCTGAACGGATAACCAATAAACTTAATATATCCAAATTACGGTTGTATGTGCAGGCATCAAACCCCGGTTTTATTTTCAGCCAAGTGTCCTATATAGATTTGGATACAAAATATCATGCTTCGAACAGAGGTTTTGTAACGGGTATTAGCGTACAATTTTAATCAATGTTAAATTCAAAAAACTGAAATTTATGAAAAAACATATCATACATCATGCACACCTGCTTGCACTTCTGGCACTAGTTGCATTGGGTATAACGTCTTGTTCCAAAAGCTTTTTGGACGAGAAATTGGAAACCGCAAGGGATTTTTCATATTACGATACAGAAGCTGGTATTCAGCAATTAGCCGTTGGTGCATATTATCGGGTTTTTGCATCTCCGTTTGCTACAGAGTATCAATTTGGTACCACCAATTATGGTACCGATGAGTTTCATGTTGGTGGTGACGACACCAATAGTCAATGGAATAATTATGACAGCAGGTTCAATTCCATCATAACAACCGTCAGGACCACCGCACAGGAACCTTGGGATAATGCTTATATTGGTATTGGATTGGCCAACCAGTTAATTGAATCGTCAACCAAAATTGTATCTACAAGCGATGCGATCAAAAAAACGGCCTTGGGCGAAGGTTATTTTATGCGTGCTTTTAACTATTTAAAATTGGTACGGCAATATGGTGGCGTTCCTTTAAAATTGAAACCAAGCACCTCTGTTGAATTAGAATTTACCCGCGCAACGGCAGAAGAAGTGCTGAAACAGGTAATCGATGATTTTACCCAGGCTTATAACTTGTTGGCGAATACCGGTGGACCTAATAAGATCACCAAAGATGCGGCAGCTCATTTCCTTGCAAAAGCTTATTTGACACGTGCAAGTGAAATTAATGATACCTGGAACTCAAGTACAAAGAGTGCTGACCTGCAAAAAGTTGTAAGTTTATCTGACGAAGTGATAGCACGTCACCCATTGGCCAGTAATTATCAGGCATTATGGGATTATACCAAGCCGGATGGAACGAATGAATCTCTGCCGGAATTAATTTTTTCAGCCTCATTTAGCCGTGATCCAGCGCTAAAGACAGAGAACAATAGTCACATATTTTTTACAGCTCGATATGATGACCTGCCTGTGATGCAGCGTGACCTTACCGGGATGCGTCCTTATAGCCGTTTGGCAGCTACATATTTCACCTACGATGTATTTGACCACATTAACGACTCCCGATTCTGGAAAGTATTCAGAACAAAACACCGTGTAAATAAAGCTGGCGCTTCAGGTGGTATTACATATACTCCAGGAGTAGATTTGGGTATTCTGTATATTATTAATTCAAAGACCGATACTCGTTTCGCCAAAACGATTAATAACAACGATCCTAATATTTTATACAGTGTTACTAAAAAGACAATTCCATCGGTATATGTTGCTTATGCTGCTGATGGTCTTGGCCTTGAGGCAAATCCACGGTTCCCTTCATTATCAAAACATTTTGAATCTGATAGAACCGCCATCAACGACAACAGAGGTATGCGCGATGAAATTTTAGCACGTTCTGCCGAAACCTACTTAATGGCTGCTGAAGCTAAAATTCGTTTGGCTGCTTCAAACTCAGGTTCCTATACCGATGCCTTGCCTTACATCAATGCAGTTCGTGTTCGTGCAGCGTATAAAGATGGAGAAAGCCGCTCATTCTATACTGATGGAGCAGCATCTTTTCCTACATCTACCTATGTTCAGCCTGCAAGTATGAATTCATTCATGACAGAAAATTCATATTATGAGTCTAACAATATTCCTGTAGCTACAGCTGCAACTGATTTGACAATTGCAAGCACTTCGGCCTTACCGGCAGAAGACGAAGCAGTAATTACCAAATTGGGGTATGCAAGCCAATACGACAGGATGTTGTGTTTGATTCTGGATGAACGAACCAGGGAACTTTGTGGTGAATGGCTTCGTTGGGAGGATTTAAGCCGGACTAAAACATTGATTCCAAGGGTCAGAGCTTATAACAAAGAAGCAAAAGCAAACATTAAAGATTTTCACCTTTTGCGTCCTATTCCACAAACATTCCTTGATGGAATCTATAAAGATGGATTGCCTCTGACTTCTAGCGAAAAAGCTGCGATGCAAAATCCTGGATATTAATAATTCAAACATTCTATAAAAATAGGAAGGTGCAATGTGCCTTCCTATTTTTTATGACATATCCTTCAGAAAATCAAACCTTTATTCTTAGGTTTGTCAATAATTAACCAAACTAAAACCAAGTAACTATGATCAGGAATATTCTTGCAGTCCTAACACTGCTCCCGGCTTTCGCATTTGCCCAAAACCAACCAGCCAAACCTCAAAACGACGCAACCGCGCCCTTGCATTTAATGCAGCCTAACTACGAAACTCCGTATGTAGTTCCAACCGTAGCCGAAATTACGAAGGTACTCGACCGGGTGTACAATTACCTTGAGGCTACAACCCCAACCCAATTAACAGATGCTTCGGGATCCGAATTATCAGACTTTACCAAAGTAAACGCACAAACGAAACTTAAACAAGGCGATTTCAGGTTAATCAGCTACGAGTGGGGAGTTACTTATGCCGGAATGTTGCTCGCTTCGCAAACTACAGGTGATAAGAAATATGCTGATTATACATTCAAACGCCTGAACTTTTTAGCCGATATCCGCCCTTCATTTCAGAAACTGGAACAACAAGCTCCGGAAGTCCGTCACGCTATGTTTTCGGTCATGCATCCACATGCGCTCGACGATGCAGGCGCCATGTGTGCCGCTATGATTAAGGCTGAGCAGGCCAATGTCGGCGCTGACCTGAATCCCATGATCAATAATTTTATCGACTATATCAGCAATAAACAACAGCGTTTCGACGATGGGACCCTTGCCCGTAACCGGCCTCTGCCCAATTCACTTTGGCTCGACGATCTTTTTATGAGTGTTCCGGCATTGGCGCAAATGGGAAAATATACAGGCCAAACCAAATATTACGACGATGCAGTTAAACAAGTGCTTCAGTTCTCGAAACGCATGTTCAATTATGACAAAGGTTTGTATATGCATGGCTGGATTCAGGAAATGCCCGAGCATCCACAGTTTCATTGGGCACGTGCTAACGGCTGGGCAGTAATGACCATGGTTGAGTTGCTCGAAGTTTTGCCAGCCGATTATGCCGGTCGCGATCAGGTTCTCGATTTGCTGAAACGCCACATTCGTGGTTTGGTCAATTACCAGTCGCCACAAGGTTTCTGGCACCAGTTGATCGACAAAAACGATTCGTATCTCGAAACCTCGGCTACTGCTATTTATGCATATGCGATGGCCAGGGCCATCAATCGCGGATACATCGACGATCAGGTTTACGGTCCAACGGTTATTCTTGCCTGGAATGCAGTGGCATCAAAAGTTACCGAAAAAGGACAGGTTGAGGGTACTTGCGTGGGTACCGGAATGGGCTTCGATCCTGCTTTTTATTATTATCGTCCTGTCAATGTTTTTGCTGCTCATGGTTATGGTCCGGTATTGTTAGCCGGAGCAGAAATCATAGAAATGCTGAAAACCCATTTTCCAAAACTAAACGACAGCGCTATCCAATTCTATAAACAGGAAGTGAAAACCAACGGTCCGATATTCGACGCCAAGTAGGTTTCTCTTCGAATCAGAAAAGTTTCGATTTCTTACCACATAGACACATAGAAAATATAGGAATAAAAACAATAAAACTATGTGAACTATGTGTCTATGTGGTTCAAATAAGATATAAGCGCATGAAAATATCAATTTTATTTAACCTGATTCTGGCTGGTATTTGCCTGATCGGGAATTTGCAGGTTCAGGCACAAATCGGCCGCCGGTTTCCTTCTGAACGAAAGGTGGTGAAAGATCCGGTAACCGGCACTGAGCTGACTTTCCTGACCAGTACTCCGGCTGGCGACAGTAAAATATATCAAACGCACAACCAGTGGACTTCGGATAGTCAATGGCTCATCTTCAGGTCAGATCGGGTGAAAGGCGAAGCTTTTGCGGTGAACGAGAAAACCGGCGACATTGTTCAGGTTACCGAAGGTGGTTACATCGGGATGCTGAATGTGGCAAGAAAATCGATGAAACTTTATTTTATGCGGAAACCGCTAACGGATACCGAATCAAAGCAACTTGATATTGTTGAGGTTGATCTGGCCAAATTGTTTGCCGACAGCAAAGCCGGAACGTTAAAATCAGCTTTGGTTTATCAGCGAATTTGCGGCATTACTCCTCCTGAATTAGAGGCCGGTGGCGACATGGCGCTTGATGGCGACGAAAACTGGGTTTGGTTCCGGGTGGGAAAGACGGAAGCAATGAAACATCTTCCGGAGGGAACAAAAATCGAAGAAGCCTTCGGTCCCCGGAAAATGGGTGCTGGTCCGGCCGGGATTGCCGGAATGAACATTCGCAATGGTGAAATCAAATATGTGTTTTCAGTTCCGTTTCAGATCGGTCATATCCAAACCAATCCGTGGGTTCCGGGACAAATTGTTTTCTGCTGGGAAACTGGCGGTAAATCACCTCAACGCACCTGGATTGTGAATTCTGATGGAACGGGTTTGCGCCCTCTTTATCCTGAATCTACCTACGAATGGATTACTCACGAGGCGGTTATCAGTCCCGATGAAGTGGCATTTGCCATCATGGGGCACCGTAAAATTCCAAATACTTCAACTGAAAATAAACCGGGAACCGATGTGAAAGGCGCGAATCCGGGTCAGGAAACCGAATGGGGACCAAGTGGCACCCGCGAAAAGCCTACCGGATTGGGAATCGTCAGTATCAATACACGCGAAATGAGCATTGCCGGGCAAATTCCGTTTGGGAGCGGTTTCTGGCATGTTAACGGTTCGGCTGACAAACGTTTTGTAGTTGGCGACGATTTCGACCGAAACCTTTACCTGATTGACCGGAAAACGCACGAGATGATTCTGCTGACAACCGGGCATAAACCCACTGCCGCCGATCATCCACACCCAACTTTTAGTCCCGACGGTACTCGCATCGAGATACAATCGGCCATGCTTTCTGAAGACAATAAATCAATGAATATTTGCATTGTTCCTGTTCCTGAAGAGTGGTTGAAAAGAAAATAACCAATGATGAACGGCACAAAATATAGCATCTTTCTGATTCTGAGTTTTCTGTTTTTTCTGAAAAGTCAGGCTCAGGAAGATCGCGGATACAAAATATACCAGTTTCCGTCCAACATGATACCCCGAATCGATGGCAACACGGATGATTGGGCTGACTTTCCGGCTGAATATGTGGTTGGAACCGATCAGCTTTGGGACGATTCGAAGCATTATCCTGAAGTTGATCCTAAAAACCTGGATGTAAAGGTAAAAGTGGCTTGGGTAAAAGGCATGAACCGACTGTATTTTCTGTATGAAGCCTACGACGATTACTGGGACTTCTCGTTGCCTGGATTGCATAACGACATTTTCGAGCTGGTGGTCGATGGCGACCTTTCCGGAGGTCCACTAATTGCCGGACAACATCCGAACCCGTCGCTCGACCCGAATGAAACTTACTTTACTTTTCAGGGAGTCCACGCACAAAACTATCATATTTTTACTCCTGCAGTTGGCAAAGATTGGGCGTTGGCCTGGGGTCCGCAAAACTGGATCAAAAATTTGCCTTATTCCAACATTGCCTATTCGTATAATTTTAAACCCGGAGAATCAGGAAAACTGATCGCTGAATTTTGGATAAGCCCATTTGATTTTGCTAATGATGAAGGCCCTGAGCGGTCGGTTCAATCGACACTCACTGATAACAAAAAGATCGGCCTGACCTGGGCGGTGATCGATTACGACGACGTGATAGATGAATCGAAAAAAGGTTTCTGGAACTTATCGAAAAACCACAAAATGTATGGTAATTCGAGCCTCGGAACAGTTTTTACTTTGATGCCTCTCGAAGAAAAATACCAAAAATCGTTCGCAGCCCAATGGTCGTTTCTGGTGACCGACATGGCAAAGAGAGAAGTTCTTTTCAAAGATGAAAGTCGTGGCAAAATTACCAGCTGGCATTGGGATTTTGGAGATGGAACTACCTCTGTTGAGCAAAATCCGGTTCATCGGTACAAGGATGCCGGGAAGTACATTGTCATTCTCGACATCGAAGGCCCAGAGGGAAAGTCAAGAATGTCGAAAGTGTGGGATGTGGCGGTTAAATAGGCAATTCACAAGTGGTTATTCAGAAATCCAATCTTCAATCTGAAAAATAAAGTGATGTTTCTGGTATTCCTATTCAGAGGAATCGTATTTTAAATTAAATGTCAGCGCTACGCGCCTCTGTTCAGTTTATTTTTGTTTTTACTACCATATTATCGGCGCCATGCGCCTAAAAAAACCGCGTTAGCGGTGATAGTATGGTAGAATTTGCATCGGAACCATGAGAATTTAGCCGCGTAGCAGTGAAAGGACGGTTGATTTAATTTTGAATTTTTTCCGGTATTCCCATTCCTTACTGTTAATTATTTCAGTAAAATATGATATTTTGGCTCCTCCTTCAGGGAGATAATGTTGAATGAAAAAAATCAGATATGAGCATTAACCCAAATTCACGCCGCGATTTTGTGAGGAATCTAGCACTTACGGGTCTGGTAACTCTTAGCCTACCCAAATTAGTTGCATTCGCACATACATCAATCGGTATTCCGAAATCGAACGACGGAAATGGATTGGTGTTCCTTTTTCAGGGCGATTCGATCACCGATGGAAATCGCGGACGCAATACCGACCCGAACCACATCATGGGTCATGGTTATGCTTTTAGTATCGCAAGCCGTCTTGGCGCCGACTTTCCGGAGAAAAAACTGACCTTTTACAACCGAGGAATCAGCGGAAACAAAGTGACTGATTTAGCCGACCGTTGGCAGAAAGATACCCTCGACTTAAAACCCAATGTCCTGAGCATACTTGTTGGAATTAACGATACAAGTTCGGTTGTATTTTCTCAACCTGATGCGGTAACAGCGGAGAAATATGAGGAAGTTTACTGGTCGTTGCTTAGCCATACCAAGGCACAGTTTCCTGAAATTTTGTTTGTACTTTGCAATCCGTTTATCCTTCCGGTTGGTAAGGTGAAAGAAAACTGGGATGCCTACAAAACCGATTTGGCAAAACGGCAAAGCTCTATTTTGAAGTTGGTCAAAGAATTCGATGCAGTATTTGTTGATTTTCAGCAAGTTTTTGATCAGGCATGTAAGCGTACTAACGCCGATTACTGGATTTGGGATGGAGTTCATCCTACCGTTGCCGGGCACGAATTAATGGCTCGCGAATGGATAAAGCAAGTGAGTAAACGGCTGAAATTTGTACGCTGATATCATTTAAAATTTAAATAATGAAACGAATAATTGCTCTTTTATTTTGTGCTTGGGCGTTGATTCCGGTCCGGGCTGCTATTGTCGATACCATTCAGGTTTACAGTCCAGCGATGCAGAAAAACATTAAGGCAGTGATTGTTACCCCTGATAATTATGCTTCGGCCAAAGAATTGCCTGTGGTATATTTGCTGCACGGATACAGCGGCAACCACCTCGACTGGATCAATAAAGCGAAAGGTTTTGAGAAGGCTGCCGATCAGTTGAACCTGATTATTGTTTGTCCTGATGGCGGATTCAGTAGTTGGTATTGGGACAGTCCTGTTGATCCGACTTCGAAATATGAAACATTTGTTTCCGCCGAATTGGTCAAATCGATTGATTCAAAGTACAAAACCATCAAAGACCGGAAAGGCCGTGCCATCACAGGTTTGAGCATGGGCGGGCACGGAGCTTTGTATCTCGGATTCCGACATCAGGATGTGTTCGGTGCAGCCGGAAGTATGAGCGGAGGAGTTGATATCCGTCCGTTTCCGAACAACTGGGATATGGCGAAAAGACTGGGAACTTATGCAGAGCAGCCCGAACGTTGGGAAAAGAATACCATAGTCAATCTGCTGAATTTGCTGACTCCGAACTCGCTGGCGATTATTATTGATTGCGGAACCGACGACTTTTTCTACCAAGTGAACCAAAACCTTCACCAACAGCTGTTGTACCGCAACATTCCCCACGATTATATTACCCGCCCAGGCGGACATACCTGGCCTTACTGGACCAATGCCGTGAAATTTCAGTTGCTTTTTATGAGCAATTATTTCAACAGTGCGAAATAAGGACTAAATAGCACCAAAAAATATGATACAATGGCCCGAAGTTTTAAACCTTCGGGCCATTGTGGCAATTGAGTTTTATTTTACTTCCAGAATAATCTCATCCAACGCCCGTTTCGGAACGTGGTGTACCTGGTTCTCGTCGCGCCAGTATTTGATATCGTCACCTTTCAGTTCTTCCAGAACCACCGTTTCCTTGGGTTTCCCGAGAGCCAAAACATACAGGATCTCGTATTGCTCCGATAAATTCAGCAATTCACGAAGTTTATTCCGGTTGACCGAATGAATGATGCAACCGCCATACCCCGCTTCAGTTGCGCCAAGCAGGATGCTTTGCATAGCAATTCCATCGTCGCAAAAGTAATTTCCGGTAATTAAAGTATCGTTCAGCAGGACGATGTAGGCCGATGGTCGCTCGCCTTCTTCGGGGCCTTTCCAGGTAGTCAGGTAGCCGGCCCAGGCGAGTTGTTCGAAGATTTGGGCATTGAACATTTCGTCGGTGCTCAGAATGTATTTCATCGATTGCCCGTTACGGGCCGATGCCGAGTTTCTGGCCAAATCGACCCATTCGCGAAGCTGATCCTGTGATATTTTTTCAGACTGGTAAAAGCGCCGGTAGGTTCTGTTTCTAAGGATAAGTTCTTTAAGCATGATCTTTCATTTTTATTTCAGGATAAAAATAGCAAATGTGTTGATTGAATTCTTTGAACCTTATTATTCAACGATCAAAATCTTTTTCACTTCAGTAAGGTCATTGTTACTAATATGAAATAAATATGCCCCTGGCTTTAGTTTAACTTCACATTTCCCTGCTACATCGTTTTTGCTGTAAACTTCAACACCCTGAGTTGTGTATATTCGAATGTCATAGGATTGTGCCGATTGTGAAAGATCGATGGTTACATTTCCCTTCGAAGGATTTGGATAAATCATGATAATGTGGTTCTGTGCACCAAAAAGCTGATTACCGCTGGCAATGTCTTTGATCAAGTATTCATTCGAAATCGTCTGACAATCATTGTATGCGATGCAACGGAACTTGTATCCGTTTAGAAGTTCAGGAGCATTGATAATACGAAGACTGGAAGAAGCCTGATTTAGGAATGAAGTACCGGTGATGTTTTCCCATCCAGAACCACTGTTCATTTCCCATTTATAATTTACCTGGTCGCCGGCATCAGCCAGCAGACTAATTGTATTTTCGGTCCTTGTCAGTTTTATATTTTCCGGAAATTCAGGACACGACAGATCAACATCAGGCAAAAATGTATTGTCTATTTTTGTGGCCTTTGGTTTCCCCAACCACTTGATTTCGTCGGCACTCATTGCGTAATTGCGCAATTGTATGCTGCTTACAAAAATCGGATTGGTTTCGCCATCGTCGTCAGAGAAAAAATTTGAAGACTGCACCCCCCAATTGTTATTCAGGCAAAACCGTCCGTTTTTACTATCATCCAATGTAACGGTTCCAATATAATTCCCATCGAGATATTGATCCATTTTTTCATGATACAAATCGAAAACCAAAGCCAGCCTCACCCAGGTACTATCGGCAAAACTACCATTGTATTGCTCTAAAATTCCTATACTGTTTTTTTCTCCTGAAAGGAAAAGGTCGCCATCGTCGCTGTTATTATTACTTGTTTGAAGAATCGCAGTATAGGGATTCTTGCCTGATGGTTTGAGTAAATCGAAAATCAACGAATAGGTATTGTCGCACTCAAGTACGCCCGGAAGGCCTTCAGGAGCAATATTCGAAAAAAAACGCAAGGCGTGTTGTGAATCAAAAGCAGGGATTCTGGCAATATTTACCGTGCTGTTTTCGATGGAAGGCAGATGGAATGAAAGTGTTGATCCGAATTCAATGGTTTGTCCGGCGACAGTGTTATCGCCTACTATTGCCAATTGCGATCCGATCGTTCCATTTAAAGTTTGATTGAAGTCCCATTGGGCGGTAATTCGCTTCTCCGGAAAGAATCCTCCACTGCCATTGTTGCAAAAAAACTGGTAGGCTTCCGATGGCCGGTCGGTTTCCAGGGCATCGATCCCAAATTCTTTTAAAAATTTAAAATAAGCAGGGTCGTTTACGGTATATGCCCACAACTGAAGCTTGTTTAAATGAACCATTTCCTGTAATTCTTCCATACGGTGGTCGTCCGAATATAAAATGTAATCGGCAGGAATTTCGATAGCAATAACCCCGTTGTTTTTAAGAAACGTATAGAATTCTGGATCGTCAATATCTTCAGGAAGTTCTCCAAAGTAGACCAAAGGTGTGTTTGGTAAAATCTCGTGATACGTCTTTACTTCTTCTAAATCGTTGGGGTCGAGTAAAACAATGTCTTCGGGAAGATTAGCCTCTTTTAAGGTTCGTGCTATTAGTTTGGGCGCAAAAACCTTCATGTTTAAATAAAGCTTTTTCTGGTATTTATTGGTCAGTTCAAGTGCCTCTTTTAGTGTCGGAACCTTAGTTCCTTGATATTTTGCGTTTTTCCAGCTACCGGCATCGAGCGTTTTTAGGTAGCTTAGTGTAAGATCCTCCACTTCGCCAAGACCATTGGTCGTGCGGTCGATGTAATAATCGTGCATTAAAACCAAGGTACTGTCAGCCGTAAATCGCACATCAACTTCGGCGGCATAAATGTCTTCAATAAAACCTTGTTCAAGCGAAATTAAGGTGTTCTCCGGAAAATTATACGACGAACCGCCCCGGTGTCCGATTGGCTTAAAGGCACATTGAGCATGAACAACATAACCAATCATTACAAGAACCAAACTGAGCAGTATTTTATTGCCAGATATTGTTCCGGATGATATAAAATGATTTTTCATAGATGTCAGTTGTTCATAAATTTAGTGTTTCATTCTGATTAATCGGAGCAAGTCTATGCAGCATAGAAACCCAGATTATAATTTACTTTTATGGACTGGTATATCATATATTCAGTTTAAAAGCCATTTTTTGAGCGGTTAAAGCTAATTCCGTTGCAAGGAAACAATGATCCTGCGACATGGCTGTTTCGGTTCGGTTGACCACATCGCTAACCAATTGCTCGCCATAAGGCATGTACACCTGAGAGCAATCGAAATACTTTGTTTCTTTCTGGTTGACCAAAAACAAGTGATTTTCACCCTTGCGACCCGCAATGTCAATGTACTTGCGCATTTCAATATAACCTTCGGTGCCTAAAATAAACATTCGGCCATCACCCCAGGTGTCGAGTCCTTCAGGCGTGAACCAGTCGATACGGATGTATCCCGTGGCGTGAGGACTGCGCACACTCATATCGCCAAAATCGGAATAGTTTGGATATTTCGGATTGTTGAAGTTTCCGATCTGCGAAAAATTGACTTCAGCTTGTTTGGATCCGGTGTAAAACAGAAACTGGTCGCACTGGTGAGAGCCAATGTCGCATAAAATTCCGCCAGCTTTTTCAGGATCAAAAAACCAGTCGGGACGGGTTGCAGGTCTCATTCGGTGAGGCCCAACTCCGAGAGTCTGAACCACTTTTCCGATTGCACCGGCCTGAATAAGTTCTCCCGCTTGCACCGAGGCACGATTGCCTAAACGTTCGCTATATACAATTGAATAAATGCGTTTCGTTTCTTTCTGTACTTTCTTCACCTCTTTCAGTTGGTCGAAAGTCAATATGCCGGGCTTGTCGGTCATGAAATCTTTTCCTGATTTCATCGCACGGATGCCAATTGGCGCCCGGTCAACAGGAATGGCAGCGCTGGCAACCAACTGAATGGAATTATCTTCCAGAATTTCGGCTTCGCTTTTGACGACTTTAACCGTTGGATAGCGCTTGGTAAAGTCAGGCAACAATTCGGGTTCTTTGGAATAAACAGCAACCAGTTGTCCACCACCTTCGATCAATGAGCTTACCATGCCATAAATATGCGAATGATTGATCCCAATGACCGAAAACCGGATGGATTCTTTGGGAGCCGGACGATTTCCGGGTTGGATGATAATCTCTTCAATCTGCTCATTATTGTTTTGACCTTGGGCAAATAAATCGGCTGGTAACATACTTGCAGCTGCTAAGGCTGAAGCTGAGGCAAACGACTTCCTCAGAAAATTACGTCTGTTCGATTCCATATGGTGTGTTTTTTTGGGTTACAATATAAATTTTTGAAAATAATGGGATTTACTTTTACTCACCCACTTTTTTCATCGCTTCCCTGACTTCGTTCAGAAATTGGGGAACTTTTACTTTTGGATCGCCTTCTCCGAGGGTTTCAATCGGTAGATAGCCCCGGTAGCCCGATTCTTTAATGATTTTCATTAACCGGTCAACATCAGTCTTTTGCTCCATCCCGTTAATAAACAGGTTTTCTTTGAGTTGCCAGTTCACGGCATAAGGTATGGTCTGCGCAATTTCGCTGTACGGATCAGTGCGGTAGCTGCCAATATCGAGAATCAAGCCAAACCAGTCGGAGTTGACCCGCTTGATGACTTCGATGGTCTGATCGGCAGTTTTGATAAAATCGTTGTGATTCTGGATGGCAACCACCACACCATGTGCCTTTCCAAATTCAGCACATTCTTTGAAGTCGGCCACCATATAATCAACCACCTTTTCACGCGCCAGGCCTTTGGTATCAGCCGTTCCGGAGAAAACACGAATAACCGGCGCACCCAGTTTTTCGGCAGCAACAATCCAGTTTTTGACCAGTTCAACACTGGCTTTGCGTTTAGCCTGATCGGGATCGGTAAAATCGTTGCGCACACCGGTTCCGCTTATTTCGAGCCCCAACAAAAAGGCTTTTTGTTTGATGTGGTAAAGGTATTCGTCGGAAGGAACTTCAGGATATCCGGGGAAATAATAAGCGGTAATATCAACGGCATCGAATTGATTGGCGGCACAAAATTCAAGCAATTGGTCGAGGTTCATTTCGCCTTTTGTCAATGGTCCGTTGAATGAATAGGCATTCAGGCTTGTTTTCAGTTTCGCCGGAAGTTTTTCGAATGATTTGCCCTGAAGTTGAAACGTACCCATCAGGAAACAAACCAAGATGATTGCGAATGAAATTCGTTTCATACTTCAGGTTTTAAATTGTTTAGATAAATATACTCATTATCAAAACGGTAATAATCCCCACAACTCCAACGGTCGATTCCATCACGGTCCAGGTTTGGAATGTTTGTTTGATGCTCAGTCCGAAATATTCTTTAAACATCCAAAATCCGGAGTCGTTGAAATGCGACCACATTACACTTCCGGCGCCGGTGGCCAGCACCATCAGTTCGGGCGAAGTCCCCATTTGCTGGGCCATGGGCAGCATGATCGGGGCTGTTGTCAGTGAAGCGACCGTTGCTGAACCGGTTGCTAATCTGAAAATGGAAGAAATCAGGAAAGCCATCAGTAGTGGGTTCATTTGTATGTTATCCGAGATAGACCGAATGTATTCGATCACATGACTGTCTTTTAAAACCTGCGAGAATGCGCCTCCTCCGGCGATAATGAGTACAATCATCGAGATAGCGCCGATTGATTTAGCCGAACTGTTCATCACATCGTCCATGCTTTTTCCCTTGCGCAGCCCAAGTGTGAAAATGGCTACAATCACCGCCATGAAAAGCGCAATATTGGCATCGCTCATAAATTTGAAGAAGGTGAGAATACCCGATATAATATTTGTAGACTGAGGACTAAATCCCTTTGCAGTAAAGATATGCTGGTAAAAACCGGTGATGCTTTCGATTCCCATCTTGGTGAGTTCAGTTTTGGCAGGTGGTGGCCCAAAAGCTAAATCGGTTAATGCGCCAAGTAACATTAAAATAATCGGAGTCACTGCACAAAGAATGCTGATTCCCAATCCGGGGAGTTCGCTTTTCTCGAATTTCCGCTCCTGAAAAAGGTCGGCTGGCGGAGTAACCACAATCTTTTTTGTGAAGCGTGATAACCAGACCCCACCAATCAAACAAGCCGGAATCATCGGAATCAGTCCGTATAGCAATACTTTGTTGACATCAGCCTCGTAAATAAACGAAACGTAAGTTGGGGCAGGGTGGGGCGGCAAAAAACAATGTGCCACCGACAATGCCGAACACAATGGAAGCGCCAGCCAGATAGTGGGTAATTTGGTTGTAGCAGCGAATGTAAAAATCAATGGGATTAAAACCAGGAAGCTGGCGTTGTACATCATGGGCAAGCCAACCAAAAAGCCGGTGATCAGCAGCGCGTACTGTATGTTTTTCAGACCCATAAAGTCAATCATCCGGAAAGTGATGGTGTGGGCAGCGCCGCTTTCTTCCAGTATTTTTCCGAGCATGGCGCCAAAAGCCAGAATCAAAACGATTTTCCCCATGGTATCGCCAACGCCTTTCAGCACGGAATCGAGAATGTCCAGCGGATTCATGCTGCTCAACAATCCAACAGCGAAAGAAGTGATGAGTAAGGCCAGAAAGGCATTGATTTTGAATTTGCTGATGAGCAGCAATAAGATAAGTATTCCGATACCGACAATGATAAGAGGCATAGCAGTTTTAGTTATGTAGTTTGGCTAAAGATAAAAATTTTTTGGAGACAACTATAAGTGCGAAGATTTAGCTGTAACTTTAACATATTTACGTTCACCAATATGACCTAATATACTTGAAAATGATAAAACTGGTTTCTCCGATTCTAATATGTTTCTTTATTTTAATGTTGAGCTGTAAAAAGGACAATGACGTATCCAATTTGGTTCTCAGGATTAAGTTGTATGATGAAAATGGTTATTCAGTTTCTGATAAATCAGATATAAAAATTCTATTAGGCAGAGGACTGGAATCATTTCATGGTGTTACTGATTCAAAAGGAGAGTGTAGTTTTAGTAATTTCCCCTATGGTATTTTTAATGTAAAACTCGAAAAGAATGGGTTTGTCTCAGAATATATGAATCCTGAACTGACTTATCATGAAAATGATACTTTAAATGTTCACAGCTACAATATGGTTGAAGTACCTAATTTTGAGATTATTATAGACAGTATTGCCAAAAGTACCTCTTTATTACATACTGGATACTTTGGATATTCCAAGTTGAAGAATACGAAAGGGAAGCCTTTAATTCAATATAATTCAAGAGTTTATTTCAGCGACAAAGCTGATGTTTCAAAGGATAATTGTCTGTTTTATCTTTATGGGCCAATTTTGATCTGGTTTATAGATGGCGATAATTGCAAAGTTTGGATAAGAAATCTAAATGGTGGTAATCTCATTCCTTCTGGTTATGAAACGTTGTATGTCAGAATTTATCCGCATGCATTTAATGGAGATTGGTATTTATTTCGGGATGAGGTATTTGGGAAACCCTCTGAAGTTTTCAAATGGAAAGTTGTTTATTGAAAAATCAGGTAAAGTGAAATCGACCGATCTCGCTTTACCTGATTTAATTTGATAGGAATTGATTGTTTATTTCTTTAATTCGTTTGTAAACGAATAAGGAAAATCCTTATCGTCAATTCCACGTTTCATATTTGGCTGGTCGCTCATTTTGAAATTGATTGTCGCACCTTTCATCAGTTCGGTGTAACTCAGCCAGTTTTTACTGTATTCTGATCCGTTGAAAGTCATAGACTGAATGTATTTATTGTCAGCGCTGTTTTCAGGAGCGTTCAGGATAACTTCTTTCCCGTTTTCGAGTTTCACGGTAATTTTTTTGAAGAGCGGTGCACCTAAAACATACTGGTCGGCTGCGGGAGTAACCGGGTAGAAGCCCATGGCCGAGAACACATACCAGGCCGATGTTTGTCCGTTATCTTCGTCGCCGCAATAGCCGTCAGGTGTTGGGGCATACATGCGGTTCATCACTTCGCGCACCCATTTCTGGGTTTTCCATGGCTGACCTGCGTAGTTGTACAGGTAAATCATGTGCTGAATCGGTTGATTTCCATGTGCATAGTTGCCCATGTTCATGATCTGCATTTCGCGGATTTCGTGGATTACCTGTCCGTAGTACGAATCGTCGAAGATTGGAGGAACCACAAAAACCGAATCAAGCATGTGTACAAATTCCTTTTTGCCACCCATCAGGTTAATTAAACCCTGAACGTCGTGCAATACCGACCAGGTGTAGTGCCAGCTGTTTCCTTCGGTAAACGCATCACCCCATTTGAAAGGGTTGAATGGTTTCTGGAAAGTTCCATCCTGATTTTTACCACGCATCAGCTTGGTTTCCGGATCGAATACATTGCGGTAATTCTGGCTGCGTTTGGCAAACAAGTCGATTTCTTCCTGAGGGCGTTTAAGCTCCTTTGCCAGTTTCCAAATTGTCCAGTCGGCAAAAGCATATTCGAGCGTGCGGGCTGTGTTCTCGTTGATTTTTACATCGTAAGGAACGTATCCCAGCTTATTGTAATAGTCAACACCTTTGCGGCCAACAGAAGTTAGCGGACCTTCGGTTTTGCTGTTTTTTACAACTGCTTCGTAAAGCGTATTGATGTCGTATCCACGGGCGCCTTTCAGATAAGCATCGGCAATTAAAGTGGCCGAGTTTGAGCCAATCATACAGTCGCGGTGGCCCGGGCTGGCCCACTCCGGAAGGAATCCACTTTCTTTATAAGCGTTTACCAAACCTTCCTGAATTTGTGCATTCAGGCTTGGGTACATCAGGTTGAAGAATGGGAAAACAGCACGGAATGTGTCCCAGAAACCATTGTCGGTGAACATGGCTCCCGGTAAAACTTGTCCGTTGTAAGGACTGTAATGAACCATTTTGCCGTCTTTGTCGAACTCGAAAAACTTGCGTGGGAACAACATGGCACGGTACAAACACGAATAAAAAGTTTTAACCTGATCGGAGGTTCCGCCTTCAACTGCAATGCGCGACAGTTCTTTGTTCCAGATGTCTTTACCTTTCTGGCAAACCTGATCGAAATTGTCTTTACCCAATTCTTTCAGGTTCAGTTCGGCCTGATCGAAACTAATGAACGACGAAGCGATGCGGGCATGAACCTGTTCGCCTTTTTTGGTAGTGAACCGGATGGCAGCGCCCACGTGGTTATCGGTCAATTCCGATTTTCCTGAAACGATTTTATTGTTGCTCCAGGCCGAACTTTCAGAAAAAGCCTTATCGAACTTAATGACAAAAAAGTTCTTGAAATTCGCCGGAACACCGCCACTGTTGCGGGTAGTGTAGCCAATAATTTTGTTTTCTGAAGGAATGACTTTGATGTACGAACCTTTGTCGAAAGCGTCGATAATTACCCATGATTTTTCGTTTTCAGGAAAAGTGAAACGGAACATAGCAGCCCGTTCGGTTGGTGTAATTTCGGTAGTTACATCGTAATCGGCCAGGTAAACACTGTAATAATGAGGTCGGGCAGTTTCGGCTTTGTGCGAGAACCAGCTGGCACGTTCTTCACCAGCAATCTTCAATTCGCCGGTCATCGGGAAAAGCGAAAATTGGCCGTAATCGTTTATCCACGGACTGGGCTGATGTGTTTGTTTGAACCCCTGAATTTTATAGGCATCATAGGCATAAACCCAACCGTCGCCCATTTTGGCCGTTTGCGGAGTCCAGAAATTCATTCCCCAGGGCAGCGCAATGGCTGGGTAGGTGTTTCCGTTCGAAAGTTTAAACTCTGAATCGGAGCCCATCAGTGTGTTGACATTGTCAACCGGAGAAAGGGTCTGAGCCTGAAGATTGAACGTAAGTAAAACCATCAGGAGCAGTGAAAAAGAAATCGTAATACGTTTCATGCGTTTATTTATTGGTTTGAGTTCTGAAATCATTATGATTTATATCTGAATTTTAATCGGTTCAAAAATAGTAATTAAAGCTTATTCGAAGATTTGTTCTTAATACATCTTATCAACATAAATTACTCAGCTATTTATTCCAAAAATCAGGCATGGCACCGTGTCCACGAGGTTTAACCGGTGCCTGATCAACGGGTTGAAGCTTACCAGTATGAATTTCGAACAGGCGCTCCGATGTTTTCATAACGGCTTCAACCTGGTATTGGTAGGGGCGGTCGGTTACGTCAACCATTCCGCAGTTGTAGTTTTCACCGTCGCGCCGGCCAGTTAAATCTTGATCGCACCATTGAAAATAAGCTGTACCAATTAATCCGGGATGCTGATATGCCCGTTCGGTATAATAGCGGTATGCCACTCCGCGTTCCTGCTGCGAATTGACCTGCCACAGCGATTGGGCCATTCCGCGGTCAACTGTTCCGAAGTGATACTCGCCAATTATCATGGGTAGTCCAGTGATTTCGGCAGCCCGGTCCATCATCTCCTTTTTCGGGTAAAGATCGTAGCAGTTAAAGCTAAACACATCGAAAACATCCTTGCAGATTTCAAGAATTTCATGGTCAATACCCATCACATTTCCGAAGCGGATGCCCAGGTTGAGGTGGTTCGGATCGTATTTTTGGATCGATAGGTCAACGGTTTCGAGGAAAGTACGGAAGGTTTTAAAAATAAATTGTTTCCGGCGTTCAGGAGTATCGCCTTTGGCCAGCCAGGCTTTTAGTTCGGTTTTAATGGGTTTTTCAGGGCCATCCAGAATCATGCTGCAAAGTCGTTCTTCCTGCTCCAGCCACGAAGGTTCGTTGCCGGTGAAATAGCCAATCAGCCACGGATTATTTTTGTATTGTTCAACCGATGCTTTGCAACCCGCATCAACTTTCGAGGCAAAATCGGTGGCATAAACATCGGGTAATCCCATCAGGCCTCCTTCAATTCCCACATCGCGTAGTTGAAACATGAAGGCTTTTTTATTCATCTGCATCACCTCGGGGCTCGACCAGTTTCCAATGGTATTTAGTCCCCATTTGTCCATCCGTTTGACGATCATCTCGCGCGATTTTTCCGGATAGCCTTCGCCATAACGGCGGAATAAATTCCATGCACCAAACGATGCTCCACGGCGCGGCGAATTGGCGTTTAAATCTTGTGGAGGCAGTTCCTTGTACATGCCGTTGCGCTTATCCAGATCGCGAATGTTTCCGCCGCCGCCCGGGCTCACACAATCAACCCCATGCGATAGAAACAGGTATCCATCTGGATCGACAAACCACCATTTGCCATCGATTTTTTCGGTATGGAAGAAGCCGGTGACTTTGCCTTTTGCCTGAAGGTAACCACCATATTTGGAGTAGTTGTAAAGATTTACGGCAACAGTTCGGTCCATCATTTCCCCAGTTGTTTCATTAACTTTCCGAGAATTTTTTGTTGGAATGATCTCTTTATCCTCTGTTTCCCATTCGTTTTTCAGTTGCTCAAGCGAATGGATTTTGCCTTCGTATTCGCACAAGTTCGATTGTCCGAATTCGTCAACAGCTGGTTTGTTTTCCAGATATTGGTCTCCGGGATCTTCCACCGAAAGGGCTATAGAGCGAAGTTCAAAAGTTGGGTTATTGATCGGGGCGTTCATGCGGATGCCAATGGAATCGACGCCTTGAAGCGGACCACGTTTCCCGCCAAGATTGATCCATCCGGTGTAACGGGGCTGGTTGTAGGTTGCTGCCAAATCGAGCGCTGCATCGGGCAAACGGCGGTAAAATTTTAGCGGAATAGCGAGTTTGTTCCAGCCATTGGGGGTGTAGCTCATCACGCGCAGTTCGTTGTAACCGGTTGCGGTGGTAAAACCGATATGAAAACGTTGCGAAGTGGTAATCCTGAATTCGAGTACTACAAAATTGTAGTTGTCCCAGTTTGTCGGGAGTCCGGGCGAAATATCACGGATGGCAAATTTTTGTCCGGAGACTTCTTTATTGCTATCGAACTGAATTTTGACAGGTTTCTGTGCCCGAACGGATAGGCATAAAAGAATAACAACTAAACTCAGGCATAATCTAAGTTTCATGGTTTTGGTTTTAAGTTGGGTTCTGAATGGTTTAGGTGCTAAAAATATGCAATTTTTTGAAGCCCTTAATCAAATTTCCCGATAGTATTTTCTCTTTTTACATTTTATCCTGAAGCCTGTTTTACATTGAAATCATATAAAAAGGGCTGAGTGGTTATCTCAGCCCTTAACTAAACACTTAAATTTAATTTATGAAAAGAGAACAAATTCTAATCTATTTTTCCTTCCTTAACCAGTTTCAGCACCAGTTCACCAAAAAGGGTATTTGCCCATGCGAACCACGAACGGGTGAAGTTCTTCGGATCGTCTTTGTGGAATGTTTCGTGCATGAAACCGGTGTCAGCGTCGGTAGCAACCAGTGTTTTCATGCAACTGGCTATTTCTGTGTCGCTGTTGCTGGTCATGGCCAGCATGATGAGACTCATTGGCCAAACCATATTGTAACCTACATGCGGACCGCCAATTCCCTCTCCGGCTTTGCCTTTAAAAAAGTATGGGTTGTCGTTACTCCAAACCAGTTTTCGGGTATTCTGGTAAATCGGGTCGTTTTTATCTACACATCCCAGGTATGGCAAGCCAAGCAGGCTGGGAACATTGGCATCGTCCATTAAGGCTGTGTTGCCAAAACCATCCACCTCGAAAGCATACACTTTGCCGTATTTTGGGTGATTCACGATTGCATATTTCTGAATGGCAGCTTCCACTTCTTTGGCGAGGTCAGTGCATTTGTCGGCAAAGGCTTTGTCGTGGGTAACTTTGGTGCTGATTTCGGCCAACTGACGCAGTGAAGTCACCGCAAACAGGTTCGACGGAATCAGGAACCCATAGGTTGTGGCATCATCTGATGGACGAAATGTTGAATTGATCAACCCAACCGGTTTCAAAGGCTGTCCCCATCCGCCATTCGATACAGTATCTAATTGGCGGTCGGTTTTCCGGAGAAACGAGTAGGGCCCGAGATTGTCTTTGCGCTGTTGCTCAATGAATGTTTTGTAAATCAGTTTTGCTGCTTTTTGCCAGTCGGCATCGAAAACCGCAGTGTCACCTGTTGTTTTCCAGTAATGGTAAGCCAAACGAACGGTGTAGCAAAGTGAGTCGATTTCCCATTTGCGTTCGTGCAATTCGGGTTTCATGTCGGTTTGGTCTGTTTTCCATTCCGACCCGGCTGGGCCTTCGTTAAACGAATTGGCATACGGATCGATCAAAACACATTGCGTTTGCCGGTTGATCACTCCGGCCACCAATGCTTTAAGTTTGGGATCTTCGTTGGTCAACTGCAAATACGGCCACACCTGCGCTGCCGAATCGCGCAGCCACATGGCATTGATGTCGCCGGTAATGACGAACGTATCGGGTTTGCCGTTTTTTGTTTTGAATTGAACAGTGGTATCCAGTGTATTCGGGAAACAGTTTTCGAACATCCAGGCCAGTTTCGGATCTTTCAGTTTGGCTTTGGTTTGCTGAATGACTTTCTCGACAGCCGCCGATGTAAAGTTCCGTTTTTCAGGAGCTGGACGTTTGCTTACGTAGCTCACTCCATTTATTGATGATGCCAGTAGTTTGCCCGATCCGGCGATGGCAAGTCCAGCCATGGTTAAGCCGCTGTTCAGTATAAAATTTCTTCGTGTGGTCATGATATAGTTCCAAGTTTAAAGTTTCAAATTCCAAGTTTGCCAGCTGCTGGTTAAAAACAAATGGAATTATTTAGTTGTGATAACCAGTTTCTTTCCTTTCAGCAATTCTGAATGCGGAATGAAATAGCCCTCGATTTTTTTACCATCGTAGGTGATGCTTTCGATTTTCTTTCCTGAACCATTTTTAATGATGGCAAATTTCTTCCCGCCCAGGTCGAAATCAACTTTATCGAACAGCGGTACCGAAACGATGTATTGCGGATCGGCTGGCGAGAAAGTGTACAAGCCGATGGAAGTCAGCACGTACCACGATGAGTTTTCACCGGCATCGTCCATTCCGGAGTAGGCCAGATGATCTTTGCCCATGTCGTAAAAACGATCCATGATCTGGTCGAGTCTGGCCTGCGATTTTTCCTGTTTGCCTACAAAATAGTATAACCAGGGGAAACTGTGGTCGGGCTGGTTGCCGTGACAATATTGTCCGATAAACCCGGAAATATTATAGGCTTCAGCGCCTTTATACGGAATTGTAAACAGATCATCCAGTTTCTTCTCAAAATCGGCCGAGCTCTTGTAAAGACCAATCAATCCCTTGACATCGTGAGGGGCAAAGAACGAAGATTGCCAGGCATTGGCTTCGCGGTACATGTATTCGTAGTAAATAAATTCCGGATCAAAGTTCTTGATCCATTCGCCGTTGGCCAGTTTACCGCGCATCAGTCCGGTTGACGGGTCGAACATGTTTTTGTAATTGCCGGTGCGTTTCATCAGCATGTTGTAATTGTCGGTGTCGCCCAAAGCTTTGGCCAATTGTGCAACCGCGTAGTCGTCGTAGGCATATTCGAGCGTTTTGGTTACTCCGGCCGCCGCGACTGTTTCCAGTTTCGGATTGGCAAGGTCGGGTTCAGCGATGTAGCCTTTTTCGATGTATTCCATGCCGCGTGGTCTGCTCTGGTTTTCCATGGTGGCATTCCGGAGAAGCAGGTTGTAGGCGCTTTTCACATCAAAACCTTTGATTCCGCGGAGGTAACTTCCGGCGATAAAAGGAGCCGCGTGGTCGCCATGGAAAAAGGTCGGCATAAAATCTCCTGAATTCTGTCCTTTGTCGATCAGCGATTTGATCACATCTTCGGTTACTTTAGGCGACAACATTCCCATCAAAACCAGTTTGTTGCGGTAATCGTCCCACAACGATGGTTCGGTGTAATAGTTAAAACCTTTATTTACGACGTTTCCTTTCTGGTCGGTGAAGTCGCCGTTGCAGTCGCTGCGCAGGGCTGGCCAAAGGAATGAGCGGTAGAGGGTTGAGTAGAGCAGGCCTTTTTGCCTTTCGGTTCCACCCGATACGGTGATTTTCGACAACAGGGCTTCCCATGTATTGGTGGCTTCGTCGCGAACTTGCTGAAAACTCTTGTTCAGCATTTCCTTTTCCAGATTTTCTTTGGCGTTGGCAATGCTCACAAACGAGAACCCAATGCGGAGTTCAAGTGGTTTATCCGAATCGGCAAAATTGACAACCGAAATTTCGTTCTTTTCGCTTTTCTGCGATTCGATGTTTTTGATCGTATGGTTGGCCACGGCGTAGAAATACATTTTTTCACCGGTTTGCTGGAAACCTTTGAAAACATTGTCGCCTTCCTGATTGATTTCCCAGCTTCGAACCCGTTCGTTCGAGCGCGACAAGTCGGCAATCAGTTTTTTGTCCTGATTATTTTTGAAAGTGTATTTGTGAAAGGCACAACGAAGGGTTGACGTCAGTTCGGCATTAACACCGTAGCGCTCCAGGTAAACCTGGTAGTAGCCCGGATGTGCCGATTCGTTTTGATGGCTGTACGGCGAGCAATAGTCGTCGGTGGTGAATTTGCCGGTTGCGGGCATCAACGGAATGTGTCCTAAGTTCCAATGCCCTTTGCTGGTGTGGATAAAAGCATAAATGACGGTGTCTTCATATTGGTATCCGGAGCCGCTGTGAAACAGGGTAACAGGGCTGAGTTGTACCATGGCGTTGGGTACCGATGAACCGGGAAAGGCTTCGGCTCCCCAGGTGCGGTGTGTCGGTTTATAGCCAATGTCGATGCTGTCCCACAAGGTGGCTGTTCCCAAAAATGGGTTGACATATTTGGTTAGTTGTTTTTGGGCCTGCATTGAAAATGCAGCAGCCAGAAACAGAACTAAAGAAATAACTTTCTTATTCATGATATCGTTGGTTTTAGGGTGTTTTTAATCTTTTATTCGAGCACAGCAGCCCAGCCTCCGTTGCGAACGAGATGCAGTTGCAGTTTTTCTCCCCGGATGTTGGTTCCTTTTATTTTTTTGTAGTCCATCGCCTGCACATCAGCATTTGCTCCATCTTTGAATGCGGTGGTGTTATAAATTTTCCGATCCTGAAGGAAATCCAGTTTCACCTCAATGTCGCGGGCAGTGCTGTTGGTGATAGCCCCGATGAACCATTTGTCGCCTTTGCGTTTGGCCACAACGAAATATTCACCGGCTTCGGCTGCCAAAACTTTGGTTTCGTCCCAGGTAACCGGAACGCTGGTGATAAAATCGGTGCATTCTTTTTCGCGGTAATAATAAAAAGGATTGTCGGCCAGCATTTGCAAGCCGCTTTCGAATGTTACAAACAAAGCGAGCTGATAGGCGCGCGTGCCAATGCTTTGCGGATTGGTGCGGGTTGATTTATAGTCTTCCGGATGAACCGAGTTCATGGCTCCCGGCGTGTAATCCATCGGGCCAACGGCATTGCGCATAAAAGGCAGCCAGGCGTTGTTGTTGGGCGTTGCCAGTCCGCCGCCAATGTTTTGCTCCATTCCAACCACTCCTTCGTGCGAAAGAATGTTAGGCAGTGCGCGTTCCATTCCGGCAGGTTTAAATGCTCCGTGGAAATCGACAAACATATGGTATTTAGCAGCTTCGCGGGCAACCCGTTCGTGGTATTTCACCATCCATTGGTCGCTGCGATCCATAAAATCGATTTTTACTCCGGCAATGCCCCATTCGCTGAATGTTTTAAACAAGTTGAAGTTATTTTCGACAGTCAGCCAGGTGAGCCACAATACAATTTTTACGTTTTTCTGTTTGCCGTATTTAATCAGTTCGAACAGGTCGATGGTTGGGTTAGGCGTGAACGGATCGGTGGTGCTTTTGGCCCAGCCTTCGTCCATAATGATGTATGGAATGCCAAATTTGGAAGCAAAGTCGATGTAATATTTGTACGAATCGAGGTTGTAGCCCGATTTGAAATCGACGCCAAACAGACGGGCATCATGCCACCATTCCCAGCTTACCTGTCCGGGTTTAATCCAGTCGGTAGCTTCGAGTTCGTTGGGGCGCGACAGTTTGAAAACCAACTCGTTTTCAAAAATCTGGCGGTCGTCCGAACTGATCATCATTACGCGCCAGGGAAAATTGCGGGTGCCTTTAGTTTTGGCGATGTAGCTGGCTTCTTTCAGAATTTTCAGGCTGCGGTCGCCGTCGGGACCAAATTCCAGCGGGCATTTCGGAAAAGTGCTTTGCAGCTTATTGCCTTCCATTCCTTTCAGGAACATACAAGGGTAGTCGAATAAATCGGCTTCAGAAACCAGTATTTTAGTGCCTTTGTGGGTGTCGAGTAGCACAGGCAAAGTGCTTTTCTCCATATTTTTTATTTCCGCAGTTGTTACTTTTTTGTACGGAATTTCGTAGGCGGTTTTAAACGAACGGCTTGGCGACCAAACTGCTCCGTATTCGGCCGGAAGTTTCAGCGACATTTCTTCGTCGAGCACTTCAATCTCAGGCACTTTCTTTTTAGTGATGAAACGGTAAGCCACGCCATCGTTGTAAGCACGGAACTCAACCGAATAATCGCCCTTGAAATTCAGGAGCAACACATTGCAATTGTTCTTAATCCGGGCATTCCGGAGTGGAATTTCGCGTTGAATAGTCTCGTCGATGACGCTGGTTTTCTCTCCGGCGAGTTTCGGATTTTCCCCAAGTGTTTCGCCTGAAAGTTTGAGTTGCAGCGAGCTGTTTTCGAGAAAAACCTGATCGTTTCGGCTTACCGTATAATAAATCTTATCTGAAAGATTTACAGATACTTTGATGGATGAATCGGGCGAAAGCAGGTCGATGGAATTGCCAAAAGCTACCTGCCGAAAAAGTATCAGCAGGAAGAGGAAAAGTGCATGTCTGGTCATGGCTCAGAGGTTTATGGGCTTAATTGGTTTAGGTTAACAGTAAACGGGTTTCAGGAGCTAATACACTTTGATCAAGCGTTTCACTCATGAATATGTGGCATTTAATTATTCAATAGCCCTTGTTTTTTGAGCAGGGCAGCAGCCTCGATAAGCATGGCTCCGCTGGTTTGCGTTGTCAACTCGGAAGTGGCTCCTGGTTTGGTTTTCCAGTAAGTGCCAAATAAAACCAGTTGTTTGTTGGTTCCGGTTCTCCAAAGTGTTTCGGCGTTGAGCTTGAAGAAGGTAACGTACCTTTTCTTAGTGGCCGCATCCAAATCAGGATGTAAAATGAGTTGGGCAAAGTAGCGGACGAAAACGCCTTTAAACAGGCCACCATCGCCATTGCCTTCGCTTTTCAGCAAGCGGTCGTTGCTGTCAACCAGGTTGTTCAGGGTATAATCGGCTGCTTTAATTGCATCGTTCAGATAACCTTTCTCGCCGGTAATTTTGTAAAGTTCAAGAGCCGATCCCAAAAATGTTCCTTCGTTGTAGGTAAATATCCATGATTTCTGAACGAATCCGGTGCGGCTGTCAATGTTGTCGTAAACGGCTCCATTGGCCGGATTGAACAGGTTTTCTTTTTCCCATCCGTAAATTTTAAGCGCCCATTCTTTGTCGGCGGCATCGCCAAATTGCTGAAATAAACGGGCTGCCAGAATACAGGCAGGGCCGTTGGAGCAGGCATTTTTGCTGTATGGCTGATCTTTTTTCCATGAAATTCCACCGCCTGCATTGCTGTTCCATCCGGTTTGAATGTCTTTCCAAACCTCGATGGCGCTGGTTTTAAAGCGGATATCCTGGGTGGCGTTGTATGCGCGAAGCATAGCCAGGGCATTCCACTCCATATCGTCGTAATATTCGTTCAGGAAAGTGTTCCCATTTTTCTTTTTCACACCATCGTACCATTGCGTGATGGTCGTTTTGTAGAAATTGTCGTTGGTGCGGGTGTAGGCATCAACCGCTACATCGAGTGCGTGTGCCTGCGGCCAGTAATGAAAGTCTTTCTGTCCGCTGTTGTTGTAGTTGAAATAACTGTCGGCAGCATTCCAGTACGACATCACAAATGCATTGCTGCTGCTGTCGGCTGCTGTCGTCCAGTTGATGGTGTATTCTTCATCGCCGGTATTTACCGGATCGTTGTTTTTACCACAGGCCTGCACCAAAAGAATAACTGACAACAGGAGAAAATAATAACACTTGTTCATTTCTAAGTTTTTGTATCAGTAAATATTGCCAGATGCCGGAGGCATCAAATGTTTATAGAAAAAGATATGTGCCAGGGTTCGACCCCGATGTAGCCGAATATTTTGAGGTCAAACATTTCCTACAATCATTTCAAACCTCTGGGTTTAAAATGCAACCCTTGATTCGGATTAATTCAAAATTGTTAAAAAAAGGGCAGGCACCGAAATGCCCACCCTTTTAACATTATAGCGGTTTATTGGTTGCCTACTTTTTTGATTTCGTGAGTGTACGGAGCATCAGCTTGTAATAAAACGGATACATCGGACAATGAGTTATCAATTTCGCCTGCAAATTTGAATTTACCATTCCATTGGTCGTTGTCAACCGGATACAAGTAATAGTACGAAGCCGGGCTCGAAGCTGTTGGACGGCTGTCGGTGTTTGGTGTACCCCACCATTCGTCAACAGTTTCGCCTGCGCCATTCACGGTTGTCATTTTGAATTTGTAGCGTTCGTCGCGTCCCCATCCTTCTTGTTTGAATGTGATCGGTTTGCCTGAAGCTTTCCATGCACCTTTTGCCTGATAATCCAACGAGAACAGGAATGAGTTGGTTGGACAGAAGAACAACTGCATGTCAGTAATTTCGGTGTAAACAGATGACCCAACGTTGAAGTCGATTTTGATACGGTAAACACCGGTTTTTGCTATTGTACTTCCGGTAGTTCCTTCTTTTACCAGACCTTTGTCGGTGTAGAATTTACGTGGTGTGCCCACTTTGGCATCAGTAAAATAGTATGTTTTACCGGCAGTCAATTTGGTGTAAACTTCAAATTCGCCATTGGCAGTCGATTTCATGATGTTTGCTTTGGTAAGATCAGCGCCACCTTCAGAACCTTCGCCTGTAACAAATACATCAACCGGAACTTCAGCAAAACCAGCTAAACGGGTAAGCTCAATAGCACGCGATTCAGCAGCTTTTACATCGTTGATACCTTTTGAAGAAAATACAGTCCAGATCAGTTTGCCCGTTGCAGCCGATTGAATTCCGGCCATGGCAGCAATTTTATTCAACTGTTTGTGCGAAAGGGTTGCATGGTTGTATCCGCCGTTATTATCAGAAGCGATACGGTAAATTGGTGTGCTAAAGTCGCCACCTTCTTTATCGAAAGCAATTTCGTACAGAACCATACCGCTGTCTTCAGCTTTTGCAGGTTCCCATTCGAAATACAATGAAGCAGAGGCCGAGCTTTGTAATACGACCGATTTTCCGTTGGTTGGTTCGTAAAGGGTTTTTACCGCAGTTACGTTGGTGTTGCTTAATTCGTCTTTTTGGCAACCGGTAAAAGCCAAAAATAAAGAAACGATTAAAGTTATTTTTACTAATGACGTCTTCATATCTTATGAATTTATTTTCTGATTAATAATTAAAATAAGTTTAGTAGCCGCTGTTCTGGCCTAATGCCGGATTCAAATCTTTTTCAGATTGAGGAACGGCCCAAACGTAATCACGGTCTTTATTGAATGTGCGTTTGTCGAGACGGATGTAACCATTGTCAATTCCGGCGTCGCCATATTTTGCACCATGAGGGTATCCGTTCAGAGCTGTTTCAGCGGTTTTCCAGCGACGGAGATCATAAATACGCAATCCTTCCAAAGCTAATTCTACACGACGTTCGCGACGGATAGTATTCTGCATGCTCGCTTTTGATGCTGTTGCGTCGAAAACCAAAGCTCCCGGATCGGTGAACCCTGCACGTGCACGAAGCGCTTTTACTGTCGAGTTCCAGATGGTTTCGTTCATCTGTCCCAGCTCGTTTTTAGCTTCGGCATACATCAGCAACACGTCGGCATAACGGATCAGGATCAGGTTTAATCCTGAAGTCATGCTTGCCAATGCAGTTGGGTCGTAGTATTTACGCATGTAATAGCCAGTTGCTGTTGAGTTGGTTCCCTGACCTTTGTACTCATCAACAGCAGAAGCCTGATTTGGAGCTGTCCCCGGTTTGATATAGATGGTCTGAGTTGTACCGTCCGGTTTTTTCCATGGGAATTCATGGTAAACCACAGTGGAAGTCAAACGCGGGTCGCGGTTTTTGTATGGCGAAGTTTCGCTGTATCCTGAAGTGGCATCGTTGATGTCTTTTCCGTTCATCATCAGGTAATCGTTAACCAATTCCTGGGTAGGAGCCATGGCATTTACACGAGCGCCGACCGAAAGCGGGGCAAAATCGTAGTAATTTCCCCAGGTACGCAACGAAGGAACATAGTCCAAATCAAGAATTACCTCGCTGTTAAACTCGTTAGCTGGAAGGAATAAACCTTCATACGAATTGAATAACGAATACTTTCCGTAGGTATCAGTATTGATCAGCTTTTCGCAGGTTGTTGCCACGTTTGCCCAATCGTTGCTGTACAGGTATGTGCGGGCTTTCAGGGCAACTGCAGCTCCCGAAGTGATGCGGCCTTTGTCGGCTTCGGCATATTTTTCTTTTGCAGGAAGAACTTCAGCAATAGCATCGAGTTCGCTGCGAACAAATGCTAAAACATCAGCCTGTGCCGTGCGGGTAAGCGATTTCGATTCCGAAAGTGTTACATCGTGATCGAACAACGGAACATCGCCGAACCAGGTTGTCAGGCGGAAATACAGGTATGCCCTGATGAAGCGGGCTTCAGCTTTCATGCGCGTTTTTACCGTTTCGTCCATTCCTGGAACGCGGTCAACGTTTTCGAGGAAGGTGTGGCAGGTCTTAATTCCTGAATAACAATCTTTCCACTCGCCTGAAAAACGTCCGTTTGAAGCATCGGCCTGACCGGATGAAATGGCTTTTTCGCTTGACGATCCGCGTCCTTCGTACAAATTGTCTGATAACGATTCAGTTTTGAAAAAGTAATCGCTGTTGGTCATCTGGCTGTAAGCCATGTTCAAAACCATATTGGCTTTTTCGCCTGAAGTCCAGTAGTTTTCTTCTGTAAACTTGTTGGTAGGAGTCAGATCCAGTTCATTGCATGAAGTGAGAAGCAATAATGCGGCACCTGCAACAATCGTACTATATTTTATGAATTTCTGTTTCATAGTGATTCTTTCTTTTAAAATTCAAGATCTAAACCAAATCCGTAATATTTCAACGTCGGATAGTTACGTCCGCTGTTGGCGCCTGCGCCTCCGGTTCCTCCCATGTTGCTGCCGAATTCAGTCGATTCAGGATCGATGAATGAATTTTTGGCCAACGTAAACAGGTTTTGTGCATTCACGCTTAAACGCAACTTCTGGATTCCGATTTTAGCACAAACTTCTTTTGGAATGGTGTAACCAATCTGGATATTTTTCAGGCGCAGATAAGCCGCGTTGAAAATATAGATATCAGAACTTTTCTGGTAATTGTTGGTGTTCGAGGCCGATCCCGGAGCCGATAGACGTGGCCAGCGGGCATCGGTGTTTACCGGAGTCCAGAAATCGAGCTGATGAGTGTAAATTACATACGAGTAGTTCGAGTGGAAAGGCTCAACCAATTCGCCACGGAGGAACATATCGCGCTTACCAACACCCTGGATCATCATGCTGAAATCGAAACCTTTCCATGAAACATCGTAGGTAATACCAAAAGTGTAACGAGGGAAAGCATTTCCAAGAACGGTACGGTCTTTTTCGTCAATTGCGCCGTCGCTGTTCAGGTCTTTGTAACGAACATCGCCTGGCTGAACGGTAGCTCCGATTGGAAGCGCAGCATCGGCAATCTCTTCGTAGTTATTAAAATAACCATCAGTTTTATATCCGAAATAAGAACCTAAAGCCTGGCCTTGGCGAATGATTTTTAACATCTGGTCGCTTGAGTTGATTTGTTCGTTTCCGCCAAAATCAATCACCTCGTTTTTCGAGTCAGCAATATTTAAGTTTACGTTGTGTTTAAATGCTCCTGTTTTGGCGCGGTATCCCAACGTTAATTCCCATCCCTGGTTCTTCATTTCTCCTGCATTTTCTTTGGCAACCGATCCTCCAAAAGCACTTGGAACAACTGGTGTAAGCAGGATTTGTGAAGTAACCTTGTTGAAATAACCTCCTGAAACGAAGAATTTATTTCTGAAGAAAGAAGCATCCACACCAATATCAAAGTTGGCCGATTGCTCCCACTGTAATTCGGTGTTTCCGAAATTGAAACCAGTTCCGGATACAGCTTTGTTATTGAAACCGTAAGAATTGGTGTACACAGAGTAAGTTGTGAAGTACGAATAATCGTCAACATTTTGGTTTCCCAACACCCCGTACGATCCGCGAAGTTTCAAATCACCAACTCTTTCTTTGTAGCTGGTCATGAAGTTTTCTTCAGATATTCTCCATCCGGCAGAGATAGAAGGGAAGAAACCCCAGCGATAATCTTTGGCAAATTTCGAAGAACCATCGTAACGGAAACTTGCTTCACCGTAATATTTGTCCAGATATGAATATCCGGCGCGACCAAACACAGAATAAATGCTTCTTTGCTGCGTTTGGGCAGGTGTGTTGTAGCTGGTCGGATCAATTTCGGTTCCCGATTCGGGCAAACCTAAATCACGGTCAGTATATTTCTGTTTAATTTCATTGGCCTGACGGGTGTACGACTCGTTTGACACACCCAATAATCCTGAAACGATGTGTTTCTGGGCGAATGTGCGGTTGAAATCCAACAGGAACTGAGTATTCAGAATGTATTTCTTCTCGTTGTAGTCTTCGGTATTGCGTGTACTGTTGGCAAACGAATTTGGCACAGTTGCGGTTTCGCTGGCATAGAAAGGAACTTCCAGGCTGCGGATATACCGGTGGTTGGCGCTAAGATCAAGACCAATAACACCCTTTGCAGTCAAACCTTTGGCTAATTTCAATTCACCGTTTAAGCTACCGATAAAGTTGTCTTCGTCTTTTTTCTGATAACCACCAGCTTCGAGCATACCCAGCGGGTTAAACTCCGACAAAACATCGTTGATCAGGTAATGACCATTGTCGGCTTTCATTTTATAGTTGTAGTAATTCGGGATACGGCCACCGTCAACAATCAATGTTCCGGCGCTCGAATTAGGCGCAGTTTGCATCGCACGGTTGTAAGCCATAATGGCGCTGATTTTCAGCCTTCCAAATTCGTTTACAATGTTGGTTCTGAAGTTGTATCTTTTGGCACCAAAATCACCTACGAAGTTACTTGCCTGATCGAAGAACCCGGTTGAAATCAAATAAGTTGATGTTTGGTTTCCGCCCGAAATGCTGGCATTGTAATTTTGCTGAAGGGCGTCTTGCATGATACCATTCAGGAACCATTCGCCTTCGCCGTTTTGCTGGAAGGTGCGGATTTGTTCGGGAGAATAGATAGGAGATGACCCTCCGTTGATTAATGCCTGATTTTTCAGGAGTGCATTCTCGTAACCTTTTACCGGAGAGTAAAGAATGTCAGGACTTTGAAGTCCGACCATTGAGTTGAAACGTACAGTTGGTTTTCCGTTGTTGGATCCTTTTTTGGTAGTCACCAAAATAACCCCGTTTGACGAACGCGAACCGTAGATGGCAACACTACCGGCGTCTTTCAATACCGAAACATTATCAATATCGGCAGGGTTCAGCTTGTTCAGGCTTTCCATTTCAGTGATGATTCCGTCGATAACAATCAGCGGGTCGTTGTTATTCATTGTACTTACCCCGCGAATGTTGATGTTCATGCTGTTATCGTTCGGATTCATACTTTTTTGCTGAATTGTAAGGTTGGCCGATGCTCCTTGGAGGGCTTGCATGGTATTTCCAACCGGCCGGTCTTCAATCAGCTTTGCACTTACCTGGTCAACGGCGCCAATCAGGTTTCTCTTCTGGCGTGTTCCGTAACCCACAACAACCACTTCGTCAACACCAATTGTCTCTTCCTGAAGCATCACATTAATTTGTGTTTTGCCACCAACTGCTTTTTCCTGCGTTTTCATGCCCACAAATGAATAAACCAGCGTAGCATTTTCAGGAAGGTTGTTGAACGTGTAGTTTCCGTTTGTGTCGGTTATGGTACCATTGGTAGTCCCTTTTACAGCAACCGAAACCCCGGGCATGGGTAATCCCGACGAATCGGTTACTTTTCCCGTGACGTTTTTTTGTTGCGAAGTTCCATTGAGTTTTGTGCCTTCCAGAAACAGCATAATATGACGATCGTTAATCGAATATTTGACACTGGTCCCTTCAAAAAGTACCGAAAGGGTTTGTTCAATATTCTTACCCTTTACATCAACATCAACCTTCCGGTTCATATCGATATACTCGGCGCTGTATGCAAAGCGGAATTCGCTCTGGTTCTCAATGGCTTCCAAAACATCTGAAACCCGGGTATTCCGGAAATCCAGATTTAGTTTGGTTGACTGACTGTAAAGACTGGCAGAAACCTGCATCAGTCCTACAAATAAAAACAGGAATGTTAGACGCATAATTCTAAAACATTTTTTGTTCCAGATCAGAGGAATTGGTCCTCTGATAACTGATTTTTTTTTCATAGTTTTGAATGATTTTGTTATTAAAAAATTCCATTTTTTAATGGGTTTTTACCGACCGGGAAGCGTTGCCGCGCTTTCCGGTTTTTTATTTACCCATTTTGCTGTTTGTATCCCGATTATTCCATGTTATTTAAGTTTAGTTTTATTGTGTTTTAGCTTAATTACGTTTTTGTCCTGAATGGCAATTACCGGTGTAATTTTTTCCATCAGGCTAAGCACACTGCTTAAGTCCTCGTTTTTGATGGTGAAAGTGTAGGGCATGTTTTTAATGGCATCATCCACTTCAAATTTCTGGTTGTAGCGCTTCTCCAGTTTAATTACCAACTCGCTCAACGGAAGATCGTAAATGTTGATCAGCCCGTCTTTCCATGAGGTGTACAGGTTGGTATTTACCTTGCCAACGGCCAGTTTTTTCTTCTCTTTGTCGAACGAGGCTAATTCTCCCGGTATCATTTCTTTTCTGAATTGGGAATCAGTAGTTGAAGTCAGCTCTACTTTCCCTTTTTCGAGTACCACCTGAATATTTCCTTCTTCCGGATAATCCGAAACCGAAAACTCGGTTCCCAGTACTTTTACATGCAATCCCGAACTGCTCACGATTAATGGCACCTCAGCATTGTGTTTGACTTTGAAAAATGCTTCACCCACCAGTTCGATGTCGCGGTTGGTGGCCGAGAACCGATTGTTGTATTTGATTGACGAACCTGAATTAACCCACACTACCGAACTGTCGGGTAAAACTACTTTCGAGATTTGGCCATAATCGGCAGCCACAGTTGTATAAACAAGCTGGTTGTTTGAACGGTCGAAAGAAAGAATATAGACCAGCGCTGGAACAGCAATCAGGACCAGAAAAATGGCAGCGTATCTGAAAAAACTCAGCGTCCGTTGTTTGCGCTGAACGTCGTGCTGCAATTGCTCCATCATCCGGTTTTGGATGGAAGCCCAGTCGCTGACAAATTCAGTTGGAACATCCTCTTTCACTACTTCAGCTTTCCACGCTTCTTTTATCTGCTGAAATTCACCAAGGTGTTCTTCCTTTCTGACCCAGTGAAGCAGTTCGTTTTGCTCGGCGGCGGAGCTTTTTCCTCTTAAATATTTTGTGACGATTGATTCCATTCTATACATGTTTCGTGATGAGTACACCGTTTTTTCAAAAACCCTACCTTCTGAAAACATATTTTTTTAATCCCGGCGGGCTCCGGATTAAAATCATGTATTATGAAGCAAGGTTGGTAGTGATTTTATAACTGTTGTCCGTCGAAAGGAATTCAGGATGGTTTGGGCTATCTATTTTAATATCATTGCTATAAGTAATGATAGTAAAGGGAATTCTTTCAGCATTTCAGTTCTGATTTGTTCTTTGGCCTGGTGTAGGTGTTTTTCAACAGCTTTTACTGAGATTCCTAATTCTTCGGCCACTTCCTTATTCTTTTTCCCTTCAATTTTAGCCTTTATAAATACCAGTTTTCGTTTTTCCGGAAGGTTATCAACCGATTCTCGAATGGCCTCAATCAGACTTTCTTCAAGCGTTTTTTCTTCGCGCCCGGTAAAATCCAACTGGTAAAGGTGTTGCAATTCGTTTTCTCCGATTGCGCTTATACTTTTATCAATTAACTCGTTTTTCTGGTCGCGCAGGTAGTTGAGGCACCGGTTTCGGAGCATAACAAACAGCAAACTCTCAACTGACTGATTCGGGCTGATCGTTAAGCGTTTTTCCCACAGACGCACAAAACACTCCTGAACCAGGTCGTTGGCCTGAGCCTGATCGTGAATAAAAAGTTTGCAATAGCCGAGCATACGAGGAAAAGTTTGCTTGAACAGTTCCTCGTAAGCAGAAGGATTGCCTTCTTTTAACCGGATATTTAGCTGAGTATTTTCCACTAAACACAAAGGAAAATGAATTTTTTATTTAATCCATGCAATTGACGACTTTTAAACTGAACCAATTTTGTTGAGCTTCAAAATCAACAATTGACTTTGTATCCTGTTTAAACAGAACCAACATTAAAACTTAGGAACTATGAAGCTATTTCTTTTTGCAACTGTACCCTTATTTTTGATTTCCATAGTGGGAATGTGTAATTCGAAGGATGAAAATGGGTCGCTTAACACGAACCAACCTTCAGCCAAAGATAATTTCCTGAAATACTGTGCCGGTTGCCATGGATCAAAAATGGAACGTTTTGCCGGGAATACATGGGAAGCGTTTAAAGCTGGTGGCGATTTGACTGGTGTCATGCGCAGCGGTTTGCCCGAACTGGGAATGCCCTCATTTGAAAAAGCTTTTACCCAAGCCGAGATGAAAGCTATTTCAGATTATATACTGGAGATGAAAGATAAAAAGGAAGCTCCTGTGGCGACAAAGTTTCCTGCCGTGGTTCGCTCTAAACATCAGGCTTTCAAAATTGATACGGTTGCCAAAGGGCTCGATGTTCCTTGGGGAATCGCGTTTTTGCCCGATGGCGATATGCTTGTAACTGAGCGTAGCGGACAACTGTTCCGTTTCAGCGGAGGCAAATTGAAGGCTATCATTTCCGGAGTTCCTGAAGTTATGGCACAGGGGCAAGGTGGATTGATGGACGTTGTTTTGCATCCGAAATACAAGGAAAATGGCTGGATTTACATTTCGTATTCGCAGAAAGCACCGAATGGAGTAGGAGGGAATACGGCAATTTTCAGGACTAAGTTGAAAAATAATCAGTTGGTTGAAAAGCAGGAAATCTTTAAAGCCATGCCAAATTCGACCAAAGGAGTTCATTTTGGTTGCCGTATGGTTTTCGACGATCAGGGGTATTTGTATTTTGGAGTTGGCGAACGCGGAGAGATGTCGAATGCCCAAACTTTAACCAATCATTGTGGCAAAATCCATCGCATCTTCGACGATGGCCGCATTCCCCCTGATAACCCGTTTGTAAATACTTCCGGAGCAATGCCAACCATTTATTCCTATGGACATCGTAATCCGCAGGGAATCGATATTCATCCGGTTTCGCGGCGGATTTACAATAACGAACATGGCCCGCGTGGTGGCGACGAAATTAATCTGGTGGGCAAAGGCAACAACTATGGTTGGCCGGTGATCACTTATGGAATCAATTACGACGGAACCGTCCTGTCAAAATTAACTGCAAAAGAAGGAATGGAACAGCCTGTATTTCAGTGGACACCTTCAATTGGCCCAAGCAGCATGAAATTTGTAGTTGGCGACCGTTATCCGGGATGGAAAGGCGATATTTTGAGCGGCTCGCTGAGTTTTAAATATCTCGAACGTGTTCATCTGGAAGGCGGTAAAGTGACCGAGCAGGAAAAATTGCTCGAAAATGCAGGCCGGGTGCGCCATGTAACGATTAGTCCCGATGGCTATATTTATGTTGCGGTTGAGAGTCCGGGAATCATTGTCAAGCTAGTGCCGGTGAATTAAATTTCATAAACCTATTATCAAACAGGCGATTTTGCGAAACCGTATAAATGAGATTTCTGTAAATACTTTAAAATCAAAAACGAAAGGAGCCGATTATGCCTGAAAGTGTTTACAAAATTATCGAACTGGTAGGTACAAGCAGCGAATCGTGGGAAAAAGCTGCTGCCAATGCAATTGCAAAAGCCTCCGAAACCCTGCGCGAACTTCGCATTGCCGAAGTTAGTTCAATGGATTTGACCATCAAAGATGGCAAAGTTGAAAGCTACCGTACAAAACTGAAAGTTTCATTCAAATTTGAAGGCCATCACTAAATGATTGTTGGTTGAAAACAAACGAAAAGGACAAATCCAAATTGAGGGTTCGTCCTTTTCGTTTTCAATCTATTTCGTTAGCACGGTTATTTCAGCTTCAATCAAGCCAGCCGATTCGGCTTTAAGTTTAATTTCTCCTGAAGTACCGTTTGGGCGCAAAATGACCAGACATCGGCCATTGAAACTGGTTACTTGCGGAGCCCGGAAGCTTTTCATATCGGCAGGATTTCCATTTTCGACAGCTGCCAGTTCGCCAACTCCTTCAACTTTAAACCGGATAGGCAGATTCGCATTTGGAATCAGTGTACCGGCTTCGTCAACCACTTCAACAGTCACATACGAAAGATCGTTGCGGCTGGCTTTCAGTTCCTGGCGATCGGCTGTTATGCGAATCTTGGCTGGTTTGCCCGTTGTTTTCAGAATTTTTGTTTCAACTTCTTTTCCGTCCTTCAGCGCAACTGCCTTCAGTTCGCCTGATTCGTAAGGAACTTCAAATGCGGCTGTCAATTTGGTTTCTGCAGAAACTGCTTTTGTGCCAATCACTTTCCCATTCAGTTCTAATCTCACTTCCGGATAATTTGAGTAAACATTTACCTGAAGTTTTTGTCCTTCATTGCCAGTCCAATTCCAGCTTTGCCGTTCGTCGGGCCAGCCCCACATACTTACCAATTCTTTCATTCCTGAAGGGATTGGCGAATGAACGGCCATTTCCAGGTTGCTCACTTTCCAAACCACATCACGATAATACGATTGTGGCTTTTTGAATCCGCAGATGTCGATGTCGCCGCAATAAGCATTGTACCAGGGCCAATCCATCGAGAACGTATCTTTGCTGTCTTTTTTGTTGGACGAATGGCCGATGCCTGATTCACCCAGGTAGTCCATCGAAGTCCAAACAAAATCGCCGATCACGTAAGGATGCTTTTCAACCATCTGCCAGTTTTCGAATGCTTCGCGTGGAAACGATTCGGTTCCCGTCATTAAACGTTCAGGAGCAATTTTATGATCGTTTTCGTATTCTTTCCATTGGTAATTGTAGCCGCCAACATCGAGCGAGGCAAAAGCCGGAATGGTCGATTCCCATTTGTATCCCGGGTGATCCCAGAAGAAGCAGATGGCTTCGGTTACTGGTCGGGTTGAATCAATATTTTTAACGATGGCACTCAGTTTTTTCCTGATTTCCAGACCGGATGAATCAACCCGCTCATTGATTTCGTTGCCAATACTCCAAAAAATAACCGAAGGATGGTTGCGGTCGCGCAAAACCATAGCTTCCAGGTCGCGCTGATGCCATTTGTCGAAATACAGGTTGTAATCTTCCGGATTTTTGGGGCGTTGCCATTGGTCGAAAGCTTCGTCGATGACCAAAACGCCCAATCGGTCGCAGGCATCCAGGAACTGGCGCGACGGTGGATTATGGCTGGTACGGATAGCGTTGAAACCAAATTTTTTCATCAGTTCAACTCGGCGTTCTTCGGCACGGTCAATGGTTGCCGAACCAAGCGGTCCATTGTCGTGGTGCATGCAACCGCCTTTCAGTTCAACACTTTCGCTATTCAGGAGAAAGCCTTTTTCGGCGCTGAATTCGATGGATCGAATACCAAAAGTGGTGGTTTGCTGATCGACCACTTTGCCATTGAAACTAACTTCAGTAACAGCCTGATATAACTGAGGTGAGTCAAGCGACCAAAGTGCTGGATTTTTCAGTTCAAAAATTTGTTCAGCATCAGCCAATTCTCCTGAAAAAGGATCAATCGTAGTTTTTGCTTCTACATTAGCCTGACTTGCTGGCGAAACCAGTCGGGTAATAATCTGGAGCTTTCCGGACTTTTTTTCTTCGTTGGCTATTTTGATGTTTAATTTCACCGTTGCTTTTTCCTTGCTTACTTCAGGAGTAACTACTGAAATACCCCATACAGGAATGTGTACTTTTTCTGTAACGATCAAATTTACGTGCCGGTAAATTCCAGATCCGCTATACCAGCGGCTGTTTTTCCCGTTGTTGTTCACTTTTACGGCTAAAGTGTTTTTTTCGCCTGAAGGTTTTAAAAATTTGGTCAAATCGTAATAGAACGGAGTGTATCCGTATGGGTGAACGCCCAGCAACTGGCCATTGATCCAAACTTCTGAATTCATGTAAACGCCGTCGAACAGGATCTGTACTTTTTTACCTTCTTCCGATTTATCGAGCATGAATGTTTTTCGGTACCAGCCGATTCCGCCAACCACATGACCTGTGGATCCTTTGCCTGGACTGTCTTCCGAAAAAGGACCGATCTGTTTTTTACCCTCGACGGCTGTTAAATCTTCGATGCTCCAGTCGTGCGGAAGATCGAGTACTCGCCATTGTGAGTCGTCGAATGATACCACTTCGGCTCCGGAAACATCGCCCCGGTTGAATTTCCATCCTAAGTCAAAATCCTGATCCCGTTTACTAAAGTCGCCTTTTGGGGTGTTGCACGAAGCGATCAGTAATGCCGTGAACAGCATCAAAAACAGAATACTTATTTGATAACGTTTTTGTGAGATTAGACGGTTTTTCATAGTATAGTTTTCAAGGTCAAAGTTTCTTATTTGATGAACTTTTGTTCTTTTAAAAAATCGGTCATTCGCTGCATGGTAGGCAAAAAGTTGGGATTGCTTACCGGCCAGTCGCAGGAGTGATCAGCATCCTTAACCGGTATGAGTTCACACACATTCCCGGCTTCTTTCATCAGGCGGGTAAATTTCTCAGCGTACTGAAATGGTGTTGTTTTGTCCGCAGTTCCGTTGGATAAAATGGTTGGAGGCCAGCCTTTTTTGACATGAAGAATAGGGGAGAATTCGGGATGTGCGTCGAAAAACTCTTTGCCGAAACCTTCGCCCAACACCGGATTGTGCATCAAAATGGCATTGGGTTTTGAGCTGATTTTCAGATCCTCGCCTTGGGTATCGCCACCGTCCAGAAATGTACAGGCCGCCAGATGACCGCCTGCTGAACCGCCTGCTGCAATAATTTTGTTTGGGTCAATTCCCAATTCTTTGGCATGAGCCCGAACATAGCGGATAGCCGACCTAGCATCTTGAATACATTCAATAGGCGTGGTTCCGTGGCGCGATTTCACGCGGTAATCCGCTTCAATTCCTATAATTCCATGGTCGCGAAACCATGCAGGGTTCGGGATTTGCCCGTAAACATCTCCGGCAACCCAGCCACCGCCGGTAAAATAAACAATGGCTGGCAAAGCTTTTCCTGAATTGTCTTGTGGACGTAGAATGTATAAATATAGGTCTTCCTGAGGTGTTTTTTTATACAGAACCTTCTCGGCCAAGGCGGCCAGATGATGTCCGGAGAGTTTGTAGCTTTCCTTCACCGAGGATAACGACGTTGCCGAATCGGGTTTTGCGGGAGAGAAAAGATTACGGGCGGATAGGGTTCCGGAAATGACGATCAGGAAAATATAAAATAGGTGTTTCATCGATTTCAATCAGTTTAATTTTTTTGTATTAAACCAAATAGGCACATAGAATACATAGTTTTTTATATTTTCTATTGTGCTCTATGTGTCTATGTGGTTTCCTTTGTAAAGGAAATTACCATTTGTCCGTGCGGAAAGGCGCCAATGGCAAACCTTCGGTAATGAATACATCGGGCATGGTGGTGTCGTCGAAACAGAAACGCACAGCAACCGGTGCTTTCACCAATTTCGATGAAAGGACGACAGTTAAACCTTCTATCTTAGCCGTTGCCGGAACAAATTTCTGATCGTCGCCTGCAATCAGAAAGCGTTCAGGAGTTTTGGCAGTACATTTTAAACCAGTCAAAATATTGCTGAAAGTCAGACGAACTTTGTCTTTTTCAACCTGCATCGATTGGTAGGCTGGCGATTTGTAAGCACCGATGTTTTGCTTGTAAGTTTCAGTCAATGCGAAATTGGCGAGGCGTTTGCCCACATTCAGCTTGTCTTTGGGATGAATATCCTTGATGTTGTCTACCAAATCGGTAATAACGACCATTCCGGTATTAGGAACTGTTTTAGATACGATTTCCTGTTGTTCGCGGATGTATTCTGAAGTTCCTTTATCGCCGTAGTCGTATGGTGCTATTTGAACCAGGTAGAACGGAAAATCTTTTTTGAAATCGGCTCGCCAATTCTCAATCAGGGTTTTCATCAGTGATGAATAGATTTGATGGTTTCCGCAGTTCGACTCGCCTTGATACCAGATTGCACCAGCAATTCCGTAGGGCACGAATGGGGCAATCATGGAATTGTACAATGTTCCCGGGTTGCCTGGCCACCAGTCGAATTTTTCGCTGTATTTCGCTTTGTTCAGTTCCGGGTTATTTTCGATACGGCTTTTTTCAATCCACACCTCTGCAGGTGTTCCACCCCAGGCCGAAACGATGATACCGACCGGAACGTTAAGTTTTTGCTGCAATTCGCGGGCAAAGAAATAACCTACAGCGCTGGTTGCGCGCATGGTTTCAGGAGTACACTCAGTCCAAGTTGCGTTGCAGGTTTGCTGTGGATAATCGGCTCCAATCTTTTGAACATGGAAAATCCGGGTATTCGGATTGTTGGCTTTGGCAGCTTCTTCCTCGCCATTAATTATTTTGGAGTTGACGCTCCATTCCATGTTCGACTGACCGCTGCAAACCCAGACTTCGCCCAACATCACATTGTTAAGTTTTACTCCGCCATTTCCCAAAATCTGAATGGAGTAGGGGCCACCGGCACCAATGGTTTTGATGGTGGTTTTCCATTCCGCAGAGTTGTCGGCTTTCACTTTTACGGTGTCTTTGCTGTTCCAGCTGGTCACAATTTTCACGGTTTCGCCCGGATCGGACCAGCCCCAGATGGCGACATCGGAGTTTTGTTGCAATACCATGTTGTCGGCAAATACCGATGGAAGAATGATTTTTGCAAACATGTTTGTGCTGAAAATGAACATGATTGTCAGCGCCAGAAAGATTTTTTTCATTGTATTTCAGTTAATTGATTGATTTAATTTATACGAGAATTTGAGCTTACGATTATTCTTCCCGCTCTCTTTTCCGTTCATCGTTTTTTAAGCTCCATGCATCTTTCCAGTATAACTTCGGAGCATCGTTTTCGAAAGTAATAGGCAGCCAAATGTAGCGTCCGTCAATTGGATTATCTGGTGTCCAACGGTCGCCCATAAAAATGTAGCTGTCTTTTTTACCCTGAACCTGCAAAACAAAAGTGCTTTGCGAACGGAAAGTCAGTTCTGATTCTGCGCCAACTGCTGGGTTCCCCAATTCTTTCCAGTCGCCAAAAATCTGATCGGCAACTGCTGAACGAGCAGCGTTTGGCGCCCAGCCTGTGCAATCGGAAGCAATGATGTAATACTTTCCGGCGCGTTTAAACAAGGTTGCACCTTCCATATAACGACCAACGAATACGCGGAAATATTCTCCGGAGTAAGAGAGGTAATCGTCGGTCAGTTTCGAAATATGCAGGGTGCTGTTTTCTTCGGAAGAATAAATGTGGTAGGCCGTTCCATCATCGTCAACAAACAAATTCATGTCGCGGGCCATTTGTCCGCCTTTAAAATCGCGGCCCAACAAGTTTACTGAATCAACCGGAGCAGGCAGGCAGCCTTTTCCTCCGCAATACGAATCTTTTACGTCAGGCGACACTGGTTTTTTGTGAAAAGGCTGAACATTCACCGGCCAGTAACCGGCATTGGGGCGAAAACTTTTCAGGAAGGTAAACGGTCCTTCCGGATTATCGCTAACGGCCACTCCGCTGCGTGCGGCGTAATATCCTTTGCCTTTCAGTTCGAGGTGAAACCACATGACGAATTTTTTGGTCTTGGCGTTGTAAATTACTTTGGGACGCTCGAGAACGCAACCTTTGGCAATGTCGCTTTCCGGATTAGTCTCATCCACTTTCAGGGCAATGCTTTCGTCTTTCCAGTTATACAGGTCTTTCGACGAATAACAGCTAACACCCACCTGTGCTGAGTTTCCAATCTTTCCGGCAATTTTGTGTTCGCCGTACCAGTAGTAAACGCCTTTGTGAAAAAGGATTCCACCACCATGTGCATTAATGTGTTTGCCGTTATTGTCATTCCAGATTTCGCCGGGAGTGAATTGTTTGGTCGGTTGTGCTTTCAGGCTTATCATGTAGCAAAAAGCAAAAAGGAATACGGAAATTTTCAAGATCATTTGGGTCTGGTTTAGTTTTTCAAATCGAAGTGTAAAGTTAAAAGCTTGAAGAGAAAAGACAAATTAAAAGTGTCTGGATGTCACTTTTAAATAAAATGCTTAAAATCAGGCTTATAAGGTTTCTATTGTGGTATCCGGCATTGGAATGGATATGTTTTTTGTATTTAAACGATGAAGTACATTTCAGGCTTATAGGTCAGAAATTGGGTAACAAAACTACCAGATCAATCTTGTACTATTTCTAATTTGGAAGGATTTTGTCGGCAATCAAATATTGTAATGATTCTAATCAGATTATCATTAAACCGATATATAATCTTATAATTCTTTTCTATTATGAAACGATATTCAAAAGGCCTTTCAAGCAACAAATGTTCTTTCCTTCCAACGAATGGGGTTGATTCAAGTATCAATGTCCTTTCAATAATAGACTTAACCAGCTTCCTTGCAACAGAGAGACTGGCTTTCGTTTTATGGTAATCAAAGATGTCTTCTAGTTGAGCTAGAGCAGTATCCGACCAGAATACTTTTACGTCCATGTCTCAATGTTTTTAAGAAGGTCATTCGTTTCAGTATATCTACCCTTCTTAAAATCATCCTCTGACTGATCAACCAAGTTATTAAATTCATCCATAGTCATAGGACTAAGGTCTTTTAAAATCTTTTTCTTCCTTTCAGAACGAAGTAATAATTCAAGTTTTGAAATAATATCTTCATCTGCAACACGAAGGAATTCCTGAACAAATCGTAATTTCCGATCTATGGTATTCATCTTTTTTATTTCAAAGATAATGAATTTCAGAATTTAATATTGACTCTTCAGATTCGAACTCATTCCTTAGTGGTGATTTCACTGTCTTTTATCCAGTAACGTATTTACTGCCAGGCAAGTAGGAGATTATCTTAATCACCAAGTACGAACTGACAAACGTAACCAAACTGATCAATGGGAATAAATACTCCTGATCGGTAATCCACGAGATCATCAGACCGTAAGCCGTATTCAGGATAATAATATGAAGCAGGTAAATTCCGTAGCTTTTCAGCGAAACATCCTCTATCAATTTGGCGAACCATGAATCTGGTTTTCTGAAAGTTAGGTTTTTTATAATCAAGAAAAATCCAAGTGCCAGCATGGCTACATTGATGGTGTCGTAGCCCCAAGAAAGTTCGAGTTCAGGAATTGATTTTGCAGTGTTTAGTCTGGAGGCAAACAAATAAGCTGTGATCGAGTATCCGATCAGAATCAGCAAGAAACCCAGTAAATTGTCTCCTTTGGTTTTTTGCGAGTGAAACCGTTTGATGTAAAACCCTAAGACAGCAAATCCGAGGAATCCGGAGAAATAATAAAGCATTGGGGTTTTATTCCAGAAACATTCGCCCCAGATTTCAGGAAAAACCAGGTGAATGTAAGGAACGGTCATTGTTACCGCCCAAATGATCAGGTAAAATCGAATTTGTTGTTTAGGAGCCGTTTGAAGCCAAGGCGAAATAACAGGAGCGAACAAATAAATACCTAAAAGCATGTACACATACCACAAATGACCAACCTGAGTTCCGTAATTCACGGGAATGTGAAGAATATTGATCAGGGTGGCAGACAAATCGGCATTGCCCCTCAGAAACTGGTAAATGGCATAGATTACGCACCAAATTAGAAACGGGAACAATACCCGGGTAAATTTTTTGCGGAAGAATGTTTGGATTTCGTCTTTTACCGGAAACAGAAAATAGCCTGAAATCATGACAAACAAAAGAACGGCGCACCTGAAAAGTGAATTGAAAATTGCAACCCAGAAAGCTCCGGGGCCGTTTAGAACACCGCCTTCGGGAGAAATGTAAAAAAACTCTCCGGTGTGTATCTGGACAACCATATAGCAGGCCAGAACGCGTAGAATATCAAGGCCGGCATTTCTTGCCGAGGGCTTTGTGGGCACTGTTTCCATAGGTTCGGGTTTAAATAGTTAGTTAGTGGCTCAAATATAACCGATTTGATATTGTTTACCTTACAAGATAACGCCAATTTTGCACTCGATTTTGCAAAAAAAATGGTGAACCTGCCGATCGACAGATTCACCATTTTTAGCCTTTGAGAATGAATTGGTCAAAGTTTCCCGACCAGTTTCCAGTTTCCGGAGAAATAGGCTTTGTCCAGATTGTTCAGGAATTCCTGATTTTGTTTGCGGACGCCGAGTTCCATCAGGTCGCGGTAAATGTAGAATTGCAGCCAGTAACCGTTGCTGTATTTTTGTTGAAGGTTTTTCGGACTGCGCAACAGGCTGTACCAGCTTAGGTTGATTCCGGCTTTTTCGGCAACAGTCGATGCTTCGAGTGCCTTTTTCCACATATTTTCCGAAACAGAAGTGTTCAAGGCAACCAAATCTTTGTAAGTCATTCCGGCAGTTTTAATCACTTCAGCCTGATCGTCAAGACCCAGTTTCAGGAGCGATACGGTGTGTTCAAACAAAGTGTCGCCATCAAGATCGAAAGCCATTTCGTCGATGAAGCCATTTTTATTGGTATCGGTGTATTTCACGGTTGAGAAAACTTTGGGTTCAACCTGCGTGCGTCCTGGCCCGTAGCCATCGTAAATTCCGCCAATGGCCTGATACGAAAAGGCATTTTGATCGACACGCCATGCCCCCCATTCGGCTCCATAAAGATGGATACGCCCATCTGTTTTGCTCACATAAAGGTTTCCTTTTCCGGAGTTATCCATGTCCCATTCGCCACGGTCGCCTGCCGCATCGGCCTGTGGATTATTGTCGATTCCACCTTTCCGTGCGCCAATTTTAAACAGGTTGTTTGGTTCGTACAATTCAACGCGTTCCCAACGGCTGCAATCATCGTCTTCGTCGAAGGTAAAATACGTTGATTTCCATTGGCCACGGTTGTGAATCAGGTTCCACGCCGATTCATGATCAGGATAAATGAGCTCCGATAATTGCCTCCAGCGCGGGTCCATAAACATGGTGTCGGTAGCCGGTAACCCACGCATGTTGGTAAATTTGTGCACCTGGTCCATGTAATCGAAACCTCCGCCACGGAAGTGAATGGTCATATCGAGGTCGAATTCGTTTTGCGGAGAATTGTCGTTGTCTAGGTCAAACGACATGGATGCCCAGTCGATTTTGCCTGAAAGTTTAATGTTTTCAGGAGTATTCGCTAGTGTTCGGTCGTTGACAATAGGTGGCGAATCGCACAGGCGGATAGCCATTTCGGTGAGTCCGTCGTTGTCGGTATCGTAAAACAGGAACGGGTTTTCCCAGTTCAGGCGAACATCGTTCATTTTGTCGGTGGTGGTGTGCATCTTCATGAACATGCTTTTGCCATGGTAATCCTCGAAAAAGTCCGAAAGTCCGTTGTGAATCCAGCAGCGTAATTCGAAAGTATCCCAATCGATGTAATTGAAAATATTATCGAGATCGGTATCGAGCACCCACATGTAATGACCCGGGCCCCATGCTCCTTTATCCATTGCCACATAGTCAACTACCACCTGCATATCGGCTTTCCCGTCTTTATTGGTGTCGTTCCAGTCGATTACCAAATCGTTGTAACTGCCATATTTGCTGTTTTTATCGCGGTCAATCATCAGGCAGTCGTTATCGGTATCGCCTTCCACATCGGTGGTTTTCATATCGTCGTCATCGTCAATCCAACGAATGGGAGTATTGCTAATGGTCAGGGTTTCGAGCAAATCGGGGTCGCCATCTTTATCCAGATCGGTAAATTTAATGGGAGTTCCGGCTGGTCCTAAAGGCAGGCGGTAAGAGTTGAGCGGAATATTGATATTCCAGTAGGTTTTTGGAGACTGAGCCATCAGCAGTGTGCTGGCCAGAATAATCGCAAAGGTTAAAATGGAATTCTTCATTGTTTAGCTTTTGAAAAGTATAAAGTTAAGATTTTCAGGATAATTGTGATTCTGTATTCAAACTGAAAAACCAGTCCCCGGTTAAAGGAACTGGTTTTAGCGGTTTAGTTGGTATAGGTTTATTTAACTGTTATTTTTCCCGAAGGAACAACTACCTGTTGGGAATCAGGTCCTTCGTATCCGTGATTGGTAACTACAACGGTAAGGTCGTAAGTGCCTACAGTTTTATACGTGTAGGTACAATACCAGCCGCCAGCCATTTGAGAAGTTTTCAGCCCTTTGGCTCCAACCAGTCCGTAGTCGATGTAAGAGTCGCTTACTTTCATTACCGGATGATTGTATGCATCAATCGAATCGGGGAAAGTCACTCCGCCGTCCAGACTTTTCTTTTTCTTCATAATTTGGCGGTCACCCGCTGGCCAAACCGAACAAACGTCGGCTTTGGTAAGAACTACAAATTTGACCGGTTTTCCTTTTGTTGCCTGGGTAACCAATGAGTCTTTACCGTTTTTGGCGGTCATGTACATTTGAACTTCGTTTACCGTTGGGGCGCTAACGGTGTCCTCTTTCAGACAGGATACGAGTGAAAGGGAAACAAACATTCCCAGCGTGATGAAATATATTATCTTCTTCATGTTTTCTTTATTTACTGGATTAGTATCCGCTGTTTTGAGTTAAAGTTGGGTCTTTTTCAATCTCGCCTACCGGAATTGGCAGAATTAACTGGTATTCAGGAATAGGTCCGGTAATGTAGATCTTATCGTCGTAATCCACTTTAGTCATCAGGGCTTTTGTGATTACCGATACGGCTTTTCCTGTTCTCGCGAGGTCAAAATACCGGTGTCCCTCAAAAGCCAGCTCCATGCGGCGTTCATGCAAGATCTGGTCGATGTTCAGATCGGCTTCGGTAATCAGGGCAGTTGGCCTTACGCGTTTTCTTACTTCGTTGAAATAAGTTACCGCTTCGGTTTTTTGTCCCTGCAACATCAAAGCTTCCGAATACATCAACAGTGCATCTGCATAGCGGGTAACCATGTAATTGTAATCAGTTCCTGTATTACCGTAGTTTTTAACGGTGGCTGCAGTGGGGGCCAATTTCGAAGCCCATGCCTGAATAGGAGGTGTGTCACCCGGGCATTTTCCTGAATCGATTGAAGCCACATACCGTGTTAATTCTTTGCTGTTTACAAAATCGCGCATCAGGTTGTGCTCCACCAACAACTGGTTGCTGTATACCGTTGCCAAACGCTTGCCGATATCAACTCCCATCCATCGGTACCAATAACTTGGTTGTCCGGCTGAAACATTGAAGTTTACCTCGAATATGGATTCAGCATTAAACTTGTTGTTTGGCTGGAAAATACTTTTGTAGTCAGAAAGCAACGAATAAGTTCCTGCCGCCTTGTCAACAACCAGTTTTTTCAGCGTTTCGGCTGCTTTGGCTGGATTGTTCATCGTGAGATAAACTTTGCCCAAAATAGTTAATGCGGCGCCTTTAGTTGCGCGGGCTTCTTCGTTTTTAAGGGCAGCATCACCTTTTTTGTAACAGTTGGCAAATGCATATTCCAGGTCAGGAATAATTACCGAGTTGTAGATTTCATTTGCCGGTGTACGTCCGATTCCAAAAGCAGAATTCGGGTCTTCAAAAGGAGCAACCACTTTCGGCACATCGCCATAAATACGAACCAGGTTGAAATAGCCCAAAGCTCTCAGGAAACAAGCTTCACCACGATAAACTTTTACCAGTGCTGCTTCTGTTGCATCCTTAGGCTCATATTTATCAATGATCGCGATCATGTTATTACAGGTTACAATCATTTTGTAGCAGTTGTTCCAGATACCGCTCTGAGAGTTGGCATTGGTTTTCTGGAAAACATGCCAAACACTGCTCCATCCAAAATCTTTTCCATCATCCGACATCAGTTCGATGATCAGGGGAAAATCGTTCTGGTTGTAAATATTCTGCAGGTTTTTGTAACAAGCTATAAGTCCGGTTTTGATTTCGGTCGGATTGTTGTAATACGATCCAGTCGACAATACATCTTCGGGCTGTTTGTTCAGGAATTCTTCTGAACAGGCAAATAAGGTGAATGCCAGTATAATGATTGAAAATATCTTTTTCATGTGATTCATTTGTTTTTCAGATTACAATGAAATGTTTAAGCCAAAAGAAACTGTACGCCCCAATGGGTATGCACCTCTATCGATACCTTGCGAAGTTGTTTGGTCGCCTTTGAAGTTTGTCTCAGGGTTATATCCTGGGAATTTAGTAATGAACAAGGCATTCTGTATAGTAGAATAAACCCTGATATTTGAGAAGCTAGCCATTTTTGCCAGATGTTTTGGCAAGGTATATCCAAAAGAAATATTCTGGATATTGATATAAGTCCCTTTGTAAATAAGCGTTCCGGAGAGATCAGTCCCGTCATAGCTTTTTCGGGATGGGGCCGGATATTTGGCATCTGTACGCGTTGGAGTCCAGTAATTGTTGTAATATTCGGCAGTTGTGTTCATTGTTCCCTGTCCACGACCGAAGATACCGGTGTATTCCAGCATATTAATATCGCCACCCTGCACGCCGTTTATCTGGACTGATAAATCAAAACCTTTGTATTCGAATGAGTTAGTCATCCCCCAAACAAAATCGGGAATGGATGAGCCAATTACGGTATTATCGCTGGCATCAAGGATTCCATCGCCATTAACGTCGGCAACTTTTGGAGTTCCTGGAATCGAACGGTTTCTCCAAAGCGGGTTCGTGGCATTGAAAATCGGTGAATTTTTAACATCTTCCCAGTCACGGTAAGCTCCTAAGTTTACCATTCCGTATAAGTTAGCCAGTGGTTTACCTTCGGTGGTATAGCAATTGTCGATAATCAACGGGCGTTTGTCCTTCCCAATGTCCAACACGCGATTTCGGTAATATGATAAGTTAAAATCGGTCGTCCATTTCAATGTGCCGGTCAGGTTTCTCGAATTGATGGAATACTCAAATCCACGGTTGCGCATTGAACCGATGTTGGCCATATAGGAACTAAATCCGGTAATGGTTGGTAAAGGCATATTGAATAGCATGTCGGTGGTTTTGCGGTAGAAATAATCGATGCTTAAAGTGACACGGCTTTTCAGCAATTGCATATCCGACCCAACGCTATAGTCAGTTGTGGTTTCCCAGCCCAGTTTCGAGTTGGCTACTTTGCCATCGCTATATCCTGCAGCTACAGTTGAACCTTGCCCCAACACGTACGAAGTTGAATTTAGAGTGCTTAAAGCCAGGTAATTTGCTATCCCCGCATTCCCAATAACACCCCATCCTCCGCGGATTTTCAGGTCGCTGATGTATTTTTTCAATGGCAGGAAAAACGATTCATCAGAAGCACGCCATGCGACCGACATGGACGGGAAGATACCCCATTTGTTATCCTGACCAAAACGTGAAGAGCCGTCGCGGCGAACACTACCGGTGAAATAATATTTTCCGGCGTAATTGTACATGACACGGCCAAAACTTCCGATCATAGTTTCGGCTGAACGGTTGGTCCTGGCATCGCCTTGTGCGTTTAATACGGTGGTTGCCTGGTTGAGTGTCGTAATCAGGTCGGTCGGATAATCGTATTTGTCGATGTAGTTGCTCCGGTAACTTGATTCTTCAACCGAATATCCTGCCATTGCAGTAACAGCATGTTTTCCAAGAGTTTTTTGGTAAGTCAGGAAATTTTGCGAGTTCCAGTATAACCGGGTACTGGTTTGATTGGTACCCTGCGACCGTGAGAATGTTTGTCCTCCGGTTGGTACCGAATTTGGTAAAAAGAAGTTTCGTTCCCAATACCTGAATTCGGTGTGAAACTCAGATCTGAATTTCAGATCTTTCAAAATACCTATTTCGCCATAAAGTGTCGAAAGATTTTTTGCAGTTCTCCTGTTGTCTTGTTTCATGTACTGATGAAGTGGATTAACAAAAGAGTTTAGGTTCCAGTCCCAAGGGCCGTCAAGAACAGTACCCCAGTATACCGGAACTCCTTTGTCATCAACAGCATTTAAAATTGGTGGAGCGGCAATAGCATTATAAAATGGATTGTTACCGGCACCGCCTTCTGTATTCGACAAAACGCTCATGTTTTCAATTGATGGTGCAAGCAAAAGACCAAACTTAACATGGTCGTTGATTTTCAAGTCAACATTGGCACGAAAGGAAAAACGGTTATATCCGGAGGTTGGAACAATCCCTATCTGATCGAAGTATCCGCCTGAAATCATGTACGAAACATTGTCAGTTCCGCCCGAGGCAGATATTTGTACATCGCTTACTTTTCCAACCTGAGTAATAGCATCTTGCCAATCAGTGTCATAAGGCATTGCCTTTGTTGCGTCAGAAACAGTAATCCAGCGGTTATGCTTCGATCCGGGCTGTGCCATTGCCGACGCATGTTGCGAGTATTTGGCCCAGTTCGAAATTCTTAATGCGTTCGGATCAGTCCATTGCCATTGAGGTAAACTTGTATTGTTGGTCCCGAAATTCGGGTCTTCAATAATATAGGCGTTGGCACGTGCATCGTCCATGTATTTCAAAAAATCTTCACGGTTTAGCACATCAATTTTATTAATCATCTGCTGATAGCCGGTACTCGCGTTCATGTTGATGGTTGGTTTCCCTGATTTCCCTTTTTTAGTGGTGATCAGGATAACCCCGTTGGCTGCCTGAGTTCCGTAAATGGCGCTTGATGAAGCATCTTTCAGTACTTCAATCGATTCGATGTCGGCTGGGTTAATTGAGTTGAGCGGATTTTCATTTTTATTAAACCCGTCTTTCATCGGGAAACCATCAATAACCACCAAAGGACTGTTGCTGGCATAGATCGAACTTACCCCGCGAATCACAATATTTGTTCCTCCGCCGGGAGCCGCATTCGTATTCGAGATACGTACACCGGCCATTTTTCCTGAAATTGCTTGTGCAAAATTCGAATTAGGTTTGTCTTTCAGGTCGTCCGAAGAAACGGAAGAAATTGAGGTTGAGATATCTCTCTTTTTCTGGGCTCCATAACCAATGGCAACCACTTCTTCAATCCCGATGGTGCTTTCTTCTAAGATAACGTTAATAACCGATTGGTTTCCAACAGTAACTTCTTTGGTATTCATCCCAACAAAAGAGAATAGCAGCACATTGCCGTTCGAAACTCCGGTCATCGAATAATTACCGTCCAGATCGGTTAGCGACCCTCTTGTCGTTCCTTTTACCACCACCGAAACACCAGGAATAGGCGCTCCGGAATCATCTTTTACAGCTCCCTTAATCGATTTCTCCTGTTGACTGCTATTGAATTCTTTCGACTTTATATTCGAAATTACAACAGTTTTGTCGATTACACTGTATTTCAGTACTGAAGGATCAACTAGCTTTTGGAGTACTTCTTCAACCGTGGCATTGCTGACTTTTAAATCGACTTTCGCATTGGTATTAAAATCATCGTTGCTGTAAAAAAACTCAAATTCGCTCTGGTTCTTGATGTCTTCAAGAATCTGCTTGATTGAAGTGTCTTTGTACTTAAAATTAAACCGAGTATTTTGCGAATAGGAGTTGGCATGTACACCAAACACTGCCAGCATAAAACAAAATAGAGTTAATCGCATAAAAAATAGAATTTTAAACACACCGGATCTCTTCCGAACCGGCGGATGAACCATTTTTTTCATAAATTTGCATTAGTAGGTTAAACACTGAGTGCTTTTTTCCCTGAACAGAGTGAAGCACTTTATTAACTAACAATTCCGGGTTTTGTGTCCAGCAAATCCCGGTTTTTTTATTCTGTAATTATAATTTTATCTGTTTCTTTCCTGAATTTCACCTTATTTGTTAACTGAATGATTCTCAGCGAATAGTCGAGCGATTTGTCTTTATTGATGACTCCAGAAAATTTGTATGATTTGATGTTTGGTTTCTCGAATACAAATTCGATATCGTACCAGCGCTCCAGTCTCAGCGACAAATCTTCCAATGATTCATTGTCGAAATAAATTTTACCACCAATCCACGATGAATAATTGGAGGCTTCCACCTGATCCGTTGTTATTTTACCCGTTTGTATGTTCTCGATGAGGCGGTCGTTTGGTTTAAGAAATACATTTTCTCCTTTATCAATAAATTCAATCTTACCCTCCAACAAAACGACTTCTTTTTCAGCATGGTAATTTTTGGCATTAAAAGTTGTTCCATGAACTTTTATTTTCGAATCGCCCATTTCCACAAAAAACGGATTGTTCTGATCCTTCTTAACTTCGAACAAAGCTTCACCTTCGAGCTGAACAACCCGATTCGAAACTCCGAAATGATTGGAGTATTTCAAAGTCGAACCCGAGTTTAGCCAAACTGTAGTTCCGTCAAACAGAGTCAGACTGGTAATTTGCCCTCTTGGCGAATTAATTGAAGCAAAAACTTCAGTTCCGGTAGAAGCAGTTTTATTCAGGAAGTAGTAGTTAAAAACCGTGCTCAATAATGCAGCTGCAAAAAATACGGCTGCATAGCTCAGTATCCGTTGCCAATCGATTGCGCGTTTGGCCGAAATCTTTGGCTGAATCTTTTCCCATGCGTCATTTTCATGACTCAGTTTTGCGAGATGTGCAACCTGTTCTTTCAGGTCAAAAACCTTCTTTGCCGCTGTAAAATCCTGATCTTCAACTGTAATTTCAGGCGAATTCAACTCATCATCCATTTCTTCATGGTGAAGAATTGACGCGATTCGTTCAAACTTATGTGGATCGTTATTTTTCATTGATAAAAGTATGACACGGTTTTTTTGAAAAGGGTGAAAAGGAAAGGCCTATTTTTCAACCTTTTTTTTGAAATAAATTCAAGAGCGTAATAACCAGATTGTTGAGTTTCAACCGAAGTTGTTTATAGGCGATTCCCATTTGGGTTTTTACTGTATTTTTTGAAATTTGAAGGGTGTCGGCAATTTCCTGATAGGAATAGTTTTGCTCGTAGGCCAACCTGAAAACGGCTTGGCAGCCTTGAGGTAATTCCTGAATAGCCTTATACACTCGCACGGCTAATTCTTCCTGACTAAATGTATTAGCAGTATCTTCTTCCGGAAGGTCGAAAAATATTTCGGATAGGGAAGTGGTGACGCTTTTGTTGCGTTGTATCAGGTTGATCGAGTGATTCTTAACTGCAGTGAAAAAATAATTCCGGAGGTTGGTGTGAATCTGGAAGTTCCCTTTTTTCTCCCAAAGAGCAATAAATACATCCTGAACCAAATCTTCGGCAAGCTGGTGGTCCTTCAAATATTTTATAGCAATGAGGCAGGCAGTCTGGTAGTTCTTTTTGAAAAAGTCACTATACCGTTCTTCAGAGCTTAAATAAAATGGTAATTCTGCCTCACTTTTCATTCAATCGATCACGTTAGTTTAAGCAGCACAATTTTATCAAAACAAAAGTTCATAAACAAATGCTTCATGCATACAATTTTAGGGGATTGATTAATTGAGGATGGAGACCAAAAGTGTTTTCTCTTCAAGTTGGAATGGGTATCATATACGCAGATTCAGAATTCAAAGGTTTCCGAACTATCTTCGAAAAGCACAACGCCTTCGCAGGCTACAGAGCCTTTACACTTAAAGTTTCCGGCTTTTACTCCTTCAATTTCGCCTCCCCTGATATTCAGAATAATGCCTGAAAGTTCAAGCTTTAGCAGAATCGAAAAATCAATATGTCCCAGTTGAATTTCATTGAAACTGATTTCAATTTTTGGATGATGTTCTGAAACGATGGTGTGGTTGACAAGAGGCACTGTAAATGTTACTTCCGGATTTGTTTTTCCTTGTTCGAAATACTGTTCCAGTTGATGGTATTTTCGCCATCCTCCAATTAAGATGTCTTTAAATCGAAGTTCAAGCAATTCCGGACATTTTTTCAGAACCTGACTTAAAACTGAATCCCACTCCATCAGCGGTTCCTTTTTGCTTATTGAATTTCGGAGTTCAGTAATTTTTTCGGATGTTTTAAAGGATGTTACCTGATTGGTAATTATTTCACGGTTTTGAAAGAAATAATTCATTGTTACATCTTCGTATTTCATGTCAGTTGGTTTTTAGAATTTGAACGCCCTTGTCAGGAATGATTTTTAGCTGTAATCCACGTATTGACTGGCTTGTGTCTGCAGAATGAATTTTTTGATTTCCGGAGTCGTGGATGACAATCAGTTTTAATCTCGGATCTATTTTCTCTCCGGTCTTCTTTTGTTGATTTCCCCTTCCCGATTTCCAACCTATGTAGCCACCAAGTATAAGTGCAGCACAAATTCCACCTGCCCAATACATCCATCCCGGTACCTGAGTATGCTTTGCGATTGCAAGCACAACTGGCGTGTCTTTTTTTACTTCTTCGCCACTTCGGGGTGTTTGCTCAACTATGGTTCCTTCTTGTGCATCCGACTTCTGCGAATAAATATCCCGAATTTGTAATCCCGCTTCATACAGAACTTTACGAGCTTCGTCCGGATACAGCCCAATCACATCAGGAACCATTACAAATTCGTCCTGAGCCTGAACGGAATAGGTAATATCAACCGATGAACCAATGGAGACGCTGGTTCCTTCGGGCGGAGATTGTTCCAGAACTTCGCCTGCACTTTTATCTGAAACAGCCTGTTTCAGTGAGCCTGCGTACAACTGGTTGTTTTTTAATACTTCAGCAGCATCCTGTAATGTAAGTCCAATTAAACGCGGTACATCTACGGTTTGAACTTGTTGTGGTCCGGAAGAAAATTTCAGAGCGACCGAAGTATTTGGATCTACGTTTGAATCTGGCGGGGGAAACTGTTCCACCACTGTACCTACTGGCTGCTCGGATGAAACTTCGCTGTTGGAACCAAGAGTCAGCCGGTCGTTGGGCAATCTGCCCAATACCTGATCAATGTTCATTCCAACATAATTCGGAACAATCACATTTTCAGGTATTCCAGGGACTATAGGTTTTGACTCAATCCCGTAAGTGATATCAACTAAAGTCTGTGGTCTTACGCGTTGTCTTAATCCAGGCGACTGGCTAAGAATGATACCGATTTTTTCGTTATCTTCAACCGGAACTGCATTACCCAGTTTTAATCCGGCTTTATTCAACAAGGCTGCGATTTCGTCCTGATTATAGGTTCTTCCAACCAAAAGAGGTACGGTAACCAATTGGATTTGAAATAGATTATCCGGAATGCGAAAGGTTCTGGTGGGTTGCTGTGGAATAGCGCTGGAACGCATTTCTACAGCATTTGGCTGTTTCTGTTGTCCTTGAAGTTGGAAATTCAGAAGCAGGATACTCAGAGAAAAAACCAGCGCAAAATTTCGTATCAAACGAGTTCCAGATTCAGTTTTGGCGGATGATTTTTGTGTTTTCATATTGAAGAATAATAGTTTTAAAGTGTTATCCCAAACTCTATGAAAATTTAAATCCAATTCAATTCAGCGTTTCTTTCCGTATCATCTTTCCTTCTTTTGCATACTCTTTCTCTATACCTTTCAACAGGTCGGAATACAGGATGGTGTTTGATTTTCGCTCAAGGGTTTTCAGGCAGGCGTAATGAATAATGTTAACAATGTTGGCGCCGTTGATTTCGTATTTGCGGGCGATTTCTTCCAGATTTATCTGGCCGTCGAGTTTAACATTTTTCGGAATATTTTTCTGCCAAAGAATGAGCCGTTCTTGTGCCGATGGAATTTCGAATTCGATAATGGCATTGAAGCGCCGAGTGAATGCTGCATCGATATTGCTTTTCATGTTCGAAGCCAGAATCACCAGTCCGGCATGGGCTTCGATGCGCTGAAGCAGAT